>CAIOFV010000106.1 GCA_903857665.1 uncultured Myxococcales bacterium
ATCCGGTCGAGGACGGCGACAAGGCCGTCGAGGCCTGGCGGCGGGCGCGTGACAGCGGGCGGCCCTACGACGTGGTGATCCTGGACCTGACGGTGCCGGGCGCGCCGGGGGGGGCGGAAGCCATCGAGCGGATGCGCCAGTTCGACCCGAATGTGCAGGCGATCGTGTCCAGCGGGTACTCGGCCAGCGCAGTGCTGGCGAGGTACCGCGAGCACGGCTTTTCGGGGGTGGTGGCGAAGCCATATACCATCGAGCAGTTGCGGGATGCGGTGGAGCGGTTGATGCCGGAAGGGCGCGGGTCGGTCCCGGGCGAGTGACGGAGCATGACGTGGAACCTTCCGTCGGGCATCCGCAGGACGAACTGGCGCTGTTTTCGGAAATCGTCCGGCACGTGATCCGCACGGACGGCTTCGAGCGCTTCAGCCCGACGGTGTTCTTCCCGGCCCGTCACGAGGTCCGGATCCTGGACGACCTGCACGGGAACGACGATGCCGAGCACGCGGCGCTGAACCGGGCGATGGAACGGGCCGAGCCGGGCGAGGAGTTCCTGGTGGCGGTGAAGGTCGGCCGGCTGCAGTTCAAGGTGATCCGCCGCCAGGGGCCCGATCACGAAGAGGCCCTGTTCGACGTGGATCCCGTGTAGGAGGCGGCGCAGGGCGATCAGAGCAGCCCGGTGCAGCAGCGCACGCCCACCATCACGAGGTCGGACGAAGGCGTGTATTGCGCGCGTTTCGACGCACCCAGATCCGGCGCCCCGGAATCGCCAAAGCCGCCGCCTCGAACCACGCGTCCCGGAAAGGTGGGATCCCACCACGCTCTTCCGTCCGCGGGCGCCCCCGTGTAGTCCGGGTGCCAGCCGTCCTGCACCCATTCGCCGACGTTCCCTGCGAGGTCCAGCGCGCCGAACGGGCCGGCGCCCTCGGGCTTCGATCCGACCGGCATCGTGGAGTTCGTCCCGCATCCCATCCCGCCGTCGTCGATCACGGCCACCTCGCACGTCGGAGGCTGGTCGCCCCACGGGAACAGGCGACCGTCGTCGCCGCGGGCCGCACGCTCCCATTCCGCCTCGCTGCACAGGCGCCTTCCGGCCCACTCGCAAAAGGCCTTGGCCTGGTCCCACGTAATGCAGTTCTGCGGATGCTGGTCACGACCGGGTACGTCCCAATTACAGGAAGGCGACCCGGCAGGCCCGACGCTTCCGATCCCCGGCACCGAGCACGGCCCCGCTTCCACGCAGGCCCGGTAGCGGGCGACGGTCGCCTCGTACTGGTCGATGTCGAACGCCGGGACGTCCACCGCGTGCAGCGGCAGTTCGTCCTGAGGGCAGGCTGCGCCCGCGGCATTGTCGCATCCCATCATCAGCGTGCCGGCCGGGACAAGCAGCATCCGGTCGCATTCGCTGCCGCAGCCTGCGGTTGCGGAGGCGCCGGCGGCGTCGCAAGCCGGGTTGGCCAGCGCGACCAGGGCGAGGACGGCCAGCACGACGGGGGCGACGGGGGCCAGGGACACCTTCGGGGTCATCGTTCCTCCAGGGGCGACGCGCGAATCGATGCGGCGACCGCCGGGAACGATTCCTAGCACGAAGCGGGATGCGGGTCGACCAGGAGTCGGCTCGGACCGCGCGGGCGTTCCCGCGAGGCATCCGCGGCGTCGATTGACACGGGTGCATCGCCGGACGAAGAATCGGTCTTGCCCCCCGGGCCCAGGCCCAGGATTCCTCCGGAGCGGTGAAAGCGACCATGCTGGATGCGGACAAGCGCCTGCAGGACCTGATTCGGCGTCGCCTGCTGGACACCGCCGGCAGCCTGCCGACCTCGACGCTGGGACGCCTGGGCCGCACGGCGATGGCGGCGATGCGGGGCGGCCGGGCGATGCTGTCGAGGGGTTCCCCCAGTCCGGGCGAGGGAGCGGACCTCCCCGACGTCGAGGCGCTGGTCGCGATGGTCGCCTCGCTGGGCCAGTTGAAGGGCATCGCGATGAAGGCCGGGCAGATCCTCAGTTACATCGACGTGGATCTGCCGCCCGAGCTGCGCACGGCCCTCGCGGTCCTGCAGACGCACTCGCCGCCGATGCCCTTCGCCGACATCGTGGACATCGTCCGCGCCGAGCTGCCCGACCGGGCCGACACCCTTCTGGAGGGCATGGAGCCGGTCCCCGCCGCCGCGGCTTCCATCGGCCAGGTCCACCGGGCCCGGCTGCCGGACGGCACCCGGGTCGCCGTGAAGGTCCGCTACCCGGACATCGACAAGGCGATCGCCAGCGACTTCCGAGGGGCGGCCTTCGGCACCCGGATGGCCACGATGCTCTTCCCCGGGGCGCGGACCGAGGCGCTGGTGGCGGAGGCCCGCGAACGCTTCCTGTCGGAGTGCGATTATCGTCACGAGGCGGACGCCCAGGAGCGCTTCCACGGGCTGTACCGGGCGCATCCGACCGTGACGGTTCCGGACGTACATCGGGACTTCTGCTCGACCCGCGTGCTGACGACGACCTGGATGGACGGCGCGACGTTCGAGCAGTTCCTGGAGTCCGCCCCCGCACAGGAGGATCGGGATCGCGTGGGCCAGTCGCTGTTCGAGTTCTATGTCGGGACGCTGTTCCGGAGCGGGCTGTACAACTGCGATCCCCACCCGGGCAACTACGTTTTCCTGCCGGACGGGCACCTGGCGGTGCTGGACTACGGTTGCACACGGGAGTTCGACCCGGCGTTCCTGGCCCGGCTGACGGGACTGACGCGCGCCGTCCACGCCGACACCCGGGACGCGCTGCACCGGGCCTTCCTGGACCTCGGGATGGTCCGGGAGGGGCGGCGGTACGACTTCGACACGGCCCGGTCGCTGGTGCGTTCCTTCTACGGCCCGATGCTCCGCGATGAGGTGCAGGCCATCGCGCCGGGCGAGGTGATGTCCGTCCGCGACATCGCCCGCGGCAAACTGGAACTGATGAAGCTGTCGCTCCCGGGCGAATTCCTGTTCCTGTTCCGCATCCGCTTCGGGCTGATGTCGATCCTGTCCCGCCTGGGGGCGCGGGCCAACTGGTACCGGCTGGAGCGGAGCTTCGCGACGTCGGGCTAGGGCCAGGTGCGTTCGGCAGTGGCTGGCCCGAGCCTCGAGATCGTGGTAGGGATTGAACCGTCCCCACCGGAGGCAGAAGCATGAGAGGCCTGCACCGCCGCACCCTCCCCGTGTCGTGCTTCCTGTGTCTGCTGCTCCCCGGATGCGGGTTCCCGAACTTCGGTGCAATCGGCCTCGACGTCGCCGGCGACCACGGCGGCGGCGGCGGGACGGAAACCTGGACGGGGAACCTGACGGGCAACAGCCGGCCCGCGATGTGCAGTACCGGCGAGTTTTCCGAAGACTACCGGGTGACGCTGATCTTCGACTCGAGCATCGCGGACAAGTTCATCGGCAGTCCCGGCGGCGGTTTCGTGTACGGAACGGGGACGTACGGCGGCGGCGAGGGCGTGTACCAGCAGAGCCAGGCGCCGGACGTGTGCATGCTGCAGACGACCAATGTCACGAACCTCCCGCTGGAGCTCCAGGCGTTCTGGGACGCAGACTTCACGCCGTCCAGGCCGGGCATCCTGATGTCTTCCCCGCAGACGTTGATCCGGGCCCACGTCACGATGACGTCCACCGGCGGCGATGCCAGCGTCGAGGTGTCGTCGTTGAGCCTCGCCGCGGATTCCGTCACGGCCACCGAGATGACCGGCACGTGGAGCACCTCCGGCGGCGGCAGTTCCTCCGGCAACTCCGCAAGCGGCACGTTCCGATTCGTGAAGAGCGCCCCCTGAAGCCCGTGGGCCGCGGACCGTCCGCGCCCCGCTCTTGCGCGCGCACGGTCTTCGCCAGTTCGTCCTTTCAGGGCAGGAGCCCTCCCATCCGCGTCGAGTTGCGCCGGCAGCGCTGGCCGTTCCTGGCGGACGCGGGGCCCTGCCCCCTTGCCAAACGCCCCCTTCCGTGCCATTGAACGGCGTCCACCTGGAGGGGATCATGAAGACGCGCGTCATACTGGTTGCCGTGCTTGCAACGACCTTCGCCTTGATCGCGGCGCCCCGCGCCCGGGCCACCGAGCACCCGCCCACGGCCACCGAGGCCGAGGCGTGGCTGCAGACCGTCGAGGCCGAACTGATGGACCTGTGGGATTGGCAGCAGCACGCCGACTGGGTCCGCAACACGTTCATCACCGACGACACGGAGCTGCTGGGCGCGCGGGCCAACGAGGCGGTGATGGAGTACGTCGGCCGTCGCGCGGCGGAAGCGACGAAGTGGGACAGCGTCAACCTGCCCGAGGTGCTGCGCCGCAAATTGACGCTGCTGAAGTCCAGCCTGGACATGCCAGCGCCCCGCGATCCCGCGAAGCGGGCCGAGCTGGCGCGCATCTCGACCGCCATGGACAGCCTGTACGGCAAGGGGAAGTACTGCCCCCCGCGGCTGAACGGCGAGTGCCTGGACCTGGTCAAGATGGAGGAAATCCTGGCGAAGAGCCGGAACTACGACGAGTTGCTGGACGTGTGGCAGGGCTGGCACAAGGTGTCGCCGCCGATGCGCCAGCCGTTCATGCGGTTCGTGGAACTGGGCAACGAGGGGGCCCGCGAGGTCGGGTTCGCCAACCTGGGCGACCTGTGGACGTCGCGCTACGACATGCCGTCGAAGGACTTCCAGGCCGAAACGGACCGCCTATGGAGGCAGGTCGAGCCGCTGTACAAGGACCTGCACTGCTACGCGCGGGCGAAATTGCAGCAGGCATACGGTCGTGACAAGGTCCGGGATGGCCAGCCCATCCCGGCGCACCTGCTGGGCAACATGTGGGCCCAGGAGTGGGACGGCCTGTACGACATCCTGGCGCCGGACCCGGGCAGCGCGTCGGCCATCGACCTGGAAAAGATCCTGAAGTCGCGCGGCACCGACGAGCGGCAGATGGTGAAGTACGCCGAGGCGTTCTTCGTTTCGCTGGGCCTGACCGCGCTGCCCAAGACGTTCTGGGAGCGGTCGATGTTCACCAAGCCGCGGGACCGCGAGGTGGTCTGCCACGCGTCGGCGTGGGACGTGGACAACAAGGAGGACCTGCGCATCAAGATGTGCATCCAGGTCAACGACGAGGACTTCACCACCATCCACCACGAGCTGGGGCACAACTACTACCAGTGGGCGTACCGGCACCTGTCGCCGCTGTTCCTGAACAGCGCCAACGACGGCTTCCACGAGGCGCTGGGCGACCTGATCGCGCTGTCGGTGACGCCGGCGTACCTGAAGAAGATCGGCCTGATCGACAAGGAGCCCGCCAGCAACCTGAACCCGCTGATGAAGCGGGCGCTGGGCAAGATCGCGTTCCTGCCGTTCGGGCTGATGGTCGACAAGTGGCGCTGGGGCGTGTTCGACGGCAGCATCCCGCCCGCGAAGTACAACCAGGCGTGGTGGGACCTGCGGCGCAAGTACCAGGGCGTGGACTCGGCGGTCGCGCGCAGCGAGGCGGACTTCGACCCGGGCGCCAAGTACCACATCCCGGCCAACGTTCCGTACACGCGGTACTTCCTGGCGGACATCCTGCAGTTCCAGTTCCAGCGGGCGCTGTGCAGGCAGATCGGGCACAAGGGGCCGCTGAGCACGTGCAGCATCTACGGGAACAAGAAGGCCGGGGCGCGGATCGAACAGATGATGGAAATGGGGTTGAGCAAGCCGTGGCCGGAGGCGCTGAAGGCGCTGACGGGCGAAACGGAGATGGACGCCGGGGCGATCCTCGAGTACTTCGCGCCGCTGCACCAGTGGCTGAAGAAGCAGAACGCCGGCCGGCAGTGCGGTTGGTAGCCGCCCGAGCACGGAGCCGTAGTCGATGGGTTTGCGCAGCAAACTCTCGACGAAGGCGGAGTCGCCTCGGGCCTCGTGAAGGACCTCCCGATGACGAAGCCCTTTCGGCCGCGCCTGCTGATCCTGGACCACAGCCTGGAACCGGAGCTGTACGGCCCGGTGCACCACTGGGCGCGGCACGTGCCGGCCGGGACCGACGTCGATGCGTTCCGCACGGTGGACGGCGAACTGCCGCTGGACGTGCGCGGATACACCCACGCCATCATCACGGGCAGCGAGGCCAGCATCAACGGCGACGACCGCTGGATCGTGGACGCCTGCGAGTGCGTCCGGACGCTGGCGGACGCGGGCGTGCCGATGCTGGCGTCCTGCTTCGGGCACCAGATGGTCGTGCGGGCGCTGTCCGGGAAGGGACACGTCCGCGCCACCGCGACGCCCGAGTTCGGGTGGGTCGAACTGGCGTGGGACGCTGCCGAGAGGGCGAAGGATCCGATCGCCGCAGCCCTGCCCTCCCCGGCCTTCGTGTACGCATCGCACTTCGACGAGGTGTGCGACCTGCCGGCCGAATGGATCACGCTGGCCACCACGCCCCGGTGCGCGCACGCGGCGATCAAGTGGGCCCGGGGGCCGGTGTGGGGCTTCCAGCACCATCCCGAAATCGAGCCGCTCGAAGGCCAGGCGCTGTACGACGGGTTCCTGGCGCGGGTGGACGATGGGCGGCGGGCGCTGATGCGGTCTGCGTTCTTCCCGGAGGTTCGCGATTCGTTGCTGACGCCGGCGCTGGTGAGGGCGTTCCTGGAAACGGCGTAGCGGCCGGGACCCACGTCCGAGGCCCTACCCCATCCCCTTCAGCATCTTCGGTTCCGCGGGGTCCCAGGCCTGGGTGTACGGGTCCACGCGACGCATCAGCAGTTCGGAAAACGCGGCGGACTGGATCTTGCGGACCGCGCCCATGTCGTTGTCCTGCGTCCGGTGGAACCGCGTGGCCTCCGCCATGAAGGACATGCACGACACGCCGGGCAGCGCGGGGAGCGCCGCGTCGAACACCTCGGTGAACGGGAGCGGGTCGGCCGCGCCCATCAGCTTGTAGATCCAGAACCGGTTCAGCAGGTGGTAGGTCCGTTCGACCCGGTGCGCGGGCAGGCCGCCGCCCGTGGACGCCGGGTCGGCCGCGATCCGGATGGCCGTGGTGGCGAGCCGGGACGAGATCTGGTGCTCCGGGTGGCCGGTGGCGCCGCGGTTCGGGTCGAACGTCAACACCAGGTCGGGCTTGAAGCGCCGCACCGCCGCGACCACGTCGCCCAGCGGGTCGCCCTGCGATTGCCACTTCGCGTAGATTTCGTGGCGCATCGGGAACGACTCGACCGGCAGCGGCGCGTTCCAGTAGTGCAGGTGCGTCAACTGGGAGCGGTACCGCCGGGCCACCTGCGCCATTTCCCCCGCGCGCACGGTCGCCAGGTCGGGCAGGCAGCCTTCGGGCCGGCAGCATTCGCCGCCGTCGCCGCGGGTCATCACCACCATCGCCAGCGGGTTGCGGTAATGGATGGAAGCGCGGGCCAGCAGCGAGCCGCCGAAGCACTCGTCGTCGGGATGGGCGGCGATCCACATCACGCGGGCGCCCTGGGCCAGGAACGCATCGACGGGCATCGGCTCCGGGGTGCCGTCCGCCCGCCGGGCCGCGCGATTGCACGCCGCGCCCAGCACGCCCGGCAGCGCCACCGCCGCACCGGCAACGATCGCCCCCTTCAGGAACGCCCTGCGATCCATCGCGCACCTCCCGGACGAACACATTGACCCGACCCGCACGCGCATCGACGAGGGAGGGATCGGTCACGGGATCTTTTATCGAAAATCCGGGGCGATGTCCCCACTTTTTTCAGTGGCCGCCGTCGTCGCCGGCCAGCGCCTTGACCAGGTCGCCCACGACGGCCTTGGCGTCGCCGAACAGCATGTAGGTGTGATCCTGGAAGTACAGGTCGTTTTCGATGCCCGCGAACCCGGGGTTCTTGCTGCGCTTGATCGCATACACGGTCTTCGCCTTGCCGGCCTCGATGATCGGCATGCCGTAGATGGGACTGTCCTTCTGGTTGTGCGCGGCGGGGTTCACCACGTCGTTGGCGCCGATCACCAGCGCCACGTCGCACTGGGGCATGTCGCGGTTGATGTCGTCCATCTCGACCAGATCGGTGTAGGGGATGTTGGCTTCCGCCAGCAGCACGTTCATATGGCCGGGCATGCGGCCCGCCACCGGGTGGATGGCGAACTTCACCGTGATGCCGCGCCGGACCAGCTGGTCGTACAGGTCGCGCACGCGGTGCTGGGCCTGCGCGACGGCCATGCCGTAGCCCGGGATGATGACGACCAGCGAGGCCTGCTCCAGCACCTGCGCGGCGCCTTCGACCGTTTCGGTCTTGTACCGGCGCGTTTCGGCGCCCGCGACCGCCGCCTGCACCTGCCCGAAGCCGCCGAACAGCACGTTGGTGAAACTGCGGTTCATCGCCCGGCACATGATCACGGACAGGATGAAGCCCGACGAGCCGTCCAGCGCGCCGGCGGTGATCAACAGCTTGTTGTCCAGCACGAAGCCCATCGCCACCGCCGACAGGCCCGCGTAGGCGTTCAGGATGCTGATGACGGTGGGCATGTCCGCGCCGCCGATCGGGATGATCAGCAGCACGCCGAACAGCAGCGCGAACACGATGATGGCCGGGAACGCGAGGTACGACCAGGCGCCCGTCGGCTGGATCACCAGCAGCACGCCCAGCGCGATGGCGGCCCCCAGCAGGCCCAGGTTCATCACGTTCTGCCCGCGGAACGTCACGGGCCGCTGCGGGATCCACGAGATGCCCTGCAGCTTGCCGGCCGCCAGCAGGCTGCCCGTGAACGTCAGGAAGCCCAGGATGACTTCGGCCACGATCGCGATCATGCGCAGCGTGGTCAACTGTTCCGGGCCCTCGCCGACCCAGAGGTAGTACTTGGCGGTTCCGACGAGGCCCGCGGCCAGGCCGCCGAACGCGTGCGACAGCGCGGTCCGCTGGGGCACCGCGGTCAGCGACACGCGCGACAGCGGGATGCCGACGGCGACGCCAGCCGCCGCCGCGATGAAGATCCAGAGGTGATTGACGACCTGCGGCAGCGCCCAGGTGGACAGCACCGCGATGGCCATCGCGATGGCGCCGGAGAGGACGCCCTTCCGGGCGGTCTTCGGGTCGTTCATCCAATACAGCGCCAGGATGAACAGCGCGGTCGCGACCAGGTAGGCCAGCTGGACGATGGCGTGCATCATCGGTCGCCTCCTGCCGGAGGCGCCTGGACAGCGGGCTTGCCGGGGGTCTTCGTCGGCGTCTTGAACATCTTCAGCATGCGGTCGGTGATCAGGAACCCGCTGACGATGTTGGTCATCGACGCGAACAGCGCGATGGCGCCCAGGATGCGGATTTCCACCGGGTAGTCGGAGCCGGTCACCAGGATCGACCCGACCACGGCGATGGCGGAAATGGCGTTGGTCAACGACATCAACGGCGTGTGCAGCAGCCGCGACACGCGGCCGATGACGCCCATCCCGATGAACGTCGCCAGTACGAACACGAACAGCAGGGACCAGTTGTCGGCGGCGGGCGGAACGGCTTGTGTCGCGGCAAGGGCCTCGTCCGCCAGCGCGGGCAGCGCGGACATCAGCACCAGCGCAACCGCCGTGGCCGCACTGGCGACCCCCGGCAGCACGATTCGTCGGTTCATGGGCGGGATCCCCGAAGCAAGTCGGAACCACTATAGGCACGACTCGGGGGGTGCGGTATGGGGGTGCCCGATCCTGCGCGCCAGGCCGGGCGATGAACGGCGAAGCGAGGTCGCCCCGCGCGCCTTGACGGCCCTCGAACCTGCCCGTATCGTCCGGTGAGGCCCCAGCCGGCGGCGGGCCCGGGCGCGAGGACCGAGCCGCCTCGGGCCGGTCGATGCCAACGGAGCGCCATGGACCTGCTCGTCCTCCTCGGTATCGCCGTGGCGCTGGCCATGGACGCGTTCGCGGTGGCCATCGCCACGGGCATGACGCTGGGGAAGGTGTCGGGGCACCAGGCGTTCCGGCTGTCGTTCCACTTCGGGCTGTTCCAGTTCCTGATGCCCGTGATCGGCTGGTTCGCGGGACGGTCCGTCAGCGAGTACATCAGCGCGTTCGACCACTGGATCGCGTTCGGGCTGCTGGCGCTGGTCGGCGGGCACATGGTGCTGGAGGGCCTGCAGGCGCCGTCGAAGGAACGCGCGGTCGCCGACCCGACCAAGGGGCGATCGCTGATCGTGCTGTCGGTGGCGACCAGCATCGACGCGCTGGCGGTGGGCCTGTCGATGGCCGTGCTGGGCGTGGGCATCTGGGTCCCGTCGGTGGTGATCGGCATCGTCGCCGCGGCGTTCACGCTGGTGGGGTTGCGCCTGGGACGCCTGCTGGGCGAGCGCTTCGGGCACCGGATGGCGCTGGTGGGCGGGGCCGTGCTGATCGCGATCGGCGCGAGAATCCTGTACGAACACCTGACTGGCGCCGCGTGAAGCCCCCCGTGGCCTGGATGGCCCAAGCCTCCACGATCCTTCGTTGATCGCGCCAATCCCCCCCGGATTTGCAAACCCGGACTAGAATCGTGGGGCACTCCACAGGAGGTACCCGATGCGTTGCACCCGTCTGCTGGTCCCGGTGCTGTGTCTGCTGGTGGCCGCCCCGGCGTTCGCGGCCACCATCACGGTCGAAGGCAAGGACTTCCCGGACACGGTCACGGTCGAGGGCAAGGCCCTGAAGCGCGTCGGCGCCGGCCTGCGCGAAAAGTGGATGTTCAACGTGTACGCGATGGGCGTGTACACGGAAAGCGGGTCGTGCGACACGTCGGCCATCATCGGGAAGGACGAGGTCAAGTACCTGCGCCTGGACATGCTGCGCAACGTGTCGGGCGAAAAGATGGGCAGCACGATCGGCGGGTCGTTCCGCGACCACATGCCCGCGGGCGCGTCGGACGCGCTGAAGCAGCAGAGCGAGACGTTCCAGGGGTACTTCAAGGACGAGTGCTCGAAGGGCTCGACCCTGGAGTTCACCTATGTCCCCGGCACCGGCACGCTGCTGAAGCAGAACGGCAAGGCCCTGGGCGCGCCGATCCCGGGCGCGGATTTCATGCGCGTCCTGTGGGACATCTACTTCGGCGGCAACACCTGCTGCAAGGATTTGAAGAAGCAGATCCTCTCGGGGTGCGGGCAGTAATGGGCGACAAGACCTGCGACTCGGCGACGCTTACGGTCGATGGCCACACGGTTTCCCTGCCCATGATGACGGGCAGCGAAGGCGAGCGCGCTGTGGACATCCGACACCTGCGGCGCGAGACGGGCGTCATCACGTACGACCCGGGCTTCGCCAACACGGGCGATTGCACCAGCGACATCACGTACATCGACGGCGAGCACGGCGTGCTGCGGTACCGGGGCTATGACGTCGAGGACCTGGCCGACCACTGCGAGTTCGTCGAGGTCGCGTACCTGCTGGTGCACGGCTCGCTGCCGAATGCGCAGCAGAAGGCCGAGTACTCGCGGCTGCTGAACCTGCACTCGCTGATCCACGAGGACATGGTGCACTTCTTCGCCCACTACCCGGACCGCGCGCACCCGATGGCGGTGCTGTCCGCGATGGTGGTGTCGCTGTCGTCGTTCTACCCGGAGCTGGGCGAAAACCGTCGCGAAGACATCGACATGACGGTGACGCGGCTGCTGTCCAAGTTGCGCACCATCGCCGCCTTTTCGTACAAGAAGTCGCTGGGTGAGCCCATCGTGTACCCGCGCCACGACATGAAGTACTGCGAAAACTTCCTGAACATGATGTTCAACAGCCCCGTGGTGAAGGACCCGGTGAACCCGGTGCTGGCCGACGCCCTGAACCAGTTGCTGATCCTGCACGCGGACCACGAGCAGAACTGTTCGTCGTCGGTGGTGCGGGCGGTGGGCAGCGCGGACGCGAACCTGTACGCGTCCATTTCAGCGGGCATCTGCGCGCTGTGGGGGCCGCTGCACGGCGGCGCGAACCAGCACGTGATCGAGATGCTGCAGGACATCCGGGCCAACGGCGGGAAGGTGGACCGGGCCATCGAGCGGGCGAAGAACCGCGACGACTCGTTCCGGCTGATGGGCTTCGGGCACCGCGTGTACAAGTCGTACGACCCGCGGGCGCGGGTGGCCAAGAAGATCTGCAAGAGCGTGATGGCCGCGCTGAACCGGCAGGACCCGCTGCTGGACATCGCCCAGGAACTGGAGGCGAAGGCCCTGGCGGACCCATACTTCCAGGAACGGAACCTGTACCCGAACGTAGACTTCTACACGGGCCTCACGTACCGGCAGATGGGCATCCCGACCGACATGCTGACCGTGATGTTCGCCATCGGGCGCCTGCCCGGGTGGATCGCGCAGTGGCTGGAGCTGCGGTCCGAAGGCGAGCCGAAGATCGCCCGTCCGCGGCAGATCTACACGGGCCCGGGGCTGCGCACCGTCGTGCCGATCGAAGAGCGGCCGTAGCGCCCGATTCCCGGGAAGCGATCGACATCGACATCGACGGAAGACGAAGGCGACGGTCAGGGGACGATGGTCCCGGTGGTGGCATCGACGACCTTGACGGCGCCGTCGGAAACGCGCGTGACGGCCCACTGGCCGGTCCGCACGTCCAGCGACAGGTTGTAGGAGGCCTCCACCGGGTCCTCGGGGAAGGCGTCCTTGATCGCCCCATCCGAATCCACATCGGGGAACGCCTTGTCGTTGGTGGCGTCGCAGGCCATGCCGCCGCAGGTCCCCGCCACGACGCAGTCGCACAGGTTCCGGGCCGCACAGATCCCGGCGGTCACGTCGAACTGCAGCACGTTGGCGGCATCGCAGTACGCCAGCGCCCAGCCCGACGAGGCGGTCGCTAGGGGCTTGCCGTCGCGGCCGATGCCGGTGCCGGCAACGACGCCCGCCCAGCGCGCGCCGGTGCCATAGGCCGCCAGGGCCACCCGGAGCAGCGCGTCCACCGCCGCCTTCGCCGTGCCGGACGGCAGGGTCGAGACTTCCGGACAGGCGTCCGTCGGGCGGGGGTCCGCGACAGCAGCGCAGGGGATCGGCGCGGTCACGCCTTCGTTCGGGAGGTCCTGGCCCAGGCTGCCGAGGCTGCTGCTGCACGCCAGGGCCAGCAGGGGCAGGAAGCAGGGCCACGCGGACGAACGATGCATCGGATGCCTCCGGGTGCCGGGCCGCCTCGACTGCGGGCAGCCGCGATGGCGCCTACTGTCGGCCGGAAGGCGGCGGGTGTCAACCGCCGGCCGTCCGGGCGCGAAGGCGCGGGCGACGGGTTCCTTCAGCGGGCGGCGGCCGATGGGAAGCCCCGGCGGCCGATCGAACACCCCTCCCCCCATGCATCGCACCTTCCGATCCTGGAAGCCCGGTGTAGAATCCCGGCCGGATTCTTGCCGCAAGGAGGGACGCCGTGGACACGATCACGAAACTGAAGGGGCTGTCGTACCTGGGCATGCGCACGATCCTGCGGACCGTGAAGTACGCCCTGTACCGCGACCGCCTGGACCGGAAATACGAGGCGAAGCGGTCGCACGCGCGGGCGAAGGTGGGGCGCCTGCTGGAGACCGTGCCGACGGCCGGCGGCCTGGACGCGAAGTTCCAGGACGCCACGCTGGAGATCCGCTTCCTGGCGCCCGACCTGGCGAGGGTGACCTGGCAACCCGGCGTGCTGCCCGTGCCGTACGCCATCGCGCGTACGGAGTGGCCGGCCGTGCAGGTGGACTGGGTCCCGGCCGCGGACGGCGGGGGCCGCCTGTCGACGTCGGCACTCGACGTGACGATCGGCGCCGACGGGTCGCTGTCGTTCGCCGAGCCCGGTCAGCCGCCGCTGCGCCGGGACGCGCCTCCGGAGCGCGTCGGCGATGGCTGGGCGTCGGTGGCCACGCTGGATCCGACCGAGCGCATCCACGGGCTGGGCTTTCGCACGCACGCGTTCGACCTGCGGGGCGGCGAGTACGGCTTCTGGAACACGGAACCTATGGGCGCCTACGGCCCGGACAGCGACCCGCTGTACGTGAACCTGCCGGTGTGGCTGAGCCTGAGGGACCACGGCAACGTGCTGGTGTTCTTCGAGAACAGCTTCCGGGGTCGGGCCGCGTTCAAGGACGCGCAGGAGATCCATTTCGAGGGCGGCGCGCTAAGGTACTACGTGATCCCCGGGCAATTGGCCGGCATGTACGACCGCTTCAGCGAGTTGACCGGCCGCCCGAACCTGCCGCCGCTGTGGGCGCTGGGCTTCCACCAGTGCCGCTGGTCGTACCTGGACGAGGCCGAGGTCCGCGAGGTGGCGGACGGGTTCAAGGCCAACGACCTGCCGCTGTCGTCGATCCACCTGGACATCCACTACATGGACGGCCACCGGGTGTTCACGGTGGACAAGGCGCGGTTCCCGGACCTGAAGGGACTGTGCGACGACCTGCTGAAGCGGGGCATCCGCATCGTGACGATCCTGGACCCGGGCGTGAAGAAGGACGAGGGCTTCGACGTGTACAAGGCCGGCAAGGAGGCGGGCGTGTTCTGCACGCTGCCCGACGGCCGACTGTCGCACGCCGACGTATGGCCCGGCACCTGCGGCTTCCCCGACTTCACCGACCCGAAGTGCCGCGAGTGGTGGGCCGACCTGTACCCGCGCCTGCTGGACCAGGGCGTGACCGGCTTCTGGCACGACATGAACGAGCCCGCGGCGTTTTCCGCGTGGGGCACCTGCACGCTGCCGCTGGCGACCCGGCATTCGATGGACGGGCGCGGCGGCGACCACCTGGAAGGCCACAACCTGTACGGGATGCTGGAGGACCGCGCCGGGTTCGAGGCGGTGGCGAAGCACCGCCCCGACCAGCGGCCGTGGCTGCTGTCGCGGTCGGGCTGGGTCGGCCTGCCGCGGTACGCGTGGCACTGGACCGGCGATTCGGAAAGCAACTGGTGGACGTTGCGGCAGACTCTGCGGATCGCGATGTCGCTGGGCCTGTCGGGGCTGCCGTACACCGGGTCGGACATCGGCGGGTTCGGCGGGATCATGCCGCAGACCGAATTGATGGTCCGCTGGTTCCAGGCGCAGGCGTTCCTGCCGTTCTTCCGGATCCACTCGGCGTTCTTCACCAAGCGGCGCGAACCCTGGTGCTTCGGCGACGAAGCCCTGGGGATCCTGCGCGAGGCGCTGAAGCTGCGGTACGCGATGCTGCCGTACTGGTACACGCTGGCGTGGCAGGCCCACACGACGGGCACGCCGCTGGTGCGTCCGCTGTTCTGGATGGACCCGGCCGACACCAGCCTGCAGACCGTGGACGACGCGTTCCTGCTGGGCGACGCGCTGCTGGTGGCGCCCGCGATCGAGGAAGGCGTGACGGCGCGCCGGGTCCGGCTGCCCGCGGGCCGGTGGTTCGCGATGGACGACGAGGAGGCCTTCACCGGCGGCCGCGAGGTGATCGCCAGCGCCCCGTTGACCCGCATCCCGGTGTTCGCGCGGGCCGGCGCTGTGGTGCCGATGGACGAGGCCGGGCGCACGACGCTGCACCTGTGGGCGCCCGCGGCGGACGGCGCGGCCCCGGGCGGGGCGCTGTATTCCGACGAGGGCGACGGCCACGGCCCGTGGCGGCACGAGCGGTACGCGGTGACGCTGGCCGACGGGGCGATCCAGTTGGCCCGCACGGTGGATGGCGACTACTCCGAGCCCGCCGGCGGCCTGGTGCTGCGCCTGCGGGGCGCGGCGGCGGCGGGCGCGACCGTAGACGGCATCGACCTCCCGGGCGCAGGCCCGTGGACGCTGCCGATCGGGTGGAAGAACGTCCGGATCACGCCCGCCTGACGCGCGACGAGGGCGCGCGACGGATTGCATTTGTCGTCGATTCGCTGAACGATATCCGCGACCCACTCGAGCGGGCTTCGTGAGCGTGAAACAGTCCTGGGTCGTCATGCTGCTGATGACGGCCTGCGGTCCCTGCCAGGACGCGATCGCGGTCGGGCCCGGGTTCACCGACGTGTCCCCCCGGCAGTTGGCGCGATCGCTGGCCGGCACCCTGTATATCGTCATCCCCACCTGCGACCGGTTTCCCGACTGTCCCGGGGCCCGCCTGCGGGCCTACCGGGGCACGGAGGCGCCGGGCGCGAAGGGCTACCTGCTGCTGGACCCGCAGCATGCGCCCGGCGACGGCGCCGGCTCGACCGCCATCGCTCAGGACGCCGACGGACGGATCCGCGTGCTGTGGAACACGCGGGACGGACGCGCCCGCACGGCGACCATCGACACGGCCACCGACCGCTGGTCGGACGTGACGGATCTGGAGCCTACCGACTGGACCGACTTCGGCCAGGGGGACCAGGGCGTCGCGCTGGCGGTGGACGCCGCAGGCCGCTCCCACGCGGTCTGGAACCGCCGCATCGAGGGGCACCTCCGCATCCGGTACGCGATGCTGGACCGCGCGATGCCGGATGGCGCCGCCGCGTGGTCCGCGCCCGTGACCATCGACGACGTCGCGCCGGGGGACCGCCGCAACGCCTGGCACCCCACGCTGGCGTTCGCGCCGGACGGGAGCCTGTGGCTGTCCTGGCTGGAGGGCAGCACCAACTACGTGGGCGACGGGATCATCCGTGTCCGCATGCGCGCCCCGGACGGCGGATGGGCCCCTTCGGAGGCGATCCCGGACGCGGCGATGACCGCCATCGACAACGGCCCTTCGATGCTGGTCACGGGCGACGGCGTGGCGCACCTGTCCTTCGTCGATACCGGCAACATCGTGAAGTACTGGTACCACGACGCGGCGGGGTGGCACGGCGACCGACAGCCGCCGTCCACCCGCACGCACAACCCGGCCCTCGGCCCCGACGGCGAGGGGGGCGTGCGGTTGTATGCCCACGGGACGGTCCCGGAGGGCGACCTGGCGGGCCACGGCGACGACCTGTTCGTGATGCGCCTGGCCGCGGGACGGGATGCCTGGGGTCGGTGGACGCGGATCGCGAAGGGCAGCCTGGACTGCTCGGTAGCGGTGCGCTGGGCCCAGTTCCACGAACCCTGGCCCGGGCTGCTGGACTGGGCCTTCTGGAACGACGCCTACCCGAACGACCTGTGGGTCGGCACCGACACGCCATGAGCCGCCCGGGCACGCGGTGAGCCGCCCGGATACGCCGGGACCCTCGGGGGCACGTGGTGAGCCGCACGGACACGAGCGCGCCGGCGCCGTCGCCTTTTCATCCCCCCGTCTTTCGGGTAGATTTCGCGCGCAACCATCAGGGGATCGCCCGCGATGCAAAGCCCCAGTGACGCCCGTCGCCATCCGTCGGTGCTCGACCTGATCGGCAACACGCCGATGGTCCCGATCCGCCACATGAATCCGAACCCGCGCGTCGAGGTGTGGGCCAAGGTCGAAGGCTACAATCCCGGCGGGTCCATCAAGGACCGCATCGCGCTGTCCATGATCGAGGACGCCGAGGCGTCGGGCCGGCTGCAGCCGGGAATGACGATCCTGGAGGCCACGTCCGGCAACACGGGCATCGGGCTGGCGCTGGTGTCCGCGGTGAAGGGCTACAAGTTGATGCTGGCGATGTCGGAAGGCGTGTCGATCGAACGACGCAAGATCCTGGCCGCCTACGGCGCCGAGTTCCAATTGACGCCCGGCCACATGGGCACCGACGGCGCGATCGAGCGGGTGTACGGGCTGGCCGACCAGGAGCCGGACCGGTGGCTGCTGATCGACCAGTACAACAACCCGGCGAATCCCCTGGCGCACGTCAAGGGCACCGGGCCCGAGATCTGGCGCCAGACCGAGGGCCGCGTCACGCACCTGGTCGCGGCGCTGGGCACCACCGGGACCGTGATGGGCTGCTCGACGGCGCTGAAGCAGTTCAACCCGGCCATCCGGGTGACGGCGGTCGAGCCGTACCTGGGGCACAAGATCCAGGGCCTGAAGAGCCTGAAGGAGGCGTACGTGCCGGGCATCTTCGACCGCAAGCTGGTCGATGAGAAGGTCAACGTCGCCGACGAGGACGCGTTCGCGACCTGCCGGCGGGCGCCGCGCGAGGAAGGCCTGCTGGTGGGCATGAGCAGCGGCGCGGCCCTGTTCGCGGCGATGGACCTGGCGTCGAGGCTGGAGGAAGGCGTGATCGTGGTGATCCTGCCGGACTTCGGCGAGCGCTACCTGTCGACGACCCTCTTCACGGCGTGACGCGATGCTGCGGCTGCACAACACCCTGACCCGACGCAAGGAATGGTTCCGCCCCGAGGTCGAGGGCAAGGTGGGCATCTACACCTGCGGCCCCACGCTGCACGACCACGCCCACGTCGGGCTGATCCGGCGCCTGCTGACCGTCGATCTGCTGAAGCGCCTGCTGATGCACGAGGGCTACCAGGTCCGGCACATCGTCAACCTGACGGACGTGGACGACAAGACGATCGCCGAGTCCGCGCGGCGCGGGGTCCGGCTGGACGAATTGACCGGGCAGTACGCGGCGGAATTCTTCCAGGACGTGGCCACGCTGCGGATGTTCCCGGCCGACCACTACCCGCGCGCCACCGAGCACGTCGCTGACATGATCGCGCTGACGAAGGCGCTGGTGGACAAGGGCCTGGCCTACGAGCGGCAGCGGTCGGTCTACTACGACATCAGCCGCTTCCCGGGGTACGGGCGCCTCAGCAAGGTGGACCTGAAGGGCGTGAAGGCCGGCGCGACGGTCGATCTGGACTACTACGAAAAGGACCATCCCGGCGACTTCACCGTGATGCGGCGGTCCGACCTGGGCGAATTGCGGCGGCGCATCTCCTGGGCGACGGACTGGGGCCAGGTGCGCCCCGGATGGCACATCGAGTGCGCGGCCATGGCCCGCAAGTACCTGGGTGACACGTTCGACATCCACACCAGCGGGCAGGACCTGGCCTTCCCGCACAACGAGAACGAAAACGCGCTGTGCGAGGGCCTGACCGGCAAGCCCATGGCCCGGTACTGGCTGCATTCGGGCCTGATCCTGCGCGACGGCAGGAAGATGTCCCGGTCCGCGGGATCGGCGTTGACCCTTCGCGACCTGGTCGACCGGGGATACACGGGCAGCGAGGTGCGCTGGTTCCTGCTGGGCGCCCCGTACCGGCGGCCCCTGGACTTCACCTTCGACGGGCTGGACAACGCCCGGCGGGAACTGTCGCGACTGAACGAACTGATCCGCAGCCTGCGGCAGGTGCGCCGCGACGAGGGTCCGCGCAAGGAACTGGACGACGCGGTCGTGAAGACCGACCGCGAGTTCTTCGCGGCCCTGCGGGACGACATGAACCTGACGCGGGCGCGGGCTGCGCTGCTGGACCTGGTGCGGGTCGCCAACGCAAGCATCGCGGCGGAAACGGCCACCCGGTGCGACGCGCAACTGGTGCTGGATTTCCTGTACCGCGCCGACCGGGTGCTGGCGGTGATGGACTTTTCGGAAGAGCCGATCCCGGACGCCGAAGTGGACGCGCTGCTGGCCGAACGCGACGCAGCGCGTCAAGCCGGGGATTACACCCGGGCGGACGAATTGCGGTCGGCGCTGGCCTCCCTCGGGGTCGGGATCGATGACACACCGGGGGGTGCGAGGATCCGGCGGCGCGGATGACCGGTCCGGGGCCGGTGTGGCCGGAGCGGCCACGGATGTAGAATCTTTCTTGCAACCGTTTGTATTTGTTGCGTCATTTTCAGACACGTCGGCTTGACACCCGGCTCATCCCCTGCGAATTTGAGACAGCACAAACAGGTGAGGAGGCTCGATGGCTCTGTGGCAGGATCCGAAGGTCGGAATCCCGGGGGATGTCGTGGTTCGCCTGGCAACGGTCACGGCGGAGGTGACGCAGCGGATGGCGGAACTCGCCGTCAGCGGCGGGCTGGCGCTGCTGTCCATCGGGACCGGCCGCCTGATGCTCGATTCCGCGTACCGGGACCTGGGCGACGAAGCGAAGGAATCCACGGTTCACCACGATCTGGCCGCCTGACGTCATCCACCGAACCGCAGCAGCACCCGCGAAGGCGCGCCGTCCCCGCCCAGGATGCGAAGGGGCAGGCAGGCCATCTGGCAGTCCCCCGGCGCCACGTCCGCCAGGTCCAGCCCCTCGATCACCCAGATCCCTGCGCCCAGCAGGACGCGGTGCGTTTCGACGCCGTCCACGGGTCGCCCCACCGATAGCGAGTCCACGCCCACCAGGACCACGCCGCGCTGGACCAGAAAGCGCGCCGCGTCTGCGGTGAGGGCGACGTAGTCCATCGTGAACGGCCCGCGAAGGATCCGCCGGTCCGAATTCGACGTGCGCAGCAGCAGGCGCTCGCCCGGCCGCGGATCGACCGCGCGCAGGTCATCGACGTCCACGGCATGCGAGCGTGCGATCGCCACCACGCGGGCGGGCCCGATCATCACGTCCAGCGGGGCCGCGTCGATCGTCGCCCCGCCCGGCACGAAGTGCGCCGGCGCGTCCACGTGGGTGCCCGTGTGGCTGCACAGGCGCAGCGCTGACACCGTGGCCACGTCGCCCGCTTCGACCGATTCGACGACGTCCCGGCGGAATTCGGGGTCGCCGGGCCACGCGGCCATGCCCGCGTGCAGCGGCATCGAAACGTCGATCCAGGACGGCATGCGATCCACCTCCGGGGGATTCCATCTTCCCCAAACGACGCCCGGCGTGCAAGGATCCGGCGACGCGCGGGGGCGCGGGCGGCGCTCCCAGGAGGGATCGATGACGGACGGTGACCTGAAGGCGGCGTGGCGCGGGCAGTACGCAGACGTCCCGACGACGCTGGCACGCATGGCGGAAACGGGTCGCGTGGTGACGGCGTTCAACGCCAACATCGACGCGGTGATCAAGGTGCCGGGAACGCGAATCGCCGAACTGGCGGCGGCCACGGGGCTGGACCGGGGGGCGCTGGACGCCGCCCTGGCCCGGGTGATCCGGACACCGGCGGACCTGGTGCGCGGGCTGATGAGGTGCTTCGCGTCGGGGATCGCCGAGGAGTGGCTGATCGAGGACCCAGCGGTATACCGGTGGGCCTGCGAACAGGTGGGATGCGACCGGACCCAGATGGGCGGCCAGGCGGGCATCGTGGCCAACGCGATGGCGGTCTGCGGCGTCCGGGACGTGCTGGTCCATTGCGCCTCGCTGCCGGCCGACCAGGCCCGGCTGTTCCTGGACCTGCCGAACCTGCGATCGACCGGGGCGGACGGCCGGCTGGTGCAGGCCCGCGGCATCGCCCGGGACGACCCGCCGATGGTCCACTGGATCCTCGAGTTCGACGGCGGCGACGTGATCCCGCTGCCCGGCGGCGACATCCTTCGGTGCCCGAAGTCGAACCGGTTCATCGCCACCTACGACCCCATGAACCTGGCGCTGCACGTGGATTCGGCGTTCGCGCGACAGGTCGAGGCGCTGCCGTGCGACGCGATGATCCTGTCGGGCTACCACCTGCTGACCGAAACGCTCCCGGACGGGACACGGGGCACCGATCGCGTGGACGCGTCGATGGACGCGGTGCGGGCGTGGCGTCGCGCCAGCCCGGAGTGCCTGGTGCACCTGGAGGTCGCATCGACCCAGGACCGGGTGGTCCGGCGGCACGTGCTGGAAGGGCCCGCGCGGCAGGTCGATAGCATCGGAATGAACGAGCGCGAGACGATCGACCTGATCGAGCTGCTGGACGACGACGGGCTTGCGGCACTGTGCAACCGCGAGCCGCGCGCCGACCACCTGTTCCGGGCGGTGCTGAGGGTGTTCCGGCACACGGGCTGCCCGCGCGTCCAGCTGCACATGTACGGCCTGTACGTGACGATCCAGCGCAAGGGCTTCCGGGTCGGCCCGATCGCCAACCGGCGCGGCATGCAGACGGCGGCGGTGGTGGCCGCGGGCAAGGCGGGCACGGGGGCGATCGACACGCCGGCCGCGCTGCTGTGGGCCCGCGACCGGGACGTGTCGGACGTGGGCCTCGGCGAACTGAGGCGGCTGGCCGCGTTGCCGGAACTGGGCGGCGCCGGGGGCAGACTCCTGGCGACAGGCATCCATGAAGGCCCCGACTTCGACGTCATCGCGGTGCCCACGATCCTGGTGGAGCGGCCGGTGACGCTGGTCGGGATGGGCGACACGATCTCGTCGGTGTCGCTGGTTGCGGCGCGGTAGGGCGGGTCGGACATCAAGTGCGCCCGAGGCGACTCCGTCTGCGGCGAGAGTTTCCTTCGGAAACCCATCGCCTGCGCCTACGTGCTCGGGCGGGCTACACCTTGTTGCCCAGCCCCTTCGCCGACAGCGATATCCGGCGCCGCGGCAGGTCCACCGCCAGCACCCGCACCTTCAGCCGCAGGCCGGGACGCGCGACCTCGGACGGCTGTCGCACGAACCGGTCGGCCAGCTCGCTGACGTGGACCAGCCCATCCTGGTGCACGCCCACGTCCACGAAGGCGCCGAAGGCCGTCACGTTGGTGACGACGCCTTCCAGTTCCATGCCCGGCTTCAGGTCCTCCAGCGTTCGCACGTCGTCGCGGAACCGCAGGGCCTCGAACTCGCGCCGCGGGTCGCGCCCGGGCTTCTTCAATTCGGCCAGGATGTCCCGCAGGGTCGGCAGGCCCACGTCGCCGAGTGCGTAGCGCGCGATGTCGATCTTCTCCACGGCCTCCGGGTGGCCCACCAGCGAGGCCAGCGTCACGCCCAGGTCGCGGGCCATCCGCTCGACCAGGCCGTACCGCTCGGGATGCACGGCCGAGGCGTCCAGGGGATGCGACCCGCCGCGCACGCGCAGGAAACCCGCCGCCTGCTCGAAGGTCCGGGGGCCCAGCCGCGGCACCGCCATCAGGTCCTTGCGCGACGTGAAGCCGCCGCGGCGATCCCGCTCGGCCACGATCGCGCCCGCCAGGTTCGGACCGATGCCCGAAACGTAGGCCAGCAGCGCCGCCGAAGCGGTGTTCACCTCGACGCCGACACCGTTGACGCAGTCCTCGACGACCTCGTCCAGGCGCTTCTTCAGGCGCCCTTCGGCCACGTCGTGCTGGTACTGCCCGACCCCGATGGACTGCGGGTCCACCTTGACCAGTTCCGCCAGCGGATCCTGCAGGCGGCGGGCGATGCTGATGGCCCCGCGCACGGTCAGGTCCAGATCCGGAAACTCCTCGCGGGCGATGTCCGAAGCGCTGTACACGCTGGCGCCGGCCTCGCTGACCGCCACCACCAGCACGTCCTTGGCCCCGGAGGCCGCCAGCGCGTCCCGCACGAACGCCTCGGTTTCGCGGCCCGCGGTGCCGTTGCCCACGGCCACGGCGTCCGGACGGTGCCGGGCCACGAACGCCCTGAAGTCCGCAGTGGCCCGGGCCGCGGACGCGTCGCCGCTGTGCGGATACACCGTCACGTGCCCCTGGAAGGCGCCCCGGGCATCCGCGGCCGCGCACTTGCACCCGGTACGCAGCCCCGGATCGACCCCCACCACCGACCGGCCCCCGAAGGGCGGCGCCAGCAGCAGCTCGCGCAGGTTCGCGGCGAACACCTCCACCGCGTCGCGCTCGGCCCGGTCCGCCACCTCGCCCAGGATCTCGCCGTCCACCGCCGGGCGGATCAGCCGGTCGAACGCGTCCTCGACCGCCGCGACCAGCTCGCCGGCCCAGGGCGAGCGAGGGTCATGGTTCATCCGCGCCAGGGCCCACTCGATCAGGGGGCCGTCGTCCGCTTCCACCTTCACGCGCAGGATGCCCTCGGCCTCGCCGCGCCGGACCGCGAGGAACCGGTGCGACGGCAGGCGCGACAGGGCCTCCCGGTATTCGTAGTAGCCCTCGAACTTGGTCGGGCCGGTCGCCTTGGACTTGATGACGTCGGACCGCAGCGCGCCGCGTTCGCGCAGGGTTTCCCGGACCCGGGCCCGGACATCGGCCCGGTCCGCGGCGGTCTCGGCCACGATGTCCCGGGCGCCCGCCAGCGCCGCGTCGATGTCCGCCACGGCCTTCGCCGCGTCGTCCGAGGCGTGGACGTAGGCCAGCGCCTCGTTCCGCGGATCGCCGTCCCGGGGCTGGGCCAGGATGCGCGCGGCCAGCGGATCGAGGCCGCGTTCCCGCGCCATGCCCGCGCGGGTGCGCCGCTTCGGCCGGTAGGGCAGGTACAGGTCCTCCAGCTCGGCCTTCGTGACGCAGGCCTCGATGGCGGCCCGCAGCGCGTCGGTCAACTTCCCCTGCCCGGCGACGGACTCCAGGATCGCACGCCGACGCTTGTCCAGGTCCACCAGGGCATCCCGGCGCTCGGACACCGCGCGAATCGCCACCTCGTCCAGCCCGCCGGTCACCTCCTTCCGGTAGCGGGCCAGGAAGGGCACCGTGGCCCCCTCGTCCAGCAGACGCAGCACCGCGCTGATCGAGGACGTGGGCAGGCGCAGTTCGGCGGCCAGGATCGGCAGCGGATCGAAGGGGGACGCGTCGGCCATGGGCGGGTGCTCCGGGTTGGCGCGGCGAGGATGCGCGCTGGGGCCGCAGCGGTCAAGGGGCGGCTACGGTCCGAGGCAGCACGGACAGGGGCGGACAGGGGCGGACGGTGGAGCATCGGAACGGACAGGAACGGACAGGCCCGGACAGGGGCGGTAGCGTGCGGCGCGGGATTCGTCGCGAAGTCCCATGTCGTCGCCTTCGCGAAGGTCGATGGTCCGCCACGTGGCAGCATCGACGGACGCCTGGCGCCGACCCGCATCGTTGACTCCGGCCGCCCGGACCGCTAGGGTGGCGGCCGTTGGAGGTGTCCATGAGCGACTGGGTCGAGATCGCGGTCCGGCTCCCGGTGGCGGCGCAGGAGGCGGTTTCCGCCTGGTTCCTGGACCGGGGAGCGACCGGCGTGCAGGAGGACTACCCCGGCCTGTTCCCGGGCGACGGCCCGGTGGTGTCCGGCGATCCGGCGGAGTGGGGCGGCGACGCTCCCCAGAACCCGGCGCCCGACGTGGTGCTGACCGCATGGCTGCCCCCGCCCGCGAACCCCGAGCGCGAGGCCGAAGCGCTGATCGCGTTCCTGCGGGAGCTGGACGCCGTGGTCCCGGGCGCCGGCGAATCGCCCGTCGAGGCCACGCCCCTGCCCGAGCAGGACTGGAACAGCGCGTGGAAGGCGTCGTGGCAGCCCCTGCCCGTCGGCCAGTGCCTGATGATCTGCCCGTCCTGGACACCCCGCCCCGACGCGCCCGGGCGCATCTTCCTGTGCCTGGATCCGGGCATGGCCTTCGGCACCGGCACGCACTTCACGACGGGTTCCTGCCTGGAGTTCGTCGAGGACGTCATGACGGCCGCGACCGCGCCCATCGACGTGCTGGACGTGGGCACCGGGTCCGGGATCCTTGCCGTCGCCGCCCTCCTGATGGGCGCCCGGTCGGCCCACGGCCTGGACATGGACCCCGACGCCGTCGAGGAGGCCCGCCAGAATGCCGAGCGCAACGACGTGCAGGACCGCTTCACCGCATCCGTGGACCCGCTGAACGGCCGCGAGGGGGCGTTCGGGCTGGTGCTGGCCAACATCATGGCCCAGACGATCCTGCGCCTGGCCGACCCCCTGGTCGCGTGCGTCGCGCCGGGCGGCTACCTGGTCACGTCGGGCGTGTTGCTGTGCCACGAGGAAGAGATTCGGAACACCCTGGAATCCCGCGGGCTGGCCTTTCAGCGCGCCCGCAAGGACGGCACCTGGGTCACCTGCATGTGGCTGCGCCCGGCCCTGTGACGGCCGGCCTGGCGTTGAACCGCACCCGCCCTACCCCAGCAGGTCCGCCGCCGTTTCGCGCCGGAAGCCTTCCGCCGCGTCCAGCCCGGCCTGCCGCCCGATCCGCTTCGCCAGTTCCCGCACCATGAAGCCGATGGCCGGCCGGAAGTGATCGCGATCCAGCATCGGCAGGTATTCCGTGTGGGCCTGGCACGCCTCGATCCCCTGGCGGGTGTCGTCGATCATCAGGCGCATCTGCGATTCATGCAGGCACAGGGCGTCGATCTTCCGGTCCAGGAACGGGCCGATGTCCACGAACGAATCGAAGTGGATCGAGGACTTCGCGAAGTACCAGCGCTCGGGCACCAGCCAGGGTTCCAGGCCCTCGGCGCGATGTTCCGGGTGGTACAGGGGGAAGTTGGAAAAGGACACGGCCTCCACGGCAGCCCACGCCACCGCCCGGTGATCGGGATGGGGCTCGAAGGGCGCGAACGGATCGAAGGTCAGCACCAGGTCGGGGCGGCGACGGCGGATCTGCCGGAAGAACTGCTCGCGTATGGTCAGGATGGGCACCGCGCCCAGCTCGCCGTCCGGGTAGCCCAGGAACTCGACCGACGCCTTGCCCAGGAACCGGGCCACCGCGCGCGCCTCGACGTCGCGGCTCCTCGCCACCAGGTCGGACGATGCCAGCTCGAAGGATCCCTTTCCATTGTCGGTCGCGATCACCTCGTGGACCGTCCATCCGTCGGCCACCAGCTTGGCCACGGTCCCGCCGGCGAAGAACTCGGTGTCGTCGGCGTGGGCGCACAGGAGCAGGGCGGATTTGCCCATCGTGGGCCTCCGGAACGAGTCGCCGGAAGAATAGCAGATCCTCCGCGCCGGCGAGCCCGACGAGCCGCGTGATGCGGTGCGCCAAACGGTGATATCCTCGCGCCGGCGGCGAAGGAGAGCGGCGGCTTCATGTCGAACCCGTGGAAGGCGTTCATCGACTTCTTCCGGACCGGGCCCGACCGCCCCCCGGCCGACATCGACGCCGCGACGATGCGCCGGTCCTACGAGCGCCATCGCTGGAGCGTGTTCCTGTCCGCGACGATCGGGTACGGGCTGTTCTACGTCTGCCGCATCAATTTTTCGGTCATCAAGAAGCCCATGCTGGACGAGGGCCTTCTGACCGCGACCCAGATGGGCTACATCGGCAGCGCCCTGCTGTTCGGGTACGCCGCCGGAAAGCTGGTCAACGGGTTCCTGGCGGACCGCAGCAACATCCGCCGGTTCATGTCGTTCGGCCTGCTGGCCTCGGCGGTGCTGAACTTCTTCCTGGGCTTCAACCCGGGCTTCACGGTGTTCCTGGTCGCGTGGGGCGTCAACGGCTGGCTGCAGTCCACGGGGGCCCCGGGATCCATCGTCACGATGTCCCACTGGTTCAGCCCGAAGGAGCGAGGCTCCAAGTACGGCATCTGGTGCATCAGCCACAACATCGGCGAGGGCCTGACGTTCGTCCTGACCGCGTTCTTCGTGTCGTCCATGGGCTGGCACTGGGGCTTCTGGGGCCCCGCGCTGATGTGCATCGTGGCCGCGGCGATCCTGTCGCGCACCCTTGCCGATCGACCGCAGACGCTGGGCCTGCCCCCGGTCACCGAGTACAAGGACGACATCGCGCCCATGGACAGGGCCGACGCGTCGGTCGGGCACCTCCAGATGGAGGTGCTGCGCAACCCCGCCGTGTGGGCCCTGGGCCTGTCGTCCGCGATGATGTATGTCGCCCGCTACGGCGTGAACAACTGGGGCGTGCTGGTCCTGCAGGAAGGCAAGGGCCACTCGATGATGGACGCCGGCACCATCCTCGGGATCTATTCCGTCAGCGGACTGGCGGGTTCGTTCCTGTCGGGGATCATTTCGGACAAGTTCTTCGGTTCGCGGCGCAACCTGCCGGCCTTCCTGTTCGGGCTGCTGCAGATCGCGTCCCTGACCGCGCTGTTCCTGGCGCCGCCCGGGCACTTCTGGCTGGACGCGATGGCCCTGGCCGTGTTCGGCTTCGCGATGGGCGTGCTGGTGTCCTTCCTGGGCGGCCTGATGGCGATCGACATCGTGTCCCCGAGGGCGGCAGGCGCCGCGGCCGGCGTGGTCGGGATGTTCTCCTACATCGGGGCCGCCCTGCAGGACACCGCCAGCGGCTGGCTGATCGACGTGGGGCGCACGGTCCAGGAAGTCCCGGTCGATGTGGACATGGGCCGGCTGACGGCCTTCTGCGGCGCGATGGGCACCGACCTGTCGATCCTGGTGGGCCCCGACCGCTGCGCCGGCACGCGCACGATCGCGGTGCAGAAGATCGACTATGCCTTCACGGACCCGTTCCTCTTCTGGATCGGCGCGTCGGTGCTGAGCCTGCTGCTGGCGCTGGCGGTCTGGAAGGCGGTCGATCGCGCCCGTGGCAGGATTGTCTAGGCGCGCGCAACGCGGCTGCGGCCACGGCGAGGGATTCCCGATGGACCGGACCAGAGATTCCCGTCGAAACGCCGGCCGGGCCGCGATCATGGCGTCCCTGCTGCTGGCGTGCGTGGTCATCGTCGCCGTGGTCAACACGCGCTGGCGCGACGCGACGGTCCTCAACCACTTCGCATACCTGCCCATCGCGATCGCGGCGACCTGGTGGGGGCGCCGAGGCGCGCTGGTCGCCCTGGTGCCCATCGTGACGCTGGGCATCCTGGACGTGCTCGGACTGACCCCTGCGCCCTCCTGGACCGACGCGGTCCGCGGCGTGTTCTTCCTGGCGGCGGGAGGCGTCATCGGCTCTCTGTCCGACCGGGTCCGCGCCCAGGGGCGGGTGGTCCACGCCTCGGAGGCGAACCTCCGGGCGGTCATCGAGGCGTCGTCCACCGGCGTCATGGTCTATCGCGACGACCGCATCGTGTTCGTGAACCGCCGCATCGACGCGCTGCTGGGGGACCGCGACGCAAGCGTATCGCCCGTCGGCCGGTCGATCTGGGACTTCGTCCACCCGGAGGATCTGCCCAGCATCCGGGCGCAGTTGTCCCGGCGCGCCGACGACCCCCTGGCCGCCCTCCGGTACGAGCATCGCCTGCTGCGCATGGACGGCGGCGTGGTGTGGTGCGACATCGCCTCCGCGCCGGTCGTGTTCGACGGCGCCCCGGCGATCCTCGTCAGCGTGTACGACCTGACGGACAAGCACGAGGCCGAGGAGCGGCGCCTGGAACTGCTGCGGCGCACGCGCGAGCAGGAGGACCAGCTGGTCCACTCGACCCGCCTGGCCGAGCTGGGCGAGATGGCCGCCGCCGTCGCCCACGAATTGAACCAGCCGCTGACGGGCATCCGCAACTTCGCCCGCAACGCGACCTACATGCTGGAAAACGACGCGGGCAGCACCGAGGACGTCAAGGGGAACCTGCGCCTGATCAGCGAGCAGGTGGACCGGGCCGCCCGCATCATCCAGCAGATGCGCTCGCTGACGCGCAAGTCGGACCGCGAGTTCGTCCCGGTCGATATCGTCGGCATCGTGCGCGAGGCCGTGGATTTCCTGGCGCCGCAGTTCCGCCTGTCGGGCTGCCAGATCAACCTGCGCTTCGGCGAGGGGCACCCCGTCGTGATGGGCGATCGCATCCGCCTGGAGCAGGTGGTCCTGAACCTGCTGACCAACGCCCGCCACGCGATGGAGGACGCGGCCGAACGGGTGCTGACGGTGCGCACCCGGATCGAGCCCGAGTCCCCCCAGGGAGTGGTCGTCGAGATCGAGGACACCGGGAAGGGCTTCGCGGCCGAGGACGCGGAAAAACTGTTCCGCCCGTTCTACAGCACCAAGGGCCCGGGTCGCGGCACGGGCCTGGGCCTGTCGATCAGCCTGTCGATCATCAAGGAGCACGACGGGCTGATCGAGGCGTGGGGCGAGCCGGGCAAGGGCGCGCGCTTCACGGTGCGCCTGCCCCAGGCCCCGCCGGGGTCGCGGGCCACGGAGGTGACGTCATGAGCGGTCGGGATCCGGGAACGGCGGCCACCGCGAAGCCCCTGGTGGCCGTGGTGGATGACGACGAGGCCGCGCGGACCTCGGTCGGCCAGATGTTCCGCCTGCGACGCTACGAGGTGAAGACGTTCACGTCGGCCGAGGCCGCGCTGGCGTGGCCGCCGCTGGCCGACGCGGACGCCGTGGTCTGCGACGTGAAAATGCCCGGCATGAGCGGCGAGGACTTCCTGGCCGAGATGCAGCGCCACGCCTGGGCCCCGCCGGTCATCCTGATCACGGGCCACGGCGACGTGTCGATGGCGGTGCGGTGCCTGAAGGCCGGTGCGTACGACTTCGTCGAAAAGCCCTTCGAGGACGACGTGCTGCTGGCGTCGGTGGCCCGCGCGGTGGAAAAGACCACTTTGCGGCGCGAATCCGCGGACCTGCGCAAGCGCCTGGCCGCGGCCTCCACGGACGAGGACGGCCGGTACGGGCTGATCGGCCGCAGCCGGGCCATGCAGGACGTGTACGACCAGGTGGACGTGGTGGCGCGATCGGCGGCACCGGTGCTGGTGTGGGGCGAAACGGGCACCGGCAAGGAACTGGTGGCCCGGGCGATCCACGCGCAGAGCCCCCGCGCGAAGGGGCCCTTCGTGGCGCTGAATGCGGCGGCCCTTCCGGAAACGATGCTGGAGTCCGAGCTGTTCGGGCACGCCCGCGGCGCCTTCACCGGGGCCGACAGTGCGCGCGACGGCAAGATGGTGGCGGCGTCGGGCGGCACGCTGCTGCTGGACGAGGTGGAAAGCATCCCGGTCAAGGCGCAATTGCAGTTGCTGCGGGTGCTGGAGGACGGGCTTGTGTACCCGCTGGGTCGTGACGCCCCGCGCCAGGTGGACATCCGGCTGGTCGCCACGACGAAGGTCGATCTGGGCGAGCAGGTCCGCAAGGGGATGATGCGAGAGGACTTCTACCACCGCATCCTGGTGCTGCAGGTGCACCTGCCGGCGCTGAGGGAGCGGTCGGAGGACGTGCCGCTGCTGGTGGGCCACTTCCTGAAGCTGGCCGCGACCCGCAACGGCGTCCCGGTGCCGCAGATCCCCGACGAATCGCTGGCCGCCATGATGCGCCATCCCTGGCCCGGCAACGTGCGCGAACTGAAGCACGCCGTCGAGCGCATGGTGATCACCGCGCGGGACGGCCGCAGCGGCCCGTTCGCCGGCGAGGAGGAGTTCGGCGCGTCCCGCCTGCTGTCGCTGCCCCCCGGCGCGGGACGGCTGCGCGACGAACTGGAAGCCACCGAGCAGCGCGTCATCCGCGAGGCGCTGGATCGCGCGGTGGGCGAGGTGACGACCGCTGCGTTGAACCTGGGCATTTCGCGGCGCGCGCTGTACGAACGGATGAAGAAGTACGGCCTGTCCCGCGAGGACTTCCAGGAATGAAGAGCACTTTCGACCATGATTCGACAGCCTTGCTGCCCGTGCGCGATTTTTCGATCATCTTTTCATCCGCAGCCGATTTTTCAGGCAAACTGACACGTCAAGTCGGCGCGGCGAGCCGTTTTTCCAGTTCACTCTGTTGACACGCCCCCTCCTTGCCCCTATCCTCCGTTCATGGTCAGGCGGCGGTCCCCGGAGGCTCCGGGGGACACACCTTCGCCAACCCGCGCCCGCTGGAGGTTGCCCCATGAAGACCGAGCCTCTTCGCCCGCTGGACAAGGAAAAGATCCTCAAGCTCTGCAAGGAAGAAAAGGTCCGGTTCCTGCGCCTGCAGTTCACGGACATCCTGGGCATCAACAAGAACGTCGAGGTCCCGGAAAGCCAGTTCGTGAAGGCGCTGGACGGCGAGATCATGTTCGACGGCTCGTCGATCCAGGGCTTCGTCCGGATCGAGGAATCGGACATGGTCCTCAAGCCGGACCTGGAATCGTTCCGGATCTTCCCGTGGGCGGACGAGCGAGGCAAGGTCGCCCGCGTCATCTGCGACGTGGTCCAGCCCGACGGCTCCCCGTTCCCCGGCTGCCCGCGGTCGGCGCTGAAGCGGGTCGTCGCCGAGGCGGCCAAGATGGGCTACACCCCGATGCTGGGCCCGGAAGCGGAATTCTTCCTGTTCCAGTTGAACCCGGACGGCACGCCGACCACGATCACGCATGACCAGGGGGCGTACTTCGACCTGGCGCCGATCGACAAGGGCGAGGACTGCCGCCGCTCGATCGTGAATGCCCTGGAGGGCATGGGCTTCGAAATCGAGGCGGCCCACCACGAGGTCGCCCCCGGCCAGCACGAAATCGACTTCCGGTACGACGAGGCCATCGCGACGGCCGACCAGTTGGTCACGTTCAAGTTCGTGGTGCGCAAGGTCGCCCTGGACTACAACCTCCACGCGACCTTCATGCCCAAGCCGATCGCGGGCATCAACGGTTCGGGCATGCACGTGCACCAGTCGCTGTACAAGAACGGCAAGAACATGTTCTTCGACCCCAAGGCGAAGTGGCAGCTGTCGGAAACCGCGCTGAACTACATCGGCGGCGTGCTGGCCCACGCGAAGGGCATCTGCGCGATTACCAACCCGACGGTCAACTCCTACAAGCGCCTGGTGCCGGGCTACGAGGCCCCGACCAACATCGTGTGGTCCGAGCGCAACCGCAGCCCGATGGCCCGCGTGCCCGAGCGGCGCGGCAGCGGCACCCGCGTCGAAATCCGCATGCCCGACCCGTCCTGCAATCCCTACCTGGCGTTCGCGGTGATGATCGCGGCCGGCCTGGACGGCATCCGGAACAAGACGTCCCCCGGGGAACCGGTCAACAAGAACATCTTCGAGATGTCACAGCGCGAGAAGCGGCGCCACAAGATCGACGAACTGCCCGGCGACCTCAGCGAGGCGTTGAAGGAACTGCGCAAGGACGAGATCGTGAAGGGCGCCCTGGGCGAGCACCTGACCACCCAGTTCCTGGAGGCCAAGTCCGCCGAGTGGGCGAAGTACATCGCCGTGGTCCACAAGTGGGAACTGGACGAGTACCTCGCCCGCTTCTGACCTGCGCTCCGCATCGACATCCGCTTCTGCCCCGCATCATGTCGTGATACCTTCATGCCGCACCGATGAGGAGGACGTCACCATGGAACGCCGAATCGCCACGGGAATCGCGCTGATGATCGCCCTCGCCCTGCCGGCCCAGGCCTTCGCGGGCTGGGGCCTGGTGGACCTGGAAATCGGGGCCAAGGGCGGGGCCGGCGGGACGCTGTGGACCAAGCCCACCAGCCAGCCGGCATACCTGATGAGCCAGGATTGGGCCTTTTCCCAGCGCCGGGGCGGCTGGAGCGGCACCGGCGGCCTGTATGTCCAGTTGCGCCTGCTGAAATGCCTGGGCATCGAGGTCGATGCCCTGGTCGAAGAGAGCCGGATTCGCGAGACGCCCTGGACGGGTTCCTCCTGGGAACTGACCGCCAAGGCCGTCACCATGCACGTGCCGGTCCTGGTCCAGGGCCTGTTGCCCTTGCCCGGCGTGCGCATCGGCGTCGTCGTAGGCCCCGAGTTCGTCTTCCCGATGTCCACCTCGGCCCAACTGTCCAACGCACCGCCGCCCGGCGTGCCGACTCCCTATCCCTTCAAGGTGGACTCGAAGTTCGCAACGTTCCTGACGGTCGGCATCAACATCACTCCCACGATCGGCCACCTCAGCATCCCGGTCGACCTCCGGGCTTCGTACAACGTGACCCAGTCGTCGAAGTACGATGACCGCGTCGCGTGGAACAGCCCTGGAGACATCGCCAAGGGCTTCACCATCCACTACCAGGACACCTGGGACTTCCGGCTGCTGGTCGGCCTCGGGTACGCGTTCTGAGCAGGGGCCGGCGGGCTCGGGGCTTGGTGGGCCGGGGGAGCGGGGTGCCTGACTCCGCGGGCCGGCGCTCGTGGGTTACCCAAGTAGATGACGGGCGCGCGGGTGGGGATCGCTACCCGAGGTGGGTTGCGGCAGCATGTTCGTTCGCGCCTGAACCGCTGCGCAGGCACACCCGTCCCCCGGCCGCGCCGTCCGGTCCCTCGCGATGCCCGGCCGGCCCCTGGGGCTTGGGGGTTGAACGTTCGTTGGGAAGGCTGGATTTGATGGGCGGGTCACGGGTGCTGAAGAACTCGCTGCTTCTGGCCGGCGTTGTCGCGATTGCAGTGCCTATGGATGCACTGGGATCGGGGATCGATGCCCCCGATTCCAGGTTTCGCCTGGACGCCGCCGCGGACGCGGTCGCGGTGATCCTTGCGACCGCAGCGACGGTCTTTCCGAACTCCATGGACGCGCCCATCGCCTGGCGCAGGCCCGACCTCATGGACCGGCGCTCCGTGAACGCGTTCGATCGCGTCGCGACCCGGCAGTGGTCGCCGGCGGCAGGCACGGCCAGCGACGTGTTGCTGTGGGGCAGCGTCGGCGGGGTCTTCGTTGCATCCGCAGCCGAGGCGCTGATCCATCGGCACACGGCCCGGAAGTGGCTGGTCCAGGGGGTCGTGATGGCCGAGTCCATCCTCGTGACCTCGGGGCTGACGTCGATCGCGAAGGTCTCCGTCCGGCGCGCGCGGCCGGAGTTCTACAACCCGCAGGCCCCCGCGTCGGTCCGGGCGACCCCCGATGCCAGCCTGTCGTTCTGGTCGGGCCACACGGCCCTCACGGCCGCCGCGCTGACGTCCTTCGCCGTGGTCGAGTGGCAGGAAGAGCCGGGCACGCCTCTGGCCTGGGCCTCGGCGGTGGCGGCGGGCCTGGTCATCCCGACGGTCGCATCCCTGCGCGTCGTCGCGGGCAAGCACTTCCCGACGGACGTCATCGCCGGCGGGCTGGTGGGCATCGCCGCGGGCGTCGCCGTCCCCTTGCTGCACCGCTGGAAGCCGGCGGGACCGGCGAGCAGCCTGCAGGTGAACCCGCTGGCGCTGCCGGGAGGATCGGGCGCGGTGGCGACGCTGACATGGTGACCGGTCCTTCAACGCGGCGAGCGCCGCAGCGGGTTTCCAGGCAGGTCTGCCGGTCGATGAAAGGTGTGGACAGGTCGGCAGGGCGAGGCAGAATAGCGGGAGTTCTTCGGGACGAGGGTGCGATGCGGGTGAGCAGTGGAGTTGCGACGGGGCGGATGGCAACCCTGGCGATCCTCGTGATCGGGTTGACCGGGTGCGGGACCACCGGTTCGGCCGCCTGGGACCCGGGAGCCGACATGGCCGCGGACGCCGCGCAGGAACTCGTCGACACCGCCCTGGACGTCGCGCCGGACCTGGCATCGGACCCGGCTCCCGATCTCCCGGACGCCCCGGCGCTCGATCCCGCCGCCGACGTCCTCCCCGACGAGCCCCCCGCCATCCCGATGACCCTCGGAGGGGACGCGCGACCGGCAAGCCTGTTCGTGCCCGACAACTACGACCCGGCCAAGGCGTGGCCGCTGATCATCGTGCTGCACGGATACACGCTCAACGGCTGGTGGGAGATGGCCTACCTGGGCCTTTCCGACCGCTTCACGTCGAAGGGGTTCGTGCTGCTGGCGCCGGACGGGACCATCGACCTCCAGGGCAAGCACTTCTGGAACGCCTCGCCGTCCTGCTGCAACTTCAACAATTCGAACGTCGATGACGTCAAGTACCTGCGCTCCCTGGTGGTCGAGGCGAACGAGGTGCTGAACATCGATCCGGGCCGGATCCTGCTGTTCGGGCACTCGAACGGGGGGTTCATGGCGCTGCGCATGGCCTGCGACGCGTCGGACCTGATCACGGGCATCGCCACCGTGGGCGCGTCCATGAATGCCGAAACCGTCTGCACGCCGGCCCGGCCCGTGTCCGTCCTGCTGATCCACGGCACCGCAGACGAGACGATCGCCTACGGCGGCGGGACGTTCGGGGGCCTGGCGCCCTTCGTCGGGATCGACCAGTTGATGGCGGGCTGGAAGCAGCGGGACCAGTGCACGGGGGATCCTGTCACGGACACGGCCACGATGGACTTCGATTCGTACGTCGATGGGGCGGAGACGACCTCGAGCGGCTGGTCGGGTTGCGCGGACGGCACCCGCGTGGACCACTGGAAGATGGAGGGAAGCCTCCACAACCCGAACTTCACCGACGCCTTCAAGGACGCGGTCATCGACCACCTCCTGTCCGAGCCCCGCCCGCCGAAGTAGGGCGTGGCAGGGCCCGCCGACATTGCGAGGTACCGGAAGGCGAGGATCAGCGTCGGCTCGGCAATCCGCGCCCGTGGCTTTCGTTGATGACGAACCCGCCGCCCGGGGCAACGGCCGACAGCAGGAGGCTCAGGCGTCCCACGGTGGGGATCGAACGCCCCTGCTCATATCGTGCGTAGCCGTTCAGGGAACGCGAACCCAACTTCTGGCTGACTTCGGATTGGGACAGGCCGCTCTTCACGCGTTGCCGACGGAGCAACAGTGCCGTCAAGGCCCCGATATCCGTCGAACCGATCTCGAAGTAGCCTTCGTCACCCGGGAAGACGTCCACGTGAAAGCCATCCTTGTTCACCAGACTTTCCACCGCGTCCGCAATCATCGCGTAGGCTTCCTTTCGGGTACGCCCCTGCGTCACCACTCCAAGGATCGGCACCTCGATCGCCCAGTACCGACCGGCCTTGAGTACCTGGCCAGAGAATCGCATCGCTACACCCCTCCGGCCTCCCTGAGGATGGCCTTAGCGGTCACTTCGTTGATCTCCGCATGTCGCGGAATCGGGATCTCGCGTTCACCCTTGACCCACACGTCATGCCGTCCGCCATGTCGGGCCAGCCGCCACCCCGACTCCCGCAGCACCTTTTCCAGGTAACGCCGCTTCACGATCGGATCCTACACGTTTCTGTGTAGCAGAGCAAGGGCCCGGACCAGGGATCCACTCCCCGAATGCCAGGTTCACCACCCGTGCATTGGCCGCAAGCGACCTTTCCCACCCGGACCACCCCTGATTCCATTGAATTCCCCGCCGAAGCGACCCTGAAATATCGCGGCAGAACCTGCAATGTTTCGCTCCACACGCCAGCCACGATGAAACTCTGTCCCGCTTACCTGCCCCCCCCCCATCCACCCAGGCCCCGAGGGGCCGGCCGGGCATCGCGAGGGACCGGACGGCGCGGCCGGGGGACGGGTGTGCCTGCGCAGCGTTCAGGCGCGAACGAACGCGATGCCGCAACCCACCTTGGGTAGAGGGCATCCTACGCGAAGCCAGACACCCGCTTGGGTCACCCGTGCGCGCCGGCCCGCGGAGCAGGCACCCCGTTCCCCGGCCCACCACGCCCCGAACCCGCCGGCCCCGCCCCACACCGTACCCGGATCACCCGCGGGAGACTTGTACCCACACCCCAAACAAACCCTATTGAAGTCCGCGTTTTGCAACCCCGCATTCAACCTCATCCCCCGTCCCCGCCTCTCGCAATCCCCTCATGGCACGCCTCTTGCCAAGGCCGGGAGCAGGAACGGGAAACGTCCGCCCGGTCGGCGGAGCGAGGCCCGGTGAACGCGGAGGAGGTAAGAAGACGATGGCGGACAACGCTGCAACGTGCACCTGCGAGGCCGTTCCCGAATCGGAACTGCTGTCGCGGCTGGAAGGGGTGATCGCGGAATACCGCGAAAAGCCCGGAGCCCTGATCCCGGTGCTCCAGATCGCCCAGGGGATCTTCGGGTACCTTCCCGAGGTCGCGCTGAAGCGGATCGCGGTCGGGCTGGACAAGCCCTTCAGCGAGGTCGCGGGCGTGGTCAGTTTCTACTCGTTCTTCAGCACGCAGCCCCGCGGACGGCACCTGGTCCGCGTGTGCCTGGGCACTGCCTGCTACGTCCGCGGCGGCAAGCAGGTCCTCGACGGCCTGAAGGCGAAGCTGGGCTGCGACGTCGGGCAGACGACCGCCGACCGGAACTTCACGCTGGAAGTCGCCCGCTGCTTCGGCGCCTGCGGCCTCGCGCCCGCCATGATGATCGACGACGACGTGCACCAGCGGGTCAAGCCTGCGCGCCTGCAGGCGATCCTCGACCGCTACGCGGCCGAGCCTGGTGACGTTCAACCCATTCCCGGAGGCGAGTGACCATGACGACCAGGAAGCGCATCGAATCCGTGACCGACCTCCAGGCGCTGTGCGAACGTGCGCGCCGCGAGGCCACCACCGCGGGCGCCAGCCCGGACCGTCGCCAGGTCCTGGTGTGTACCGGCGGCGGCTGCATCGCGTCCGGCTCGCTGGACGTGGTGTCCAGTTTCCGCCGCACGCTGGCCGCCAAGGGCCTGGACGCCCACGTCCAGTTGCTGGAAACCGGCTGCCTGGGACCCTGCGCGCAGGGCCCGGTCGTGGTCGCGTACCCCGACGGGACCTTCTACCAGCAGGTGAAGCCGGCCGACGTGGACGAAATCGTCGACAGCCACCTGCTGCGCAACACCGTGGTCAGCCGCCTGGTCAACCGCCACAGCGGCACCGGCGAACTGGTCCCGCTGATGAAGGATCTCGAGTTCTTCTCGAAGCAGGTCAAGATCGTGCTGCGGAACTGCGGCATCGTCGACCCGCTGAAGATCGAGGACTACGTCGCGCGTGACGGCTACGCGGCGCTGGCCAAGGCGCTGACACAGATGACCGGCGATCAGGTCATCGACGAGATCAAGGCGTCCGGCTTGCGCGGCCGCGGCGGCGGCGGCTTCCCGACGGGCCTCAAGTGGGCCTTCGCGAAGAAGTCCCCGAACCCCGTGAAGTACGTGCTGTGCAACGCCGACGAAGGCGACCCGGGCGCGTTCATGGACCGCTCGGTGCTGGAAGGCGACCCCCACAGCATCATCGAGGCCATGGCGATCGCCGGCTACTGCATCGGCGCGACCGAGGGCTTCGTGTACGTCCGCGCCGAGTACCCGCTGGCCATCGAGCGCCTGGGCATCGCGATCCAGCAGGCTCGTGACGTCGGGCTGCTGGGCAAGAACATCCTGGGCACCGGGTTCGACTTCGACCTGGAGATCCGCAAGGGTTCGGGCGCCTTCGTCTGCGGCGAGGAAACCGCGCTGATGCGGTCCATCGAAGGCTGCCGCGGCGAGCCGCGCCCCCGTCCGCCCTTCCCGGCGGTCAAGGGCCTCTGGGACAAGCCGTCGCTGCTGAACAACGTCGAGACGTACGCCAACATCGCGCCGATCCTGCTGAAGGGCTCGGCGTGGTACGCGGCCTACGGCACCGCCAAGTCCAAGGGCACCAAGGTGTTCGCGCTGGCCGGCGCGGTCCGCAACACGGGCCTCGTGGAAATCCCGATCGGTATGCCGCTGGGCGAGCTGGTGTTCGAGGTCGGCGGCGGCGTCCCCGGCAACAAGAAGTACAAGGCGGCGCAGATGGGCGGCCCCTCCGGCGGCTGCATCCCCACCGAGCACCTGGGCGTTCCGGTCGATTACGAATCGCTGATCGAGCTGGGCGCCATCATCGGGTCCGGCGGCCTCATCGTGATGGACGACGACGCCTGCATGGTGGACGTCGCCCGCTTCTTCCTGGAGTTCTGCCAGGACGAGTCCTGCGGCAAGTGCGCGCCGTGCCGCATAGGCACCAAGCGCATGCTGGAGATCCTCGAGCGCATCTGCGACGGCAAGGGCGTCGAAGGCGACGTCGAGCGCCTGATCGACCTGGGCAACACCATCAAGGACACCGCGCTGTGCGGCCTGGGCCAGACGGCGCCGAACCCGGTCCTGTCCACGATCCGCTACTTCCGCAGCGAGTACGACGCGCACATCCGGGAAAAGAAGTGCCCGGCCGGCGCCTGCACCGCGCTGGTCCGCGCCCCGTGCCAGAACGCCTGCCCCGCGGGCGTGGACGTGCCCGGCTTCGTGTCGCTGGTCGGCGAAGGCCGCTACTCGGACGCCATGAAGTGGCATCGGGACCGCAACCCGCTGGCATCGATCTGCGCACGTGTCTGCTTCCACCCCTGCGAGTCCAAGTGCCGCCGCGTCACGCTGGACACCCCGGTGGCCATCCGCGGCATCAAGCGTTTCATGGTGGACCAACCGGTGGACATGGAACTGCCCGAAATGCGCCCCGTCGCGGCCAATGCCAAGCGCAAGGTCGCCATCATCGGCGGTGGGCCCGCGGGCCTGTCGGCGGCATACTTCCTGGCGCGCCTGGGCTACACCCCGACGGTCTTCGAGGCGGAAAGCAAGGCCGGCGGCATGCTGGTCCAGACCATCCCGGCGTACCGCCTGCCCCGCGAGCGCCTGGAAGCGGAAATCAAGCTCATTGAGTCGATGGGCGTGACGATCCTGACGGGCAAGCGCCTGGGTCGCGACTTCACCCTGAACGGTCTGCGCGGCGAAGGCTACAAGGCCGTGTTCCTGGGCGTCGGCGCCATGAAGGGCAGCACCCTGGGCCTGCCGAATGAAACGGCGGACGGCGTGGCCGAGGCCCTTTCCTTCCTGAAGGCCGCGAACATGGGCACCGGCGTCACCGTGGGTCGTCGCGTCGCCGTCATCGGCGGCGGCAACGCGGCCATCGACGCGGCCCGCACCGCCAAGCGCCTGGGCGCCGAGGAAGTCACGATCGTCTACCGCCGCCGCCGCAACGAAATGCCGGCATGGGAAGTCGAGATCGACGAGGCCCTGACGGAAGGCGTGATCCTGGAAACCCTGGTGGCGCCCGTCGAAGTGGTCGTGGAAAACGGCCGCGTGATCGGCCTGGCCTGCCAGCGCATGGAACTGGGTTCCTACGACAAGTCCGGCCGCCGGCGTCCCGTCCCGATCAAGGGCGCCCTGTTCACGATTCCCGTCGATCAGATCGTCGCCGCCGTCGGCCAGTCGGTCGAGTCTGCCGGCCTGTTCGGGGACGTTCCCGTCACGCTGAACCGTGACGGCACCGTGAAGGCGGATCCGCTGACCGGCCGCACGTCGGTCGAGTGGCTGTTCGCGGGTGGCGACGCCACCGTCGGACCGTCCTCGGTCGTCGAGGCCATCGCCGCGGGCGAGAGGGCCGCGGCGGGCATCGACGAGGCCTTGACCGGCGCCAACCACGCCTTCTGGCGGGAGCATCGGGTTGTCGACACGGCCTTCGATCCCGACGCCGATCCGGTGTACCTGCAGCGGGCGCACGAGTGCCTGCGGCCGGTGGCCGAGCGCACGGGTTCCTTCGCCGAGGTCGAGCTGACCTGGAGCGAGACCGTGGCCCGGGGCGAGGCGCGGCGCTGCCTGCGCTGCGACTACCGGGAGTCGTGCAACTGAACCGCGCCGGCCATCGGCATTCGGCCGACGGCCGTGAGGAGGAACGACCCATGGTGAACCTGACGATCAACGGCTCCCCGGTCCAGGCGGCTGACGGCGCGACCGTCCTGACCGCAGCGAAGGCGGCCGGCATCAACATCCCGACCCTGTGCTACCTGGAAGACGTCCAGGCCATCGGCGCCTGTCGCGTCTGCATGGTCGAGGTCGAGGGCGCCCGCACGCCGGTGCCGGCGTGCGTTGCCCCCGCCACCGAAGGCATGAAGGTTCGTACCAACAGCCAGCGTGTCCGCGACGCCCGTCGCACGGTCATGGAACTGCTGATGTCCGACCACGCCGGCGACTGCAAGACGTGCGATCGCAACGACGATTGCGAGTTCCAGGCCCTGGCGCGCGACCTGGGGATCCGCCAGATCTCGTGGCCGGGCGACATCAACCCGCCTCACCTGGACACATCGACGGCGGCCCTGGTCCGCGATACCGGCAAGTGCGTGCTGTGCCGCCGCTGCGTCACCGTGTGCAACGGCACGCAGGCCGTGGGCGCCCTGTTCCCGCAGTCCCGCGGCTTCAAGACGGTCGTGGGCCCGGCGTTCGGCCGCGACCTCGACACGGTCACCTGCGTGCAGTGCGGCCAGTGCTCGGCCGTCTGCCCCGTGGGCGCCATCAGCGAGCGCGACGACACCGACAAGGTGTGGGCCGCCCTCGAGGACCCGGTCAAGTTCGTCGTCGTGCAGACGGCGCCTGCCATCCGCGCGGCGCTGGGCGAGGAGTTCGGCTATCCGGCCGGCACGCTGGTCACCGGCAAGATGACGGCGGCCCTGCGCCGCCTGGGCATCAACGCCGTGTTCGACACCAACTTCACGGCCGACCTCACGATCCTCGAGGAAGGGACCGAACTGCTGATGCGGCTGAAGGCCGCGCTGGCGCCCGATCCGCACGGCCACGCAGAAGGTCACCATGCCCACGGCCCCCTGCCGCTGGCGACGTCCTGCTGCCCCGCGTGGATCAAGAACTGCGAGCACTTCCACCCGGACTTCCTGCCGAACCTGTCCACCTGCAAGTCGCCCCAGCAGATGTTCGGCGCGGCGGCCAAGACCTACTACTCGCGCACGATCGCCAAGCACCCGTCCGACATCTTCGTGGTGTCGATCATGCCGTGCACCGCCAAGAAGTTCGAAGCCGAGCGGCCCGAGATGGAGTCGTCCTGGCAGCGGGACGTGGACGTGGTGCTGACCACCCGCGAGCTGGCCCGGATGATCAAGGAAGCCGGCATCGACTTCAGAAACCTGCCCGATGAGCAGATGGACCAGCCGATGGGCATGTCCACCGGCGCCGCGGACATCTTCGCCAACACCGGCGGCGTGATGGAAGCCGCCTTGCGCACCGCGTGGGAAATCGTCACCGGCCACCAGTTGCCGTTCGACGGCCTGCGCGTGACCCCGATCGAGGGCATGGAGGGCGTCAAGGAGGCCTCCGTGACCTTCAGCGGCTGCACGGACGACTGGAAGTTCCTGGAAGGCGTCACGGCGAAGGTCGCCGTCGCCCACGGTCTGGCCAACGCCAACAAGGTCGTGGACAGCATCCGCAAGGGCGAGGCCTCGTACCACTTCATCGAGTTCATGTCCTGTCCCGGCGGCTGCATCGGCGGGGGCGGGCAGCCCCGGCTGACCACCGACACGGTCCGCAAGGCGCGTACCGACGCCATCCGGCGCGAGGACCAGGGCAAGGGCATGCGCAAGTCCCATGAAAACCCGCAGGTGCGGGCGGTCTACGAGGCGTTCTTCAAGACGCCGAACTCGGACCTGTCGCACCGATTCCTTCACACCCATTACTTCGGGCGAGACCGGGTGTGACGCGGGCGTACCCGGCGTCCAGCGACCGTACCTCCTCGCTGGGCGCCGGGCACCACTACTGTTGGAGTGGCCCGAGGCGACTCCGGCTGCGGCAAGAGATTGCAAACGCAATCCCTCGCCTCCGCCTTCGTGCTCGGGATGAGTGGAGTGGCCCGAGGCGACTTTGGCTCGGGCGGATCCGGTATGCTAGCCCGCGTGCCCGGGTCGCAGGAGTATCCGATGGCCGTCCTCTGGACGATCCCCGAACGGTGCCGACGCTGCTACACCTGCGTCCGGGACTGTCCCGCGAAGGCCATCCAGGTCGTAGGGGGCCAGGCCCGCGTCGTGCCCGAGCGCTGCATCGCCTGCGGCAACTGCGTGAAAGTGTGCGCCCAGGGCGCCAAGCGCGTCCGGGACGACATCGAGGAAGTGCAGGCCCTGCTGGCCGGCGACAAGCCGGTGTTCGCCTGCGTGGCGCCGTCCTACCCGGCGGCCTTCGACACGGTGGAACCGGGACGCGTCATCCAGGCGATCCGCGCGCTGGGCTTCGCCGAGGTGTGGGAGGTCGCCTTCGGGGCGGAACTGGTGGCCCCGGCCTACCTGCGCCTGTTCAACGAGGCCCGGAGGACCGGGAAGCCGGTGATCGCCACGCCCTGCCCTGCCGTCGTGACCTACATCGAAAAGTACCTGCCCGAACTGCATGACTACCTCGCGCCGGTAGTGTCGCCCAAGATCGCGGTGGCGCGGGCGATCCACCAGAAGCACAACGGCAACGTCCGCGTGGTCTTCATGGGACCGTGCGTGGCCAAGAAGCAGCACCTCCACACCGAATCGAACAGCGCGCTGGACGCGGTGCTGACGTTCGACGAACTGAACCGCATGTTCATCGCGGCGGGCGTGGACCCCGCCGATCAGCCCTTGAGCAGCTTCGACGGGCCGCGCGCCCACATCGGGCGGACCTTCCCCATCAGCGGCGGGCTGCTGAAGACCGCCGGCATGGGCGCGGACCTGCTGGACGGCGAGATCGTCGGCACCGAGGGCAAGGACCGGGTGCTGTCCACGCTGAAGGACCTGGCCGCCGGCCGCTCCCATGCGCTGTTCTATGACGTGCTGTTCTGCGAGGGCTGCATCGACGGCCCGATGATGCTGAACAACCTCAGCGTACTGGCCCGCAAGGAACTGCTGGTGCGTCACATCAACGACCGCGCGCGCTTCGTGTCGCATCGCGAGCTGGCCGAGTCCCTGGGCGAGTTCGAGGGCCTGGACCTGTCGCGGACGTTCGAGCGGGAAAACCTGAGCCTGCCCCAGCCTCCCGAGGAGGACATCGTCCGGACGCTGGAGCGCATGCGCAAGGCGCTGCCCCAGGACCAGCTGAACTGCGGCGCCTGCGGCTACCCGACGTGCCGGGAAAAGGCGATCGCCGTGTGCCAGGGGCTGGCCGAACCGGCGATGTGCCTGCCCTTCCTGGTCGACGAACTGGAGCAGGTCGTCACGGACCTGCGCCAGTCGCACGAGGAGCTGGCGACCACACAGAAGCAGTTGCTGCGATCCGAGCGGCTGGCCTCGATGGGCCAGCTGTCGGCGGGCATCGCCCACGAGCTGAACAACCCGCTGGGCACGATCCTCCTCTACAGCCACATGCTGATGCGCGAGGTCCGGGACGACCGCGGCAAGGAGGATCTGCAGCTGATCGTCAGCGAGGCCACCCGCTGCAAGGACATCGTCCGCGGCCTGCTGGACTTCGCCCGCAAGTCCCGGGTGTCCAAGGCGCCGGCCGACCTGCGCGAGGTGATCGAGGAGGTCGCGGGGATCGCCCGGCCTCGCGCCGGCGAGATGCGCGTCGAGGTGACCACGTCGGTGGCCGACGACATGCCGGTGCTGATGATCGACCGGGTCCAGTTGCGGCAGGCCCTGGTCAACATCGCCATGAACGCGGTGGACAGCATGCCCGGCGGTGGCACCCTGCACCTGGCCGCGCGCATGTCCGATTCGGGCGACGACGTGCGGATCGAGATCACGGACACCGGCTGCGGCATCCCGCCCGAAAACCTCAGCCGCCTGTTCACGCCGTTCTTCACCACCAAGGCGATGGGCAAGGGCACCGGCCTGGGCCTGGCGATCACCTACGGCGTGATCAAGATGCATTCGGGCGACATCACGGTCGACAGCGAGGTCGGCAAGGGCACGTCCTTCACGATCCGCCTCCCAGTGCGGACCGCGGAGGCGGTCGGGGACGATGGAAGCGCGCGGGAGTACCGCGTCGAGGAACAGTATTTCCGGTAGACTGCGCCGCGGGTACACTCGCCGCGCGGCAGTGGAGGACACGATGAGCGACGTGAAGAAGGTTCTGCTGGTGGACGACGACGCGGACCTGGTAGCGGTCAACCGTGCGGTGCTGGAAAACCACGGGTTCGCGATCGCAACGGCGTACTCGGGCCCGAAGGGCCTGGTGGCCGCGAAGGCCGAGGCGCCGGACCTGATCGTGCTGGACGTGATGATGGGGACCAACAGCGAGGGCTTCGACCTGGCGCGCGCCCTGAAGAAGGACGAAGCCACGAAGCACATCCCGCTGATCATGGTCACCTCGGTCAACACGACGGTGCCCTTCAAGTTCGAGCCGGACGCGAAGTACCTGCCGGTGGACCGTTTCCTGGAAAAGCCCCTGGCGCCCGAGGCGCTGCTGAAGGAAGTCCAGGGCATGCTTTCCTGAGTTCCCGCCGGAGCCGCAGTCGCCTCGGGCCCGCTCCGTGTGTTCCCGAGTACCCAGCCCGCGGAGGTCATCATGACCGATCGACCCAGCCGAATCCTGGTCGTGGACGATGAAGTCGGGATGCGGGAGGGCTGCCGCCGCATCCTCGCCGCCGAGAACTACGAGGTGGAAACGGCCGAGGACGGGCAGGCGGCCCTCGAAAAGTTCAAGGCCGCCGGCGGGTTCGACGTGGTCATTTCCGATCTGAAGATGCCCCGCATGGGCGGCATGGACCTGATCGAGGCGCTGCACGTCATCGACGAGGACGCGCTGCTGCTGGTCATCACGGCCTACGCGACGATCGACACCGCGGTGGACGCAACCAAGCGGGGCGCCTACGGCTACATCCCGAAGCCGTTCACGCCCGACGAGCTGCTGCTGCACGTGCGCAACGGGCTGGAAAAGCGCGCCTTGCGGATCGAGGCCAAGGCGCTGCGCGAGGAACGCGAGCGCCGCCTGCTGGAGGTCGCGTTCGAGCGGTCGAAGTCCACGACGATCCTCCACTGCATGACCGATGGCGTGCTGGTGGTGAACCGCGAGGGCCGCATCGTGCTGCGCAACGCGGCGCTGTCCCGCATCCTGCCGTCGTGCGCCGAGGAGCCGATGGCTGCGCCGGTGGTCGAGGCGGTGGACCTGCCCGAACTGGTGTCCCTGGTGATGGAGGTCGTGCAGGCCGACGCGCCGATCATCGCCTCGAAGGAGCTGACCATCGGGCCGTGCACGTACATGGTCAACGCGGCGCCTGTGCTGGAACCGTCGGGCGAAACGCTGGGCGCGGTGGCCGTGCTGCGCGACATCACGGCGCTGAAGAAGCTGGAAATCGCGAAGTCCATGTTCGTGTCGATGGTCGCCCACGAACTGAAAAGCCCGCTGGCGACGATCGAGTCGTCCCTGAACATCGTGCTGACGGGCATCGCCGGCGAGGACCCGGAACGCGACCGCCAGATGATGCAGCGCGCGCTGCTTCGGGCCACCACGCTGCGCACGCTGGTGTCGGACCTGCTGAACCTGACCGCCATCGAGACGGGCAACTTCAGCCTCAAGCGCCAGCACGCCGACCTGTGCAGCATCGTCCGCGAAACGGTGGACGCCTACACGGACAAGGCGGCCGAAAAGAACGTGACCCTGCACCTGGAGTGCCAGGACGCGTCCCCCATCGACCCGATCCTGGCCGACCCGAACGCGGTGCGCAGCATCGTCACCAACCTGGTCGACAATGCCGTCAAGTACACGCCCGAAGGCGGCCAGGTGAACGTCCGCGTGGACGGCAACGGCCTGTATGCCAGGGTCGTGGTGAAGGACTCGGGCATCGGCATGTCGGCCGCCGAGCGCGATCGGATCTTCGACGAGTTCTACCGCGTCAAGAACGACTACACCGCGCACGTGCCGGGCACCGGCCTGGGCCTGACGCTGGTGCGCCGGCTGGTGGACATGCACCAGGGCCGCATCGACGTGGACTCGGCGCCCGGCAAGGGCAGCGCATTCGCCGTCAGCCTCCCGACCGTCGCCTACGCCACCGGGATGTAGCCACCCGGGCCGCGGCCCCCCCCCGAACCCATCCCTCCGCGCATCGAAAGACCGGTTCGGCAGTGCCAGTGGCGGACTTCCTGGCCCGGCCGGCGACAGGCGACCGGCTTTCGTGCGAAAGTATCCCCGCGGCGCAGGGGATCGAAGATGTTGCCAGGACGTTGCAGAACCGTCACGAAGCCGTCACCCATCCTCCCCCCCCGGTCCGGTAGCATGCTGTTTCGGCGTTTCATCGGGAGCAAGCGATCATGAAGAGCCTCATCCTGTTGCGTCACGGGCCCGCGGGACATTCGGACGATCCGGCGGCCGAGGACGATTCCCAGCGGCCGCTGACCCGGAAGGGCCGCAAGGCCAGCAAGGAAGCGGCCAAGACGATCCGTTGGCTGGGCGCGTGCCCGACGGCCATCGTGACCAGCCCGCTGGAGCGCGCCGCGCAGACCGCGGCCATCGCCGCGAAGGTGCTGGGGCTGGAAGAGCAGACCTCGGCGTGCGATGCGCTGCGGCCGGGGACCGCCACCCGCGACCTGATCGAGGCGCTCGCGCCGCTCTTCGAGGCGGCGGACAGCCTGCTGGTCGTCGGCCACGAACCGGACCTGTCCCGCCTTGCCGCCACGCTGATGTCGGGGCAGCCCCACGCTGCCATCGACCTGCGCAAGGGCGGCTTCTGCCTTCTGGCCGCCTCGGAACTGCACCCGGGCAAGTGCGCGGTCCTTCGCGCCCTGCTGAATCCGCAGGGCCTGACGGGCGACGAGGACTGACCTGCCCCGCGGTCGATGACAGGAGCCCCGGATGACGGCCGACAAGCGCAAGACCCCGAAACGGGGGGGATCGAAGCACGGGGCGCCTTCCGAAGGCGAGCTGGCGGCCCCGGAGCCTGCGCGGTCACGCAAGAAGACCGGCGCCCCCACAGCGCATCCGACCCCGACCGCCCTGCCCCTGGTGAACCGCGAACTGAGCCACCTGGAGTTCCAGCGCCGCGTGCTGGAGGAGGCCCGGGACCCGACGAACCCGATCATCGAGCGGGCCAACTTCCTGTCGATCTTCTTTTCGAACCTCGACGAGTTCTTCATGGTGCGCGTGGCGGGCTTGATTTCGCAGGTCCAGTCCCGCGTCACCGAGCGGTCCGCCGACGGGCTGACGCCCGCCGAGGCCCTCGCGGCCGTGCGGCGGCGGGCCCGCGAACTGATGAACGAGGGGCAGGCGTTCTATCGCGACATGCTGCTGCCGGCGCTGGGCGAAAAGGGGATCCTGATCCAGCCCTACGCCGACTTGAACGACGCGCAGAAGCAGCGCCTGGGCGAGTGGTTCCGGGAGGTCGTGTACCCCGTCCTGACGCCGCTGGCCTTCGACCCGGGCCATCCCTTCCCGCACATCTCGAACCTCAGTCGCAACATCGCGGTATCCATCCGCGACGGCCGGCACATCCGGTTCGCCCGCGTCAAGGTCCCTGAAAGCCTGCCCCGGCTGGTGCCCCTGAAGCGCTCGTCGGGCACGACCCGCAGGGACGGCACGTCGCCCCGGATCCACGCCTTCGTGTGGATCGAGGAAGTCATCATCGCGAACCTGGACCTGCTGTTCCCCGGGTTGACGGTGGTCGAGGCCCACCCGTTCCACGTGACCCGCGACGGCGAGATGGAGATCCAGGAACTGGAGGCCGGCGACCTGCTGGAGTCCGTCGAGGAAAGCATCCGACGCCGTCGCTTCGGATCCGTGGTGCGGCTGGCGATCCCGCGCACGATGCCTGCCCCGATGCTGGAGCTGCTGGTCGAAAACCTGGAAATGGACCGGCGGGACCTGTACACGGTGGACGGCCCGCTGGCCCTGTCGGACCTGAAGTCCCTGGGCGCGATCGTGGGCGAGCACCTGCATTTCCCCCCCCACGTGCCGCTGGTGCCGCCCATCTTCCGGATGGCCGGCGAGGGCCGGATCTTCGAGGCCATCCGCGACGAGGACCGGCTGCTGCACCACCCGTACGATTCGTTCCTGCCGGTGGTCGATTTCCTGCAGCAGGCCGCACGGGACCCGCAGGTGCTGGCGATCAAGCAGACGCTGTACCGCGTGGGCCGCAACTCGCCCGTCGTCGAGGCGCTGCTGGAGGCGTCCGAGGAAGGCAAGCAGGTGTCGGTGCTTGTGGAGCTGAAGGCGCGCTTCGACGAGGAATCGAACATCGAGTGGGCGCGGAAGCTGGAGGACGCGGGAGTCCACGTCATCTACGGGCTGCTGGGGCTGAAGACGCACTCGAAGATCGCGCTGGTGGTCCGCCGGGAGGGCGAGCGCATCCGACGATACGTGCACCTGGCGACCGGCAACTACAACCCGGCCACGGCCCAGGCCTACGAGGACGTGGGCCTGTTCACCTGCGACGAGGCGATCGGCGCCGACGCGACGGACCTGTTCAACTACCTCACCGGGTATTCGCGCAAGACCGAGTACCGCAAGCTGATGGTCGCGCCGGTCAACCTGAGGGAGCGGCTGGAAGGCATGATCCGCCGCGAGATCGCCCACGCGGAGGCCGGCCGTCAGGCGCACATGATCCTGAAGGCCAACTCGCTGGTGGACCCGGGGATCATCGCGCTGGTCGTGGAGGCGGTGCAGGCCGGGGTGGACGTGGACCTGCTGATCCGCGGCATCTGCTGCATGCGCCCCAACGTGCCGGGGGCGAAGGGGCGCCTGCGAATCCTGAGCGTGCTGGGGCGCTTCCTGGAGCACAGCCGCATCTACTGGTTCCGCAACCACGGCGACGAGGAGATCTGGCTGGGCAGCGCCGACCTGATGCAGCGCAACCTGGACCACCGGGTGGAGGTGCTGTTCCCGGTCGAGTCGCCGCGCTGGATCCGGTACCTGCGGGACGAGGTGCTGGAACCCTACCTGGTCGACAACCGCCGGGTCCGCGAACTGATGCCCGACGGGACCTACACGCGCCTGAAGCCCGCCGAAGGCGCCCCCGATGCGGACGTGCACGCGGTCCTGATGGCCCGTCGCGGGACCGCCGCGCGTGTTTCGCCGGAACCGCAACCCCGTTCGACGGACGGTTGAGGTCGCCATGATCGCTGGTACCGCGCCCCCCGCCAGGACGCCCGCGGCGGCCCCCCCGGGACCCGGGGTGACCTCCGACGATTCCCCCCTGCAGGCCGCCTGCAGGATCGCCCGCCACCACCTCCACCGGATGTCGCGACACGCCGACGCGCTGCGCGCTGGCGCGACCGACGCGGAGGAGGTTCACGACATGCGGGTGGCGACGCGACGGGTGCGGGCCGTCCTGTCCGTGTTCCAGCGAACCCTTCCGAAACGCGCCGCCCGGTCCTTCGAGCGCCGTCTGGGATCGGCGACGCGTCGCCTGGGGCGCGTCCGCGATCTGGACGTGCTGATCGCGGGACTGGTCGGCCCCGAAGGCGGCTGCCCGGTGGACGCCGCGGTAGTGGAGCACTTCACCCGGCGGCAGGCACGGGCGCGGCTGCGCCTCTTGCGCTGGCTGGGCGGCCCGAAGTTCGAGGACCTCGAACGTCACGCAGAAGGCCTGTGCGCCGCGGCCGAGGAATCGGTCGAAGGCGCCGAGGGCCGCGTCGCGCTGGAGGCGCCAGTGCTGTTGTTCGAGGCGCTGGCCGAGGCGCGGTCGATCCCCCCCGGCGCGCGCCCCACGCTGGACGACCTGCACGGGCTGCGCATCCGGCTGAAGCGGCTGCGCTATACCGTCGAGTGCTTCAAGGAGATCCTGGGCGATCCCGGGGCCGGGTTCCTGGCCGCGCTGCGCGAGCAGCAGGACGCCCTGGGCGCGATCCAGGACGCCCGGATGGCGGCGGACCGGGTGGAAGAGTACCTTCGAAGGCACGGGGAGGAAGGGGATGCCGGGGCCTCGCTGATCGCGTTCGTGCGGCGCCGACGTCACGAGGCGGCATCCGGGGCGCGGGCCTTCCCGGCAAGGTGGCGGGCGTTCGAGACATCGGGTCTGCGAGAGCGGCTGGCAATGGCCGCGGCAGGCCTGTGAACGGGAGGGTGGCGTGGCGAAGCCGGGAGTCCAGGGACCGTTCGTGGGTGTGGACCTGGGGGGTACCAACATCGTCGCCGGGCTGATGGACGCCGAGGGGCGCATCCTGGCCCGATCGAAGAAGAAGACGGGCGCCGACACGTCCCCCGACGCCGTGGTCCGGCGCATCCTGGCGACGGTGACGGAGATCCTGGCCGAGGCCCGCATCGCACCCGACCAGCTGGCGGCCATCGGGGTGGGCGCACCCGGGCCCGTGGACCCGGGCCGCGGGATGGTGCTGAAGGCGCCGAACCTGGGATGGAGCGACGTGCCCCTCGCCGACATCCTGGCCGCCCAGTTGAAGGTGCCCGCCTTCGTGGACAACGACGTGAACGTCGGGACCTGGGCGGAATACGTGGTGGGCGCGGGCCAGGGCTGCCGGGACATGATGGGGGTGTTCGTCGGGACGGGCATCGGCGCCGGCCTGGTGCTGGACGGACGCCTGTACCACGGCCACTTCCGCACGGCCGGCGAGATCGGGCACACCTGGATCCAGGCCGACGCGCCGCTGGGCCGTCGCACCACCGAGAACCTGGCCAGCCGCACGGCGATCGGGTTCCAGCTGCACCAGCTGGCCCTGGCCAGCCACTCGACCCTGCTGACCCAGTTCGCCGACGAGGGCGACCTGCGCAACCTGAGGTCCAAGGCGCTGGCGAAGTCCCTGGAGGCCGGCGACGAGCTGACGCGCATCGTGGTCCAGCAGGCCGCGACCTACGTGGGCATCGCCATCGCGAACTCGGTCACGCTGCTGAGCCTGCCCTGCGTGGTGCTGGGCGGCGGCCTGACCGAGGCCCTGGGCCGCACGTTCGTCACCTGGGTACGCGCCGCGTTCGTGGGTGCGGTGTTCCCGCCGGAACTGGCCGAGTGCCGGATCGTCGCGGGGAAGCTGGGCGATGACGCGGGGATGGTCGGCGCGGCGATGGTGGCGCGGGATCGACTGGTTGCGGGGACCTGAAGCGGGGCGCGACGCCTTGTGGATCTACCGGCCGGCCAGCTGCCCGGCCTCCCACGGATTGGATTCCTCGCACAGGCTGACGACGGCTTCCAGGGTGTCCCAGGCCTCGGCGTCGTTCGGGTTGGCCGTCGATACGCCGATGAAGCCGAACCGGTTCGACGACGGGTTCGAGTCGCGATCCGTCAGCAGGTGCTGCTCGATCATCGTGGCGGCAAGCGTCGCATCGCCCAGCCGGGCGGCGAGCCGGGCGACCAGCGCGTAGATCCGGGCCTCGCCGTTGGTCATGTTCTCGACGTCCGGTTCCAGGCAACCCACCGGGAACGTGGTGCCGCAGGCGGGAACGTCCACCCCCGCGGTCGTCAGGTACTCGGGGATCCTCGTTTCGGCGGCGTGGAACGTGCGGAAGAACGCCAGCGCCCGCCGCGCGGCGGCATCGGCCCGGGCGATCTGGTCGGACGTGAGGCCCGCCGGCTGCATCTGGGCCACCGCGGCCAGGTGCAGGGCCGTCCACAGTTCCTGGATCGTCTTGAGGTTCTTCCCCTTGGAGCTTTCCGGGTCCTCGAAGTCGCCGGTGTTGCCTCCGGCCAGCATCAGCCCGTTCCAGAAGAGCCCGGACGGCGCGCCCGCGATCTGGATTTCCGACGCCAGCAGGAGTTCCGTCGCGGAACCGAGCACCGAATTCCAGCGGGGGTCCAGGCGGGCGGCCAGCGCGATCGCTTCGAGATCCTGGTAGTCGATGGGGATCAGGTCGTCGTCCAGCGTGCCCACCCCTGTCGCGACCGACTTCGGGGTCAGCGACCCGTCATCGGCCTCCTCGAAGTTCCAGGCATAGCCGATCAGGCCGCCGGGGTACGCCGGGAAGTCCGCCGGGATCCCGCGGCCGCGATCGGTGACGCTGGTCCAGTACAGCCCCCGGAAGATCTGGCCCGCCAGCGTTCCGGCGTCGGTCCGACCCAGCAGGTTCGCGCCGGTCAGCAGGCCCTTGACGACCCGGAAGTCGTCCAGCGGGGCGTTGCCGTTCCGCCAGGGGTCGCCCGGGACGTCCTGCTGGATCACGGGCCGCTTCTTCGCCGGGTCCATCGCCCAGTTCACGACCTTGAAAGCCGGCGAAAGCATCGCCTCCCGGACGTACCGGTAGGCCTCGTCGAACGCCGCGGTGTCCCCCATGCAGGCCGCGGCCTGGAGCAGCAGCCCCATGTGCTCGCTGGTGGTCAGGTGCCCGTAGGCGTACTGGTCCGTCGGCGTCGATGAATCGATCAGGTTGGTCCACACGCCGAAGCGCCACGGCTCCGCGAGCGACGAGTTGCGCATCCGGTCCAGGATGAACCGGAGGCCCTGCTGCGCCGCATCCTGCCGCTGCGAGTCCTTGAACACCGGTCCCGCGTAGGCGGCCGGCGCATCAGCGGCGGGGGCGGCTTCCAGCGTGACGTCGATCACCGCGAACTGGTCCACCGACGCCTGCAGGCGGTACAGGCCGTCCACGACCGTTTCCACCGTCAGCGGGCCCACGACCGCGCCGGTGTTCGGCGACGACAGGCTGGCCGACGCGACCTGCCACCCCGCCGGCGGACGGTACTGCAGGTCCAGCGAGGCCACCGACGTGACCAGGGGGAGCTGCAGGCCCTGGAAGTTCACCACGTACAGCACGTGGTGCGTGCCCGACGGGCGCGCCACCTCGACGTGCACCCACCGGGGCGACTCCAGCACGATGTCGTCTTCCATCTGGATGCGGACGATGCGCTCGATGCCGAAAAGCGACTCCGCCGCGATGTCCACGTCCTCGAAGCCCTCGAACACCTTCCGGGACAGGTCCTCGGGGGTGTAGAACGCCAGCCCGTCCCCGAAGCGCTGCACGTGCCCCACCGCCACCGGGGTGACGTTCGGGCCCAGCATGTCGGCCAGCGGGTTCAGCGCGCGGGCGTTCCCCAGGTCGTCCACCTGGCCCGGGTACACGCCGTCCGCCACCAGGATGCCACCGCCCTGCACGAAGGCGCGCACCACCTGGATGTCGGCGTCCGATAGGGCAAGCGCGCTGGGCATCCACAGCATCTGGATCCCGGCCAGGTCGCCGGCGGGATCGCCCGGGGACTGGATCGGCCGGTACGGCACGCGCAACTGGGTCATCGCGTCCGCGGCGCCGCGCCAGCCACCGAGGTGCGGCTTCTCCATGCACGAGTCGCCGTCCTCGGTCGCCCACCACTCGGGGTCCGTGATCGCCGACGTCGTGGATACGTACATGCCGTAGGACCCTTCGGTGGGCACGTAGTCCTGGTAGTCGCGACTGGCGGACCCGTACCAGATCCCGACCCGGGCAAAGCGTGGGCCGCCAGGGACGACGTCCGCATGGTCCGCCATGAAGCCGAACCACTGGCGCCGGAAGTCGGCGCCCACGGTCTGGGTCATTTCGGGCGTCTTCAATTCGAACGGGGCGTTCCCGGTAGCCAGGGCGCCGGCCATCACGAGGCCCGCGTCCAGCGGTTCGTTGCCGTAGGAAAACACCCAGGACGGCCGGTCGCGGTCAGCGGCCCGGGCCCACTTGAACATGGCCAGTTTGCTGGTGAAGTCCTCGGGCGTGGCGTACTTCATCCCCAGCGCGTTGGACACGCTGTCCACTTCCCAGATGCGCGAAAAGCGATCGCCGTCCGGGCGGAACAGGCCGTCCAGCCCCTTGTCCGTCGCGTCCAGGTAGTCCATCGGGAACGTTTCGGCGACGATCCGGATGTCCGGCGACACCGCCAGCGCCGCGTCGTAGATCGCCTGCAGGAAGCCCTGGATGTTTTCGTGGCGCCACCGCAGCCAGGCGCGGAACACGGGGTCCGCGAAATCCACGGCCACCGGCGCCTGGTAGCCCGCATCCCCGCCCAGGCCGCGCGCGACCGACCAGCGGTTGAATTCCGCGGCGCTGGCGGGTTCCACGCCCGGCCAGGGCGCGCCCGTGTCCATGAACAGCGGCACGTCGACCCAGATCGTGTCCAGCCCCGCCCCGGCCAGCGCGCGGATGCGGTCCAGGTACACCGCCCGCCAGGGCCCGTTCGGGGACATCCAGGCGCTTTCGTCGGTGGCGTTGACCCAGAATTCCTGGGAACCGTAGAAGACGTTCGCCTTGCCGTCGATCCCCTGCTGCAGCCAGTCCGGGTGGTCCTTGTACATGCTGCTCTTGGCGTTCTGGCCGTCGGTGGTGATGACCTCGAGGCTCGGATAGTAGGCCGCCGTCCGAAGCCCCTCGTTGTGGGCCAGGCAGGCCGCGCACTTCAGGAACAGGACCTCGCTGGCGAACTCGGCGTCGGAGCGGTAGTCGGAAAGGCCCGAGTCGATCTCGACCACGGACACCTTTTCGGAAACCCGCTGGCGCAGGATCGCCAGCACGTCGTCCGAGGTCATCTCGATGTCGAGATCCGCGTTTCCGATACGGGCGGCGTTCGCCCAGTCCGGGTCCGCGGGCAGCGCCGTGTTGTTGGGCACACAGCCGCAGACGACCCCGTTCGGACCGGCCGCGGGTCCCACGGAGGTGCAGGAACCGGCGGACGCGACGATCAGGGGAATCGCGAGGAGCAGCGTCGCCCGTCGCCATGGAAACCCGGAATGCCTGGACATGCGACACCTCCTGATCCGACCGCCCGATCCCGACGCGGGCAGGAACCCCCCGGCGATCAGGCCGAAGCCTGCCGACGCGCCACGATGCCTTCCGGGACGGACGCGACGCATTATAGCCTTTCCTCGCAACGCCGCTCCATCCTCAACGCGCCGCACACTGCAGTGCCAGCGAGGCGGATTCCGCGCTGACGTGGTAGCGGATCTGCAGCGTCACCAACAGATCGTCGCCCAGCGCCGCGGCCGAAAGGTCCAGAAGCCCCCCCTGCGGCGACCCGGTGCCGTTGTCCGGCGCGTGTGCGGAAACCACGTCGCTCAGGGGCCGCAATGACACCGGGTCCAGGAGGACCATGTCGATGCGGTGGTCCGGCACGCATCCCGCGCAGATGTAGATGTGGTCCCCGGACGACCAGAACAGCGCTGCCGCGTTGCCGAACGGGACCAGCACGGGTTCCACCTCGTCGCGATCGACCTGGATCGGGCGCACGGGCGCCTGGTCCAGCACCGTCCCGTCGGCGCCCAGGCGGGCCACCCGGACGATCGCCGACGCGCCGGACGTGTAGTCCGCCCCGGACCGGGACTCGCAGAAGGCCCCGACCCAGCCCGTCCCGGCGCCCATCAGCGCCAGCCGGTCCTGGCTGAAGCCCGCGGCGCTGGTGGATGTGCCTACCTCGGCCGAAGACCAGATCGTCCGGGCGGGAACGGACACCGTGCCGTCCGCTTCGACCGCCGCGAACCCGAGGTGCGCCCGGTCGCCTTCCGTCCACTGCCAGAGGATCCCCCACCGGCCGCCCGACCAGGCCACCTGCGGCGCCGGGTCGCTGCCGACATTCGCCAGCGTGACGGTCGTCCCGACGCCGACCCCGTTGGCATCCAGCCGCACGAACCTCACCGTGGCCCCGCCGCGGGTGTCCGACCCGCGCCAGGCCATCCCGAACCCGGCGCCCGAGGCCGCCAGGGACGGGCGGGTCAGCGTGTCGCCCGAGAGGTCCGGGAACGCGTGGACGGCCCCCTTCACCGCGCCGTCCTCGCCCACCCGGACCGTCTGCATCACGCCGTCGAACCAGGCCATCAGGAAGCCGTCAGATGCGGGCGCCACCGCGATCCCGCTGATCGCATCGGCCGTAGCGGGCACCTCGGTGGCAGCGCCCAGCGCGCCTGCGACGTCGAAGGTCGATTCCAGCAGCCGGTTCGGCACGGGCGTGTACGGGTCGGACGGGGAGGCCTCGGCCCGGGCCAGGAACGTCCGGCCGCCCGGTGTGGCGACCAGCGGATGGGCGAACCGGAGCCACTGCAGGGGCGAGTGCTTCGTCACGTCCCGGGCGATCGAACAGTTGAACCTCGGGTCGGCGGGCCGATCCAGGATGGGGGTGCCGGCCGGGACGTCCGGCGCGTCGGCGAGGGTGTCTTCCTGGGGCAGGTCCGCGACCCCATCCGGCGAAGGCACATCGGAGTTCGGCCGATCGGTCGCCGCAAGATCGTCCGCGGGCGTATCCCCGCCCGGCACGTCCCACCCGGCGTCGGGCTGATCGGTCGCTGGAACGTCCGCCATCTCGCCGCCCGCACCGCCGCCGCAGCCTGCCATCAGCAGCGACGCGAGCAGCGCAAGCCCGCACCCGAGCCGCGCCGAGGATCCCGGATTCGACCTGCAACCCATTTCGATCCTCCTCGATTCGCCGGATAGCCAGCGAATACGATCGGACGCACCGGAATGCAAGGACCGCCGCGTTCGCCCCCGCCCGAGCACGGAGGCTGCGGCGAGCGATTGCGCATGCAATCTCTTGCCGCAGCCGGAGTCGACTCGGGCACCCGTGAAACGATCGGGCACGCGCGAACGGGCCCCATCCCGGAGAATCATCATCCTAGAAGGGTGAATACTTTCAAATATTTTCCTACTTCACAACGCCCGATCAATCGGTAAGATCCGCCGCAGGCCGGCATTGCCGACAAGTATCGTCTCGAACGGAGGTACGTCCGTGGGCTCGCACGAGCATTCCCGGAATCACTCCGGGCCCGAGCCTCTCGCCGCTCGCGTGCAGCGCATGACCGGTCTGAACCCGGCGTGCTGCTACCAGTGCGGCAAGTGCTCGGCCGGGTGCCCGATGGCTGCAGAAACCACCCTGCGCCCGCATGACGTGATGCGCCTCGTCGCCCGGGACCGGCTGGACAAGCTGGCCGACGCGGACGGCCTGTGGCTGTGCCTGACGTGCGAAACCTGCACGTCGCGCTGCCCGAACGGCTGCGACCCGGCACGGACGATGGACGCCCTGCGGGAGATCTTCGCGACGGGCAAGGACGGGAAGCCGCCGAAGGCCATTTCCGCGTTCCACAAGTCCTTCCTGGCCCAGGTGCGCGCCCACGGCCGCCTGTTCGAGATGGGGCTGATCATGTCGTACAAGCTGGGCGGCGGGCCGATGTTCGCCGACGTGACCACGACCCCCAGCGTGCTGGCGCGCGGCAAGCTGGGCCTGGCCCCGCACAACGTGAAGGGGCTGGACGAGGTCCGGCGGATCTTCGACGCCTGCGCGGCCGTCGCAGCCGAGGAGGAAGGACGATGACGAAGATCGGCTACTTCCCCGGCTGTTCGCTGCACGGGCTGTCCCGCGAGTACGAGGAAAGCCTGAAGGCGATCGTCGCGGGCCTGGATACGGAACTGGTCGAGGTCGACGACTGGTCCTGCTGCGGCGCCTCGTCGGCGCACGGCACCAGCCACCTCCTCGCGGTCACCCTCCCCGCCCGCAACCTCGCCATCGCGGAATCGCAGGGCCTGCCGGAAGTGCTGGCGCCCTGCGCCGCCTGCTACGCGCGCCTGGCCTCGGCCCGGCACGAGATCGAAGGCGACACGGACCTGGCCGGCCACGTGAACCGGATCCTGGTGCGCGACTTCAAGAACACGGTGAAGGTCCGCAGCATCCTGGAGGTGCTGAAGGGCCAGGTCGCCACCATCAAGGCGAAGGCGACGAACCCGCTGAAGGACCTGAAGGTCGCCTGCTACTACGGCTGCCTGCTGGTCCGGCCCGTCGAGGTCACCGGCGGCTACGACGATCCGGAAGACCCGTCCTCGATGGAGGACATCTGCAAGGCCGCGGGCGCCGTGCCGGTCAAGTGGAACCGGCGCCTGGACTGCTGCGGCGGCGGCATGAGCATGTCCCGGACCGGCTCGGTCGTGCGCCTCAGCGCGGCGATCCTGAAGGACGCGAAGGCCGCGGGCGCCGACGCGGTCGTGGTCGCCTGCCCGATGTGCCACAGCAACCTCGACTTCCGGCAGAAGGCCATGCAGCAGCGCGGGGCGTGGGAAGGCGACATGCCGGTGCTGTTCCTGACGCAGGTGGTCGGCCTTTCGATGGGCATCGACCCGAAGACGCTCGGGATGGGACGGCACTTCGTCAGCACGAACTCGGTGATGGCGCGAACGGCGGGTACGGGCTCGGGTGCGGGTACGGGGACGAACAAGGCGACGGCTGTGGCCGGGGAGGTGGGCTGATGGCTCGCATCGGAGTCTTCGTCTGCCACTGTGGCGAGAACATCGGGCGCACGGTCGATTGCCACGCCGTCGCGGAGGGCTGCAAGGACGTGCCCGGCGTCGTGCACAGCGTCGATTACAAGTACATGTGCAGCGACCCGGGCCAGCAGATGGTCAAGAAGGCCATCGAGGAGAAGGGCCTGACGGGCGTCGTGGTGGCGGCGTGCAGCCCCCACATGCATGAAAAGACGTTCCGCCGCGCGGCGGCGGGCGCCGGCCTGAACGCGTTCCTGTGCGAGATGGCCAACGTCCGCGAGCACTGCTCGTGGATCCACGAGGACCGGGAAAAGGCGACCGTGAAGGCGATCGACATCACCCGGACCATCATCGAGAAGGTCAAGCACAACGTCCCGCTGTCCACGATCCGCATCCCGGTCACGCGCCGGGCGCTGGTCATCGGCGGCGGCATCGCGGGCATCCAGGCTGCGCTGGACATCGCCGACGGCGGCCGGGAAGTCATCCTGGTCGAAAAGGGCCCGTCCATCGGCGGCCACATGTCGCAGCTGTCGGAAACCTTCCCGACGCTGGACTGCAGCCAGTGCATCCTGACGCCGCGCATGGTCGAGGTGTACCAGCACCCGCGCATCAAGCTGTACGCGTACAGCGAGGTCGAGAGCGTCGAGGGGTACATCGGCAACTTCAAGGTCACGGTGCGCCGCAAGGCCCGCAGCGTGGACGAGGAGAAGTGCAACGGCTGCGGCGCCTGCACGCAGGTCTGCCCGAACAAGAAGATCCCCAGCGAGTTCGACTGCGGCCTGGGCAAGCGGACGGCGATCTACGTGCCGTTCCCGCAGGCGGTGCCGAACCTGCCGACCGTCGATCGCAACAAGTGCCTGCTGTTCATGAACCGCGCGAAGGGCCGCCCGGACACGTGCAAGAAGTGCGCTGAGGCGTGCGAAAAGGGCGCCATCGACTTCGACCAGCAGGACCGGCTGATCACCGAGGACGTCGGCGCCATCGTGGTGGCCACGGGCTACCAGTTGTACACGATCGGGAAGGACCAGCCGAAGGACAACCTGAAGGGCTACGGCGAGTATGGTTACGGGACCATCCCGGACGTGATCGACGGCCTGCAGTTCGAGCGGCTGGCGTCCGCCTCGGGCCCCACGTCGGGCAAGATCCTGCGCCCGTCCGACGGGAAGGTGCCCAAGCGCATCGTGTTCCTGCAGTGCATCGGCTCCCGCGACCCGCAGAAGGGCATGGAGTACTGCAGCAAGATCTGCTGCATGTACGTGGCCAAGCACACGATGCTGTACCACCACAAGGTCCACGACGGTGTTGCGACGGTGTTCTACATGGACATCCGCGCCGCCGGAAAGGGCTACGAGGAGTTCAGCCGGCGGGCCATCGAGGAGGAGGGCGCCCAGTACATCCGCGGCCGCGTGTCGCGGATGTGGCGGGAAGGCGACGTCATCAAGATCCTCGGGTTCGACACGCTGGAAGGCGAGCCGATCGAGATGGACGCCGACATGGTGGTGCTGGCGACCGCGATGCGTCCCCAGCCCGGCATCGACGTGCTGGCCCAGAAGCTGTCCGTGTCCTACGACCAGCACGGGTTCATCAACGAGGCACACCCGAAGCTGCGGCCGGTCGAAACGAACACCGCCGGCATCTACGTGGCGGGCGCCTGCCAGGCCCCGCGCGACATCCCCGACGCGGTCGCGATGGCCTCCGCGACGGCCTCGAAGGTGCTGGGCCTGTTCGCCAACGAGATGCTGGAGCGGGAGCCGACCGTCGCACGCGTGGACGAGGGCACCTGCGCCGGCTGCTTCCACTGCGAGCGCGTCTGCGCATACGGCGCCGTCGAGCACAAGGACATCAAGGACCGCGCGGGCAACGTGGTGCGGGTCATCGCCTACGTGAACCCGGGCGTGTGCCAGGGCTGCGGGACGTGCGAGGCCACCTGCCCGTCGAAGAGCGTCGAATTGCAGGGCTTCACCGACGAGCAGATCTGGTCCGAGATCCAGGCCCTGGGGGTTTGACGCAAGCCGGAGGGGCGTGACGCCCCGGGAGGTACCGATGGACTCCACGACCCCCGCCACCGCGGGCGGGTTCGAGCCGCGGATCACCGCCTTCGTGTGCAACTGGTGCACGTACACGGGCGCCGACCTGGCGGGCACCAGCCGCCTGCAGATGGCGTCGAACGTGCGCATCATCCGCCTGCCGTGCACCGGGCGCATCGACCCGATGTTCATCACCAAGGCGTTCGAGCGCGGCGCCGACGGCATCATCGTGAGCGGCTGCCATCCGGCGGACTGCCACTACAACGCCGGCAACTACCACGCGCGCCGCCGCTTCGCGATCTTCCGCGAACTGATGGACTTCCTGGGCGTGGACCCCAGCCGCATCACGTTCAGTTGGGTGTCCGCGTCGGAAGGCGCCAAGTGGCGCGACGTGGTCAACGATGCAGTGACCCGCGTCCGGGCGCTGGGCCCGTTCACGGCCTATCGCAACATGGTCGTGGTTCAGGCCACGGCGCCCAAATCGTCCTCGCCCGAGCACGCAGGCGAAGGCGAGGGATTGCCCATGCAATCTCTTGCCGCAGACGGAGTCGCCCCCGGCGCCTCCAAGGAGGTGACGGCATGACCGAGTTGCGCGAACTGGCGCGCCGCCTGCTGTCCGAAGGGACGGTCAACGCGGTGCTGGGCTGGGAGGAAGGCCCCCGGGGCGCCCGGCCGGCCTTCGTCACCACCCCGGATGGCGCCGACCGCCTGATCTTCGATCACCGCTGCGTGCACAACCTGGCGTCCTACCTGTCCCCCCGGCGCCCGCACCTGAAGCGCCTGGGGAAGGTGGCGATGGTGCTGAAGCCCTGCGACGCCCGGGCCGTGGCCGGCCTGATCCGCGAAACGCAGGTCCCGCGGGAGAACGTCGTGCTGATCGGCGTGCGCTGCGGCGGCGTCGTGACCGACCCCGATTCCGACGCGACGCTGTCGGAGGCGACCGTCGCCGATCGCTGCCGCGGATGCCCCGATCGCGAAGGCAAGCTGGCCGACCACACGGTGGGAACGGCGGGACCCGGCTTCCCCGGCCCGTCGCACCGCGCCCAGAAGATCGAGGAACTGGCGGCGAAACCCGCGGACCAGCGCTGGGCCTTCTGGCAGGCGGAACTGGAAAAGTGCGTGCGCTGCCACGCCTGCCGGCAGGTCTGCCCGATGTGCTTCTGCGACCGCTGCCTGGCCGACAAGACCCAGCCCCGCTGGATCGAGTCGAGCCCCCACGCCCGCGGCAACATGGCGTGGCACGTGGCGCGGGCGATGCACCTCGCCGGCCGCTGCGTGGACTGCGGCGAGTGCGAACGGGTCTGCCCGCAGGGGATCCCCCTGGGCCTGATCACGCGCAAGATCGCTTCTGTCGTGGCCGAGCGGTATGACTTCCGCCCGTCCGACGACCCGGCCGTGCCCGCTCCGGTGGGCACTTATCGCATGGACGACCCTCAGGAGTTCATCCTGTGAGCACGACCACCTTCATCCGGACCGGGGACCTCAAGGGGCTCGTCGCCGATCTGAGGGCGGCGGGCGTTGGCGTGGCGGGACCGGCGCGGACCAGCGACGGCGCGGTGGACTACCGGTCCATCACCGCGTTCGACGACGTGGTCCTGGACGCCCAGCCGCGCAACTCGCTGAAGCAGTTCTTCCTGCCGCCCACGGAACCGCTGTTCAAGTACCAGCGGAAGGGCAGCGACGTGGCGATCCTCGAGATCTCCGCGACGTTCCCGCCGCGGGTCATCGTGGGCGCACGGCCCTGCGACGCGGCGGCGGTGGACGTGCTGGACCACGTCATGAACTGGGACTACAAGGACGAACCCTGGTTCGGCCGCCGCGAGGCGACCACCATCGTGACGTTCGCGTGCCCCGGCGGCGACCGGTCCTGCTTCTGCACCGCGGTGGGACTGGGCCCCGACGCGACCCGCGGCAGCGACCTGCTGCTGGTGCCGGCCGGCGACGGGTACTACGTCGAGGTCGTCACCGAAAAGGGCAAGCGCCTGGTCGATGCGTACCCGAAGCGCTTCGGCGCAGGGGCGGGCGTGGACGCCACGCTGTCGTACCGGGAGAAGGCGCGGGCCAGCGTGGAAGGCCACGTACCGGCGCGCCCGGACGTGATCCGCCAGTGGGTGCAGGAGCACTTCGAGGACCCGTTCTGGGCGGACATCTCGCTGCGCTGCCACGGCTGCGGCGGGTGCGCGGCGGCCTGCCCGACCTGCCACTGCTTCGACATCGTGGACGAACCGGAAACGCTGACGGAAGGAACGCGCCGGCGCAACTGGGACACCTGCCAGACGTCCGTGTTCACCGCCCACGCCTCGGGCCACAACCCCCGCGCCGACCAGTGCGGTCGCTGCCGGCAGCGCGTGAACCACAAGTTCGCAATCTACCCGGCGCGCTTCAACGACATCCTGTGCACGGGTTGCGGGCGCTGCGCCCGGACGTGCCCCGCCGGCCAGGACGTGACCGAAATCCTGAACCGGATCGTGGCGATGGCCACCGGCCAGGGAGGTGCCGCATGAACGTCTACCAGCCCTTCCGAGTCCGCGTCGAGGAGAAGATCGCCGAGACCGCGGACACCCAGACCCTCAAGCTGCGGTTCCTGGACGAGGACGTGGCGAAATCCTTCGACTTCAAGGCCGGCCAGTTCGGCGAGTACTCGGTGTTCGGCGCCGGCGAATGCACCTTCTGCATCGCGTCGTCGCCCACCCGCAAGGGCTACATCGAGTGCAGCTTCAAGACCGTGGGCAAGGTCACCAACGCGATGCGGGACGTCGAGGTCGGCGACGTGATGGGCTTCCGAGGCCCCTACGGGAACGCCTTCCCGATGGAAAAGATGCACGGTGGCAACGTGGTGTTCATCGCCGGCGGCATCGGCCTGGCCCCCGTGCGCTGCGTGATCTGGAACGTGCTGGACGAACGGGACAAGTACAAGGACGTGACGATCGTCTACGGCGCCCGCACGGTGGCCGACCTGGTCTACAAGCGGGAACTGGAGGACTGGGGCAAGCGGCCGGACGTCAAGCTGTGGACCACGGTGGACCCGGGCGGGGAAACGCCCGACTGGAAGGGTTCGGTCGGGTTCGTGCCGGCCATCGTCGAGAAGGCGGCCCCGAAGGCCGACAATTCGTGGGCCGTGGTCTGCGGGCCGCCCGTGATGATCAAGTACACGATCCCCGTGCTGAAGAAGATGGGCTTCACCGAGGACCGCATCCTCACCACGCTGGAAAACCGCATGAAGTGCGGCATCGGCAAGTGCGGCCGCTGCAACATCGGCCCCGTGTACGTCTGCAAGGACGGGCCGGTGTTCACCGCGCAGGAAATGGCGAAGCTGCCCAACGAGTTCTAGGCCCGGTACCCCCCACACGACATCGGCCCCACATTCCGTGCCCCCACCCGACACCCGAAGGAGTATTGTCGGCCAACGCCCTGTGGTGACCGGAATGAGCGCTCGCCTGGCCTGGATTGCCGTCGCCGTTGCACTCGCGTTCGCCGTGTCGATGCCCGACGGCACGGCCCTGGCCCGCGGCGGCCGCCACGGGTCGTACCACGCGACGTCCTCCCATTCCTCGCACTCGGGCAGCCACTCGGGCGGGCACACCGGACGGGTGTCATCGGGCCGGTCCCGGGGTTCGCACGCCACGCATTTCCACGCGACGGCGTCACACGGCTCGTCGGTGCGGCGGGACAGCAACGGCCGCATCCACCGATCCCAGTCGGCGAAGAAGGCGTTCCTGCACCAGCATGGACTGACGCACGTCCCGAAGGGGCAGCAGGTCGATCACAGGGTGCCGCTGTGCGCGGGGGGATCGGACGCCCCTTCGAACATGCAACTGATTTCGACGTCGGCGCATCGCGCCAAGACGCGAGGGGACGTGCGCCGATGCCGCCGCCGGTAGGCCTTCGCCCGCGGACGCGGCATCCACAGGCTACTTCGCGTCCCCGGGACAGCCGCCCGGCCCCCGCAGCCGGTACCACGCGTCCTCCTCGGACCCGCCCTCCCGGCAATACAGGCGGCCCACCACGTCGACCATGCGGGGGGACCTCTCGTTGAGGAACCGGGCCGCCACGTGCCGGATCGCCAGGTACGGGGGCTTCGCGGACTCCAACTGGTCCGCCATGCGGTCCCACATCGGCGTGTCGAACTGGTCCACGGCCCAGCCGTTCAGCGGGATCGCCTGGTCGCGGCCCGACAGGTACAGCGCGATCGGGCTGCCGATGACGTAGACCGGCCCGGGAACGGCGTCGGGAAGGGACAGCCGCCCCGCCCACTGGCGCCCGAACACGTAGTAGTCCTGCATGTGGTCCTGCAGCGCGATGCGGCCGAAATCGGTCACGCCGAACCCGTTCTGCACGGCGCGGTAGCCCTTGGTCGCCATGCGCTCCAGGGGAAACGCCAGCGCCAGGGCCAGCACCGCCGCCGCGATCCAGAAGGCGGTTCCGCGTTTCGCAAGCCCCCGGGTCGCCGTTTCGTCCAGGCCCCGGGCCGCCAGCAGCGCCACGGGAGGCAGGAACAGCGTCACGTGGTAGGGCCACCAGTGCTGGATGGCGAACAGCGGAAGGGCCACGCCCAGCCAGGCCAGGCATCCCGCGGTCAGGCGATCGATGCCATCGCGGCCTCGCAGGGACAGCCCGATCGCCGCCAGCACGGCGCCGGCTCCCAGCATGTCGCGGGCATGCGGAGGCATCAGCAGCAGCCGCGACCAGGGCCGTCCTTCGATGGCGGTGGTCGATGCCGGGTACACGACGGTCGTCCACCAGACCACCGACACGAGGTCCTGCCGGAAGGTGTACGCCAGCAGCAGGCCGACCGGGATCGCGAGGCCCGCCATCAGCGGCGCGGCCATGGCCAGCAGCGATCGCACAGGCCGCGGGCCCCGCACGGCATCGACGGCCGGGAACAGCCAGAACACCGCGGCCAGCGGCAGGTACACCAGCTTGAACGCGACCACCACTCCGGTCGCGATGCCGGCCAGCACCAGGCGCCCCGCCCGAGGCTTCGCGGTGGACAGGCACGCCCACATCGTCAGGAACAGCGGCAGCCCGACGAGGGCCTCGACCTGGGTCATGTCCAGCACGTCGTCGGCCGCGTAGTACATCCCCTGGACCAGCAGGGGCGCCAGGGACGCGACCCAGGGCCGGCGGAGGCGCGGACGCAGGAAGCGCTGCAGCCCCGCGGCAAAGGCGAGGTTCCACAGCAACTCGAACAGGTGGATGCCGACCTCGGTGAACCCGAACAGCGCGCCTCCGGCCATGTAGAACAGGTAGATGCCGGGTTGCTTCACGTCCCAGAAGTCGCGGTAGAACACGGAACCGTCCAGCAGCTCGCGCCCGCCCACGGTGAACAGCGCCTGGTCGCCGCTGAACGGGAACGCCAGTTGGATCAGGCCCAGCAACGCGACCGCGGCCAGCGCGACCAGGTCCAGGCCCGACGGCCAGCCGGAGGAGCGGCCGGTGATGGAAGGGGGGGCGACGGAGTGAGGTTCGGAAGCCACCGGGCAGCATCCCATCGCGGGGGTCGGACCCTAGCGTCCGACACAACCCGGAGCCGGTCAAGTCCGCGACGACCGGCCCTCGATCCGGGGGGCCAGTTCTGGTACCGTCGCGATGCCGCGCGCCCCCGCGTCGCGGTGCATCCGCTGGAATCCACGGGAGCCGACCATGAGCGACGCGAAGTCCCCCCTTCCCTTCCCGGCCCTCCGCCCGGCGATGCGCGCCGCGCCCTGGGCGCCGCTGGCCCTCGTGGCGGCGATGCTGTGGTCCCCGCTGCCGGCGCAGGCCTGCACGTCGTACCTGGTCACGAAGGGCGCCTCGGCCGACGGCTCGACGTTCCTGACGTACGTGGCCGATTCCCACACGCTGTACGGCGACCTGGAGGTCGTCCCGGGCGGCGTGCACGCGCCGGGCCAGACGATCCCCATCCATGACTGGGACACGGGCAAGTACCTGGGCCGCATCCCGCAGGTACCCGTCACCTACGCGGTCACGGGCCTGATCAACGAGTTCCAGGTGGCGGTCGGCGAAACCACGTTCGGCGGCCGGAAGGAACTGCTGGACCCGAAGGGCGTCGTGGACTACGGCAGCCTGATGCGGCTGGCGCTGCAGCGGGCCCGGACGGCCCGCGAAGCCATCCAGGTGATGACGTCGCTGGCCGAGACGCACGGGTACTCCAGCGAGGGCGAATCGTTCAGCATCGCGGACCCGAACGAGGCGTGGATCCTCGAGATGGTCGGCCGGGGCCCCGGCGGCAAGGGCGCGCTGTGGGCCGCGGTCCGGGTGCCCGACGGCTACGTCAGCGCACACGCGAACATGTCGCGGATCCGCCAGTTCCCGCAGAACGACCCGAAGAACGCGCTGCACTCGAAGGACGTGATCCAGTACGCCCGCGACCAGGGCTGGTTCAAGGGATATGACGCCGACTTCAGCTTCGCCGACGCCTACTATCCGCGCGGTTTCGGCGGCATGCGGTTCTGTGATGCGCGCGTATGGCGTTTCTTCATGCGCGTGGCGCCGGCACTGAACCTGTCGATGGACTGGGTCAAGGGCGTGCTGGGTGCGAAGCCGCTGCCCATGTGGGTGAAGCCCGAGCGGAAGCTGGACGTCGCCGACGTGATGGAACTGATGCGCGACCACTTCGAAGGCACGGAATTCGACCTGTCCACCGGCGTGGGCGCAGGCCCCTTCGGGCTGCCCTACCGCTGGCGCCCGTTGACCTGGGAGTACGAAGGCAGGAAGTACTTCAACGAGCGTTCGGCATCGACCCAGCAGACGGGCTTTTCCATCGTGGCCCAGTCGCGCGGCTGGCTGCCGGGGCCGATCGGCGGTGTGCTGTGGTTCGGCGTGGACGACACCTGGCTGACCGTGTACGTGCCGATGTACGCCGGCATCCGGGAGGCCCCGCACGCCTTCGCGCCCGGGACCGGCACGTTCAAGCGGTTCAGTTGGGACGCGGCCTTCTGGGCGTTCAACGCCGTGTCGAACTTCACGTACTCGCGCTGGTCCGACATGTCCCGGGACGTGCGGGACGCGCAGGCTGCGCTGGAAGGCTCGTTCATCGCCGGCGTGCGCGAAACCGACGCCGCGGCGCTGGAACAGTTCAAGGAGGCCCCGGGCATGGCGCGGGACTACCTGACCGCGTTTTCGGCCGCCCAGGCGGAACGCACGATGACCCGCTGGCGCGCCCTGTTCCAGGAGCTGCTGGTGAAGTACCTGGACGGCAACGTCCGCGACGCGCTGGGCGAGGTCCAGCACCCGCCGTACCCGAAGGAATGGTACGGGCGGATCGTGCACGAACGGCCCGCGGAGTACGAGGTCCAGAAGCTCCCCGGCGAGATCGAGGAGGAGTAGCGATGTCGAGCCCCTCCCCCGCCACGGCTCCCGCCACCGGCGACGCGCCCGCGCCCGCCTTCCCGCGGACCTTCTGGACCGCCAACGTCACCGAGCTGTTCGAGCGCGGCGCCTACTATTCGATGGCGTCCTTCGTGGTGATCTACCTGGGCCAGCTGGGCATGGGCGACTACTGGCCGTCCACGCTCAACGCGCTGCTGTGGGGCCTGATCTACTTCCTGCCGATCCTGTCGGGCACCGTCGCGGACCAGGTGGGCTTCAGGCGCTCGCTGGTGATGGCGTTCCTGCTGCTGGGCGCAGGGTACCTGTGCATGGGGTCGCCGGTGTGGCTGGGCGGCGCGACGCTGCTGCCCACGGTGACGCCCGAGGTCACCGCGGGCGCGCCGATCTTCGGGATGGTGCTGGCGGGCATCGTGCTGATCGGCGTGGGCGGCTCGATCGTGAAGCCGTGCATCTCGGGCACGGTGCAGAAGACCGCGGGGCTGCGCGCCACGCTGGCGTTCGCGATCTTCTACATGGTGATCAACATCGGCTCGCTGTTCGGCCGCGGCATGGGATACATGGCCCGGACCAATTTCGGGCTGTCCGCCATCTTCGTCGTCGCGATGGGGTGCGCGCTGGTGGCACTGCTGACCGTGCTGTTCCTGTACATCGACCCGGACCGCTCGCGGGGCGCCGTGCCCGCGGCCGGGCCGCGCAGATCCGTGGGACGCATCCTGCTGGACATGGTGCTGGTGCTGCGCAACGGCCGTTTCGCGTTGTTCCTGCTGGTGTCGTCGGGCTTCAACTTCCTGTACTCGCAGGTCTACAACGTGCTGCCGCTGTACCTCAAGCGGGTGGTGGAAACCAACCCGGCCGTGGACCTGTACACGATGGCCAACCCCTTCGTCATCGTGTTCTTCCAGCTGCTGATCACGCGGACCTTCGGCCGGATGAAGCCGGTCCGCTCGATGATCGTGGGCATCGTGATCATCTCGCTGTCGATGGTCGTCAACGTCGTCCCGATCTTCCTGTCGGGGGGCGTCCGGGCGCCGCTGTGGGACCTGCTGCCCGTGGGTTCGATGGTGGTGATCCTGACCGTCGCGATGATCGCCTTCGGCGAGCTGTTCACGTCGGCGCGTACCTTCGAGTACATCGGCGCGCTGGCGCCCAGGGGCCAGGAGGGCCTGTTCCTGGGCTACGCGAACCTGCCCATCGCCATCGGCGCGCTGATCGGTGGCCCGGTGGGCGCCTACGTGTTCAACGAGGTGATGGCGAAGGACGCGGTGAAACTGGACAACGGCCTGCTGGAGCTGGTGCCCGCCAACGCGGCGACCGGCTGGCTGATCCTGATGGGCGTCGGCCTGGCGTCCGCGGTCAGCATGGTGCTGTACAACCGCTGGATCGAAAAGCACCCGGCCTGAATCGGGGGGTATTGCTAGAGGTGGATGGGCGCACCGGCCGAGCCGCCGGACGTGTGGCACGAAGCGCAACCCACGCCCCCGCTGCCGTCCACGTCGGTCGACATCGTCTTGGTCCAGGTGTTTCCGCCCGCCTGGTAGGTCACGCGGAAGTGCACCATGCCCGAGGGGCCGCCACTGGTCGCGAAGTTGCCGACGCAGTTGGTGGTGCCCAGGTTCACCGCGGTACCGCCGCCGGCCGGGATCGCGTCAACCACCACGCCGTCCACGCCCTGGTTGGAGTTGCCGCACTTGTCGCCGGCCGGCCCGTACACGGTGCCCGCGTAGGCGAAGCCGTGGCAGCCGGTGCAGTCCTGTCCGGGCCGCATCGTGAGCCCCTGGCCGGAAGGCGAGCAGGTGTTGCCCGGGCACGCGAAGGCCGGGGGAGTGCCCGGGTCCGTGGGACCGGGATCCGTGGGGCCGGGATCGGTCGGACCGGGATCGGTCGGACCGGGATCGACCGCGCCGGGATCGCTTGCGCCGGGGTCGGTCGGACCGGGATCGACCGCGCCGGGATCGGAGCTCCCCGGATCCCCCGCGCCCGGATCCGCCTGGGCCAGGTCGCTGCCGGGACCGGAGTCCTCCCGGACGTCCGCCACCGCATCCTGCCCCGGGTCCGTCGGGATCCCGTTGTCGATGCCGGACTGGGTGTCCTGTACGTCGGACGTGGAAGAGCTCGAGGACGAGGTGCACGAGAACGCCAACACCGACAACGACAACACCAGCGACACACGCGAACGGACGACCATCGGAAACCCCCTCGAATGAAGCCAATCGGACAAGTCATATTGGATGATATTTATCCTAATATCAAGCGCACCCCCCGCAACGCCGCATGGAATATGGGGCTGAACACTTGCAGGCAGGCGGGAATCCGCCGGGAACGCCCCCCTCAGGGCCGGATGACGACCATCTTCACGTGCGTCATCTCCTCGACGGCGAAGCGCACCCCCTCGCGACCCAGGCCGCTGCGCCGGTTGCCGCCGTAGGGCATGTGATCCACCCGGAAGATGGACGTGTCGTTGATCATCACGCCGCCGCAGTCCAGGCGCTCGATGGCGCGGAAGGCCTTGCGCAGGTCGTTGGTCCAGACCCCCGCCTGCAGGCCGTACTCCGAGTCGTCCATCGCGGCCAGGGCGTCCTCGAAATCGTCGTAGGGCACCAGGCAGACCAGGGGCGCGAAGGCCTCCTGGCACACCACCTTCATCGTCGGCGTGACGTCGCACAGCACGGTGGGTTCCAGCATGGCGCCCTCGCGGCGCCCCCCCGCCAGCACCCGGGCGCCCCCGGCGACGGCCTCGGCGATCCACGCCTGGGCCCGGATCGCCTCCGCCTCGTCGATCATGGGCCCCACGTCGCAGTCCCGGTCCACCGGGTTGCCCACCTTCAGGGCCGCCGTGGCCGCAAGGAAGCGCCGCGTGAAGTCGTCGAAGATCGATGCGTGGACATACAGGCGCTGCAGGGAGATGCAGACCTGCCCCGAGTTCGCGAACGCGGAAACCACGCAGCGGGGCACCGCCACGCCCAGGTCCGTATCGGGCTCGACAACGGTCCCGGAGTTGTTCCCCAGTTCCATCGTGACCTTCTTGAGGCCCGCCGCCCGGACGATGCCCTCCCCGACGGACGGCGACCCGGTGAAGGACACCTTCGATACGCGACGGTCGGTCACCAGCCAGTCGCCCACCGTCGATCCCGGGCCCACCAGCAGTTCCAGCACGCCGTCCGGCAGGCCGGCCTCCCGCAGGACGTCGCACAGCAGCACGGCCGTCAGGGGCGTGGTGGACGCGGGCTTCAGCACCACCGAGTTCCCCGCCGCGAGGGCCGGGCCCACCTTGTGGGCCACCAGGTTCAAGGGGAAGTTGAAGGGGGTGATGGCGGCGACGACCCCGACCGGCACGCGGACCCAGAAGCCCCAGCGGCCCTCGCCCGCGGCGCTGGCGTCCATGGGGACCGTCTCGCCGTGGACGCGCTTCGCCTCCTCGGCCGAAAAGCGGAAGGTTTCCACGCTGCGGTCCGCTTCGGCCAGGGCGTGCTTCCAGGCCTTGCCCGCCTCCCGGGCGATGGTGGTGGCGATTTCCTCGCGCCGGGCCTCCAGCAGGTCGGCCGCGCGGTGAATGATCGCGGCACGCCGGTGGGCGGGCGTCCGGGACCAGGCCGGAAAGGCCTCCCGGGCAGCCGCCACGGCGCGCTCCACCGCCTCGCGGTCTGCCACGGGGACGCGTCCGATCACTTCGCCGGTGTACTTGTCGCGAACCTCGAGGGTCGCCATCCCCGTCACCGCCCCGAACATCCTTCCGGTATGTCCCCGGCCAGTTCGGCCACGTCGCGTTCGGAGAAGCCCATCAGGTAGAGGATGCCCGTCAGCGAGGACGCGTTGAGGCTGAGGTCCGCCGCGGCCTGCAGGCGCGGCTTGGCGCGGAACGCGATCCCGAGGCCCGCAAGGCGCAGCATGTGCATGTCGTTGGCGCCGTCGCCGACCGCCACGCACTGGTCCAGCCGGCAGTCGTACACGTGCGCCATGTCGGACAGCACCTGGGCCTTCCGGTCCGCGTCCACGATCTGGCCCTTCACGACGCCGGTGATCCGGCCCTCCTCGACTTCCAGCGTGTTGGCGAACGCGAAGTCCAGCCCGAACCGGTGCTTCATTTCGTCCACGAAGAACGTGAAGCCGCCGCTGACCAGCCCGATGCGCATGCCCAGCGCCTTCAGCGTCCGCACCAGCACCTCGGCCCCCGGCGTCATCGGCACGTCGTCCAGCAGGCGCCGCGCCTGCTCCATCGGCAGGCCGGCCAGCAGCGCCACCCGCTCGCGCAGCGCCGACGGGAAGTCGAGCTCCCCGCGCATCGCCCGTTCCGTGATGCCCGCGACACGCTCGAAGCAACCCGCCATCCGGGCCAGCTCGTCGATCACTTCCATCTGGATGAACGTCGAGTCCACGTCCATGCAGACCAGGCGCTTGCTGCGCCGGCCCACGCCGTCCCGCTGGACCGCCATGTCCACGCCCAGCCGTCCCGACAGCGCCAGGATTTCGCCCCGCAGGGCCCGCATCTCGACCGCGGTCAGGCGCCGGTCCGCCGGCATGTCCACGATCAGTTCCAGCCCGGTCAGCCGGCGGCGGGACAGGGTCCGGATCTCGCGAATGTTCAGCCCCTTTTCCGCCAGGTACTCGGTGGTCCGGCCCACCGCCACACCGTCCTCCAGCGCACCCAGCAGCGTCACGCACAGCGCGCAGTTGTTCCGATCCTGCGCGGGGTCGTTCACGGCCGGGCGGTACATCGATACCTCCAGCCGCAGGCCCATTTCCGACACCTTGAACAGCGTCTGGCGCAGCACGTCGGACCCGGGCGGGACCTCGACGAAGGCCGACAGCGTGAGGTGCCCATGGAGGACCGACTGCCCGAGGTCCACCAGCCGCGCGTTTTCCCGGGCGAAGATGCCGGTCAGGGCGGACGTGATGCCGGGGCGGTCGGGGCCGGTGACGTGGAGCACGACCAGATCGTCTGGGTTGATCGCATTCATGGCGCGATTGTAGGACGGAAGGGGGCCGCGACGCATCCCCGAAAATGAACGGCCCGCAAGAATGCGGACGAAGCACGCGGGAACCCGTTCGCGACAGCGGGGGTCAGAGGGCGGCGCGCAAAGACCGCGCGGCCTCCGAGATGGCGGGGTTCCCCGGGGACACGTAGCGGGGCTCCGGCGCCTTCCGGGGTTCGAAGGACGAATGCCCGGTGGGGTCCAGGGAACGGAACGGCGCCTCGCGGGCGATCGCGGCCTCGGCGTCCTGGGCCCGTCCATCGGCCATCTCGGCCAGGCTCAGCGCCGAGTTCAGGTCCGCGCGCAGATCCTGGTGGGCGGCGTCCTTCTGGCCGCACATCCGCAGGATCGCCTGCACCAGGTCGCGGGCCGGCCCGGTCGTCGCCTTCAGGGCGTCCAGCGACACCATCCCCGCGGTCCCCGGCCGGGCGATGATCACGACGGAGCAGAGGATGAGCACCCGCCGAATCGTCTTCCAGGCCCTGCGCTGTTGCGTGAGAGTCCCCATGAAGAAGGGAATCGGGAGCGGCGGGAGGGAACATTAGGCCCGGGGGCAAACCGGGGTTCCCGGCCCCGTCGCTGCGTGACGAGGGGCTGTGGCGCCCGCGCGAATGCTGGACTATCCTTCCCGGGATTCCGGGCGTCGCGAGAGAGGGCCCGGGACCGTTTCCCAACCGATCGAAGGAGGCGCGTCCCATGCAGCATTCCCGCAGGTCGCTCCCGCTGGCCGGCACTTCCGTCGCCCTCCCGGTACTGGTCGCGCTGGCCGCCATCCTGCCGACATCGGCGGCACGCGCGGTCGAGCCCGTGACCGGTGTCGCGCCGAACAGCCTGTACGTGGTCGCGGTGTCGCACCTGGACACCGAATGGCTGTGGACGGTGGTGCAGACGATCACGGACTACATCCCGGCCACGTTCCGCGACACGATGGACCTGATCGACCGGCATCCCGGCTTCCGGTACGGCTTCGAGGGGGCGAACCGGTACCACATGCTGCGCGAGTACTACCCGGACCTGTGGGAGCGCCTGAAGGCGTACGTCGCCGACGGCCGCTGGTCCCCGTCGGGGAGCGCCCTCGAAGGAGGCGACGTGAACATCGTGTCGCCCGAGTCGCTGACCCGCCAGTTCCTGTATGGCAACGGCTTCTTCCGGCACGAGTTCAACAAGGCCAGCGTCGACGTCTTCCTGCCGGACTGCTTCGGGTTCGGGTGGGCGCTGCCGTCGGTGGCGGCGCACTGCGGCCTGAAGGGGTTTTCGACCCAGAAGCTGCACTGGGGCTCGGCCTACGGCATCCCGTTCGACGTGGGCCGGTGGCGCGGTCCCGACGGGGCCGAGATCGTCGCGGCGCTGGACCCGGGCAGCTACGTGTCGGGCATCGTCGATGACTGGTCGTCGTCGGTGAACTGGACCGCGGCGCTGGACCGGGAAGAGGCGAAGTCGGGGCTGAGGCTGGGATACGGCTACTTCGGCGTCGGCGACCGGGGCGGCGCCGTCCACGAAACGGACGTCGCGGAACTGGAGGTCGGCATGGCCGGCGCCGGCCCGATCCAGGTGCTGTCCGTCCCGTCGGACCAGATGTTCCGGGACCTCGACGCGACGCAGATCGCCGCGCTGCCCCTGTGGGACAACGAACTGGTCCTGACCACCCACGGCACCGGAGCCTACACGTCCCAGTGCGCGATGAAGCGCTGGAACCGACGCAACGAGCAACTGGGCGACGCGGCCGAGCGCGCGGCCGTGGCGGCATCGTGGCTGGGCGCGCTGCCCTACCCCGGCGCCTGGCTGGCGGACGCGTGGTTCCGGTTCCTGGTGCACCAGTTCCACGACGACGTCACCGGGACCAGCATCCCCGAGGTCTACTCCTACTCGTGGAACGACCAGCGGATCGCCCAGCACCGGTTCGCCACGGTCCTTTCGGCGGCCGCGGGCGCGGTGGCCCGGGCCCTGGACACGACGGCGCAGGGCGTGCCGCTGGTGGTGTACAACGCGGTCGCATCCGATCGCCAGGACCTGGTCCAGACGATCGTGCGGTTCGATGGCCAGGTGCCGTCCAACGTGCGCGTTTTCGGGCCCGATGGCGCCGAGGTGCCGGCGCAGGTCACCGGCGCCCACGACGGTGCGGTCGAACTGGCCTTCCTGGCACGGGTGCCCGCCACCGGGTTCGCCGTGTACGACGCGCGGCCCTCGGATTCGCCGGGCACCCCGGCCACGGGGCTTTCCGCAACCACCGCGGGCCTGGAAAACGCCCGCTACCGGGTGGCGATCGACGCCAACGGCGACGTGTCCAGCGTGTACGACAAGTCGGCTGGCCGCGAGATGCTGGCCGGGCCGGTACGGCTGGCCGAGTTCGCCGACAACTCGTTCACCTACCCCGCGTGGGAGATCCCCTGGTACGACCTCCAGGACGGCCCGCGGGAATACGTCCTGGCGACCCCCGAGGTCCGCGTGCTCGAGGCCGGGCCCGCCCGCGCAACGGTCGAGATCCGCCGCGACTACGGCGCCGACTACGGCACGTCGACCTTCGTGCTGCGCGTGAGCCTGTTGGGCGGCGACGGCGGGGACCGCGTGGAATGGGACGCCGACATCGACTGGCGGACCCGGATGTCGCTGCTGAAGGTCGAGTTCCCGATGAAGGCGTCGGCGCCCAGCGCGACGTTCGACCTGGGACTGGGCGCCATCAGCCGCCCCGATTCCACCGCGCTGCTGTACGAGGTCCCGGCCCAGCAGTGGGCGGACGTCACCCCGGCGGACAAGGCGTACGGCGCATCGGTGCTGTCGTTCGACAAGGTGGGCTGGCACAAGCCGGACGACTCGCTGCTGTACCTGACGCTGATCCACACGTCCATGCTGCCGGACAACCACCACGACACCAACGACATCGGGCACCACCGGACCTCGTGGGCGCTGTATGGCCACACGGGGGACTGGACCAACGGCACCGCGGCGCAGGCGGCCCGGTTCAACCAGCCGCTGGAGGCGTTCCAGGCGCCGGCGCACGCCGGCACGCTGGGCCGTTCGTTCGGGTTCGCCCACGTGTCCGACCCGGCCGTCGCGATCCGCGCGCTGAAGCAGGCCGAGGACTCGGACGAGGTCGTGGTCCGGCTGCAGGAAACGTCGGGAAAGGCGCGCACGGGCGTCCACCTGGTGCTGGGCGCCGGGATCGCCGAGGCCCGGGAGGTGTTCGGCGACGAGCAGCCTAGGGGAACGGCGACGGTGACCGGCGGCGAACTGGTGACCGACCTGACGCCGTTCCAGCCGCGTTCGTTCGCGGTGCGCCTGGCCGCCCCTGCCGCCACGCTGCCCCCGCCTGTCTCGCGGCCCCTGACCCTCGCCTTCGACACCGACGTCGTGTCGTTCAACGAGGCTCGGGCCGACGGCGCGTTCGATCCGGCGGCGGGCATCGCCTGGGTCGCCGAGCAGTTCCCCGCGACGCTGGACGTCGGAGGCGTCCACTTCGTGCTGGGGCCGACCGGCCCGGGCCAGTTCAACGCCGTCACGTGCGCGGGACAGGTGATCGACATCCAGCCGGTTGAGCGCGAGCGCCTGCACCTGCTGGCGGCATCGGTCGGCGACGTGGGCGCTACGTTCAAGGTGGGCGCCGCGTCCGTGACGCTGCCGATCCAGGATCACGGCGGGTTCCTCAGCCAGTGGGACAGCCGGGTGGTGGACGGCAGCGTGGTGGACGACCCGGTTCCCGCGCTGCCGGCCTTCCTGAAGCAGGCGGAGCCGGCCTGGTACGGCACGCATCGCCACAAGGCGGCCGGCGACGACGTGTACGCCTTCAGTTACCTGTTCCACTACGTGCTGGACGTGCCCGCCGGCGCCACGACGCTGACGCTGCCCGACGACCCGCGCGTGAAGGTGCTGGCCATCACGCTGTCCGACGATCCGGGCGGGATGACGGTCCCGGCGTCCGCCCTGTTCGACGATTTCGATCCGCTGGCGCGCCCGCTGGCCGGGTGGGAGCGGCCCGCGGAACCGCCGGAGCCGCAGCCCGACACGGCCGGGGACTCGGATGTGCCCGAGGTGTCGCCGGACGTGCCGCGCGACACGGACGTTCCCGATGTGCTGGTCGCGGACACCCTCGGCGACGTGCCGTCCCCGGATGTCCCGGCGGAAACCTCGAAGCATTCCGGAGGATGCGCCGCGGCCCCGACCGGGGTCCCGGCGGGCACGGGCACGGCGCCGCTGCTGGCGCTGGCGGGCCTGCTGGCGCTGGCCCTGGCGCATGCCCGAACGCGCCGCGGCGCCGGGGATCCGACCCACGCCGGACGGGCCGATCCCATCGCCTGAACGCCCCTCAACGAGCCGCTTCCCCCCACCGCGTCCCGTGCTATCCTTCGGCACCGTCAACGGTCCTGGGGCAGCCGCCCCGTACCCTGTTGCTTGGAGCGGGTCATGCAAGTTTCGGTCGTCCGTTCACGGCGCCTCCGGTCCTCGACCCTCGGATGGCTGGTGGCCGGGCTGGCGATGGCCCTGCCTGCGCTGCCCGCGCGGGCCGACGACGCGCCGGCGCCCCCGTCGGCCCCGATGGCGGAACCAGCGGCGGAAATGGCGCCGCCAGCCCCCGCAACCCCTCCGCCCGCCGCCGTCGAGCCGGCGGCTCCGGCGGCCACCGAGGTCCCCGCC
>CAIOFV010000107.1 GCA_903857665.1 uncultured Myxococcales bacterium
CGTCTCGCGCGAGTCCGGGAGTGGATTCCCGGAATCGCTTCCCGCGCACCCCTTTTCGGCGTCCCCCCGCGTGGGACAACCCTGGATTCGGACTCGCCTAGGTAACGCGCAGACGCCACGGCTTGTTTCCTGCATCACGTGCCCTGGGATTGCCCCGAGCCCGGTTCGGGTCAATGCCGCAGCCAACCAGGGGGAGCGATTCATGGAACACGCCGAATCGAAGAAGACCGCCACCCGCAAACCCCGCCCCGTCCGCCCGCTGGCCAAGGCGCCCACCGGCATCCAGGGGCTGGACGAACTGACCGGAGGCGGCCTGCCCCGGGGGCGGCCGACCCTCCTGTGCGGCAACGCAGGCTGCGGCAAGACGCTGCTGGCCATGGAATTCCTGGTGCGCGGCGCGGTGGAGTTCGGCGAACCGGGCGTGTTCATGGCCTTCGAGGAGAACATCGAGGAGCTGGCGACCAACTTCGCCTCGCTGGGGCACGATCTCAAGGCGCTGACCGCGCAGAGGAAGCTGGTCGTCGAGCACGTCTACGTCGAACGCAGCGAAATCGAGGAGACGGGAGACTACGACCTCGAAGGGCTGTTCCTGCGGCTGGGGCAGGCGATCGACAGCATCGGCGCCAGGCGCGTCGTCCTCGACACCGTGGAGGCGCTGTTCTCCGGCCTTTCCAACACCGCCATCCTGCGCGCCGAGCTGCGGCGCCTGTTCCGCTGGCTGAAGGCCCGGGGCGTCACCGCCATCATCACCGGCGAGCAGGGCGACACCGGCCTGACGCGCTACGGGCTCGAGGAATACGTGGCCGACTGCGTGATCATGCTGGACCACCGCGTGGATGGGCAGATGGCCACGCGGCGGCTGCGGATCGTCAAGTATCGCGGCTCGGCGCACGGCACCAGCGAGTACCCGTTCCTGATCGACACCGGCGGCTTTTCGATCCTGCCGATCACCTCGCTGGGACTGAAGCATGAAGCCAGCACCGAGCGCGTGTCGTCGGGCGTGCCTCGCCTGGACGCGATGATGGGGGGCAAGGGCTACTACCGCGGCAGCAGCGTGCTGGTGTCCGGCACGGCGGGCACCGGCAAGACGAGCCTGGCGGCCCACTTCGTCGCCGCCGCCACCGCGCGCGGCGAGCGGTGCCTGTGGTTCGCCTTCGAGGAATCGCCGGGCCAGATCATTCGCAACATGCGCTCCATCGGCATCGACCTGGAACCGGCGGTGCGGCAGGGGACACTGCGCTTCCGGGCGGAACGGTCCACGATGTACGGGCTCGAGATGCACCTGGTCGCCATCCACAAGATGGTGGTCGACTGCAAGCCGCAGATCGTCGTCATGGACCCGGTCAGCAGCTTCAACGTGCTGGGCACGGACACCGAGATCAATGCGCTGCTGACGCGGCTGGTCGACTTCTTCAAGATCCAGAAGATCACCGCGCTGTTCACGAGCCTCGCCGCCACCGGCAGCGTCCTCGAGACCAGCGGCGTGGGCGTGTCGTCGCTGATGGACACCTGGCTGCTGCTCCAGGACCTGCAGGTCGGCGCGGAGCGGAACCGCCTGCTGTATCTCCAGAAGTCGCGCGGCATGGCCCATTCGAACCAGGTGCGGGAGTTCCTGCTGACCGATCACGGAGCGGAGCTGCGCGACGTGTACGTCGGGCCTTCGGGGGCCCTTCTGACCGGCAGCGGCCGGGATGCGCTGGAGGCGCAGGAGAAGGCCAGCGCCCTCGTGTTCCAGCAGGAGACCGACGGCAGGACACGTGCCCAGGATCGCAGGAGGGTGGCCATGGAGGCGCAGATCGCCGTGATGCGGGCCGAGTTCGAAATCGAGCAGGCGGAAGCGACCACGACGATGGAGCAGGACCAGATGCGCACCACCGTGCTCACCAGCGACCGAACGCGGATGTCTCGCATGCGGCAGTCCGATCCCGTCGCGGTGGGAAGGAAGGCCGAACGCAACTGACGACGCGGGGGGATGATTCGATGAAGACCGAGCCCGAGACCGACACCGCCAGGCCGACGCGAGCGAAGGGCGCGGAGATCTGGAGATTGCGGCTGTACGTGGCGGGGCAGACGCCCAGGTCGCTGGCCGCGTTCGCCAATCTGAAGCGCCTGTGCCACGAGCACCTCGAGGGGAGATACCTGCTGGAGGTGATCGACCTGGTGCAGACGCCCCTGCTGGCCCGGGACGACCAGATCCTGGCCGTTCCCACCCTGGTGCGCAGGCTCCCCCAACCGGTGCGCAAGATCATCGGCGACCTTTCCAACACCGAGCGCGTCCTGGTGGGTCTGGACCTGACGCCCTCGTCCAAGGCATCCGGGTGAACACCCAGGCGGAGGTCCGGTCACCATGAATACCCGGAAGACGGCGGATGTGACCTTGGCTTTCGAGAAGTCATCGGCCAGGGTGGGCGAGGAACAGTATGTCCTGTGCCTGTACGTCACGGGCATGACGCTGCGCTCCCTCCGGGCCGTCTCCAACATCAAGGAGATCTGCAAGGAGTACCTGGAGGGGCGCTGCACCCTGCAGGTGATCGACATCAACCAGCAGCCGCGGCTGGCCGAAGGGGAGCAGATCATCGCCGTGCCGACGCTGATCAAGAGGCTCCCGGCGCCGTTGCGGCGGGTCATCGGCGACCTTTCGGATCGCGAGAAGGTGCTGATCGGGCTGGATTTGAGGCCCAGGAAATGACGGGAGCGACGACGCCGTGACGGACACGCCCTCAGCACCCGGATTCGGGTCGGAAGTGGAGGACCTCCGCGCCCGGCTGGCCGAAGCCGAGGAGGTCCTGCGCGCCATCCGAAACGGGGAGGTCGACGCCGTGATGGTCACCGGCGAGAGCGGCGACCAGGTCTACACGCTGCAGGGGGCAGACCGCGTCTTTCGACAGCTCATCGAGACGATGAGCGAGGGCGCGGCGACGCTGTCCGCGGACGGGACCATCCTCTACGGCAACGCCTGCCTGGCACAGATCCTGGGCAGGCCGCTCGACCAGGTCATCGGCGCTTCCCTGCCGGATTTCCTGCTGCACGAGGACCGGCAGGCGCTGGACGCCATCCTGGCAAAGGCCCGCACCCAGCCCTGCCGCCGGGAAATCAGCCTGCAGACCGGCGAGGGCGGTTCATGCCCCGTCTACCTGGCGGCGTCCAGGCTGCAGGGCGAAAGCGCGGAGGTGGCCTTCTGCGTCGTGCTGACGGACCTGACGGACCACAAGAGGAACGAGCAGGTCGTAGCGGATGAGCGACTTGCCCGCTCGATCCTGGACCAGGCGGCCGAAGTCATCGTCGTGTGCAACGAGCAGTGCCTGATCATTCGTGCCAGCGAGGCGGCCCGGCGGTTCTGCGACGGCAGCCCGTTGCTGCGGCCGTTTGCCGAGGTGTTTCCGCTGCAGGCAGGCGCGTCCAGCCCGTTCGACCTGGCCCCGATCCTGCAGGGGGAGACGCTGCGGAACGTGGACGTTTCCCTGGATCGGCGAGGGCGGAAGCTCGACTTGATCCTCAACGCGGGCCCGCTGGTCAGCGGTGCGCAGATCCTGGGCGGCGTCATCACCCTGACCGACATCACCCCGCGCAGGCTGGCGGAGCAGGAGCAACAGAGGGTCTCCGCGGAGCTTCTGCAGAAGAACGGCGAACTGGAGCGCTTCCACTACACGGCGTCCCACGATCTGAGGAGTCCGGCCGTGACCTTCGTGTCGTTCCTGGGTTTCCTGGAACGGGACCTCGTTTCCGGCGACGCGGCCCGGATCCGGAACGACCTGGCACACCTGCGCGCCGCAGCCGAGAAGATGGTCGCGCGGCTGGACGACCTGCTGCATTTTTCCCGGCTCGGGCGCGCCGAGGTTCCGCCTGGCAGGTTCACGCTGCACGAACTGGCCGGGGAGGTCCTTCAGGCGCTGGCCGGGTCGATCGTTGAGCGCGGGGTGCGGGTCGAGATCGCGGGACCGGATCTTCCCCTGTCCGGGGACCGGCTCCGCCTGTCCGAGATCTGGCAGAACCTGGTCGAGAACGCGATCAAGTTCATGGGCCACCAGCCGGAGCCCCGGGTCGAGATCGGGGTGGAATCCGGGGGCCCGGAACCCCTGTTCTACGTGCGGGACAACGGCATCGGCATCGACGCGCGATTCCAGGCGAGGATCTTCGACGTGTTCGAGAAGCTCGACGCCACCTCCGAAGGGACGGGCATCGGCCTGGCCATCGTCAAGCGGCTCGTGGAGTCGAACGGGGGAAGCATCCGGGTGGACTCGCCGGGACCCGGACACGGCTCGTGTTTTCGCTTCACCCTGCCGGGGGCGCTGGTTCCCGGCGGCGGCGCTCCCGTCCCGAGCCTGCCCATCCCACGGCCCCCGTGCAACCCGTAGGACCCTTGGCGCCTTGGACAGGATGGCCCGGTCGGGGCGAGGTGGCAACGCAACTCCCAGGGAAACGTCAGCACCCATGGCGATGGCGGGCCTCCGGAAACACCCGCTGTTCGAAAAGCTGGACCCGCCGGCGAAGGCACGGGCCTCGGCCTGGCCCTCGTCAGGCGCATCGTCGGACTCCACGAGGGACGCGTCTGGGTGGAATCCGAAGGGCTGGGCAGCGGGATGACACCGGGTCTGTCGCGCTCGCCGAAACTCCCACCGCATCGCAGGTTCGTGCACGACGTGCCAGGACAGGAACATCCACCCGAATCCGGGAATACCTTCCCGGGCGGAGCTTCCGGCACCCCCCAACATCCCTTCCCGTGGACGGATCAAACCGTTGATTCCCCTGCAACTTGTCGAAACCTGGCGTTCGTGGCGCGCCTCTTGCTCTTGTCCCACTCGCTTGCGCTGGAAGCGAGTGCCGGATCGATGGGAAAGGACAGGGGTCGAAGTGAACCTACTACTGGGGAGTCTGGGATGAACCGATCGTCGAAGTCACACGAGTGGGTCCGGGACCTGGCTGGAGAGTCGCTTCCGCTGCTCGCGTTCATTGCAATCCTGGGTGGAGCGATGGGCGAGGCGTATGCGGCCGGGGCAGGGAACGCCAACACCGTCCTGATTTCCGGGAGTTCCACCTACGATCCCTCGTGGGCCGCACAGGCCGCGATCCTTGGCTTCACGGTGGAGGTCGCCAACGACGCTTCCTGGAACGCCAAGTCCACGGCGGACTTCAAGACCTACAAGGCCATTGTCATTCCCGACAACCGCTGCTCGGGCCCGTCGGCGGCCGCGGTCAATTCCCGGACCACGTGGTCCCCGGCGGTCCTGGGGAACATCCTGATCGTAGGCGGCGATCCCGACTATCACGCAGGCGCCACTTCCGGGGCGGTCAGCCTGATCAAGAACGGGATCTGGTTCGCTGCGAACGACCCGGGAAAGACCGGTCTGTACGTTGCAGTCGGCTGCTCCACTGCCAGCCTGCCGATCCTGGATCGGTTCGGCACGTTCGCCGCCTACAACTCCAGCGTCAACGCGGTCCACATCGTGGCCGTCCACCCGGCGCTCGAAGGGTTGACGGACGCCATGCTTTCGAACTGGGGCACCTCCACGCACCTCGGCTTCACGGGCTTCCCCGCCGATTTCGTCGTCCTCGCCATCCAGCTCAACAACGGGGGCGCCGGCAGGATCGACTTCGCGGACGGGACCTACGGCGTCCCCTTCCTGCTCGCCAAGGGTTCGGGGGTGCAGCCGGTGGGCCTCAACATCACGAAGAGCGCCGCCGCCTCCGTGAACGTCGGGAGCAACCTGACCTACACGATCACGTACGGGAACAGTGGCGGCACGGGCGCCACGTCCGTCGTGATCACGGACCCGGTGCCCGCGGGGACGACGTTCGTGTCTGCCACGGGCGGCGGCACGCTCTCCGGAAGCAACGTGGTCTGGAACATCGGCGCCCTTGCACAGAAGGTGACGGGCCAGACCGTGTCGTTCACGGTCAGGGCGAACGTCGCCGGGACGATTACCAACACGGCCTACTCGATCAAGGCGTCCGGCATCGAAGCCACCGTCGGGTCCGATGTCGCCACGACCGCCATCCAGGTGGAAATCCCCCCGGAACTCGTCGTGACTCCCGGGGCCCGGGACTTCCTGGAGGACGGTGCGGCGGTGATCGTGGACCCGACGCTGATCCTGACGGGCCCGGAAGGTCCCGACTTCACCGGCGCTCACGTCGCGATCACGTCGGGATTCCATTCCAGCGAGGATCACCTGGCGTTCACCGCCCAGGGCGGCGTGACCGGGTCCTACTCGGCTGCGACCGGGATCCTGGCGCTTTCCGGGTCCGCCCCCGTGGCCACCTACCAGGCGGCGCTCCGGTCGGTCACCTACCAGGACATCCAGACCGCGGACCCGACCGCCGGGACGCGGACGATCACGTTCTCGCTGCCAGCGGGCAGCATGCCAGGGTATCCGTCCCTGGCACTCTCGGGATCACGGGCCGTCAACGTGATCGCCTGCGGCGCCAATTGCAGCGCATGCAGCAGCGCCACGGTCTGCACCGACTGCGACAGCACGTACTCGCTGAGCGGCGGCGTGTGCCTGCATACGACTTCCCTGGTGCTGAGTTCGTCCGCCTCGCCGTCCACATTCGGGCAGGCCGTCCAGTTCACCGCCGCCATCGGCCCGTCGTCGGCGGCAGGCTCGGTGCAGTTCAGGATCGACGGGAGCGCCTTCGGCAGCCCCGTCACCGTGTCGGACGGCGCCGCGGCCAGTGCCGTGATCTCGTCGCTGTCGGCCACGACGCACGTGATCACCGCGACCTTCACCGGCGCCGGCGACTTCCTGGCCTCGACCGGCACCTTTTCCCAGGTCGTCGTCAAGGCCACTCCCATCGTGACGGTATCGACGTCGGTCAGCCCGTCCATGCTGGGGGCCAACGTGACCTTCGTCGCCACCCTCTCGCCCACGGATCCGACGGGGACCGTCCAGTTCAAGGACGGCGGCGCCAGCCTCGGAGGCGCCCTTGCCGTCTACCTGGGCGCAATCACCAGGTCAACCTCGACGCTGACCCTCGGAACCCACGTCATCACGGCGGTCTATTCGGGGGACGCCAACTACAACCCCGTGACCGGCACGCTGGAGGGCAACCAGGTCGTCCAGCAGGTGCTGGGGGGCGCATGTCCCAGCAGCGACGTGTGCGCCTCGGGGCTGTGCGGATCCAACTCCGCGAAGTGCATCCCCGCCGGCGGCAACGGCTGCGCATCGGACGGCGATTGCTCTGCGGATCGCTACTGCAAGGGATCTCCGACCTACCAGTGCACGCCCAGGCTGCCGAACGGCACGGCCATCCCGATCGACGGGCTTCACGACGGCATGTGCCCGGTCCAGACCCTCGCGCCCACCTGTGCCGCCGGCGTCTGTGACGCCCGCGACAACCGGTGCGGCTGGCCCAACGACAGCGACCAGGCCTGCGCGCCGGGCTCCACATCCCCCGTCTGTCGCTCGACGGTCTGCGACTACGATTCGAGGTGCGGGTTCACCAACAGCTATGGCCCCTGCAATCCGCTGGACCCATCGGTCTGCCGCTCGCTGGTTTGCGATCCGGACCGCAAGTGCGGCTACCCGGACGGTCATCCCTGCACCGCGGGCACCGCCTCGTCGTGCCGCTCCGGGACCTGCGGGACCGGCTCCCACGTCTGCATCCCGGCGGGTGGTTGCGGCACGGACGCTGACTGCTCGAACGGGTACTGCGACAGCGTTTCGCGCACCTGCCACGCGAAGCTGCCGAACGGCGCACCCATCCCTCTGGATCACGACGCCGGCGCCTGCTCCGACCCCGGCATCGCAAGCGTCGTCTGCAGCAGCAGCCACTGCGACGTCCTGGACAACCGTTGCGGCTATTCGAACGGCCACTCGTGCACCTCGGGTACGGCGGCCAACTGCCGATCGGGAGCATGCAGCGCGTCGGGAGCGTGCGTACCCACCGTCGGCGGCTGCGCCCGGGACTCCGACTGCGCGGACGGCTACTGCGACACGACCTCGTCGACCTGTCATGCAACCCTGCCCAACGGCACTCCGATTCCCGCCGACCACAACAGCGGCGCGTGTTCGGCCGGGGTGGCGGCCATCGTCTGTACCAGCGACGTCTGCGACCTGGCCGACAACCGGTGCGGCTACGCGGCTCACCACGACTGCGTGCTGGCCTCGGACTGCAGAACGGGCGCCACGTGCAGCAGCGTGTCCCATGTCTGCGTGCCGTCCACCCGGGGCTGCGCATCCGATTCCGATTGCGGCAGCGACTCCTTCTGCGAAACCGCGGTGCTGACCTGCCACCTGAAGCTTGCCAACGGCACCCCGATTCCCCAGGACCATGGCAGCGGCGCCTGCACCTCCGGACCGACAGGGACCGGAGCGCAGGTCTGCACCAGCGGCGTGTGCAGCGCCAGCGACAATCTGTGCGGCGTTCCGAACGGCGAGAGCTGCCTGGGCAACGCGGTCTGCCGATCGCAGCAGTGTTCCATGAGTTCCGGAAAGTGCATTCCCGCGGACGGCTGCTACGTGGATACCGACTGCGACACGGCGACCCACTTCTGCCACCTGGAAATCCACACGTGCGTGCTGAAACTCACGAACAACTCCCCCGTTCCCGACTACAGGAACCAGGGGCGCTGTTCCGCGGAAATCGGGATCGCCCTCTGCGAGAGTGGCGTCTGCGATGCGGACAACCGGTGCGGCTATCTCAACGGTGACGGTCCGTGCACGCCCACCACGCCCGAGGTCTGCCGTTCCACGGCGTGCAGCATGCAGTCATCGAAGTGCGTGCCGGCCGTGAACGGTTGCACGCTGGATTCCGAGTGCCAGGGCGACGCTTACTGCGAAGCCGGTTCCTTCACCTGTCATGCCCGGCTCGCGAACGGGACGCCCGTCCCGGCGGACCGGAACGCGGGCGTCTGCTCCGACGCGGTAGCCTTGGTGGTCTGTGGAAGCGGGGCGTGCAGCCCGGCCGACAATGCGTGCGGGCGCCTGAACGGCGAAGGATGCAGCATCGACACGGTCTGCCGTTCCGAAGAGTGTTCTACGGATACCGGGAAGTGCATTCCCGCGAACGGCTGCTACGCCGACAAGGACTGCTCCACGGACACGCACTTCTGCAACACCCTGGAGCACCTCTGCCAGCTCAAGCTCGCGAACGGGTCCCCCATCCCGAGTTTCGAGAACGAGGGGCGATGCTCGGCCGAGGCGGGCATCGTCACCTGTCAAACCGGCGTCTGCGCCAGCGACAACCGGTGCGGCTACCCGAACGGCGAGGGAGCGTGCACGCTGGACGCAGCCGGCGTCTGCCGCTCCGGGGCCTGCGGGTCGATCTCCGGCGCCTGCGTGCCTGCGGACAAGGGCTGCACGCTGGATTCCGAGTGCGACGCGAACTCGTATTGCGACTTCGCCTCGTTCACCTGCAGGGGCAGGCTGGGCAACGGCTCCGCCATCCCGCAGGACCACAACCAGGGAGGCTGCACCGAGGGCGTCGCCGTGGTGGTCTGCGCCACCGGCGCGTGCAGCGCGATCGACAACGCCTGCGGCGCCCAGAACGGCGAGGCGTGCGGCAGCAACCCCGTCTGCCGCTCGCAGCAGTGCTCCGACGCGTCCGGCCTGTGCATCCCGGCAACCGGCTGCTTCGTCAACGCCGACTGCGCCACCCAGACGCACTTCTGCAACACCGAGGTGCACCTCTGCCGGGCGAAGCTCGCCAACGGCTCCCCGCTTCCCGGCTTCCTGAACCAGGGGCGATGCTCGGCCGAGGCGGGCCTGGTCACCTGCCAGACCGGCGTCTGCGCCGGCGACAACCGGTGCGGCTACCCGAACGGCGAGGGCGCGTGCACGCAGGACGCCGCCGGTGGCTGCCGTTCCGGGGCCTGCGGGTCGATCTCCAACACCTGCGTGCCAGCGGACAAGGGCTGCACGCTGGATTCCGAGTGCGACGCGAATTCGTATTGCGACTTCGCCTCGTTCACCTGCAAGGTCAAGCTGGACAACGGAACGGTCATCCCCCTGGACCACGACAACGGGATCTGTGGCGAGACGGTGGCCGTGGTGGTCTGCGCCACCGGCGCGTGCAGCGCGATCGACAACGCCTGCGGCGCCCAGAACGGCGAGGCGTGCGGCAGCAAC
>CAIOFV010000108.1 GCA_903857665.1 uncultured Myxococcales bacterium
AGAGCAGGGCGCATGATGAGCCGGGCGCACGATGAGCGGGGCGCACGAGCAGGGGTGTGGCGCGTGCGTTGCCGGAGGGGGCAGGGGCGGCCGCGGAGGGCCACCCGGACCCACCGCCACCCGACCGGGGCGCGGTGACCCTCGCGGCCCAGACTCGGCTTCTTCGAAGCCTCAAACAGTGGGCCGCGCCGCCCGTTGGGCGGTCGGGTCCCCGCACCCCGTCGGGTCCCGGCGGTCCCCCCAAGGGCCCTCCACGGCCGCCCCTGCCCCCCCGCGTGGGTGCCCTGCCAGGTCGGGCACAAGGACGTGTGACTCGTCTTCCGTGCGGGTTGTTCCCCCCCTCCGCGCTGGCTGACTGGTATCATCGAGGGAGCATGGGTGTTGCGATGGGCGCGGGTCTCCAGGCATCCTGATCAACCCGATCGTCCGATACCGGCACTACTGGGGGCTGTTCGGCCTGGAGGTGTCCGCCGAGTGGCCCCTGATCGTGGGCGGGGCCGGCGTGGCGACCCCATGGCCGATCTTCGGAGTCTCCGTGGGCTTCTGAACGCATGAGCCGGAGCGGTCTCGGCACCACGCGAAGAACTGGCGTCGCTCCGGAAACGTTCGTGAAGGCACCTGCATCGAAGGCGTCAAGGGGCCGGTTTCCTGGCCAGGGAACGCCCGCCCCCCCTCCCGAAGACGTACGCTCCCGCAAACGTTCCCGGCCAGAATCGTGGATCAATGCGGCATGGGGCAGGCAGGCAGGCTCACGTCAGTTCCAGGAACTTCTCCTCGAGCTTCTGCCCGCGGACGATCGTTCCGATGGCAGCGCCGGACTTCATCAGCGCGCCGAGCACTTCCGTGATGGCGTCCTCGACAGACTCGCCCTTGCCCGGGCGCAGGGTCACGCGAATCGTCAGGCCGTCGGCGGACGCCTGCACGCCGGCGACGCGGGACAGGCCCTTCAACGCCGCGACGGCGCCGGTGCCGGCCTTGCCCAACTGCACCAGGATCTGATGATCCTGGCCGGTCAGCTCGGCCAGCGACGCCTGGGTGACCAGCTTGCCGTGGTCGATGATCGCGGCGTGGTCGCACAGGTCCTCGACCTCGGACAGGTTGTGGCTGCTGACGAGGACCGTCGAATGCCCGGCCATCGCGCGGATCGTCTGGCGGACCGTGTGGGCGTTGCGGGGGTCCAGCCCCTCGGTCGGCTCGTCCAGCAGCACCAGTTCGGGCGTTCCCAGGAACGCCTGGGCGATGCCGAAGCGCTTGGCCATGCCGTGCGACAGCGCCTTGCCGCGGACCTTGCGCGCGTCGTTCAGATCGACGGCGTCCAGCACGCGGTCCGTTTCCTTGCGGGCGCGCTCCGGGTCCAGTCCCTGCAGTTCCGCCATGAACCGCAGGCTGTCCTCCAGCGTGCGCTCCGGGTGGAATCGCGCGTCCTGGGGCAGGGCGGCCATGCGGCCCAGTGGCAGGTTCGTCAGCGGCTGGCCCAGCACCTCCGCGCTGCCCGAGGAGGGGCGCACGAAGCCGCACAGCATCGCGAAGGTGGTCGTCTTGCCGGCGCCGTTCGGGCCCAGGAACCCGTAGATGGAACCCTTCGGGACCTCGAAGGTCAGGTTGTCGACGACCGCGCGGCCGTTGTAGCGCTTGGTCAGGCGATCGGTGCGGATGGCGATGTCCATCAGAGGTCCCTCCACCGCAGGCGGGCGGACGCTCCCCCCAGGAAGAGCAGGCCGAACACCACGAAGGCCAGCCCGCCGCCCATCACGGTCAGCAGGCTCGGCGACCACAGCATCATCTTGTAGTAGGAGGGCGACAGGAACCCGACGTCGTTGGAACTGGACAGGATGCCCAGCCCGATCAGCACGCCGACCATGATCGCCATCGACAGCCCGGCGCCATCGACCAGCGACGAAACCAGCGCGGCCAGTGCGATGTAGCAGAACCCGAACGGAACGGTCAGCAGCCAGAAGCGCAGCAGCAGGCCCGCGGCGGGCAGCAGGTCGAAGGCCGGCAGTTCCACCCAGGCGTATACGAACAGCGCGACGTTCGCGGCGACGGTGACCGCCAGGAACAGCAGAAGGTGGGACAGCATCTTGCCCAGCAGCAGCGACAGCCGCGACGTCCGGAGCAGCACGAACCGCGCCGAGCGCTGGTTCACCTCGGAATTGACGATGTCGTAACTGACCAGCGCGATCAGCAGCGGCAGGAAGGTCAGCGTGGTCCAGAAGAACCCCAGCAGCACCAGAGGCATGTGCAGCAGGTGGCGGGCGGTGGCCTCGTCGCCGCCGGTAATCGTCGCGAACGCCTCGTAGGCCTTCGGGGCGTCCGCCTTGATCGAGGACAGCGCGTCCGCGGTGTCGATGGCATTGCGGGCCATCTGGATCTTGTCGCCGAACTGGTTCTCCACCCAGACCAGCGCGCCGCCCGTGGCCAGCGCACCGGCAAGGTAGATCAGCAGGGCGACCAGGGCCCGCTTGGTGCGGATCAGGGTCATCAGGTCGAACCGCGCGATCCGCCAGGTGTCTTGCAGTACACGCACCAGGCGTGCCTCCGCGAAAGGACGGCTGATGATACGGCAGGACGCCCGGAATCGCGATGATTGCGCGGCGCCGACCGCGGGAACCGGTGCCGGCACGAAACGTGCTGTGGTTCCAGCGCACGGGATGGCCGACCTGCGCGTCCCGGGGGGTGGCGAGGGGCCCGGAGGGGCCTGGGACCTGAAGGAAACGCCGATGACGAGGCCCGGGACTGGCAGCGCCGACACCGAAAACATTGCGGTCCGGAGTGCCGAAGTCGTGACCGACTCCGTGATCCCGGCCTTCCGTGGCAGGCTGGAAGACGAGTTCCGGCATGCCGATTTCCAGCAGTCCCTTCCCATGCTGCGGGTCGCCCTGCTGGTCGGCGGGGCGTTCTACGCGGTCTTCGCCTTGCTGGACCTCGTGGTCGCTCCCGGCAGCGTGTCGCTGCTCTGGGGGATCCGGTTCGGCATCGTGGTCCCGGCGACCCTCGTGCTGTTCCTGTTGACGCGGTCGCCGCGGTTCGAACGGTGGATGCAGCCGGCGGTCGCGGCCTGGATCGTGCTGGCGGGGGGGGGCATCGTGGCGATGGTGGGGGCGATCCCCAGCGACGCCAGCCACGTCTACTACGTCGGCCTGATCCTGGTGCTGATCATCGGCTACACCTATGCGCGGCTGCGGTTTGGCTGGGCCAGCGGGGCGGGGTGGCTGATCGTCATCGCGTACCAGGCCGTCGCGGTGGTCATCGACACCCCCTTCAAGACATTGATCGTCAACGACTTCTTCTTCATCGGTGCGAACGTGCTGGGCATGCTGTCGTGCCGGGCGATCGAGCAGTACGCCCGCGACAATTTCCTGCTGGTCCGGAAGGTCCGTACCGAGCAGGAGCGCGTGGCTGCCGCGAACCAGGAACTGGCGGACGCCAATCGGGAACTGGCCCGCCAGGCCCTGCTGGACGGGCTGACCGGGATCCCGAACCGGCGTTCGTTCGACCGGGACTTCACGCACGAATGGGCGCGGATGCAGCGGGAGGGCATGCCCCTGACGCTGGTGATGTGCGACATCGACCGCTTCAAGGCCTACAACGACGCCTGCGGGCATCTGGTCGGCGACGACTGCCTGCGCGACGTGGCCGCGGCGGTATGGGAAGCGGCACGGCGTCCTGCCGACCACGTGGCGCGCTACGGCGGCGAGGAGTTCGCGTTGATCCTGCCGCACACGGGCCCCGAGGGCGGCCGGAGGGTCGCCGAGGCCGTTCGGAAGGCCGTGCGACGACGGGCCATCCCGCATCCCCGGGCGGCGGTCGATGGGATCGTGACGGTCAGCTTGGGAGTGGCCTCGATCCTGCCGATTCCCGAGGTCTCGCCGGAGGCCCTGCTGGAGGCGGCCGATCGGGCCATGTACCAGGCGAAATCGCAGGGGCGGGACCGGGTGGTGGCCGCCGACCCGCTCGAGCCTCCCAGCGCTCCGTCGAACCGCCCGTCGCGCTTCAGGCGGCGCGAGGACACGCCTGCCCTGTCCCCTGCGGAACCGACGCCGTCCGCCGTCAGCCTGTCCTCGACGAAGGGCTGAGGGCGTCGTGGTCGGTGCCCCGCGCGGACGGATCCGTCACATCGCCCAGATCAGAAGTCGGCACTCGATGTCGCCGTTGTACAGCAGTTGCCACCGATCGGGGCCTCGCCGGAAGGCGCGCTCGATGCCGGGGGAACCGGCCAGCACGGCGACGGTATGTCCTCGCATGCGCTGGAGGGACCAGGCCATCCCGTCATACAGGCTGGTGTCGGCGTCCAGGCGGGCGCCGTAGGGCGGGTTGACGACCACGAAGCCGACGGGGCCCAGGGGTTCCAGCGCGTTGATCGGGGCGATGGCGAAACGGGGCTGGACGCCCGCCTTCCGGGCGTTGGCGCGCGCCAGATCGATGGCCGCGGGCGCGATGTCGCGGCCGAAGATCTCGGGAAGGTCGTCGCGGCGCGCCGCACGGGCGATCCGGCGGATGTCCTCCATGCGGGCGGCGGCCGTGGCGTCGTGGCAGGCCCAGCGCTCGAAGCCGAAGCGCGTCCGGAGCAGGCCCGGGGCGACGTTGGCGGCCCACAGCGACGCCTCGATCGCGAGGGTGCCGGAGCCGCACATCGGGTCCACCAGCGGCGTGGCCCGGTCCCAGCCCGACAGGCGCAGGATGGCAGCGGCCAGCGTTTCCTTCAGGGGCGCTTCCAGGTGCTCGGCGCGGTAGCCGCGGCGGTGCAGCGATTCGCCCGCCAGGTCCAGGTACAGCGTTGCCTTGTCCTTCACGATGTGGACGAACAGCGACACGTCGGGGTCCTTGCGGTCCACCGAGGGACGGGCGCCGACGCGGTCGCGGATCTGGTCCACGACCGCGTCCTTGGTCTTTAGCGAGATGAAGCCGGTGTGCGTGAGCCCGCCGGATCGGCACGCGGCCGATACCGCGAGCGTCTGGTGCGGGGTCAGGTACGGCGACCAGTCGACGGCCCGCACCCCATCGTACAGGGCCTCGCCGTCGGGGGCGTCGAACCGGGCCAGTTCGGCCAGGATCCGCAGGGCGATCCGGGAGTGCAGGCACGCGTGCCAGGCATCCTCCCACCGTCCCTCGAAGTGGACGCCGCCGCGATCCGCGCGGACGTGGTACAGCCTCAGTTCGCGCAGTTCGTCGCGCAGGGCCCCCTCGGTCCCCTTGGCCGCGGTGGCGAAGAAGGCCAGGGGTGTGGGGGTTCCGTTCACGCGGGCCTCCAGGGGTCCTGGCGTTGGCGCAGGCCGACCGTCCCGGGTGGCCGTCGGGATGCCGGAGCCGGTTCGCCGCACTGAGCCTAGCCGCCGCCGGGGGGATGTCAAGCAGCCCCGACGGCTTGCATCGGTCGGGGGAGGCATGGACAGGCGTCGCGGCGTGCCGTGACGGTCGCCGGTCGGACTGGGCCGCTGCCGCCGGCGTCACGCCCAGGCGGACGCGTGCTCGACCGCGAACTGCCGGAAGCCGGAAGGCGGGCGGCCCAGCACGGCCACGACGTCCGGGGACACCGGCGCGCAAAGGCCGGCCCGGATCAGCCGGTAGAAGGTGATCAGCCGCTCGACCCATTCCGGCGGGAAGCCCGCCTGGCCCAGGGTGGTGCGGGCCTGCGCCTCGTCGAGGGGCACGTAGCGGATCGGGCGTCCCGTGACCTCGGACAGGACGGTCGCGACCTCGTGGTGGTCCAGCGCCGTCGGGCCGGTCAGCGTGTAGGCGCGCCCGGCGTGCCCCGTGCCGCACAGCGCCTCGGCGGCCACCGCCGAGACGTCCCGGGCGTCGATGTACGAGATCCGCGCCTCGGCGGCCGGCAGCATGAAGGTCCCCGTCGCGCGGATGCTGGTCCCCACGGACCCCGAGGCGATCACCTGCATGAACCAGTTGGGTCGCAGGTGCGTGAACTCCAAGCCGGACGCTTCCAGGTGCAGCTCGATCTTCCGCAGCGCGAAGTCCTCGCGCATCTCGGTCCCCATCGCGGTCAGGTTGACGACGTGCCGGACGCCGGATGCCTTCATCGCGTCGATCAGGGGCAGCGCGACGCGATCGGAGTGCTCGTCCCCGGGCAGGGCGATCAGGAAGGCACGGTCCACGCCGGCCAGGGCCGCGCCGAAAGTCGCGGGCCGTTCCAGATCGAATTCGACATACTCCGCCGCGCCGGCCGATCGGGCTGCCGCAGCCACGGGATCCCGCGTCGCGCCGCGCACGGCGAATCCCTTGCGGGCCAGCAGCGACGCCACCTCGCCGCCGACCGTCCCCGTTGCGCCAAGGACCAGGATCTTCGACGTCATGGCGCCCACTCCTCGGAAAAGAACGATTTCTGTCCCGCCAGGTGATGGCGGGAGTAGCCCGCGACGGTCTGGCGGATCCGGGCCTCGTTCGCATACCGCACCAGGATGTCCGCGATCGTATCGACCAGGCCGTCCGTGAACCGCTCGTGCGGCGTGCCTTGGGAGCGGCCCGACTGCACGATGGCGCGCAGCCGGTTGTCGATGCCGAACGTCAGCAATTCCCGGGACACCGCGTGGAATGAAGACTGCTCCGGCGAATACACCCCTTGCATGGAAGGTGTCAATTCCGGCGGCGGCCGGCGTCGGGCAGCCTATGTGGACCGAGAGCGGAAATCGAACAAGGATCGCCGGGACTGCCCTTGTGCGCCGGGATCCGATCCGATACACCGGTACCCGGCGCGGATGCTCGGAGGTCGTTGTGGCGAATCGATTCCCGGATTGGCGGGAGACGCTGTTCGGGGCGATGGCCCTGGTGCTGTCCTTCGCGCTGTCTGAATGCGGCGGGGCGGCGGAGTGCGGGTGTTCCGATACCGTTTCGGTTCCCGACATCGACGTGCCCAGGCTGGACGCCGGCGATGCCGCTGACGCGATCCTTCCCGATGACGGTCCGCCTGCGACCCTGTGGGACGACCTGGTCGGGACCGGCGAGCCCGTCGGCGGGATCGTCGGGGTGGCCAGCCACATGAGCACCTCCGATGCCGCGGACCCGCTCCGCGACTTCGAGTTCGATCAGTACGCGGGCATCCAGGGGTTCAGGATCCGCCGGGGCCTGCGGTGGAACGACGTCGAACCCGCCCGCGACGAGTGGCACTTCGACCAGGTCAGCACCCCGGTCACGATGGCGCAGGCGCGCGGCGTGCGGATCCTGCCGCTGCTGGCCTACGGCAACTCGTGGGCCCAGGACGACCCGGATTCCTACGGCACCCTGCACATCGCGGACTACGCGACCTACGCGGGACGAATGGCGGCGGAATTCTGCGCGACGGTGAAGGACTACGAACTCTGGAACGAGGAGAACATCACCCGGTTCTGGGACCTGCCGCCCGACCCGGCGAAATACGCGGACCTGTTGATCGCCTCCGCGGCGGCGATCCGGACGGCCTGCCCGGACGCCCGGGTGGTCTTCGGTGGCATGGCGTCCTACGACGACGTGGGCCTGTTCGACACCTGGGGCTTCCTGAGGCTGGCGCTGGCGGCGCGACCGGAGGCGTGCGCGGCGTTCGACGCGCTGGCGCTGCACCCGTACACCTGGTTCCAGTTCGACCCGCCCGAGCACGACGAGGAAGTGTCCTTCGACGTGGTCAAGCACGGCCAGACCCGCATGACGACGCTGGCCCGGGACATCCTGGCCGCGGGCGGATGCGCGCCGAAGTCGATCCTGTTCACCGAGGTGGGCTGGCCCTCCTACGACCTGACCGAGGGCCAGGTGGCCCGGTACGCGGCCCGCAGCCTGTTGCTGGCAGCCCGGGACGGGGTCGAGGGCTGGTACTGGTACACGTTCTGGGACGACGCCCCCGACTCCGGCGGCATCCGGCCGGAAGAAAACCATTTCGGGCTGTGGGCCTGGCCGGGCGCGGACGATTCGGTGCGTCGCGCCAAGCCGGCGTGGCTGGCCGTGAAGACGGCGGCCACGCTGCTGGGCGGGTCCCGGTTCGCGCGCGACCTGGGGCCGGCCCTCGGGCTGCCCAACGACGTGTACTGCCTGGCGTTCGTGGACGATGCCGGCGGCATTCAAGTGGCGGCCTGGGACGGCCGGGAGGTGCCCGACGTCACGCTGGATGGTGAGGACGAGGGCGGTCCCGACACGACCATTGCGCTGGACCTGCCCCTGCCGGGCTGCACGATCGCGACATCCCTCCGGGACATGAATGGGACGCTGCTGGAGGCCCGGCCTGCGGGGCTGACCTTGCCCCTGATCCTGACGCCGCAGGTGCAGTACCTCGACCTGGGCTGTGGTCCATCCACGGCGGCCGGCCGCCTCGCTCCCATTCCCTGATGACGGCCCGAGGACGGGCGCGTTGCTGCCGCAGGCTGGTCACGCCGGGGTCGCGGTGGCATGATGGCGCGTGGAACCGATCCCTCATCATCGGGGAACTCCCATGCGGTGCCCGTTCTGCGCGGAAGAAATCCAGGACGCCGCGATCGTCTGCCGGTTCTGCGGAGCCAACCGGGCCGACGGCGCGTGGAAGCCGGGAGCGCCGGCCTTCATGCGCGTGCCGCCGGCGCTGCCACCGAAGGCCCCCGAGGGGGCCGGCACGCTGCGCCTGGCGGGCGTGTTCTTCCTGGTGTCCGCGGGCATCGAGATCTACTCGATGAAGAGCGGCGTTCCGCTGGCCGGGGCCGTCCGCGAAGGATTCGTGGCCGCGACGTACCACGTGATCTTCACCGCGGTCTACCTGGCCATGGCCTTCGCGCTGATGCTGCTGCGCCCGTGGGGCTACCGGGTGTTCCTGGGCGGCACCGCGCTGTATGTCATCGACCGCCTGGTGTACATGCTGGACAAGGCGGCGATCCAGGCGTCGGTGGCGCAGATGTCCGGCGAGCTCGGCGACATGGCCGCCGGGCTGGAAGGCATGGGCGAGTTGCTGGACCCGGCGACCGCCATCCAGTTCGCGCGCCTGGAAGCCGCCGCGATGGTGGCCTGCTGGGTGGGCTTCGCGGCCTACGTCGTTGTGAAGCGCCGGCTGTTCCTGGCACCGCCGTCGGCCTGACGCCGGGGCGTCCGCCGCCCTCCGATCACGGAAGGATCTGGCGAATCCGCTCGTGGGTCGTTCGCCACGTGCAGTGGGCGCACCGGCCCACCGGCAGCGCGTTCGGGCCCGTCGATCGGGGGCCTTCGGGACACGCGAACAGGATCTGTGCCGGTGCGCGGGTCGGATCCGCGAGGAACGCGGCCAGTTCGAACGCCAGCCGCTACGCTGCCAGAAGGTGCGGGAAGTGGCCCCCCTCGTGGAACATCGACAGCGTCGCCCCCTGGAACCGCTCCAGCGCCATCCGGCCGTGGCTCGCCGGGATCACCGGGTCGTCGTCGCCCCAGAACACGGCAATCGGCGGGATCGAGTCGGCTGCGGCGACCTCGCGGCAGGTCTGGACGTGCTGGCCGAATACGTCGATGACCCCGCGGACCATGCGGGCAAAGGCCATGCCGGTACCTGGCAGGCCGTTCACGCGGGCCAGTTCGTCGATCTCGGCGCGCTCCGGCGTCCCGAACCTGTGCGAGTCCGCGGTCATGGCCAGGCGCGTGCCGATGCGCATCGCGGCCGGCGTGCACAGGGCCTCGAGGATCGGGATGGCGGCAAGGCGAAGCCCCAGCATCACCTCGTGACCCAGCCCGCCCGCGGCCACCAGGGCCAGGCGATCGATGCGCCTGCGGTGGGTCAGCACCATCCACTGGGCCACGCCACCGCCGTATGAATGGCCGCAGAAATGCGCGCGGGGCAGGTCGATCGCCTGCATCCAGGCGTCGAGGACGTCGGCGAACCAGCCGAGGGTGTAGGGGGCGTCCGGACGGCCGGAAAGACCGTGGCCGGGCAGGTCCGGGATCACCACGCGGAACCGGTGGGCCAGCAGCGGAGCGACCCGTCGCCAGGTGCGGCCGGTGTCGCCGATCCCGTGCAGCAGCACCAGGGGCGGGCCCGAACCGGTTTCCGACCAGGCGACCTCGGTCCCGGCGGCGATGGTCACGTGCTGGACGCCCAGGGGCGGAAGGCCGGCCTTCACGGAGGGGGCGGGCCGGACCCGGGCGAGGAGCGTATCGATGCCCAGGGCCTGGAACAGCCCGGTGTCCCCCAGCCGTACCACGCTGTCGCCGCGCGCCGCCACGGGATTTTCCTCCGCCACTCCGAATCTTGGCCTTTTCGTCGTGCGGGGCAAGGGAATGGTGGCGGCGACCAGCGGGAATCAGGGGCGGACGGTGTCGGGTGGGTCAGGTGACCCGGGGGATGCGGACCACGGGACCCGGTTGGACGAACAGGTGGTCAAGCCCCGGGAAGGTCTCGCCGTCGATCACGGGATCGAGCACCTCGCAGTACCGGGCCCGAACGTCCAGGCACTCGCCCGGGAACTCGTGCCAGGTCCCGCCCGGTACCGGGCGGCCCGCGACCAGCCACATCCACTTCCAGGAGATCTCGGCCGGGCTCATCGCCCCGGCGACCAGGTGCAGCTTGCCCGGGAGGCCGGCGAAGGGGAACAGTTTCATCGTGCCGAAGTCCACGTCCACCGAGCCGACGTGCAGCCCCTGGTAGGTTTCGTACGGCAGGGCGGTGCCGTCGGCGATGACATGCGCCCGGGTGCCGGACATCAGGTGCCGTCCGTGGTCCTTCCAGCGCTCCAGCCAGGGGAACCCGCGATACGGCACGTAGGTCATCAGGTGGCCCGTCCCGGCCTTCAGCGCGATCTGGATGATGGTCCAGGGGTTCGGGTTCGACGACTGGTAGTACTGCTCGAAGAACTTCTGCCCGACGCCGCCGATCGCCGTCGCGAATCCCAGTCGTCGGAACCCCAGGGTCCCTTCCGGGTCGCCGATCCGGTGGCCGACCACCTCCAGCGTGGGCAGGTCGGCGGTCGGGAATTCGCGGCCGGCACGGACGGCATCGACCAGCGTTCGGATGATCCGGCTGGAGTGGTTGCGGATGCCGGCCTTGCGGGCGACGAAGTCGATGGTGCCGCCGTTTGCCGGCACGAGCAGGACAGGGAAGGGCGTCTTCCGGTCCCACTGCCCGCGTTCCTCGAGGATCGCCGCCCCTTCGTTGATCAGCCAGTTCAAGGTGCCGTCGCCGCCGTCGGCCACCCAGTAGCGGCATCCGGCGTCCAGGAACTCCTCGAGCACCGGGCGGATCTCGTCGAGGCTGGAGGTGGCACGCACCAGCACGTCGTCGCCCAGCGAGTCCCGGAGGCGCTCGATGCGCGCGGTGCTCGCCCGGTTCCGCCTGGACTTCAGGTTCGTGATGATCCCGATGCTTGCGGCCACGTCATCTCCCCGCGAACGCGGCGATCTATCGCAGACGGCCGGCCGGGACGCAAGCCCAATCGCGAAACCAGGGTCCCGTTCGGGCCGTCCGGTCGCGGCCTGTCTGGCCGGACGCTGGCCCCCTGCTGGTCGGGAGCGGTCGGCATTCGCGTGCAGCCCGGGCAGGAATTGCGTAAGATGCCCCCCCAACGAGGGAATGATGGACAGCCTGCCGGGGGAAGGGTTGCCGGGGACGGGCCGCTCGGGGCGGGACCCGGGAAGGTTTGCCGGCGCGATCGCATTCGGGGTGATCCTGTGCGTCTACGCGGCGATGTTCCCCGTGCCGAAGGGCGATCGCGTGGAAGGCGACGGGTTCTACACGTGGCTGTTCGCGCGCTCGATCGCGCTGGACGGGGACCTGGACCTGGCCAACGACTACCGGATCTGCGGTGATCCCTGGGGCCAGGGGAACGACGAGGGTGGCGGTCGGCCCGCGAACCCGTTCTACCTAGGCCCGGCCCTCCTGTGGGCGCCAGTGCTGGCCGTGGTGATGGAAATCCAGTCGCTTCCCGAGGATGCCCCGGTGCGGTCGAAGGAGGCCTGCGCGGGGCCCTGGGCGAACACCACGCTGATGTTGACGCCCCTGATCGCGGCCCTGACCGCGCTGCTGGGCTACCTGCTTGCCCGCCGGTGGAGCGGGCCCTGGACGTCGGCCGCGGCGATGCTGGTCGTTGGACTGGGCGGGCCCCTGATGCACTGGGGGGCGATGGTCGTCCAGTACTCGCACGCCTACGCGGCGTTCGGGGTCGCGCTGGGCGTCCTGGCCTGGGTGCGGGCGGTCGAGGCGCCCCTGATCCGGAAGCGCTGGCTGCTCGCCGGCATGGGGATCGGGGTCGCGGCCGTGATGCGCAGCCAGGAGATGCTGCTCCTGATGGCTCCTGCCATCACGTTGGCGCTGCGACTGGGGCAGGATCTGCGGGCGCGGCGAAACCCGCTGCCGACCCTCGTGGCCGGCGGGCTGGTCCTGGCGGGGTTCGCATCGGTGTTCTCGATCCAGATCCTGTCCAACGTCACCCTGTATGGCAAGCCGTGGGTGATCCCCCAGGGGGCGCTGTATCTGCAACTGGCCCATGCCCATCCCTTCCTGACGCTCTTCGCGGCACGGAACGGCATGCTGTCCTGGCACCCTCTGTTGTGGCTCGGCGTCATCGGGATCGGGGTCATGATCGCCCGGCGTTCCAGCCGCGTGCTGGGGATTGCCCTCTGGATCCCGCTCGCGATCGATGTGTACGTCAACTCGGCCGCGATCGACTGGCATGGCGCTGCCTCGTTCGGCGCTCGCCGGCTGGTGGCCCTGGCGGCGCCGCTGATCGCCACGACGGCCTTGTGCCTGGGCGCGCTGTGGCGCTGGCTGTCCGTGAGCCGGTTGCGGCTGGGTCTGTTCGCTGCGGCCGGATGGCTGATCCCGTGGATCGTCATCGGCATGGGCATGTCGATCGCCAACATCGAGGGAGAGATCCCGTTCGACAAGGCGGTCGCGATGCCCGAACTGTATTCGACCGGCGTGAGGAGGGCCCTCCGGAGCGTGCACGACGCGGTGGGGAATCCGGCGAGCTGGCCGGCGTCGGTGCCGTTTTCGCTGCGGTATGGAGTCGCGCCTCGCATCTTCGACCGGTTCTCGGGCGGAGGGATGTTCCGGCATACGTACCGGCCGGTCCAACTGGGCGGGCCGAACGTGATCGACTTCCGGGCCCGGGCGGTGGAGGACCTCCTGGTGGAGGGACTCTCGTACCAGGCCGACGGGGTCCACGTGCAAGCAGGCGTGCCGGGGCGGTTCCTGGTGGAACTGGAGTGGCCCTTCGTCACGCACGTCGCCGTCACCGCGAAATCGGCATCCGGTGGCCCGGCGGGCCTGAGCGTCGTCAGCGGCTCGCTGCTGGGCGGCCAGGTGGCGGGGACGATCGTGCTCCCTCCGGGGGGCGGGACGGTCGAATTCGCGGTGCCGGAAGGCGCGTTCGATTCGGGCGTCAACGAGATCGTGGTCGCATCCGAAGAGGACGTCGTGCTGGAATCCTGGAAGTGGATCGACCGGGGCACCTACGATACAAGCCTGTAGATCGCCCGCATCCGCGCGAGCCTGCCCGGCGCACCCCTACAGGTATCGTTTCAGCAGATTGCTTCCATGGGCGTCCAGGCTGCCCGAATCCGGCACGCGGTACCGCACGCCGTCGGCGTCGGTGATCAGCACGCCGCGGGTTCCCAGTCGCCGCACGTGATCCTCGCTGGTCAGCACGAAGCGGGACTCGCCACGGTCCGTCAGTACGCGCCAGGTGGTAGGCTCGGACCCCTGCGAGATGTCCAGGATGCGCACGATGATCGGGATGAACTCGCGGCGGGCCAGTTCCTGTTCGATGAGGGCCCGGACGTCGGGCCGCAGGTCTGCGAGGTCCGCGATGCAGGCCACCTCGTGGCCCTGCTCGTCGCACAGGGACACGCGCTCGGACGGCGATGTGAACGGGAAGCACCTCACCGGCGCCACGTCCACCACGGGGGCGGCGCCCGGCATCTGCAGGACCAGCCGACCGAAGGCATCGACGTGCAGCGCGATGGTTGCCGCATCCGTCGAGTTCAGATCCGTGGGCACGGCGACACTCCTTCTGCGACCGGTTCAACAGGACCGGTCGGGGGGGACCGGTACAGGCGGACCGGTCCAGGGCACCCTAGGCAGGAACCGGCGCCCCCGGCACCCCCGGCACCCCCGGGGCGTCGGGATCGGGCTGCTCGTTTTCGCGATGCGACTGGGCCTCGTACAGGCTGCGGTACAGGCCGTCCGCCGCCAGCAGTTGGTCGTGGCTGCCGATCTCGACGATGCGCCCGCCGTCCAGCACCACGATCCGATCCGCGTTGCGCAGCGTGCTGAGGCGATGCGCGATGGCCAGCGTGGTGCGCCCGCGGACCAGGTTGTCCAGGGCCTCCTGGATCTGCAGTTCCGTCTGCGTGTCCACCGATGACGTGGCCTCGTCCAGGATCAGCAGGCGCGGGTCGATCAGCAGCGCGCGGGCGATGCTGATCCGCTGGCGCTCGCCACCCGACAGGGTCTGGCCGCGTTCGCCGACGATGCTGTCGTAGCCGTCGGGCAGTTGCAGGATGAATTCGTGGGCGCGCGCCGCGCGGGCGGCGGCGATGATTTCGTCGCGCGACGCCTCGGGCCGGCCGTACGCCACGTTCTCGGCGATGGTCCCGTAGAACAGGAACGGGTCCTGCAGCACGATGCCGATGTTGCGCCGGTAGTCCAGCGTCGGGAACGACCGGATGTCCGTGCCGTCCACCAGGATCATGCCGTCGGTGACGTCGTAGAACCGGCAGATCAGGTTCAGCAGCGTGGTCTTGCCGGCGCCTGTGGGGCCGACCACGCCGACCATCTCGCCGGGCCGGATGACCAGGCTGATGTCGTCCAGGATGCGGCGGTTGCCGAAGCGGAAGCCGACGTTGCGCAATTCGACCTCGCCCCGCAGGCGTCCCGGGGACACCGGGTTGGCCGGCTCGGCGACGCTGGGCGCGCGATCCAGCACTTCGAAGATGCGCTGGGCGCTGGCCGCGGCGCGCTGCGTGCTGCCGGCCATCCGGGTCATGGATTCCAGCCGGCCGTAGAACCGCGCGATGTAGGCCAGGAACGCGGTCAGGACGCCGACGGTGATCCGCTGGTCGTACACGCGCCAGGCGCCGAAGGCCCAGGCCACAACCAGCCCCATCTGGTTCAGCATCGCGACCATGGGCCAGAAGAAGGTCCACACGCGGTTGACGCGGTCGTTGGCGGCCACGATGCGGGAATTGGCGGCCTTGAAGCGCTCGACCTCGCGGCGCTCCTGCGCGAAGGCCTTCACGACCCGGACGCCGGGAATGGTGTCGGAAAGGATCGAGGTCATGTCGTCCCAGGCGCGATAGCCCCGGGCGAACCCCTCGGTCAGCCGGGAGCGGGTCACGTAGGTCAGCCACGCGACGCCCGGGAAGGTGCACAGCGTCGCAGCGGCCAGCAGGGGATCCATGTAGAACAGCATCGACGCGGTTCCGACGATCATCAGCGCGTCGGCCGTGAAATCGGTCAGCGTGTCGGAAAGGAAATAGCAGATGCGGTCCGAGTCGGTGCTGATCCGCGTCACCAGGTCGCCGGTGCGCTTGGCGCTGAAGTAGTCCAGCGACAGCGAGTGGACGTGGGCGTACGTCGTGTTCCTGAGGTCGGCGCTGATCCGCTCGGACAGGCGGGCCAGCACCCACCCCTGGCCCCACCCCAGTCCCCAGGCAGCAAGCCCGGATCCGACCATCCCGAGCAGGTACCACGGCACCATCGAGAAGGGTTCCTTCGCCGCCTCGCGCAGGGCCTCCAGGCGGGCCTCCTTGAACACCTCGCCGGTGGCGGGATCGTCGCGGGCGATCTTCACCTGTTCCTGGTAGGGCGCCATGATGTCATCGACGAGCGGCCAGGTGAGCAGGGGTGGGATCAGCCCCGCCGCGGTCGATGTCAGGGTCAGGCAGAGTCCCAGGAACAGCCAGGCCATGTGGGGCCGTGCGAAGCGAAGCAGGCGGAACAGCGTGCCGACGCGCGGGGTGGCTTCCTGCTGGACCGTTTCGGGAACGTCCGATTCGGCGTCCGGGCTGGCCGTGGCCGAAAGGAGACGCCGGCCGGCCTTCAGCCGGTCGAACGCGTCGATGACCGCCGCGACCCCCTTGGCCCGGCCGATCGTGTAGTGCCAGCGGCCCAGCAGGCCGTCGGTCCCCAGCGCTTCCAGGGTGCCCAGGCCGCCTCGATCGTGGGTTGCCAGGCTGGCGACCCGATCCAGGGGCCACGCCGTGGAACCGGCGCCGGAGGCCCGGTCCTCCAGGGCGATCAGGCGGTGGTCGGTGATGGCGACGAGGCCTTCGCAGAACGCCTGCGAACAATCGAGGTCGAGCCGGAAGGACGCCAGGAGCCGCTCGTCCGGCTCGAGGTGCGTGCCGAGGGCATCCTGCAGCGATTGCGGGCCATGGCTGCGACGGTCGAAAGTGTCGTTCAAGCGGTCCACACTCCTGCCGTGACGGAGTTTACTTCCACCGGGGCCGTGAGTAAAATCCCGCCGCGCCCGCCATCTTGGCTTTGGGCGCGGCGCCGCCGGACCGAACCCTTCATGCCGAAGGAAACCATGGAATTCCTGCGGATCCTGACCCTGCGCGGTCCGAACTTCTGGTCGCGGCGAACCTGCCTGGAGGCCTGGGTCGACATCGGGGATCTGCGGGACACTCCGTCGAACGCGATGCCCGGGTTGTACGAACGCCTGACCGCGTGGCTGCCGGGCCTGATCGAGCACCGGTGCGGGATCGGCGAGCGGGGCGGGTTCCTGATGCGGCTGCGCGACGGCACCTACGCCGCCCACATGCTGGAGCACGTGGCCATCGAGCTGCAGAACCTGGCGGGCACGCCGGTCGGGTTCGGCAAGGCCCGGGAAACCTCGCAGCCGGGCCTGTACAAGGTCGCGATGCGCTACCGGAACGAGACGGTCGGCCGGGCCTGCCTGGACGCCGGGCGGGACCTGCTGCTGGCGGCGATCCACGACCGGCCCTACGACGTCGCCGCGACCATCGCGCGGATGAAGGACATCGCCGACCGTGCGTGCCTGGGGCCCAGCACCGCCGCCATCGTCGACGCGGCCGAGGCTCGCGGCATCCCGACCAACCGCCTGACGGACGCCAGCCTGGTCCAGCTGGGACAGGGAGCCCGGCAGCACCGGATCTGGACCGCGGAAACCGATCGCACGGGCGCGATCGGCGAGTGGATCGCGTCGGACAAGGACATGACGAAGCGCCTGCTGCAGGCGTGCGGCGTGCCGATTCCCGAGGGGCGCCTGGTCGAAAGCGCGGACGACGCCTGGGCGGCGGCCGAGTCGGTCGGGCTGCCGGTGGTGGTGAAGCCGCAGGACGCCAACCACGGGCGCGGCGTGTTCACCGACCTCTCCTCGAGGGACGAAATCCAGAACGCGTATGCCGTCGCGGTCAACGAAGGCAGCGGGGTGATCGTCGAGCGCTTCGTCCGGGGCAACGAGCACCGGCTGCTGGTGGTCGGCAACCGGATGGTGGCGGCGGCCCGGGGCGAAACGGCGTGGGTGGTCGGGGACGGGCGCTCGACCGTGCAGGAACTGGTGCGGTCGCAGATCGATTCCGACCCGCGCCGCGGGATCGGCGAGGACTTCCCCCTGAACTTCATCGAGCTGGACGACCCGGTGGTGCTGCTGGACCTGCGTCGGCAGGGGTACGCGCCGGAAACGGTGCCCGCCGAGGGCGTGCGCGTGATGGTCCAGCGCAACGGCAACGTCGCGTTCGACGTCACCGACATCGTGCATCCCAGCGTCGCGGCCAGCGTGGTTCTCGCGGCGCGCGTGGTCGGGCTGGACATCGCCGGGATCGACCTGGTCGCCGAGGACATCACGCGCCCGCTGGAAGAGCAGGGTGGCGCGGTGGTCGAGGTCAACGCGGGCCCGGGCCTGTCGATGCACCTGAAGCCTGCCGCGGGGACCCCGCGCCCGGTCGGGGAGGCGATCGTGGACAGCCTGTTCGCGCCCGGCGAAACGGGGCGGATCCCGCTGGTGTGCGTGACCGGGACCAACGGCAAGACGGTGGTCGCGCGCCTGGTCGCCCATCTCCTGAGGCAGGCGGGGCGCAATGTCGGCCTGGCCTGCAGCGACGGCCTGTTCGTGGACCGTCGGGCCATCGAGACGGGCGATCGCGCCGATGCGATCGGCGCCCGGAAGGCGCTGCTGAACCCGGTGGTCGAGGCGGCCGTGCTGGAGGCCGGCGGCCCGAGCATCCTGCGCGAGGGCCTGGGCTTCGACCGGTGCGACGTGGCGGTGGTGACCAACATCGGCCAGGCCGACCACCTGGGCCGGCACTTCATCGAGTCGCCCGAGGACATGTTCGGGGTCAAGCGCTGCGCGGTGGACGTGGTGCTGCCGACGGGAACCGCCGTGCTGAACGCCGCGGACCCGCTGGTGGCGGACATGGCGTCCCTGTCCGCGGGGACGGTGACCTTCTTCGCGCTGGACCCGGACCTCGCGGTGGTGGCGGCCCACCGCGCCGCCGGCGGGCGGGTCGTGACGGTTCGGCAGGGGCGGATCGTGCTGGCCGATGGCGGTGTCGAAACGCCGATCGCGGACGTCTCCTCGGTGCCCCTCGCCCGGGGGGGGCGGGTGCCGTTCCAGGTCGAAAACGCGCTGGCGGGCATCGCGGCCGGCTGGGCGCTGGGACTTTCGCCGGAAGCGCTGGGCGCCGGCGTCGCGTGGTTCGATTCCGATGGCGGCGAGGTGCCCGGCCGGTTCACGCTGTTCCAGGCGGAGGGCGCCACCGTGGTGGTCGACGCCTTCTTCAATCCGCACGCCGCAGCGGCCCTCGTTGCCGCGCTGGAAGGATTCGCGGCCCGGCGTCGCATCGTCGTCTGCGCCCCCGGGAACGAGCGGCGCGAATCCGACGTGGTCGAACTGGGCCGGGTCCTGGGGGCCTTCTTCGACCGCGTGGTGCTGTGCGATCCTGCATTCGCGAAGCGCGAGCCTCCGGGACCGGCGACAGGAATTGTCGACCGTCTGCAACCTTCCGGCGTCCCGCTCCGTACACCCCTTCGGCACGGCGCCTCTTCGGGCGGACGGGCGGGGGAGATCGTTGACAATCCCGGGCATCACGTAGCCATTCGGGCTGCCCTGGACGCGCTGGAGGTCGGCGATCTGCTGGTCCTCCAGGCCGATGAATATCATCCCGGGTCCACCGTCGATCAGGTCCGTGAATGGTTGCGGCGCTGAAAACGGCGCCGCGTGAGATCACGCCGATCGTGGCTGGACAGGGAAAGCCTTCGATGGAAGTCACCCGCATCCGAGCGCTTCGCGGCCCGAACCTCTGGTCACGCCGGACGGTCCTGGAAGCCATCGTCACGCTGACGGGCGACGAACGCTCGATCCTGGCACGGCCGGGGTTCGACGAGCGCCTGCGCGATCGGATGCCCAGCCTGGGACGGCTGCATCCCAATGGCGACCCGAGCGCCGTCAGCCTCGCCCACGTGCTGGAAAAGGTCACGCTGGGCCTGCAGGCCCAGGCCGGGTGCCCCGTCTTCTTCAGCCGGACGTCTGCGACCGTCGAGGAAGGCGTGTACCAGGTCGTGGTCGAGTACGGGGTCGAGGAGGTCGGTCGGCTGGCGCTGGAGCAGGCCCGGTCCCTCTGCCAGGCGACGCTGGACGGCCAGCCGTTCGAGGTCGCGGACGCCCTCGGCCGCCTGCGCACGCTGGACGAGGAGATCCGCCTGGGTCCCTCGACGGGATCGATCGTGCGCGCGGCGCTGGCGCGCGGCATCCCGATCCGCCGCCTGAACGACGGCAGCCTGGTGCAGTTCGGCTGGGGCGTGAAGCAGCACCGGATCCTCGCGGCCGAAACCGATCGCACCAGCGCGATCGCCGAATCGATCGCGCAGGACAAGGAACTGACCAAGATGCTGCTGGAGGCAGCGGGCGTGCCCGTGCCGCGCGGCCGTCCGGTCAGCGACGCGGACGACGCCTGGGAAGCGGCGATGGAGATCGGCGTGCCGGTGGTCGTCAAGCCGCGCGACGGCAGCCAGGGGCGCGGCGTCGCCGTGAACCTGACCACCCGCGAGCAGGTCGCGGCCGCGTATGTCGCGGCCGAGCAGGTCACCAGCGAGGTTCTCGTCGAACGCTTCATGCCCGGGCGGGATTTCCGCCTGCTGGTGATCGGCGGGCGCCTGGTGGCCGCCGCGCGCCGCGAGCCCCCGCAGGTGATCGGCGACGGCGAGCGGACGATCCGCGAACTGGTCGACGAAGTGAACGCGGATCCTCGGCGCAGCGTCGGGCACGCGACGTCGCTGACCCGGATTCCCCTGGACGCCATTGCGCTGGCGGTCCTTGCCGGCCAGAACTGCACCCCGGAAACGGTTCCTGCGCCCGGAGTGCACGTGTTGCTGCGCGGGAACGCGAACCTGAGCACCGGCGGGTCCGCGACGGACGTGACCGACCTGGTCCATCCGGACGTGGCGGCCCGGGCGGTCGACGCGGCCAAGGTGGTCGGCCTGGACATCTGCGGCGTCGACGTCATCTGCCAGGACATCGGGCGTCCCCTGCAGGAACAGTTCGGCGGCGTCGTGGAAGTGAACGCTGCGCCGGGATTCCGCATGCATCTGGACCCCTCCTACGGGAAGGCCCGTCCGGTGGGCGAGGCCGTCGTGTCGTCGATGTTCGCCGAGGGTGACGACGGGCGCATCCCGCTGGTGGCCGTATCCGGCACCAACGGCAAGACCACGACCGTCCGGCTGGTGTCCCACCTGCTCAAGACCCGCGGCGACTGCGTCGGCATGACGTGCTCGGACGGCATCTACGTCGACGGCCGGCGCATCGACGACGGCGACTGCAGCGGTCCCAAGAGCGCCCGCGCGGTGCTGCTGCACCCGGACGTGCAGGCGGCCGTGTTCGAAACCGCCCGCGGCGGGATCCTGCGCGAAGGGCTGGCGTTCGACAAGTGCGACGTGGCGGTGGTGACGAACATCGGCACCGGCGATCACCTGGGCCTGTCCTACATCACGACGGTGGAAGACCTGGCGGTGATCAAGCGCGTGATCGTCGAGAACGTGGCGTCCTCGGGCGTCGCGGTCCTCAACGCCGCCGATCCGCTGGTCGCGCCCATGGCCGACTCCTGCCCGGGCTCGGTGACGTTCTTCGCGCCCGACGGCGACAACGCGGTGCTGGCGGCCCACCGGTCCGCGGGCGGACGCGTGGTGTTCGTGGACGGCGGCGAGATCGTCGCCGCGGAAGGCGCCTGCCAGGAGCGCGTGGCGCTGTCGTCGATCCCGATCACCCGGGACGGCTGCGTGCGCTTCCAGGTCGAAAACGCCATGGCCGCCATCGGGGCCGCGTGGGCGCTGAACATCGACTGGCGGATCATCCGTTCCGGGTTGTCGACCTTCGTCAACGACATCCAGACCGCGCCCGGGCGGTTCAACATCCTCGATTTCCAGGGCGCCACGGTCATCGCGGACTACGGCCACAACCCGGACGCGATCCTCGCGCTGGTGGACGCCGTCGAGCGCATGCCATCGCGGCGCCGCATCGCCGTGATCAGCGCGGCGGGCGATCGCAGGGACGTGGACATCCGGCGCCAGACCGAGATCCTCGGCGACGCGTTCGACGAGATCATCCTGTACCAGGACGCCTGCCAGCGCGGCCGCGCCGACGGCGAGGTGCTGGGCCTGTTGCGCGACGGTCTGTCCCGTGCCCGGCGCGTTTCGCAGGTCAGCGAGATCCACGGCGAGTTCACGGCCATCGAGACGGCGCTGGACCGGCTGACCCCCGGCGACCTGGCCCTGGTGCTGATCGACCAGATCGAGGAGTCGCTGGCGTTGCTGGAACGCACCATCCACGGCGCTGCGGCCCGCTCGAACACCGGTGTCGCCCGCAGCCTGGAAGCCGCGTGCGGCTGAGCTGTTCCGTGCCCTTCGCAGCCACCCGCGCGAAACCCTTCAACTCCCGTTGACGTACCGCACGGCAAGCGGTTCAATGCCGTCGGTGCATCGACGACTGCGGGTGTTGCGGGGAGGCGCGATGAAGTTCCTCAAGACGGTGATGTGGATCGCGATGGCGGTCCTGGGCGCGTTCGCGTACGCGATGATCACGCGGCTGCTGAACCCGGACGAGCCGATCAACGCGCTGTGGCTGGTGGTCGCCGCCGCCTGCACCTACGTGCTGGCCTACCGGTTCTATGGCGCCTTCATCGCCGCGAAGGTGTTCGCGCTGGACGACCGGAACCCGACCCCCAGCGTGCGGCTGGCCGACGGCAAGGACTTCGACCCCACCAACAAGTGGGTGCTGTTCGGCCACCACTTCGCCGCCATCGCCGGCGCGGGCCCGCTGATCGGGCCGGTTCTGGCGGCCCAGTTCGGGTACCTGCCCGGGGCGCTGTGGATCCTGCTGGGATCGGTCTTCGCCGGCGCCGTGCACGACTTCGTGATCCTGATCGCCTCCATCCGCCACGACGGCTGCTCGCTGGCGGAAATCGCCCGCCGCGAGGTGGGTCCGGTCGCGGGCATCGCCGCCTCGGTGGCGACGCTGTTCATCGTCGTGGTGGCGCTGGCAGGCCTCGGCCTTGCGGTGGTCAACGCGCTGGCGCACAGCCCCTGGGGCTTCTTCACGATCGCCTGCACCATCCCGATCGCGCTGTTCATGGGCGTGTACATGTACAAACTGCGGCCGGGCCGCGTCAGCGAGGCGACCGTGATCGGCGTCAGCCTGCTGGTGCTGGCCGTGGTGGGGGGCCACTCCATCGCCAATTCCGAGGCGGCCGGGTTCTTCACGCTGCAGCGCAACTCGCTGGTCGCGCTGATGGCGGCCTACGGGTTCATCGCCTCGGTGCTGCCCGTGTGGATGCTGCTGGTCCCCCGCGACTACCTCAGCACCTACATGAAGCTGGGCACCATCAGCCTGCTGGCGTTCGGCATCCTGTTCCTGGCGCCGGACCTGAAGATGCCGGAAACGACCCGGTTCGTGGACGGGGGCGGGCCCGTGATCCCCGGGTCCGTGTTCCCGTTCATGTTCATCACGATCGCCTGCGGCGCGGTGTCCGGCTTCCATTCGCTGGTCGCGTCCGGGACGACCCCCAAGATGATCCGGAAGGAATCCGACGCGCTGGCGATCGGGTACGGCGCGATGCTGGTCGAGGGCTTCGTGTCGATGATGGCGCTGATCGCCGCCAGTTGCCTGATCCCGGGCGACTACTTCGCGATCAACTCGATGCTGGGCGTGGACGCGCTGACCGAAATCGGGTTCGCGCCCGAGCGCATCAAGGACCTGTCGGAGATGGTGGGGACCAACGTGATGAACCGCCCCGGCGGCGCGGTGTCGCTGGCGGTGGGGATGGCGTCGATCTTTTCCGCGCTGCCGGGCATGCGGGGCCTGATGGCCTACTGGTACAACTTCGCGCTGATGTTCGAGGCGCTGTTCATCCTGACCACGGTGGACGCCGGCACCCGCGTGGCACGCTTCCTGGTCCAGGAGATGGGCGGATACGTCTACAAGCCGCTGGGTCGGCCGGGCTGGCTGCCGGGTTCGCTGATCGCCAGCACGCTGGTGGTGGGGTCATGGAGCTACCTGATCTTCACCGGCAGCATCGCGACGATCTGGCCGATGTTCGGCGTCGCGAACCAGTTGCTGGCGGCCATCGCGCTGGCGGTGGGGACCTCGGTGATGTTCCGGATGGGGAAGGGGAAGTACACGCCGATCACGCTGGTGCCGATGGCCTTCATGGTCGTCACGACGCTGACGGCCGCGGTCGAACTGGTGGGACGCTTCTGGGAGGAGGCCGCCGCGAAGCCCGACATGGCGCTGACGTTGCGGCTGGACGCGGTGATGGTCGGCATCGTCGCGTGCCTGGTGGTCGTGATCCTGGTCGATTCGATCCGCCGGTGGCGCTTGTACCTGGTCGCGCCGAAGGTACCGGTCGCCGCCTAGGCCCATTCCGGTAGTCAAGGCCCATGCACCTGCCTCCCTGCCACCCGTTCCGATCCGCCGAGGCGAGGGCGTCCTACCTGGCCGGGTACGAGCGGCGCGCCGCGCACTGGCCGGTACCGGCGGAGGACGCCTGGGTCGACACGTCGTTCGGGAGGACCTGCGCCCGGATCAGCGGGCCGATCGCCGCGCCCCCGCTGGTGCTGCTTCCCGGCATCGGCGCCTCGTCGCTGATGTGGTCGGAGATGGTCGGCCCCCTGTCGAAACGGCGCAGGGTGATCGCCGTGGACGCGATCCAGGATCACGGTCTCAGCGTCAGCACCCGGATGCTGCGCTGCGCTGCCGACTACGTGGCCTGGCTGGAAGAACTGTTCGTAGGCCTCGGCCTGGAGGGCGGGACGGACCTGGTCGCGGCGTCCTACGGCGGCTGGATGGCGGTCGAGCACGCGCTGGTCCACCCGGAGCGGCTGCGGCGGATGGTGCTGATCGCCCCGGTGGGCGCGGTGCTGCGCCTGGATTCCGGGTTCGTGGTCCGCGCGCTGCTGGCGCGGGTGCCGGTGCGCTGCTGCTTCCGGCGGTTCATGGCGTGGCTGGCGCCCGGCCTGGCCCGCGGCGACGGGGCGGTCCGGGCGATCTTCGACGAGATGGTGGACGACGGGTTCACCTCGCTGCGGTGGTTCAAGCCACGGCGCCCGGTGTACCCCCGGCGACTGTCGGATGACGAGTGGGCACGCCTCGCTGTGCCGACCCTGTTCCTGGCCGGGGAAACCGACGTGGTGCTCCCGGTTCCTCGCGCCGCCGAGCGATTGCGGCGTGTCGCCCCGCAGGTTCGGACGGAGGTCGTTCCGGGTGTCGGGCACGACCTGTTCGTGCTGAAGGCCGAGGATGCCAGCGCGCGCATTCTGCGATTCCTGGACGCGGTCCCGTGAGCCCGGCGACATTCCCCGGGGCAGTCCCCTGGCGCTGGCATCGATCGCGAGGCGTCGCTGCATTGATCTAGGGGGGTGCCCGGACTACCATGCACCTTCGGGACGGGATGCGCTGCGTGCGCGACCCGTGTCGCAACCATTGCCGCGGAGGACGCGGATGCCCGGTGCAGCACGGATCGGCGACAAGTCGCAGTGCCAGGCGGACGTGCACGGCTGCCCGGCCTGTGCCCACTCGGTGACAGGACCGGCCATCATCGGATCGCCGGACGTCCTGATCAACGGCCTCCCGGCGGTCCGCGTGGGCGACATGGGGATCCACGCGGTCTGCTGCGGCCCGAACACCTGGAAGGCCGTGATGGGCGCGCCCACCGTGATGATCAACGGCAAGCAGGCCCATCGCCAGAACGACATGGACCAGCACTGCGGCGGCGTCGGAAAGATGGTGGAAGGCAGCACGGACGTCCTGATCGGGGACGGTTGATCGGCCACGGACTAGTCCAGGCCCGGGAGTCCAGCAATGCAGCGCAAGACCGACTATTTTCCCTACGACATCCAGATTGCGGAGTCCCAGTGGGACCGCCTCGAGCTGGGCAAGGTGCGGGCTGAACTGAAGGCCCGCGGGTCGGTGCCCGACGTGGTCTTCCTTCGGCACACCGCGGCGCGGCTGAACCGGATGGCCGACCCGGGCAGCCGACCGGCGCACGCGAGGTTGATGAACCTGTACGCGCTGCTGACCCGGATCGAGCGACACGTGATTGACCTGTACGCGGAATCGCTGCATCCCGGGATCCTGGGCCGCGCGGAGGACGACGCCCGTCTCCAGACGTCCGACGAGGACGTGCTGAACGCCGAGCAGGGATTCGCCCGGTTCTTCCCGCCCGAACCGGTGCTGGACGGGCTGGAGCAGAGCGAGGCCTACCTGGACCGGCGCGAGGACGCCGATCGCCGTCGCAACCTGCTGGTGCGGGAAATGCTGCTGCTGCGCGTCGCTGCGGAAAACCCTGCCGTGGACGACTTCCGCATCCTGCTGGATGACGGCCGGATGTCCGCCGCGACGCCCTTCCGGAAGGTGTCGCGGGCCATCGACACCAGCCTGCGCCGTGCGCCGGGATTCGGGCCGCAGGGGCTGTCGCTGCCCGATCTGCTGCGTGCGCCGATCCTGGCGTCGCCGAACTCGCTGGCGGGACAGGTCGAGTTCGTCCGCGACCACTGGCAGGGGCTGCTGCCGCCCGAACTCCTGAACGAGATCCTCACCGCGTTCGAAATGATCCGCGAGGAGGAGCGCGAGTGGGGGGGGACCGCGGGACCGCCGCAGGTGCTGGAATTCGGCGCCCGCCTGGCGTCTGGCGGGTACCCCGAGATCGAGGCCTTCTCGTGCGACGCGGACTGGATGTCCAACGTCGTCCTGATCGCGAAGATGGTCTACGTCTGGCTGGACCAGTTGTCGAAACGCTACGGCCGCGCGATCCAGCGGCTGGACGAGGTGCCGGACGACGAACTGGATCGGCTGGCGCGCTGGGGATTCACGGGCCTGTGGCTGATCGGCCTGTGGGAGCGCTCGCCGGCGTCGCAGCGGATCAAGCAGATCGCCGGCAACCCGGACGCCATCGCGTCGGCCTACTCGCTGTATGACTACCAGGTGGCGTGGGACCTGGGCGGGGAGGAGGCCCTGGCGGTGCTGAAGAACCGCCTGGCTGCGCGAGGGATCCGGCTGGCCAGCGACATGGTCCCCAACCACACCGGGATCTATTCGCGCTGGGTGGTGGAGCACCCCGACTGGTACGTGCAGTTGGACTACCCTCCGTACCCGGCATACCACTTCACCGGGCCCGACGTGTCGTTCGACGGGCGCGTCAGCCTGCGCATCGAGGACGGCTACTGGGAAAAACGCGACGCCGCAGTGGTGTTCCAGCACGTGGACAACGGCTCGGGGCGGGTACGGTACATCTACCATGGCAACGACGGCACCAGCACGCCCTGGAACGACACGGCCCAGTTGAACTACCTGCTGCCCGAGGTCCGCGAGGCGGTCATCCAGACGATCCTGCACGTGGCCCGGCGCAGCCCCATCATCCGGTTCGACGCGGCGATGACGCTGGCCAAGAAGCACTACCAGCGCCTGTGGTACCCGCAGCCGGGGCAGCCCAGCGGCGTGCCGTCGCGGGCCGAGCACGGCATGACGCGGGAGGAGTTCGATCGGGTCTTCCCGATCGAGTTCTGGCGCGAGGTCGTGGACCGCGTGACCGTCGAGGCACCCGACACGCTGCTGCTGGCCGAGGCCTTCTGGCTGATGGAGGGGTACTTCGTCCGCACGCTGGGCATGCACCGGGTCTACAACAGCGCGTTCATGAACATGTTGAAGCTGGAGGACAACGCGAACTACCGCACGACCATCAAGAACGTGCTGGAGTTCAACCCGGAAATCCTGAAGCGCTTCGTCAATTTCATGAACAACCCGGACGAGTTGACCGCGGTGGAGCAGTTCGGGAAGGAAGGGAAGTACATCGGGGCCGCGGTGCTGCTGGTGACGATGCCGGGCCTGCCCATGTTCGGGCACGGGCAGATCGAGGGTTTCCACGAGAAGTACGGCATGGAGTTCCGGCGGGCCCGCTGGGACGAGCCGATCGACGAGCACCTGGTGCGGCAGCACGAGTCCTGCATCTTCCCGCTGATGCGGAAGCGGTACCTGTTCAGCGGGTCCGAGAACTTCGCGCTGTACGACTTCTTCGCGGACGGCAGGGTCAACGAGGACGTGTTCGCCTACTCGAACCGCGCGGGCGGTGAGCGCGGGCTGATCGTGTACAACAACCGGTATTCGTCCACGTCCGGCTGGATCCGCACGTCCACGGCCATGTTGCGAAAGACCGACGGCGGAAATGCGACGCTGGCCCAGACGACGCTGGGAGAGGCTCTGGGCTTCAACCCGGACGGGCGCCTCTACTACGCCTTCAAGGATTGGGCCAGCGGCGAGGAGTTCCTTCGCTCGGGTCGTGAACTGGTCGAAAAGGGGCTGTTCGTCGAATTGGGCGCATACGAATACAAGGCTTTCCTGGATTTTCGCGAGATCGCGGACGACGACTACGGGACCTGGGGGCGGTTGCACCATCGCCTGGGCGGCGCGCCCGTTGCCAGCCTGGAGGACGAGATCCGGATCGTGCGGTACGAACCGGTGCACCTTGCGCTGGGCGCGTTCCACGTGGAGTGCCGGCGGGCCCTGGCGGCGCTGGCCGATGCCGAAGCGACGAAGCGGGCGCGACAGGAGGCGGTCCAGGCGCTGTGCGATCGGGCGCACGACCTCCGGTCGGCCCTGGTGGAGCACGTGGGCGTCGACACGGCTCCCGCGGTGGAAGCGGCTGCGGTCGAGGCCTTCAAGGTGCGTCTCGATGCCGCGCTGGCGCCCATGGAATTGGCGCCGACCGGCCTGGCGGCAAGCGAGCCGGCGCGACTGTTGACGCTGACGTGGCTGGTGCTGGAAACCGCGACTCGGGGCGAGGTAGGCGACGTGCGGTCGGGTCCGGCGACGTGGCTGGAGGATCTGGGGGTCTCGCGGGCGATCGATCGGGCCGGCATTCACGGCGATCGGCTGGCGGGTTCGGTGCTGGCGAGGATCCTGCTGGACCACCATCGCCTGTTCGCGACGTCGGACCGGGTTGGCATCGCGGCGGGGATGCGTCGCCTGTTCGACGACCCGGTGGTCCGCTCCGCGATCGGCCTGCATACCAGTGACGGCGTCGAGTGGTTCCACCAGGAATCGTTCGCCGAGGTCCTTCGCTGGCTGGGCCTGGCGGGCCGGATGGATGCGGGGCGGCTGCCGAACCCGAAGGACGAAGACGGAATCGACCGCATCCTGGAACTGGCCCGGCAGGTCGGCTTCCGGGCGGACCGCTTCCTGGCGGCTCTGGACGCTCCGATCGAGAATCCCGGGGTGGTCGGGTAGGCGCCTGCCGAAAGGGCGGCAGGCTCAGTCGGCGGCTTCGACGGGTGCAACCCGCTCCGGAACGTGCGCGATCGTACCCGCAACGATCCGCTGGACGACGTCCGCCAGCAGTCCCAGGCGCAGGCCGGCGCGGCCCCTGCCGATGGACGGCGCCGTTGCCTGGACATGGGTCGCGTGCCACTCCTCCAGCGAACCGACGTGGCGCTTGTGCAGGTCCCGCAGCAACTTGCGGACGTCGATGTGCTCCCCGGGCAGAGGGCCGCCCTGGCTGCCCAGCAGGCCCGTGTAGTGGCAACCCCACGACAGCAGCACGTCGTCCGGTCGAAGGAAGGCCGTCCAGCGGCGAAGGAACGAGTCGAAGGACTCGCCCGTCCGCAGATCCGCCTCCGGGATTTCCACGTGCAGGTGTGCCGACGGCGCGAGGGGGTTACGCGGGGCGATGACCGCTTCGAAGGTCTCGCCGGACGCGGGCCGCACCGCGACCCAGTGGACCAGTTCGTCCGGGGTACGCAGCGGAGCCTTGCGCGGCCATGCGTTGGCCTCCCCTCCGGCGCACACCAGGTTCATCGAACGTTGTGTCAGCGTGGCCATTTCCGGTGGAGGCGGCGGGGCAACGGTGTGCCGGATGCGGCGGCGCGGGGCATGGAAGGCCTGGGCGTGCTGCACCTGGAAGTCGACCATCTGGCGGAACGGCTCCAGCAGTCGCCGCGCCCCGGCGGGATCGCCTTCCAGCACGCCCAGCACGTAGGTCAGCGCCTCGATGGTCGACACGCAGTCCTCGTGGGGCTCGTGCCGGATGCGGTACTCGCTGGTCGAGGGCGGCCGGAAGGCATAACGGGGCAGGGCGGCCAGCCGGGGGTTGCGGTGGACCAGTTTCGCGGCCTGGGACCAGGTTCCGTCCACGACGATCAGCGTCACAGGGCCGGACGGCGGGTCCAGCAGGATGTCCGGGGCGTCGGGTCCGGGGAAGAGCAGCACCGGCGGGCGTGCGGGGTCCGATAGTGTTGCCTGCAGGGCGGGCGAGCCGTCCCACTCGATGCCGACATGCAGTTCGGAGTTCGGCAGGCAGAGGTGGGCCATGCGGGCCGTGCCGATGGCGACACGGACCTCGCGGGGGTGCTGCAGGAACACGACGCGGGTCCGCGTGGGCAGTGTCGGGAGGTTCGCGCACCAGCACGCGACTGCGGGTCGCCTGCAGCGGCGGCACATCGGTCGGTCCTGGTCCCCGATCGACACGGGTCCTCCTCGGTGGCCTCCGGGGTGCCGGCCCGGATGGGACGGGCCGGAGACTACACGCGGGACAGGGGGAACTCAAGCGTCCGTTGGTATCGCAGTCTTGGGTCCCGTCCGGTGGACAATCGTCCGCCCCCGGGTCAATATCGTACTTGTCGTATCCGGGTACATGGCATCCAGCGGGCTGGATCAGCCCTGGAGAAACCCTTCATGGAACGCGATGTCCAGCAGCGCGCGGGTGCGGCGCCTGCGTCGAAGAAGCCCCTCGATCCCGAGCAGCAGGGCGCCTCGCGCGACGGCCAGTTGCGCAGGTCGCTCCAGGGGCTTTCCTATGACGAGCAGGTGGCCAGGCTGTCCCCCGCCTCCGGCGCGTCGTCGAGGCCCGTCGTCGGCGGCGAAGGCCCGGTCGGCGAGGCCCTGCCGGAGGAGGAGACTCCCGGGATGGACGCGTCGGGCGTGCCGGTCCTCGATCCCGAGGAAGCCATCGGGGGCTCCGACGTTCCGGCGTCCGGCGGGGGCGCGCAGGAGTCCATCGCCTCGGTGATGGGGCCCGGTACGGGCACTTCCATGACCAGCGCGGCCGATACGCTGCCAAAGAAGGCCCCCGAGGGCGGTGGCGCGGCGCCCGCCAGTTCCTCCACGCTGGGCTCCGGGGCGCGCCCGATGCTGCGGATGGGGTCTTCCGGGGATTCGGTCATCGAACTGCAGAGCCTGCTGAACCACACGGACGAGGTGGGCCAGAGCCTTCACGTGGACGGGCAGTTCGGCGGCCTGACCCTGAGGGCCGTGCAGCAGTTCCAGGCCGGGAACCCGCCCCTCGTCGTGGACGGCATCGTGGGTCCCCTGACATGGGCTGCGCTGGATGGCAGCAAGGGCGAGCCGCAGGCGCCCGAGCCCGTCGCCAGGAAACTGTACGAACGGGGCACGGACGCCTACGGGAAGGGCGATTTCGCCCACGCCTACGACCTGTTCACCAGCGCCGACGAACACACCCACGTGGCGGCCATCACCTTCGATCGCGCCCAATCGCTGCGGCGCCTGGGCGCCCGCAGCGACGAGGCCATCGCGCTGTACGAGCAGTACATCGCAGAGGGAGGGGCGAGATCGGTCGAGGCCCAGGGCTACATCGTGGAACTGAAGGGCCCCGGAAAGTCGGGCGACGAGGCGGCCGACATGCATTCGGCCAGGGCGCTGTGGGACAAGGGGCGCACGCTTTACGAGGCCGGCGACTATTCGCACGCCTACGAGGAATTCACCAAGGCCGACCAGGTGGAACATCGATCGGCGATCACCTTCGACCGGGCGCAGTCCCTGTACAAGATGGGTGGCCGCCGGGAAGAGGCGATCGCGCTGTACGACCAGTACATCGCCGAGGGGGGCGCCCGGGAGCATGACGCGAGGCTCACCGCAGCCGAACTGCGCGGGCCCGAAAAGACCGGCGTGGAGGAGGTCGACAACGGCGCCGCGAAGAGCCTCTACCAGAAGGGCAACGCGCTGTACCAGGCCGGCGACTACGCGCACGCCTACGACGAGTTCACCAAGTCGGACAACGTGTCCCATCGCGTGGCCAGCACGTTCAACCGCGCCCAGTCCCTGCGGATGCTGGGCGCGCGTCGCGAGGAGGCCATCGCCCTGTACGAGGCCTACCTGGCCGAGGGCGGCGGCACCCGCGAAGGCGAGGCGCGCTTCTACCTCGAGGAACTGAGGACCCAGGGCGCCTCCGCTCCGTCGAAGGCGATCTGACAGGGGCCCGGGACTCCGCGATCCGACGTCATGCCGCGCCGCGGTCCCCGGCATCGCCCATCTCGCGATTCGCGATCGGCAGCCCGCCGCGGTTTTCGGGAATCCCGGGTATAGTCGGGGGCCGAAGGGCGAAGTCCAGGCGACTGGAGCGAGGGGAGACTGATGAACAGGCCCGGCACCGAAACGACCGCCGACGGGCTTCGGCGATGCGCAGAGGCGCTGCTTGCCGAGAGCCCCGAGCGCCCCTTCGAGGACGAACCGACAGTCCTGCCGGAGGGGCAGAGGCCGCTGCCTCCGACCGATCGGCCGGTCGCCGAGGAGGTGGCAGCGACGACCGGCATCCTCCCCGGCACCGGGACCATCCTGGTCGTGGACGACGAGGCCGGCATGCTGCACGTCCTGTCGCGGCAACTCCAGAAACTGGGATACGACGTCCTGACCGCGTCGGACGGCGGTTCGGCCCTCGAGATCGTGCGCGAGCACCGCGAGGAAATCCGGCTGGTGATGATGGACATGGTCATGCCGGGCATGGACGGCCGGCAACTGTACGACTCGGTCCAGGAGATTGCGCCTGGCATGAAAGTGTTGCTGTCCAGCGGTTTCAGCCTCGAAGGGGATGCCCAGAAGATGCTGGCGCAGGGATGCAACGGCTTCATCCAGAAGCCCTTCGGCGCGGCTGCCTTGTCGGCGAAGCTGCGCGAGATCCTGTGAGACGGTTGGCATCCGGGTGACCTGGGGGCCCGGAAGGCCTGCCGCTGGAGGGTTCGATGACCTGCATGCGGATTGCGGCTTCCCTGGCACTGGGGAGCCTCCTGGCGATCGCCGGTTGCGGTGATGCGGGGACCGCGAACGGTGTGGACGCCACGATTGACCCGAGTGGCGACCCGGGACCCGGGGAGCCCGATGCGCGACCGGAGGCGGCGAACGACGCGCCTGCGGACACCCCTCCCGACGCGAGCCCGTCGTTGTCGTCGCTGTGCCCGCCGTCCGGGGACCTGCTGTCCGGCTCCGGGGTGATCCCCGAGCCCTGGCAGTTCCACGACCTCGGACCTTCGGTCGCCCCGGCTGCGCTGAGCGCGGTCGGCGCGTCGGCGAACGAGATCGAGGAGGTGCAGGCGATCGCGGTTCGGGCCGGCGTATCAAAGCAGGACGAAGGCGGGTGGCCGGTGCGCATGATGGAGACGTCGCGCTGGGCCGACCTGGTCGCCGCGTGCGGGTTCCCGGCGGATCTGCCGGCGGGCTCGTACTACCTTCGCACCGGGGAGGACGGTGCCGACGTGGCGGCGCCCGACGAAGACGGCCGCTTCCACGCGCTGAAGACGCTGAAGCAGCTGGCCATGGCCGGGAAGGCCCAGGTCCGGGCGGCCGCCGTGCTGGACCGGCCCGCGGTGGCGATCCGCGGCTTCGGCGAGTCGTACTACGGCCTGCCGTGGGAGCCGGACGTGCGGCTGGCGATGCTGCCGATCCT
>CAIOFV010000109.1 GCA_903857665.1 uncultured Myxococcales bacterium
GCGTACTCGACGGCCTCGCGGGCGTTCGTGGGCCAGCGCGCGGCCCAGATGGCTTCGACCTGGCGGTCCATCGGCCAGCGGGCCTTGATGTTGACCTTCTCGGCCAGTTCGTAGAGGAGGCGCAGGCCCAGGTGGGTGTTCTTGCCCTTGCCCCGGGTGATCTTGCCGGTCTCGTTGCTGCGGTTGACCCGCCGCCAGACGCCGTACATCGGCCCCTTCTTTGTCTTGACGGTTCCGATGAACGTCCCCTCGGACTTCGCGACCAGGGCCTTCGGCCACTTCGACGGGGGCGTGCGCGATTCGAGGACGGTGCGGGGGTCGCCGCGTCCGACCATCGGGATCCCGATCGTCCCGCCGTCCTTCGCCGCCTTCGTGCCGCCGAGCACCTGGGCCGCCATGTACTGGTGACGCGAGCCCACCTCGACCGACAAGTCGTGCTTCGACGCCGGCTTGAAGGTGATCCCGAGGGCCTCCCAGTTGTTGCGGATGGTGAAGATGCGCTGGATGTCCGAGCGCATGTACTCGACGGCGTTCCGGGCGGTCAGGTTCATGGCGTAGCTGACCGCGAAGGGGATCTGCCGGGTGAATTCTCGCAGCCCCCGCTCGACGGGCTTCGTGTCGACCGTGACCTTGAAGTCCCGCGCCATGCGTCACACCGGGTTGACGATGATGTAGTTGACCGTGATGTCGTCGGTGACCGCGCCCGAGGCCGGGTTGTGAAACACGACTTCGACCTGGCCCGCGGTGACCCGCGCGAATCCTTGCAACAGGACAGTCGCGGCACTTTCGAAGGACCACAGCACGAGCGAGTTGGCACCGATCCTGGAATTGCTGATCGCATACAGGTGCCCGGTGCCAGGCAGGATGTTGATGCCCGTCAGCACGTGCCGCTCGGCCACGGCATTCGCGCCGGTCGGGAGGTTGATGCCGGTCGTGATCTGGCCCAGGTAGTTGACTTCGAACGTCCCCGTCACGTCGTTGCACGGGTCGCCACCGACCCGCAGGTTGTTCTTGAAATGGGCGTTGCCGGTGGAGTTCTTGATCTTCCACGTGAGGTTCTGGTTCGCGTTCGCCTTCGTGATTCCGCTGGCGCCGGAACCGCCGCCCACCGTATCGTCGTCGTGCAACTCGCAGTTCTTCCCGCCGAGCACCGCGGACCGGGCCCCGGTGACGACGTTCCCCTTCCCCGCGCTGGCCAGGGACTGCTCGCCGGCCGCCTCGGACCCGCTCGCGGCGAGCACGGCCGACTGCGCGCCCGAGGCCACCGAGCCGGCGACCGCGATGGCCGCCGAATCTTCGCCGGTCGCCTCCGTGAATGCTGCGGTGTTCGAAGTCGCGATGACCGCCGAGTGCGCCCCGCTGGCCTCGCCACCAGCGGACGCGATGACCGCCGTCTGGTCCCCGGACGCGATGGCGCCGAAGGAGGCGAGCACCACGGCGTCATCGCCCGTCGCCTGGGAGTTACCGCCCGCGCCGAGGACCGCGGCACGTTGACCGGTCGCGTCGCCGGATCCTGCGATGACGGCCGAGTCGCGTCCCGTCGCCGTGCTGCCCTCGGATGCGGCCACGAGGGAGTTGAGCCCCGTCGCACGCGACGCGTCCGCTGCGAGCACCGCCCGCAGGTGGGGCGTCGTGACGGTCCCCGTGTCGGTCGCGTGCGCCTTCAGGGCCGCCGCGCCTCCAACGGCCTGGGCGAGCAGCGTGTCGTCGGTCTTGTCCAGCGTCAGGCCGCACGCCTCGATGGCGGCGGCGATCTCCTCCTGGACGTGGTTCAGCCAGTCGGCGGACACCTCGGTCCCGCCGGCAGGGTTGGTGTCCTGGAAGTAGCCGCCGGTGCCCGAGGGCAGCGGGACGGGCTTCGTCGGGGCCTTGTGGGGCGTGTCGATCCGGAACATCCCTCTACCTCCTCATGCGCCCGTCCACCAGATGAAGGTGTGGGCGGGCTTGTACTTTTCGAACGCCAGGCGGACGCGGCCGGCGACCTCATCGAACGTGATCAGCGGGGCCCCGGCCGGGTCGCCCGCCCGGAACCTCGTGACGCCACTCGGGACGGAGACGGACCAGACGAACGGCCAGGCGGTGTTCTCGACGTCGGCCACCGCGCCCATCGCGAGCGCGAGCCCTTCGAAGTAGGCGGCAGACTGGCCCCCCTGCGCGGCGAGCTTTCCTGCCAGGACCGCGCGTCGGTCGCTTTCCGTCGTCGGGTAGTACCCGAACTCCGGAAGTCCCGTGACCCGCTCCCAGTCCGGAAGCAGGCCTGCGGCGGTCGTGGTCCGGGGGTCGGCCTCCTCCATCAAGGACCCGGCGCGGTTCTGGACGCGCACGAATTCGTCGGCCAGGCCGGCGAGCAGGCGCGTGAGGCGCCGGGCCGGGTCGCGGGTCCAGACGAGGCCGCGGGGCAGGAGCCCCTGGAGGATCCGGATGAAATCTTCGGTCGCGGCGATCCAGATCGTTCCCATGGTCAGACCCCGTTCACGACGACCGTCGTATCCACGATCGTCGGGTACTCGTTGGCGGCGAGGTCCACATCGGCCGTGGGGCCGCCGCCGTCCACTGCGGTGACCTCGAACCAGTCGATCCCGTCCGCGCGGCCGATGGCCTCGAGGAGCCGGGAATTCCGGACGGTCCACGCAGACGACGAGAATTCGAGTTCGGCGCGCTCCCGGAAGGTGGCCTGGAGTTCGCGGCGGACGTTCCCCTTCACCTGGGCGAGCGTGTATCCGGAAAGGAGGCCTGCGTTCATGGCGAGGGTGACGGGGTGATCGAGCGGCGTGAACGTCCCGACATTTGCCGTGACAGGTGCCCTGGGAGCGATCGTGTCGTACACCGCGACGATTTCCTGCCAGCTCGGAAGCACGGCGCCGTCGTCGTCGAGGTCCTGGACCGTAAAGAGCACCAGCACTTGGCCGAGGGGCTGCCCGTCATCGAAGGCGAGCGGCCAGACGAGGTCCACGGGCACGGTCGGCGTGGACTTCGCCCACAGGACATAGTCAGACCGGGCGCCGCCCTGGGGCGGGTCTGCGAGGCGCGACAGGAGTCGGTCCAGCAACGACGCGTCCGCCTCAGCGTCCTGGCCCCCGGTGATCCCGGGTGATCGCAGCGGGCAGGTGCCCACGATCCCGGCGGGGGGCGACACGAGGTCGAGCGTCGCATCGACGGCCCAGGGGAAGTTCGCGGTGGTGCCGGGCTCCACGGCCTCGATGGAGACGGCCTTCGTCTCGTTCACGGTCCAGTGGTAGTCCCCGACAACCGCGTACTCGACGGCGTCCACGCGCTGCAGCAGGGAACCGCCCAGGAGGTCCGAGCCTGCGGCCCCCTGCATGTCGACAGCGCCGTCCGCTTTCACGGGCGGGTTTCGGGACAGGCCGAAGAGCCGGGCCCATCGTTCGAGTTGCGCGCCCTCGGCGGTGTCGGGGATGACTTGGCGCGCGATCCACTGCTGGTACAGGTAGAGACCCCAGGTCGCCCCGGCGAGGACGTAGGCCAGCACGAAAGCGAGCGACCGGGACAGCAGTGCGTTGGTGTTCCCCATGCGGGCGTTCAGGTCGCCCTTGATCCGATCGATCAGCGCGGGGAGGGTCGGGATCGCGAAAGCCATGGTCGTACCTCACGCTGCCTGGAAGAACGCCGACCACAGATCGGGGTAGGCGACGGACTCCTTCGTGCCGTCCGTCTTGGAAACGACCACCTTCAGCGCGACGCGCCCGAAGTCCTGGCGCTCCGCGGCCACGTCCACGCGGGCGGCGAGTCCCGCGTCGACCATCCAGGCCAGGGCCTCCGCGGCGTACTGCCGAACCTTCAGGAGCGTGGTTGCGTTGACGGGCGAGCGGGCGAGGAGCCAGAGTTTCGACCCGAACGCATTGCCCGTGTAGGTGTCCGCCCACCAGCCGCCGCGGTACACGGGATCGCCGCCGTGATCGGGCAGTTCGTCGTCGGGACCGGCGCGGCGGTCGGAGAAGAGCGAGATCCAGACGAGTTGGTCGAGGCTCGTGGGCGGGACGTTCGGCCCCCAGGGCACGAGGTCCAGCCACCCGGCGCCTACGTCCAGAAGGTTGCCATCCGCGGTTGCGGCCCAGGCGGTCGCGCTCTCGGGCTCGACCTTCCGGGGCACCAGGAAGTCCGCGGTGCGGCCGGCGGGGGCGATGACGTTTCCCATCGAGTCCGCGATCGTGGCCGGTGCGGTGACGCGATACGTCTCGACGGTCGTGAGGTCGGGCAGCGTCGTGAGCACGGCGGTCTGGTTGCCGGCCAGCAGGGCGACGTTCGTGACGGCGACGTGCGCGCCCGCCGCCAGCGGCGACACCGACCACGCGACCGGGGCCCCGAGTGTCGCCGGGTCGATCGGCTCGTTGAACGCAACCGTGACGCCCTGTCCGGCGCCCGCCGCGGAGACCAGCGCCGGCCGGGTCGCGACGGCGACGAATGACCGCGTCGACACCCCGAGGGCCTCACCGTCCGGGCCCGTGATACCGGCGACGTCGATGCGGTAGCTCTTGCCGTTCGTGCCCTGGGAGACCAGTGCGAGGCGCGCCGTCCTGGGGTAGGTTTCGCCGGGCGCCACGGTGCCGAGTGCGACGGACGCGATGGCCAGCGGGACGCCGCCGTCGAGGGCGGTCAGCACGTACGACGCAGGGTCGAACACCGCGCCTGCGGGCGGCATGCTGAACGCCAGCACGATCGTGGGCGGGCCATCGTTCGCGGCGGTCAGGAGGTCGAGCACCGGATCGGGCGGGAAGATCGAGGGCAGCGCGTCCGGAGTAATCCCGTCCTGCATGGTGCCGAGGGTGGAATGGTGGAACGGGGGGACGAAGCCATCTGCCATTTCCGACCTATCCGATTGCGATCATCATTCCGTTCCAGGGGAGCCACTTGCCGGTGCCGTCTGCGATGTTGCTGGGCTGTCCCTGTGTCTGCGAGAAGATCCCGGCCAGGTAGCCCCGATTGTGCTGCGCCGTCGTGTCCAGCAGGCCCATCGGACGCCCGCACCACCGGCCGTCGTGGGTGTAGCCATAGGAGTAGGTGCCACCGTAATCGACGGCCGACGTACCAGCCCCATTCAGGGTCGTGTTGTCCTTCTTGGGGAGGTATCCACCGGGGAACATCGACACGGCAGAGACGTTGAACTGGTATGCCATTCCGCCGATCAGGGTGATCGGATAAAGGTCCGTGGTGACATGGGGCGTGAAATGCCCCACGTGGCCCATGCACTGCTTTCCAAACTCGGCCTGCTGCCACCCGAAGGTCAGGGTGACTCCGTTCACGGCTCCGACATCAGACAGCCGTTCGCACGAAGCCACGAACAGGTTGGAGAAATTGCTGGCAGAGTTGGCCGGGATGTTGAGGGCCTGGAACCCGCCCCCCAGAACGTTGCCTGCCCAGTTCCCGGCGTTGTCATCCCATCCGCCATTCGGGCAGAGGGCCGCGCAGAACGCGCCAGCCGGGATCGCCAGGGCGGCTCCGCCCTTGTTTCCGACGGTGCCTGAGCCGGTGCCCTTGCCAGCAATGACTACCTGCCAGCGAGTCGACCCGCCGTCCGCGTTCTTGAACTGCGATGCGTTGTAGGGCTGGATGACGAGGTACGCGCCTTCGGTCACGGTCGCGTCGGAAGTCCAAGCGCCTCCCGGGCCTGCGTAGGCATATGCGATTTCGAGCCGGTTGGCGTACCCGTGGGTCGGGAACCAGTTGAGGATGGTGTCTCGGATGCCCCACAGGCTTCGCCAATGACCGATACATGCGGCCGACCCGCTGATTGCCAACCCGTAACGACCACTTGCCGCCATGAATTCACCTCACTTCGCCGTGACCTTGGTGGTGCCCCCGGTTGCGTCTGCCGGAACGGTCGGGAGCGGTGTCGGGAAGCTCAGAACACCCCCGGTGGGCGAAGACGTGGCCGCCGTCAGCGCGGTCTTCAGGCTGGTCAGAAAGGACTTGACGGCGGGCCACTTCGCCAGCGCCGAATCGGCGGTCTCGCCCAGGCGGACGTCCGGGGACTTCACCTCGACGATCGGAGCCTCGACGAGGATGCGGTCGCGTTTCAGGGTGATCCGCTGGCCCTGGTCGTCATGGATGCAGACTTCGCCCTTCGCGAGGCCCGTCACCCGGAACCTCCGGTCGCCCACGACGATCGCGACGGGATGATCCGAGCAGCCGCCGAGGTCCACGACGATGGCCTCGGCGCCGCGCCCGTCCGAGGGGGCGTCAGCCGGGCAGGACGTGAAGCCGTACGGCTCGAAGTGCTCGACGCCGTCGCGCACGTCGCCGGCGTACACCACCACCTGCAGA
>CAIOFV010000110.1 GCA_903857665.1 uncultured Myxococcales bacterium
CCCGGGGCGGGCCGGGACCGACCCGCGGCCCAGCCGCGGGCGGCCGGGCACGCATACCGGTCAGGTCTGAACTTCCAGCAGGAGCGATTGTCCTTGTCCGGACTTTCCGTTAGAATATTGCGGACGCGGGAGGAAATGGTATGAAGAAGGCTCTTCGTTGGACGGTTCCCTTTGCGCTGTTGGTGCTGGTTGCCTGCGGCAGCAGCAAGACCACGGCTACCGACGTGATCGCGTTCGATCCCGGCAAGGGATCCGACCTCGGGGTCCAGGACGTCCCGGTCATCCCCGACGACGTCGAGTCGGATGCCACGCGCGAACTGCTGGAGCCGGATGCCACCCTGGAAGACGTCCCTCCCGAGGACGTGCCTCCGCAGCCCGGCGAGTTCGGCTACCCCTGTACCGACAACGCGCAGTGCAACGCGGGCTTCTGCCTGGATTCGACGAAGGGGCGCATCTGCACGAAGACCTGCGTCGAGAACTGCCCCGTGGATTGGACCTGCAAGAGCATCAGCGTCACCGGTGAAACGGTGTCGATCTGCGTCCCGCTGTACCTGAACGTGTGCGACCCGTGCGGTACCACCAACGATTGCAACGGCGAACTGACGGGCGGCACGGCGATCTGCATCGACAAGGGCGCCGACGGCAAGTTCTGCGGCGCGGACTGCACGACGACCAACCAGTGCCCGACCGGCTTCGAGTGCACCGACACCGCCGATGGTGCCGGCGGCGTGGCCAGGCAATGCGTTCCGGCTGCCGGCGCCCAGTGCCAGTGCTCGGCCCGCGCCATCTCGATGGGCCTCCAGACGGAATGCTTCGTGGCCAACGACACCGGCACCTGCAAGGGAACGCGGCAGTGCCTGATCAACGGCCTGACGAAGTGCGACGCCCGCACCCCCCACGCCGAGCTGTGCAACGGCATCGACGACGACTGCAACGGCCTGACCGACGAGCTGCAGGGAAAGTTCCCGTGCGACAAGTCCAACTCCTTCGGCACCTGCAGCGGCACCGGGGACTGCATCAACGGCGCCGTGGCGAACTGTGACGCGCGGACCCCGGCTGCCGAGCAGTGCAACGGCATCGACGACAACTGCGACGGCCAGACCGACGAGGGGCTGTGCTACGACGGCAACCCCTGCACCAAGGACTTCTGCGACTCGGGTTCCGGCCAGTGCGTGTTCGAACTGTTCCAGGGCCCCTGCGACGACCTGAACCCCTGCACGGTCAACGACCACTGCGATTCGACCGGCCAGTGCGTCGGCGGCGCCCAGAAGAACTGCGACGACAGCAACCCCTGCACGGACGACGGCTGCGACACCGGTTCCGGCGGCTGCATCCACCTGAACAACACCGCGCCCTGCGATGACGGCAACGCCTGCACCGTGAGCGATTCCTGCCAGGCGGGCATCTGCCGCGGCGGCCCGACGAAGGACTGCAACGACAGCAACATCTGCACGATCAACAAGCGCTGCGATCCCAAGTCCGGCGCCTGCATTTCCGACCCGAACAACGGCATCCCGTGCGACGACGGAAACGGTTGCACCATCAACGACACCTGCTCGGGCGGCACATGCGTCGGCCCGGGAAACTGGTGCGACACCCAGTCGATCACGTGTGTGCCGCTTCCGCCGAAGACCATCTGTCTGTCGCCGAAGTGCACGGATCTTCCCTTCATAGGCCCGACCTGCGCCTGCCTCTGCATCTGACGGGTTCTCGGATGCCGACCCCTCCAGGCCTCGCGTCCATCGATTTTCGACGCGCCTTCACCTTCCCTGGAATAACCACCCGGGTGGTCCCGTTCTGACGGCGCCCCCGGCGGAGGTCACCGATGGCGCCCTGGTCGTTTGGACGGCGTGCCCGCGAAACGAATCGCTTCGAGATCGAGGCGATGCCCCACCTGGACGCGGCGTACCGCTTTGCGTTGTCGATGACCCGGGACGCGGCGGAGGCCGATGACCTGGTGCAGGAAACGTTCCTGAAGGCCCTGCGCTCGTTCGACACCTTCACCGAAGGCACCAATTGCAAGGCGTGGCTGTTCCGGATCCTTCGGAACACCTGGATCAACCGGCTGCGCAGCGGGTCGCGGGAGGTGACCTCGGACGAGGCGATGGAGGCCATCCAGGACGCCTCGCTGGCGGGGTGGGACGACCGGGCGTTCTACCGCACGCCCGACGAATCCGCGGTGCTGCGGGCGACCCGGGACGAAATCCAGTCGGCGCTGCAGTCGCTGCCGCCGGACTTCCGCCAGGCGGTGGTCCTGTCGGACGTGGAAGGCATGTCCTACAAGGAAATCGCGGACGTCATGGGCACCCCGATCGGGACCGTGATGTCCCGTCTGTACCGTGGGCGGCGGTTGATGCGGCGGCGGCTGGCTCGTGCGCTGGGCCTCGAGGAGGCCGGCGCGGACGCTGACGCGGAGGCGGGCGGCGAGGTGGTGCCGCTGTTCGGGGTTCGGGCCAAGGGGGAGGCGGGCCATGGATTGTGACGTGTTGTCGCGGTACCTGGACCTGTACCTGGATGGCGAACTGGCCATCGAGGAGCGGTCCGAGGTCGAGGCCCACGTCCGCACGTGCGGCGCGTGCCGGGCGGTGGTGACCGCCGAGGCCCGGTTCCGTGCGGTCCTTCGGCAGCAGTTGTTGTCGGTTCGGGCGCCGGGAAGCCTGCGGGAGCAGGTGAGGGAAAGGCTGGCGGCCCGGCGGCGGCCGGTCGCGATGGCGTGGATGCCTCCGCTGGCGTACGCGGCGGCGGTGGCTGCGGTCGCGGTGCTGGGGTACGTGGTGATCGCGACCTACCCGAAGGCCCCGGACCCGGTGGCCGGCGCGGTGGCCGCCCACGTGGCGGCGTCGGGTCCCGAGGTGTCGGGCGACCGCGACCAGGTGGAATCGTTCCTTCGGACCCACGCGCCGTTCTCGTACCGGCTGCCCCTGCAGGACGGCGAGGGCATCCGACTGGTCGGCGCCCGCGTGACACGCCTGAACGGCGTTCCCGCCGTGGTGTACCAGTACGACGCGGCCGGCCGGCGTTTCTCGGTGGCGCAGTACCAGCCGCCGGAGGGCGTGGACGAGGTGCCGCCGCACATGGATCACCAGGACGGGTACACGGTGGCGACGTACCCGGATCGAGGCCTGGTCCAGACTCTCGTCGGGGATCTTCCAGACGGCGAGGTTTCGCGGATCGTCCCGGCGGTGTGGACTCGCTGACCGGTCGCAGCTTCACTGGACGATCAAGGCATCCCCGACGAAGCGAAGGTCCACGGGCGCGGCCGGGTCCAGGCCGCCCAGCGCCTCTTCGACCTTGTCCAGCGCGCCGCCCAGGAACTCGCGAATGGCGGCCTCCCCGGGGGTCGGCGTGACGGTTGCCGTGGTGGCCGGGCGGCGCAGGGCGGGCCGGATGCGGGCGCCGTCGAACGCCACGGCGCGCAGGGACCGCAGTTCCTCGGCGGACAGCGGTTCCAGGGACGGCGAACCGGACAGCACGCCCCGGGCCCACGCCGTAGCCACCACCGACGCGAAGGACGGCCCGACGCCGGGGCTGGCGGCCGCCGTGTCGAACCCCAGCGCCTGGCGGGCGAACCCGACCACCGCCTCGGCGCCCAGCGACACGCGCTCTGCACGGGCCACGTCGGCCAGGCCGAGGGGATCCCGGGGCAGGAAGGGCGGAATTTCGTCGGCAACCTTCGGGGGGAAGGCGGCGAGGGCGTGGAGCATCGCTGCCGTGGGTTCGTCGAAGCGTCGCAGGTTGGCCGAGCCGCCCGCCTCGGCGACGACCTTGCGGGCCCGGACGTGGGCCGGGCGGAGGGCCTGGACGCCGGCCCGGAACAGTTCGACGGGCGAGGCCAGGCTGGCGATGCGAGCGGCCTCTTCCGGGTCGCCGGCCGACAGGTCCTCCAGTCCAACCGAAACCCAGCGCAATACCTGTGCCGCCGATTCCGTCCACTCGTCGGCCTCGAACCAGTCCTCGGTCCGGACCCCCAGCACGCGGTTCACCAGGTACAGCAGGTCGGTGATGAAGACCGGCAGGCGTGGCGAATCGGCCAGTGCCTCAAGCGCGGTCCAGAAGAACAGGCCCCGATCGGTCCCCGACAGGGACAGGGCCAGCGGGAGCGCCCCCGACGGGCGCGTGGCGGACCTGCGCCCGTCGCGAAGCCTTTCCTTCAGGGGCCCCAGATCGAACGGCTCGAAGATCTCGAAACGCTCGGCGGCGCCCGGGAACCCCAGGTCCTGCAAGCGCGCGTCGCGGAACCGGAACGCGTCCTCCTCGAGGGTCGCCGGGGTCTCGCGGCGAAGGGCGTGCAGGATGCGGTAGGTTTCGTCCTGGTCCCAGGCATACAGCAGGTCCAGCCAGCGGCGCATCACCTCGATGTCCTCGGGGTCCGCGCAGATGAGCGTGAAGGTCCCGTCCGGGGTGGTGACGACGCCCTCGTCCGGCAGGCCGCGGGCCTCGACCTCATCGGTGGTCAGCACCTCGACCGTGGCGGTCATCAGGCGCAAGGCGATGACCTCCGGGTCCAGGTCGTTCAGCAGGCGCATGGCGAAATCCGAGGAGACCTCGCGGGCCACCTCCAGGATGCGGTCCAGGCGCCGTGGCTGGAAGCGCCATCCGGACCACGCATCGATATCGACGTAGGCCTTGCGCTGCTCGGAGGTGCCGTACGGCAGCAGGTGATGGGCGTCTTCCAGGCCGATGCCGTTGATCAACTGGTAGAACTCGTCCGGGCGCAACCGCCGGACCACCTTGGCCGGGTCGGGAAGGGCCAGCAGCGCGGCCAGTCGGGCCGTCGGCGTCCGCGTGGTGAAGTCGGGCGGCAGGTCCAGGGCGCGGGGAAGTTTTTCCAGCGCATCGCGCCGGGGGTTCTCGGAGGGCGGAACTGACATGGCCGTCTCGCTGTGGAGTGTGCTTGCAAATGGGCGCAACCCCCGGTACTCTACCGCAGTTTTCGACCGGGGACCAGCGGAGGATCATGGAGCGATTGAAGAGGAACGCGGGGTGGATCGTCCTTGTCACGGCGATCTTCCTGGTACCGTTGGGAATCTGGGGGCCGGGCCTGTGGGATCCATGGGAGATGAACCCGGCGTTCGTGGCGCGGCGCTTGGCGGAAACGCCGGCGGTGCTGGTGGCAGAGTCCCGGTCCCGGTCCGACGCCGCCTCCCTTGCTGCCGCCCTGGCGACCGGGCTGGGGGATGACGCGAAGGTCGAGGCCACATCGGACGCGGCATCGACCGGCGCCGCGATCGAGGCGGCACGGACGCGCCTGGGCGACCGGGTGTTCCGCGTTGCGGTGCTGGACCTGGATGCGCGGGTCAAGTCCGACACGGACGCCGACGGCATCCGCGCCGTGTCCGACATCCTGGCGGCTGTGGCGCCCCTCAACCGCTCGACGACCTTCCTGCTGGTGTCCGCCTCGGGGAAGGTGAACGCCGCGTCGGTGCTGGAACGCGTGCTGCAGAGGGCGCAGGCGGCGGGTGGCGACGACGAGACCGTCGCGGCACTGGTCCTGGCCGGGACGCATGCCGTGGCCTCGCCGGCGGCCGTGGAGGCGGCGGTTCGGGACGCGCTTCCGGGCGACGGCTTCCTGGCCCAGTTCAAGAACGGCGGGCGCACGACGTTCGTGCCTCCCCTGGAACCCTTCCTGGTGTCCCTGTCGTTGCGCGCCTTCGGCATGAGCGAATTCGCGGCGCGCCTGCCTTCCGCCTTGCTGACGATCCTGGTCCTGATCCTCGTGTTCTGGGGGGTGCGTCGGGGCTTCGGCGAACCCTCGGCGATCCTGGCGGTCGTGGTGATGGCCACCAGCCCGCTGATCCTGCTGTCGGGACGGTTCGTCGGCGACCACACCGCCATCGTCCTGTCGTTGACGATCGCCGGGGTGGCGTTCGCCGCCATCGCGCGCGGTGCGACGCGTCCCTGTGCCTTCGTGGCCCTGCTGGCCTCCTGCGTGCTGGCCTGGCTCTCGGGGGGGATGCTGGCGGTGGTCACCCTGGCCGGCGCCTGCGTGATGTTCCCGGTGGTCGCCCGCAGATGGGATCGCCCCCTCCTGATCGCGGTCGGCTCCGTGGCCGTGCTGGCGGGAATCCTCGCGGTGCTGACCTTCGTGCCCGCCGCCGCCTTCTTCCGCCAGTTCCGGTTCACCGCGGCGACGTTCTCCAGCGGGCTGAAGGACGACGCGCGGTCCTTCGACCTCGTGATCAAGGGACTGGGCTTCGGCCTGTTCCCCTGGGCCGCCCTGCTGCCCCTGGCCGTCAAGGCGGCCGCTGGCGGCGACCAGCGGTCCCGTTCGGATCGCCTCGTCATCCTGCTGTGGGCGGCCGCGCCGTTCGTGGCGCTGATGATCGCGGTGCGCCCCTTCCACCAGGTCACGTACCTCGGCGCGCCGGCATTGGCCGTCCTGGTCGCCCTGTACCTGCGCGGCATGGAAGAGGACCCGGTCGAATCGCGGCTGCTCGCCTTCCTGGGCTTCGGCCTGTTCCTGGTCCTCTACCACGACATCAGCCATTCGCCGGCCCCGCTGGTCTCGTGGCTGACCACCGACCCGCCGTTCTCGGAAGCTGGCAAGGGCGACCTGTCGTTCCCCGAACTGGTGGAACTGCCCCTGCTGGCGAAGCTGTCCGCGGCGCTGGCGGGCCTGTCCCTGCTGGTGGCCGGCGGTCGCCTCGTGTCGGCGGTGCGGGCCTTGCCCGGGCTGCTGCGCAAGGGGCGGACGTTCCCGATCGTGCTGGTCGTGATGGCCGGCCTGATCGTGGCCGACCTCGCGATCTTCCTGGCCCTGAAATGGGACACGATCAGCGGCGAGGCGGGCCCCGACGCCGAAATCGGCTCGGTGCTGCTGCGGGTCTTCCTGACGGGCCCGGACATCCTGGGCCTGTACCTCGTGACCCTGTTCCTGGTGGGGGCGCGGTATGTCGATCGCCTGCGCGCCCTGGCGAACCGGGTGCTGGGTTCCACGCGGGCGGCATCGGTCGGCACCTTCCTGCTGGGCCTGGAGCGGCCCCGCGCGTCTGCCGGCCTGATGGCCGCGGGCGCCATCGGCGTGGCCCTGGCACTGGCGTTCCAGACCGTGCCGGAACTGTCCTGGCACCTGTCCCAGAAGCACATGGTGGAAACCTACCAGGCCTCGGCGGCCCGGTCTCCCGGCGATCTGTACCGGCACGGCGTTTTCGCCGCGAAGGGCAGCGAGGATTCGAACTTCTACACGGGCGCCATTCCCGAGATGTCCTCCCGGTCCCAGGTGCTGGAGCGCCTCAAGGACGCCTCGCGCCGCACGTTCTTCCTGGTCCCGAAGAACCAGTGGAGCGAGATCCTGTCGGCGTACCGCTCGGCCAACGCCGGCAGGTGGGTCCCGGTGCTGGACGATCGCTCGTCGCGCTTCGTGCTGGTGGCGTCGTCGCTGGCGGCGGGCGAGGAGGATCGCGACTGGATCCACAAGGCGACGTTGACGCAGGCGCAATTCGACGCCCTCAAGGACGTCAACCACACGTCCGTGAACTTCGACGACAAGATCCAGGTGGTCGGCTGGGAGGTCGATCCGTCGGCCGTCCGGCGCGGCGGCAAGACGATCCTGCGGACGTATTTCAAGACCACCGACAAGGTCGGGCAGTCGTACCGGATCTTCCTGCACGTGGACCGCGTCGGGTCGTCCTCGCGAATCCACGGCGATCACTGGATCCTGAACCAGGCGAAGGAGAACGAAGAGCAGACCTCCTGCGTCGGGTGCTTCGCCACGACGAACTGGCTGAAGGGCGACATCGTGATCGATTCGTACGACATCGACGTCCCGATCGGGACCCCCTCCGGCCCCTACGACATCTGGATGGGCTTCTACAATCCCAGCGGCGACAAGCGCCTGCCGGTCAAGGACTTCGACAAGGAAAAGGTACGCCACGACGGACAGAACCGCGTGCGCATCGGCAGCCTGACCGTGCAGTAGGCCCCTCGTGACCTCCGACCCCCGGGGAGGACCATGCCCGATACCGTCGATGGCGTCCCGTTCTGGCTGCTCAAGGTCACCGTCCTGCTGCTGGGCGCGGCGTTCGGGTCGTTCGCGAACGTCCTGATCTACCGGGTGCCCCAGGGCCTGTCCATCGTGCGCCCCGGGTCGAGCTGCCCGGGATGCGGCGCGCCGATCCGCTGGTACGACAACGTTCCGGTCCTGGGGTGGATCCTGCTGGGCGGCAAGTGCCGGGACTGTCGCTCGCCCATCTCGATCCGGTATCCCCTGGTCGAACTGTCGATGGCCGTCCTGTCCCTGGCGTGCCTGTACCTGGCGGTGATGCGGTCCGAGGGCCTCGCGGACGTGCAGGGCCTGGCGGTCCTGTGGGTGTTCCCCTTCGCGTTCTGCTTCCTGCTGGTGGTGCTGACGTTCGTGGACCTCGAGCACTGGCGGATCCCGCACGTATTCACCCTGACCGGCGCGGGGCTGGGCCTCGCCGGGTCGCTGCTGATGCCGAACTTCACCGACATCGGATGGAAGGAGTCCCTGCTGGGGATGGTGGTCGGCGCCCTGCCGATCGCCGCCCTGATCGAGGTGTACTTCCGCCTGACCCGACGCGAGGGGATGGGATACGGCGACGTGATGCTGCTGGGCATGATCGGCGCCACGCTGGGCGTCCAGTCCCTGCCGTTCATCTTCCTGGCGTCTTCGGTCCAGGGGCTGCTGGTAGCCGTGCCGATGGTCCTGGTGGCCCGCCGGTCCCCGACGCCGCCCTGGGAGGCCGAGGAGGCGGCTGCGCGGGCTGCGTCGGAGTCGATTCCCGGCACGCCTGATCGCGACGGGCCCCCGGAACCGTCTGCCGCGCCCGACGCTTCGATGGTCGATGCGACGCCGGCCTCCGAGCCTCGAACCAGTGGCCTGCGCCACGCGGCGGTTCCCTTCGGCCCGTTCCTGTCCCTGGCCGCGATGGAGTGGCTGTTCTTCGGCGATCTTCTGAAGGACTGGTTCCTGCCGTAGCGGGGAAGCGGACTACTTCGCGGCGAGGGCGGGGATCAGCGTTTCCAGCTCATCGACCCAGTAGCCGGCGCCCTTGCGCTCCTTGTCGGCCTTCAACAGGGCCTTGATCTCGGGCACGACGCCCTTGTTGCCAAGACGCCAGATCGACAGAGTGATGAAGCGCCGCAGGTCCACGGCCTGGACGGGGTCCACGCTCGGGTAGCGCTCGATCAGTGCCTTGAGGCCCTTCGCGGCGGCATCGCCCGTCAGCGCGGTCATCAGGATGGCGGCCTTTTCGGCCGTGACCACGTTGTCGGACTTCAGCTTGCCGATCAGGCAATCGACGTCGCCTTCCTTGCAGTCGGTCAGGACGATGGCCATCGCCTGGAATTCAAGCGCGTCGGGACCGTCGCCGGCGAAGCGCTCCTTCACCAGGGCGCTCTTGTCGGCCTTCAGCGCCTTCATGAACGTGGGGAAGTGCTTCCAGTCCATTCCCAGCAGGATCGGCTTCACGAAGGGTGCGCGGAAGGTTTCCAACTTGGTGTTCTGGTAGATCTGCAGGACCGCATCCACGCCGACGAAGCCGGGCAGCATCGACAGCGCCGACGCGGTGTCCAGGCGCTGCTTGGCATCGTTGTTCTTGTTTTCGATGATCGCCTTGAGGGTCGGGACGATTTCGGCGGTCCCGACGTTCCACAGCGCCATCATGCCCATGGTGATGCGGTTCTGCTGGGCGATCTGCCAGGTGCGGGTGACCCGGTCATCCACGCCCGTGGGCGGGTTCAGCGCCTTGCCGAGGTTCGTCGCCAGGGCCATCGCGGCAGCCGTGTCCCGCAGGTCACCCAGGACCTGGACCATTTCCGGCCCGTCCTGCCACTGCCATTCGTAGATGCCCAGCTTCTTTCCGAAGGTGGACAGGTCGTCGATGATCTTGGCGGCCACGGCCTTGTCGCCGGCCAGCGTCGCAACGAGCGGGGCGACCGCGGGCTTGCCGATGGCGGTCAGCGCCTTGCGCGCCCAGGTGTACATCGCTTCGCCACGCTGGGTCCGCATGAACAGGCCGACGACCAGCGCCGGGATGGCCTTTTCGGACTTCATGTCGCCCAGGGCCTTGGCGGCCGTGGCGTTGACCGAGATCCCCTGCAGGTTCGGGTCGTTGCGCAGCAGCCCGATCAGCAGATCCTCGTCCTGCTTCAGGTTCGAGGCATCCTGCTTCACCAGCGCCTTCAACGCGTTTTCACGCGCCTTGTAGGCCACGTCCGTCGTCAGGACGTCCATCAAGGGCTGGCGCAGCTCGGGAATCGCGAAGTCCTCGGCCACCGCAGCCGCCTGGACGGCCGCTTCCGGATCGGCGAGGGCCTTCTTCAGCAGGTTGACCGAGTCCTGGGGAGCGTTGATCGTGTGGACGCTCTGCAGGATCAAATCCTTGTACTGGCTGGTCGGGAAGACTTCCTCCAGGGCGGGGAGGCCCTCCTTGCAGTGGAGATCGCCCAGGTTCCGGATGGCGTCACGCCCCTTGACAGGGCTCTTCAGCAACTTCGCCCAGCCGTTGCACGTGGTGGGCGTACCTTTCTTGCAGCCGGTACCCATGGCCATCGCCACCGAACAGATACCGACCAGCAGGAAGACGTTGAACGTCCTGGTCATTGGCGCACCTCCCTCAGTCCCTGTGTAGGCATGCATCCCGCGAGGCAGTATAGTTTGGCCTTCGCGGGCAGGTCAAGACGGAATCCTGGCCGATTCCAGACACCGGAGGTCGTTGATTCCCATGGAATATCCGCTTCAGGCTCCCCCCGGGGCCTCCCGGCCTTCCCTTGCCCTGCCCCGGGCGATTCTGGGGATCCTGATCCTGGGAGCATGCGGGCCGGCCTGTTCGGGTCGCGGCGCGTCGGACGTGGCCGCCGCGGACCCGGAGTCGATCCTCTGGGGGGGCCACAAGTGCCGGGAGGGGAGCGATTGCCCGTCGAGCCTGTGTTCGGTCGGGATGTGCCTGGGGTACCTGGCGGCATCCACCGAGGAGGCCCGCGACACGGCTGCCCCGGCGCTGAAGGCCGTCGTCGCCTTGTCCGAGCCGGGCGTGGTCGAGGCGCTGCTGGTGTCGGCGCTTTCGGACCGCTCGTCGGACCCGTACGTTCGCGGTCGCGCTGCCGATGCGTTCCGGCACCTGCCGCCCGACGCGGCAACGCGCGTGCTTCCGCAGTTCCTGGCCGACGCCGATGAACCCGTGCGCTTCTTCGCGGCCCGGGCGCTGGCCGCGGCAGGCGATCCCCGGGGTCGGGACGCCCTGGCGGCGTTTCGCGACCATGCGTCGGAGGCCATCCGCACGCTGGCCCTACGGGCGCTGGACGGCCCGGCCGACGCGGCGACTCCGGGTTCCTCCGCGGTTCCTGCTGCCGGCCGTCAGGGCGTGAACAGGAAGTAGACCACGTTCCCGCCCAGGGGGCCGAACCCGTGGGCGTACCCCAGCCGGAAGGTCGCGTCGGTCAACAGGAACAGGTTGGTGGAAAGGGCGAGTTCCGCGCCGGCATCCCATCCGGGCTGGGGGGCCTGGCCTCGCCACCAGGCGCTGCCGGCGTCCGCGAAGGCCGTCGCCCAGAGGCGCCGGGCCGCCAGCGGGAAGGTACCCAGGCCCCGGTGGATGTACCACAGCGGCGCCCGGTATTCCGCGTTGACCAGCACGTAGGCATCCCCCACGAAGGCGCCGGTCCGGAAGCCCCGCAGGTAGCGGCCCTGCAACGGTTCGCGGTTGATCAGCGCCGACGGCAGGTCCTGCGGCGGGAACCCGCCCACCGAGAACGCGTCGCGCCAGTCGCGGTCGCCGAAGGCGGTCGCCCCGGAGCCGAGGATCGCGAGGACCTGGCCGTGCCCCCAGGGCATCGGGAGGTATCCGTAGGCGTGGCCGGCCACCGTCAGTGCCCATCCGGCCCCGGCGGGAATGGGGTGGCGGAGGCCCAGGGCGATCCCGGCGTGCACGCCCTGGGCCGGTCCGACCGAGCGCTCGAAGGAGCGGGTCGAATCGTGGTCGGCCGTGAGGGTCAGGCCCCCGATCACCCGCTCGGAAGGGAGGATCGGGTGCAGCGAGGCGGGGTCCGTCGCCCGCGGATGCCCGGCCCCCGAGGCCCATCGCAGCGAGTACCCGAGGCCGATGGAGAACTGCCGCGTGCGGGTCGGGATCGGAAGCGACGTGGCCACGTTGAGCAGCCAGGCGCGCCGGCCGACCGCGATCCAGCGATCGTCCACCCGTGCCCAGGCGGCCGAGGGCCAGGTAGCCAGGTCCAGTCCCAGTGACGCCCACCAGCCGTCGAATGCATACGAGCCCCACGCCGTGGGGTCACCCTGCCGGGGGTCGAGGTCGAAGCCCAGCGAGAAGGCGTGATGGCCGATCGCGTCCGATCCGCCGATCTGGGCCCCCAGCCGGACGTCGCCGGTCGAGGCGGCCGAGAACCGGATCTGGAGGGCCCGGGCGCGCACGGACGGCAGTGCGAAGTACCTGCGGGAAGCATCCCCCGCCGGGGCGGGCTCGGCTTCGTCCCGGGTCGTACGGCAGGCGTCGTCGGGACCCAGGGCGACCCAGGAGCCGGGATCGAGGGCCAGGGTCGCCAGGTCCTGGCCCTGGGCGGAGTACGACGTGAAGGCCAGTGTCCCGCCGTCCGGGCTGATCGCCGGCTCGGCCGCGCCGCCCAGCACCCGCGTGACGCGCCGACGCTCGCCGGTCTGGAGGTCCAGCGCCAGGATGTCGTCGATGCCCCCCGGGTCCGACGTGAACAGCAGCCAGCGCCCGTCGGGCGTCGGGACGGGATCCCGGTCCAGGCACCCGTCATCCGTCAGTCGATCCAGCGATCCGTCGGCGCGGACCGCCCAGAGGTCCCAGCGCCCTTCCGACTGGGCCGTGAAGGCGATGCGGCCGTCGGGCAGCGGCCGCGGGCCGCCGATCGAGGCGAACCGGCCGGCCGGCACCAGGGCCCGGACGCTCCCGTCGGCGGCGCGCGCCACCAGCGACACCCGGTCATACTCCGCCGTGACCCACAGCAGGGTGCCGTCCGGGGTCGCGGCGACGTCGCGGGCGCGAGCGCGGCGGGTCACGCGCTCGGACCGCAGCGTGCCCGGGCCCAGGCGGAAGACGTCCCCGAATGCGCTGTAGATGCGCCAGGGCGTCGCGTGCGTCGTGAGGACCGTGCCCCCGGCCACCGCCAGCTTCCCGCATCCCCCGCGGCAATCCCACCGGCGCTGCTCGCGGCCGGTCTGGAGGTCCAGTTCGAAGACCCCCGCATCGGACGAACCATCCGAGCGGACGTAGAACAGGGACTTGCCGTCCGGGCGGAAGACCGGGGACGAACGGGACTCCCCGCCCCGGGTCAGCAGGTGTCCCGCGATCTCGCCCGCGGCCTGGATCCGGGCTGCGGTCGCCCGGGCGCGTCCTTCGACCCCGGCCCGGAACCCGTCGTACAGGTCCAGGAAGTCCTTGCCCCAGGCCCGGCGCGCAAGGGTGTTCGACGCGAACGGCACGATCCGGGCGCCGTAGTCGCGAACGAACTCGCGCAGTCCCTCGGGGCCCCGCCGGGCCAGGAGGAACTCGAGGAACGCGCCTCCGTAGACATAGGCGGCGGCGCCGCGCGGCAGCTTGAAGGGCGGGATGGTGAGTTCCGACAGGCCCAGGAACGTCCCGCCCAGCACCGCCGACCGCAGGACCTTCTCGTAGGCCGTCGATCCGTTGCGCCCACCCCCGGCGAGGCGCGATTCCAGCATCACCGCCAGGCCTTCGATGAACCAGGATTCGATGGCGCCGTTGGGCATGGCGGTCTTGCCCAGCAGGCGGTTCAGGAACCCCGGGAGGCCCGAGGCCTGGTCCATGTGGGCCACGTGCACGAACTCGTGCAGGACCAGCGAGCGGAGGAAGTCGTCGAAACCCGCCAGTTCCGACCCCGGGTCCGGTGGCGCCGCCAGCAGCACCACTCGATCGTAGGGAAAGACGGTCGCGGAACCGTTTGAATCATCGACGTCGTCGATCAGCACCATCTCGACCGGTTGGGCCGGAACGAACCCCAGCAGGTCCTTCACGCGGCCGTACGCGTCCTCGGCGAGGGCGGCGGCCCGGCGGGCCATGGCCTCGCCCGGCTCGTCGAAATGCATCCGGACGTGGTCGGTGCGGAGGGTACGCCAGCGCCTGGCCGGGTCCGTCCCCCCTCGGGCGGGGATCGAGGGGGCGAAGGCCAATGCCAGGGCGAGGAGGGCCACGAGGCGGGGAGGGCGGGACCGCATGGCGCAACCTTACCACGGGAGGCCGGACTTTCCCCCGCAGTGCGACCGTCGAAACCCGCGCTTCCTCCCGGATGCCCGTGTGCTACACTCTGCCGTCCGTTTCCGGAGGAGACCCGTGAGGACGTTGTTCGTGACGATGGCGGTTGTGGCGGCGATGCTGGCCCTGACGGCCTGTGGCCCCAAGCCCTGCAAGGATCTGGCGACGAAGGCGTGCGAGACGGCTGCCGGTTCGACGGCATGCGAGGCGGCCGGCCGCATGACCAACAGCGACGAGTGCGCCGGGTACCTGAAGGACGTGGGGCGCTTCGTCGAGCTGAAGAACCTGAAGATCACCGAGCCCGGCGTGAACCCCCCGGCTCCCCCGGCACCGCCGCCCGCCGATGGGGCCCCTGGCGCAGTCCCTGGTGCGGCCCCGACGGCGGCCCCTGCCCCTGCGCCTGCGGCCCCGTAGGGCAGGGCGCTCGCGCCCGCCGGCGTGAATCCATCGCGCGGAGGTTCCCGTGACCGCGCGCATGCTTCGGCCCTGCATCCTGGCGGCCCTGGCCGCTTCCGCGACGTTCGCATCCTGCAAGTCGGGCGACGCGGGGGCTGGTGCCACGGTCCGTCCGCCGAAGATCCTGTCGATCGCCATCTGGGAACCCGAGACCATCGACCCGGGCCTCGCCGGCGAGGAAAGCGGCATCACGATCGCGTCTGCGCTGTTCGAGGGCCTGGTTCGTCGCCCTGCCGGGGAAGGACCCGCCCGGCCCGGCGTAGCCTCGTCCTGGGAACCCTCGGCGGACGGGCTGACCTGGACCTTCCACCTCCGGCCCGATGCCCGGTGGTCCGACGGCGGTCCCGTGACGGCCCGCGACTTCGATTTCGCCTGGCGTCGGGTGCTGGACCCGGCCTCCGGGTCGCGCCTCGTCGCCCAGTTGTACGTCGTCGATGGCGCCGAGGAGGTCCACGCCGGTCGTGCCGCCTCGGACCGCCTCGGCGTGAAGGTCGTGGACGCCGCCACGCTGGAAGTCCGGTTGCGCGTGCCGACGGTCGACTTCCCCGGCCGCCTGGCGCACCCGGTGTTCGCCCCGGTCCGCGCGGACGTCGTCGCCCGTCACGGCGCCCAGTGGACGCGGCCCGGCAACCTGGTGGGCAACGGCCCCTTCCGGCTGGACGAGTTCCAGCCCGGTGACAAGGCGGTCGTGTCGCGGAATCCTGCCTGGCGTGCCGCCGCCGCTGTGGCCCTCGACGGCGTCACGTTCCACTTCCTGTCCGGCGAGCGCCTCGCGTACGAATGGTTTGCCGCAGGCAAGGTGCAGTGGCTCAAGAGCACGCTCAGCCGCGATCGCATTCCCGAGATGCGCCGGACGCGACCGGCGGAGTTCCATACCGACCCCGTCCTGTGTACGGGGTACGTGGCGCTTCGAATCGACAAGCCGCCCCTGGACGACGAACGGGTTCGCCGCGCGCTGGCCCTGTCGGTGGACAAGGAGCGCCTGGTCCGCGAGGTGCTGATGGGGGGCCAGGCGCCGGCCCGGTCGTTCGTCCCCCCGGGCATCTCGACGCCGACCGGCTACGTCCCCCCTGCGGGCGCGGGGTTCGACCCGGTGCGCGCCCGTGCGCTGCTGGCTTCGGCGCGCCGCGCCCACGGCACCCTGGCGCCCCTTTCCTACGTGTACAACAGCGGCGAAGCGAACAAGGTCATCGCCGAGTTCCTGCAGGCGCAGTGGAAGGACAACCTGGGCATCGACGTGTCCCTCGAAGGCACCGAGTGGAAATCCCTGCTGGCCCGCGTCCGCCGAGGCGACTACAGGATGGCGCGCGCGTCCTGGTGTGCGGACGTCGTGGATCCCTTGAACTTCCTGGAGATCCTGCGAACGGGCGCCGCTTCGAACTACCCCGCCTTCGCGGACCCCGAGGTCGATCGGCGCCTGGAGGCGGCGCGGGTGGAGGGCGATGGCGAGGCCCGGAACGCCCTGCTGCGACAGGCGGAGGAGCGGATGCTGGATGCCGCGCCGATGGTGCCGCTCTTCCACTTCACGCGGATCTACCTTCTGAGCCCCCGGGTGCGGGGCTTCCAGCCGAACCTCCTCGACGTCCACCCGCTCGAGGACCTCGATCTGGCCGACTGACGCCCGTCGTGGGAAGATGGCGGCGATTCCATCGGAGCGAGGCCATGGCCTTTCAGACGACGGACCTCAGCGATCGCCTGGGCGACGCGGCGCGCGTCGCGGACCCGGTCTTCCGCGACTTCGGGGGGGCACGGGCCTTCGCGGGCGCCGTGGCCACGGTGAAGGTCTTCGAGGACAACGTGCTGGTGAAGGCCGCACTGTCGGAACCGGGGCGCGGTCGCGTGCTGGTCGTGGACGGGGGCGGCTCGCTGCGGTGCGCGCTGCTGGGCGACCTCGTCGCGGGCCTCGCCGTGGACAACGGCTGGTCGGGCGTGGTGGTTTTCGGGTGCGTCCGCGACACCGAAACGCTGGCGCGGCTCCCCCTGGGCGTCAAGGCGCTGGCCCCCCACCCGTCCCGCAGCGTCAAGCGGGGCGAGGGCCAGCGTGACCTGGAGGTCCGTTTTGCGGGAATCGTGTTCCGCCCCGGCGATTTCCTGGTGGCCGATGCCGACGGGGTCGTGGTCCTGTCCGAAACCCCCGCGGCCGGCCCGAGCACGTAGGCGGAGGCGCGGTCTCAATCGCGCCGGAGACGGAGTCGCCTCGGGCCCATTCAATGCGCCCTCGCCTTGACACAGAGGCCCGTCCGGTTTACAAATCGCGCTGCTTTTGGCCAACCGGGCCGCGCGAGAGTGGTGGAATGGCAGACACGCTAGCTTGAGGTGCTAGTGGGAACTTTTCTCGTGGGGGTTCAAGTCCCCCCTCTCGCACCCCGCTCCTTCGTCACGGACGTTCTGTTCCCGGTTCTCGCCCGAAGCCGCCTCGGGCGCATCCATCTGATCGTCGCCCTGGTTGCCTTGGTGCTGGGGCCTGCCTGCACCCCGGGCCCGAAGGACGCGGCTGCCTCGCTGGAATCGGCCCTGCGCGCGTCCGAAACCGCGCCATCCCTGGAACTGCTGGATGCCTTGACGCCCGCGTCGCGCGCACTGGTGGACGGGGTGGTGCGGGTCGATGGCTGGAAGGACCTCCGCCTGCGCCTCCAGGCCGACCTGAAGGGGGCCGTGCCCGATCCTGCGGAAGACGCCGGGCCGAACGTGGTCTTGAGGCGACCGGGAGGGCCCGGGCTGCTCCTGGTGCGCGACGGTCACGGCTGGCGCCTGGACCTGCCCCTTGCCCAGGCGACATCGGCGAACCTGCGGGAAGCCGTGTACCCCGCGCCCTGGTGACCCCGACGGGAGGATCCATGCGTTGCCCTTTGGCCCGTACCGCCCTCCGCGCGTCTGCGATCCTGGTGCTGGCGGGCTCGCTGGCGGCCTGCGGCAAGTCGCCGACACGGGCCTTCGACGCCCTCCAGGAGTCGGCGCGAAAAGGCGACACGGACGCCTTCGCGCAGGGGTTTTCGGCCGAGTCCCAGCCGTTCGCCCGGGCCCTGCTGGCGCTGTATGCCTCCCAGTACCCGGCCGGCGGCCCGTCCCCGCGCCCCCTGGACCAGTTGACCCTGTCGGACGCGCAGTCGGAAACCATCGAGGGCGACAAGGCCAAGGTGGTCGTCGCCGCGAAGGGGGGAAAGCCGGTGACCCTGATCTTCGTGAAGGAGTCCGGCGCCTGGAAGCTGGACGTGCGCCTGACGGACAAGAACGCCCGGGACCTGCTCCCCGACGACGAGTGACGCCGTGAGCGACTCCTTCCCCCGCATCGACGAGCCGGTCGCCCGCGAGCAGGTGGTCGAGGTCTGCCGGCGCATGCACGCGGGGGGGCTGATCGCGGGCGGCGAGGGGAACGTCAGCGTCCGGCTGTCGGCTTCGCGGCTGCTGGTCACCCCCTCGGGGGTCAACAAGGGCTTCCTGAAGCCGTCCGACCTGGTCGCGATCGACCTGCAGGGGCGTCCCGAGGCGCGCGGCGGCAAGGTCAGCACCGAGGTCCGGCTGCACCTCGCCGCCTACCGAGCCCGGCCCGACATCGGCGCGGTGGTCCACGGCCACCCGCCCACCGCGGTGGCGTTCACGCTGGCCGGCCTGTCGCTGGACCAGCGGCTGGTGCCGGAGTCGGTGGTGGCGCTGGGCGAAATCCCCACGGCCGCCTATGCGACGCCGTCCAGCGAGGACGTCGCTGCGGGCGTCGAGCGCCTGATCTGCGAGCATGACGTCGTGATGATGGAACGCCACGGGTCGGTGTGCGTCGGCCCGAACGTCCTCGCGGCGTTCGATCGGCTCGAGTCCCTCGAACACACCGCGAAGATTTCGTTCCTGGCCCGATCCCTGGGCGTCCCGCGGCCCCTGTCCGATGACGAGGTGGCGCGCCTGCACCGGCTGGCCGAGGCCCAGGGCGGCGCCCGACGTCCTCGCACCCAGGCCCGCTCGCCGGCGCAGCCGGGCCCGGACGTCGATGCCCTCGCGGACGAGGTCCTGTCACGGGTGCTGAAGGCGTTGTCGCGGCGGGAATGACGTCACCCCGGGTGGCCGTGCCCGAAGTGCCCGAGGGCCATCGTCACCACGCCGATCCCCAGCAGCATCAACCCGACCAGCAGGCGTTCGTGGTGGGCGGCCCAGCCGAACTGCAGGTGCCGCGCGCCGCTCCAGGCCAGCGTCGCCAGCACCCACATCACGGCCACCGACGCGACGCCCGACAGGACCGCCAGCGTCAGCAGGTAGGTGGCGTCGCCCATCGGGGCCGCGCTGACGAACACCGGCACCATGGCCTCGCAGGGCGCCAGGGCCAGCGTCAGGATCAGGGTCGTGGTCGCCGTCCGGTCCGACATGCCGGAGTCGGCCGCACGGTGCACGTTCGCGTGGTGGTGATGGTGATCGCCCTTCCGCGTGTCCAGGACCACGTACACGATGCCCGTCGCCAGCAGGATGGCTCCCGGCAGCAGGTGCGCCACCGGCTCGATCACCTCGGACAGCGCGACGCCCAGCAGCAGCGTGACCATCGACAGCCCGGCCGCCACGGCCGTGTGGGCGATCCCGGCCATCAGCAGCACCCACAGCATCCTGCGCCGGCGCCACCCCTGGGCGCGCCCGATCAGGACGAAGGGTGCCCAGTGGTTCGGCATCACTCCGTGCACGGCCGCCAGCATCAGGGCCCCGGCGAGGAGCCCCGAACCCTGCGGGCTTGTCGCAGACTCGAACATCGTTCCTCCCGGATCAGGCCGGATCGTTTCGCGTCGATGCGGCCCGGCCCAGTTCCCGCGCCCGATCCCGCGCCTTGAGGACCGCTCCCTGGAGGTGCTCCAGGAAATGCTGTTCGTCCAGGTGCGTCATCGCGGCATGCGTGGTGCCCTGGGGCGACGTGACCTGCGCCCGCAACTGGCGGGGCGTCCGGGGCGTCTCGACCACCAGCTTCGCCGACCCGTAGGCGGTCTGCCGCACCAGCGCCCTGCACAGGTGCTCGGGCAGTCCCATGGCCTTCCCGGCCTCGATCAACCCTTCCAGCAGGTAGAACAGGTACGCCGGCCCGGATCCCGACAGGGCCGTGATGGCGTCCATCATGTCCTCTTCGACCTGGACCGTGACGCCCACCGCGGAAAAGATCTGCGACGCCACCAGCGCCTGCGCCGCGGACCCGTGCGTGCCCAGGCAGTAGGGCGACACGGCCTGCCCCACCAGCGCTGGCGTGTTCGGCATCACCCGGATGACCGGGATGTCGTTGCCGACGAACGTCTCGATGAAGGAGGTCGTGATGCCGGCCGCGATGCTGATCACCACCTGGCCGGGCCGGAAGCACGGCGCCACGCACGCCAGCACGTCGCCCATCACCTGCGGCTTGACCGCCAGCAGGAGGATGTCGTTCTGCTTCACCAGTTCGCAGTTGTCGGTGGTCGTGTGGATGCCCCAGGTATCGCGCAGGTACGCCAGCGCCACTTCCGAGCGCCGGCTGGCGGTGATCTGCTGCGCCTCGACGATGCACGCCTTGATGACGCCGCCGATCAGTGCCTCGCCCATGTTGCCGGCGCCCAGGACGCCGATCCGAGCCCTGTCCAGCATCATCCGCGCCTCCCGATCACCTAGTCCGGCAGCCCGACCTTCAGCAACGCCAGCGCCAGCGCCACCAGCACCAGCAGGCCCGCGCCGATCAGCACGTTGCGGATCCCCGCAGCCGACGCCGCGTCCTTCGAGGATTGCGTCGCGGCACGCCGCTTCGGTGCCTTCGCGACGGCTGCCCGTGCGGTGCCGCTGCGGGCGCCTGGTGCCCGCTCAAGCGCGGCTTCCAGGGCCACCGCCAGCGCCGCCCTGCCGGTGTCGGCCGGGTCCGGTGCGGCGGCCGCGAGGGACTTCAGGAACTCGTCCGCCGATGCGAACCGATCCGCCGGGCGCATGGCAAGCGCCCGCATCAGCACGTCCTTCAGGCCGTCGTCGCAGGCCAGGGCGTCGATCCGGTCGCGTGGCAGGCCCTTCGAGGCCTTCGCCCGGATCTCCCCGGTATCCTTCCCGTCGAACGGCGCGTTGCCGGACAACATCGCCACCAGCGTCAGTCCGACGGCGTACAGGTCCGTCCGGGCATCGACCCTGCCCCCGGCCGACTGCTCGGGCGCCATGTACCCGGCCTTGCCCTTCACCACGCCGACGCGCGTCTTTTCGGCCCGCCAGGTCCCCGTCGCGATGCCGAAATCGCACAGCTTCGCGGCGCCCGATCGATCCAGGAGGATGTTCTGGGGGCTGACGTCCCGGTGGACGACCCCCATGGGCTTGCCATCGGAACCCGGCAGCGCCTGGGCATACGCCAGGGCCTTCAACACGCACGAGGCCACGTAGACGGCCGCGGCGGGTTCCAGCCCCTTCGCCTTCTTCCCCTTCGGCCGCCGCCTGAGCAGCGTGCCCAGGCTCATCCCGTCCACGTATTCCATGGCCAGGAAGTACCGCCCGTCGGCCTCGCCGAACTCCATCACCCCGGCGATGTTCGGGTGGGACAGGCGCGCCCCCAGGCGGGCCTCGTCCACGAACATCCGGACGATCTCCTCGTCGGCCGCCGCGTCGTCCTGCAGCACCTTCACGGCGACCGGCTTTTCGAACCCCATCGGGCCCGACAGCTTCGCACGGTATACGGTGGCCATCCCGCCGCTGCCGACAGCCTCGAGGATTTCGTACTTTCCGAAGGCCAGGATTGGATCGCGCACGACTGCCCCCGACAGGCTCCTAGGGGGTGATCTTCTCGAGCATCCGGGGGAACGGGATCGTTTCGCGGATGTGCGGAAGGCCACAGATCCAGGCCACGGTGCGCTCGACGCCCAGGCCGAAGCCCGAGTGCGGCACGCTGCCGAAGCGCCGCAGGTCCAGGTACCAGCCGAAGGCCTCCATCGGCAGTCCCTGGCCCTCGATCGCCGCCTGCAGGACCGCCAGGTCCTCCTCGCGCTGCCCGCCGCCGATGACCTCGCCGTACCCTTCGGGGGCCAGCACGTCCATGCTCATGCAGTACGTCGGGTCCTGGGCGTCCCGTTTCATGTAGAACGCCTTCACCGCGGACGGGTAGTGGTGCACGATGATCGGGCGGTCGAACTGCTTCGTCAGGATCGTCTCGTCGTCGCCGCCGAAGTCGTCGCCGTCGGGGATGTCACTGCCGTTCGCGCGCAGGATCTTCACGGCCTCTTCGTAATGGATCCGCGGGAAGGGCTTCACCACCTTCTCCAGGGCCGACGTGTCCCGCTCCAGCGTGGCCAGCTCGAACCGCCGTTCTTCCAGCACCCGCGCGACCACGTACGACAGGAAGTCCTCGGCGACGTCCATGTTCTGCCACAGGTCGCAGAACGACATTTCCGGCTCCACCATCCAGAATTCCATCAGGTGGCGCCGGGTCTTGCTCTTTTCGGCCCGGAACGTCGGCCCGAAGGCGTACACCTTCCCGAACGCCGCCGCCGTGGCCTCGTTGTATAACTGGCCGCTCTGGGTCAGGTAGGCCTTCTCGCCGAAGTAGTCCAGTTCGAACAGCGTCGTCGTCCCTTCGCAGGCCGCCGGCGTCAGGATGGGCGTATCGACCAGCAGGAACCCGCGGTCGTCGAAATAGTCCCGGATGGCCCGCACGATGGAGGCCCGCACGCGCAGGATGGCGTGCTGCCGCCGTGACCGCAGCCACAGGTGGCGGTTTTCCATCAGGAACGCCGTGCCGTGGTCCTTGGGCGAGATCGGGTACGGTTCCGATGCCGACACCACAGCGAAGGACTTCACGTCGATCTCGAACCCGATCGGCGAACGAGCGTCCTCCCGCACGGTGCCGGTGACGGCCACCGACGATTCCTGCGTGCAGCGATCCGCCGCCTCGAACTCCTCGGGGGTGACCTGGCTCTTCACCATGACGCACTGGATCGTTCCGGTGCCGTCGCGCACCTGGAGGAAGTGGATCTTGCCGCTGGAGCGCTTCGCCGCCAGCCAGCCGAGGATCGTGACCTCGGTGCCGGTGTGTTCCGCGATCCGCTCGACCGTCGCCCGCGCCATGGTCGGTTCTCCGCGTCAAAACGCGGTCCAAGGTAGCAGAACGACCCGTCCCTGTCCACGGTCGGCCGCGCCGGGGGCCGGGGGCGGCGGGGTCGAACGAGCCTCGGGAAGGGGCATCGACGGCGGCCTCCACCGGGCGGGATGACGGGGCTGCCACCGCCCCCCCGTGCCCCGGACGCCCGGAGCCGGCGTCGGTCCCGACCAGCGCCTGCCGCGGAAACCCTTTGCCGGTTCGCGCGCGCTCCGGGGGGAGCGTGTGTCGCAGGGCCGCGACGGACGCGGCCTTTCGCCTTGACAGTTCGCCTCCTTCTGCAATAATTCGGACAACCCGCGGACTTTGAAAGGGGTACGCACATGCGGCATGCCACGAACGTCGGGGCCTTCGCCCTGATCGCGACCTTCTGGACCGTTGCAGCCCTGGCGCAGGCCCCGGCGCCCGCGCCCGAGCCGCCTCCGACAGCCCCGACGGCGGCCCCGGCCCCGGCCCCGGCGCTCAGCGCCTTCACGCTCGTGCTGACGGAAGGCAAGCGCCTGTCGTCGCAAGGGAAGTTCTACGACGCTTCGCTGATCTTCAACCGCATCCTGTCGGAAGGCGAGGAGGCGGCCCCGTACTTCCAGGAAGCCCAGTATGAAATGGGCATGGCGCTCTTTTCGCTGAAGTTCTACGTCAGCGCCTTCGGGTACTTCGACCGCGTCGTCGAGGCGGGCCCGACCCACGTCCGCTACGCCGAGGCGCTGCCCTGGCTGGTCAGGATCCACCGCGAAATCCCCGGCGAAACGAACACGCTGTTCCGCATGGCGTCGTACCCGGCCGACAAGTACCCGATCGAGCTGGCGGAGGAGATCTCCTTCTACGTCGGCCAGTACCATTACTACGAAGGCAACCTCGACGCCGCGCTGGAAAGCCTGTCCCGCGTGGGCGCCAGCCGTCCCGACCTGTTCGTCAAGGCGATGTACCTGAAGGGCGTCGTGCTGGTTCGCCGCAACGAACCGATGCCGGCGTCCGAAGCCTTCCGCGAGGTCCTGCGGTTCGTCAAGGCGTCGGGCCCGTTCGAGGGTCGCGACAAGTACCGCGAAATGTCCACGCTGGCCCTGGCGCGCGTCTTCTACAGCGCAGGCTTCGACAAGGGGAACTTCATCGCCGGGAACGTCGAAACGGCGGTCCGCTTCTATGACCAGATCCCCGAAACCTCGGACCAGTGGCTGGACAGCCTGTTCGAAAAGTCCTGGGCGTTCTACCAACTGGGCAACTACTCCCGCGCCCTGGGCAACATCCTGACCGTCAACTCGCCGTACTTCGAGGAAGAGTACTACCCGGAGGCGTCCGTCCTGCGGGCCGTCATCTTCTTCAAGAACTGCCGCTACGACGAGGCGCTGGCCACCATCGACCCGTTCTACAAGGAGTACTTCGAAATCCACAAGGAACTGGAAACGGTCCTCGGCGGCCACACGGACCCGACGGACTTCTACCAGTACCTCGCGGGCCTTTCGAGGAAGGGCGGGACCTACTCGCTGAAGATCAAGAAGATCTTCAACGCCGCGCTGGCCGATGCGAAACTGCGCCGCCTGTTCGGCTTCGTGGTCACGATCTCCAAGGAAATCCAGCAGTTGGAAACCCTGCGCAGCAACCCGGTCGCCAAGGGGCTGGTCGATGTGCTGCTGCCCGACCTGCTGGCCTACCGCTCCCTGACGATGAGCGAGGCCGGCCAGCTGGCCCGGGAACGCCTGTCGCGCGTCCGCCGCGAGCTGAAGGCGCTGCTGTCCCAGGCGCTGAAGGTGCGGTTCGAGTGCCTGAACGCCCAGAAGGGCATCTTCGAAGAGCAGGTCAAGAAGCAGCTGGTCTCCTCCGCCGGGCCCTCGGCCCCGAAGGAGGAGTTCAAGGTCGACCCCGAGCACATCTACTGGGTCTGGGACGGCGAATACTGGAAGGACGAGCTGGGTTCGTACCACTATCCTCTGCAGTCGGCGTGCGGTGCCGTTAAGTGAACGACCGATTGACGTTCCCTGCCCGGTCGCTTCGGGCTGAACGGAGGCCTTCGATGACGATGCTCTCCCGCACCCTCGGGTTCCTGGTTGTCGCCGCGCTGGCGGCTTCCCCGGCCTTCGCCCAGTCGAAGGCCGACAAGAAGGCCGGCGCCGACATCAAGACCTATTCGCTGCCGGACGCGGGTACCCCGAAGGGGGCCACCACCGACGTCCTGGGCGACCAGAAGCCGAAGGGACCGGCGAAGCCCATGGGCGTCAAGGCGATCGTCAGCCGCCCGGAACGGATGGCGGACGAGAAGCTGGAGCAGGCCATCGCGACGTTGAACCAGTTGATTGAAACGACCGACGAAGAGGACCCCGGCAAGCCCGAGTACTACGCCCGCCTGGCGCGCCTTTACTGGGACAAGGCCGAAAACTTCTTCAACAAGGCCTACGGCAATGAAATGTTCACGCGCCTCAAGAAGGCGCAGGACGCCGGCGACGACGCGGCCGTGGCCCAGGTCCAGACCGAACAGCAGGAACTGCTGAAGCAGCGCACGTACTGGGAAGAAGAAACGGCCAACGCCTACATGATGGTCGTCGATCGCTACCCGAACTACCTCAGCCTCGATTCGGTCCTGTACCTGCTGGGCTTCACGCTGGTGCAGATGGATCGCCAGGACCAGGCCTTCCCGTACTTCGCCCGCGTCATCCGCGAGGCGCCCAACAGCAAGTACGTGCCCGACGCGCTGCTGAACATCGGCGAGTTCTACTTCAACAGCGGGCGCATGGACGAGGCCCAGAAGATGTACGCGGAAGTGGAAAACTTCCCGATGGCGTCGGCATACGGCCTGGCCATCTACAAGAAGGGCTGGTGCTTCTACAACATGGGCCAGCACGAAGACGCGATGAACCAGTTCCTGAAGGTCATCGACTACGCGAAGGGCGACCAGGCGAAGTCCATCGGCTACGGCGCCCAGTTGCTGCGCGAATCCCAGCGCGACCTCGTCATGGTCTACTCGCAGGTCGGCAGCCCCGAAAACGCCATCAAGGTGTTCAAGGCGATCGCGCCCACCGGCTACATGGACCTCGCCGTCCGGCTGGCCGAGGGGTATGCCAGCCAGGGCGAGTACGACAAGTCCACGAAACTGTACAAGAAGATCATCGCCGAGTACAAGGACGCCCAGGATCAGTACAAGGTCATCGAGTACCAGCGCGCGATCGTCGAAAACGTGTACAAGCTGGCCGCCAAGGCCCGCGTCGTGGAAGAAACCCGCCGCTTGATCGGCCTGCTGGACAAGTACCAGAAGGACGCGCCGAAGGCCTTCATCGACCCCGAAATGACGAAGGCGGAGCAGCTGGTCCGCGTCATCGCCTCCAACTACCAGAAGGAAGTGTCGGTGACGATGGAGGAGGCGACGAAGGAATTCACGCACCTCCTGTACAACGAGTACCTGCGGCTGTTCCCGAATTCGCCCGAGTACTACATGATGACCTTCAACTACGCGGCCCTGCTGTTCCAGCTGGGCAAGTACAACGAGGCCGCCGAGCGCTACACGACGATCGTCGAGTTGCAGCCCAACGGGCCGAAGTCGCTGGAAGCGGCGCACCACGCCGTTTCGGCGTACTACAAGCTGGCCGACTTCACGAAGGACAAGACGAAGTCCGACGACACCAACGACACCGAGGCGAAGGAACTGCCGGAGTTCGAGGCGAAGCTGGTCAAGGCGTGCGAGCGCTACCTGGCAATGGCCCCGAAGGACGCCCCCGAAGTGATCGAGGCCCGCTTCCTGGCCTCGATGATCTGGTATCGGTACAACCACTTCGACAAGGCGGAAACGGGCTTCCGCACGATCATCGAGGACGCCCCGGATCACGAGAACGCGCCCGACGCGGCCCGCCTGCTGCTGTCGTCGCTGACGCTGCAGCGCAACATCAAGGGCCTGTACGCGGCCACGGAACTGATCGCACGGAATCCCAAGCTGATGGCGGGCGACGTGCCCGGGATCATCACCCGCATCAACGAGCAGAAGGACTTCAACAAGTGCTACGAGTTCGAGCAGGCCGGGCGGTACACCGTGGCCGCCGAATGCTTCCTGGACTACGTGAAGCGCTTTGCCGGCACGCCGCTGAAGGACCGCTCGCTGATCAACGCGGCGAACAACTTCTTCAAGGCCCGCCTGGTCGAGCGCAGCCTGAAGGCCAACGAGCAACTCGTCAACGAGATGCCGAACTCGCCGCTGGCGATTCGCGCCCTGTACAACATCGCCGACACGTACCGCCGCCTGGCGGTGTATTCCGAAGCCGCGCGCATCTATGAAGTGTTCGTCGGCCTGCAGCCCTCGCACGAACTGACGGAAGAGGCGCTGCGCTACGCGACGATCTTCCGGACGGGCCTGGGCGAGTACGACGCGGCCATCAAGGACCTGCGCAAGTACCTGTCCCTGTTCCCGAAGGCCTCCTATGCGATCGCGGTCGCGCTGGAAGTCGGCAGCACGCTGGAAAAGCAGGGCAAGCAGGCCCTGGCGCAGAAGGAATTCGAGGCGTGGCTGGCCAAGTACGGCAAGGCCAGCCTGGACCTGTACCTGAAGGCCCACCTGCACGTCGGCCTGACGCTGCGCGCGCAGAAGAAGGAAGCCCTGGCCATCGACTGGTTCAAGAAGACGGTCAAGGCCTACGAGGACCTGACGGACGAGGAAAAGGCGAAGGTCACGGCGGTCGGCCTGGCCGCGACGTCCGAGGCCCAGTTCTACAAGGGTGAAGCGGTCCTCGCGGACGTGCGCGGCGTCCAGTTGAAGCTGCCGGAAAAGGTGCTTGCGGATGCCATCGCCAAGAAGATCGGCCTGATCAAGGAAGCGATGGACACCCTGACCAGCGTCGAGGCCTTCGGCCAGCCCAACTGGACGATCGCAGCGTGGTCCCGCAAGGGCGCCGGGTTCCAGGAACTGGCGGAAGCGATCGAGAACTCGCCGGTCCCGCCCCAGTTGAACCAGGACCAGAAGCTGTTCTTCAAGCAGGGCCTGGCCGACAAGGCCAGCCCGATCTGGGAACGCGCCAAGGAGTCGTATCGCCGTTGCGTGGAACTGGCCCAGCAGTTGAAGTGGTACAACAACTACTCGGCCCAGGCGGAAGAGCAGTTGCTGCGCCTGGATCCCGAGTTCAAGACCCTGCCCGACATCCGCCCGCAGCCCGGCGCATACACCCTCAACGAGGGCCGCGCGACGCTGAAGCCCGAAAAGGACGGCGCCGACGCCCCGAAGTGGTCCGACGCTGGCATCGAGGACCGGATCCGTCAGGCCGCCGCGGCCCCCGACGGATCGGCGAACGTGTACTACAACCTGGGCGCCTTGCAGGCGTTCAACGGGGACCGGGCCGGCGCCAAGGCTTCGTTCGAGAAGGCGTTCGCCAAGAATCCGCAGGAGGGCGACGCGCTGGCGCAGCAGGGCCGCCTGGACCTGCTGGACGGGCGGGCCGCCGACGCCGTCGCAAAGTTCGACAAGGCGCTGCAGATCGACCCGGCCAACAGCATCGCGAACAACTACTACGCGTCCAAGGCGCTGCGCGACCGGAACCATCCGGAAGCCATCAACCTGGCGCGCAAGGCCCTCGTTTCCGACCCCGACTCGATGGACGCCTACGAGGTCCTCGGGGCGGCCTACCTGGAAATGGGGCTGACGGACGTGGGCGTGCTGGTCGGCCGCAACGCGCTGGGCCTCAGCCCCAGTGACGGCCCGATCCAGAACCTGTTGGCCCTGACCTTCCTGAAGACCGGCGAAGTCCGGCAGGCCGTGCAGTTGTTCCAGAAGGCGGTTCACGACGACCCGCGGCTGTTCGACGCCCGGATGAATTTCGGCGCGGTCACCCTCGCGTACAAGGATGCCACCACCGCGCTGGAGCAGTTCGCCGAGGCGGCGCGGCTTCGTCCGGCCAGCACCGACGCGCGGCTGGGCCAGGCCGTGGCCATGCGCGGCCTGAACAAGGGCGAAGACGCGCTGCGGATCCTGGCGGACATCGCCCGGGACCCGAACAACGCCGACGTCCGGTTCAACCTGTGCCTGGTGTACCAGGAAAACCTGAACAAGCTGGAACTGGCCGTGAACGAGTGCGACGCGTTCCTGCGCCTGGCCGCGCCGAACCACCCGAAGCGGAAGGAGGCGACGCGTCGGCTGGAGTCCCTGCGGCTGGAGATCGAGGCCACGAAGTCGGGCATGCCGATGCCGGTTCCGGCTCCGGTCCCTGCGCCGGCTCCGGCGCCTGTCCCGACGTCTCCGGACGCGGCTCCTGCCGCAGCGGCAGCCGGCGGGGGTAAGTGAAATGAAGCCTTGGGCGAATGCCCGGGCCGCGCAGGTTGTAATTCGCCCGATCCGGGTTTAGGATTCGACCCTAGAGGTGCGCCATGAAGCGTTTCTTGATGTTCGCGGTCTCGTGTACGGCGATGGTGGCACTGGCCTTGCCTGCGCTGGCCCAGACACCGAAGGGCGGCAAGGCTCCTGCGCCTGCGGGCAAGGCGGGCGAAGGCAAGCAAGGCTCCGTAAAGGAAAAGACATTCGACTTCGAGGGCGATGTGGTCGAAGCGCAGTTCCTGCGCCCTGACCAGGGAGTGGCGGAAGTTGTGCGGCTGGACGAAGGGCCCAGCCTGATCAAGGACCGCACCGATTTCGTCGACGAGATCCTGAAGTCCGCCGAAGACCTCTGACACGGGCCCGGGGGGAGACATGCAGACCCAGACGCCGACGATCCGTATCACCCTCTTTGAAGGCGAGAAGCTTGTCCGGGAAGAGGTCTTCACCCAGAAGACCATCCGGGTCGGCAAGGCCGGCCAGGCGCATCTGCGCCTGAACGACCCGAACGTTTCGCGCCAGCATTGCGTCATCGAGATTGGCGACAGCGGCGAAGTCCGCCTGACCGATCTCGAAAGCACCAACGGTACGCTGGTCAACGGCGTGAAGGTCTCGCAGGCGGTCCTGCGGCCGGGCGACGAGGTGCAGATCGGCGACACGAAGTTGCGGCTGGACTTCGAGCAGGCCGCGGAAGGCGCGGCGGCGGACGCCTTCTTTGCGCCTCCGTCGGCGCAGGATCAGTCCACGGCGAAGGTCGGCCTGGAAACCGCGCTGCTCTGGGGCGAAAAGGTCCTGCAGGCGAAGTACTTCCCCGAGGGCACCTCGCTGAGCATCGGCTCGGAGCCTGGTGTCGATTTCTTCATCCCTCCCGACGTGATCGGTGCGGATCGCATCGAGTTCATCAAGCCCGACGGGCACCAGTTCCTGGTCGATGTTTCCAGCCCGAAGATCGAGGGCGATTTCCTGGTCGAAGGCAAGATCGTGCGGCTGCCCGAAATGCAGCGGCGCGAGCAGATCGAGCAGGGCAAGTGGGCGCGCATCGACCTGAAGACCCGCGCCCGCCTGAAGTTCGGCGATTTCACGATCCTGCTGGGCCTGACCCATCTTCCCCAGGCACCGAAGACGTCCTGGTGGAAGAAGTTCAACATGCGCGAGCACATGTACCTGATCCTGTCGCTGATCCTGCACCTCCTGTTCCTGATCATGGTGACGCTGGTTCCGGAAGAGCAGTTGAAGGCCGTCCGGGACCCCTATGAAAAGCACACGCAGGCCCTGAAGAAGATCCAGGTCGCGATGCTCGAGCGCAAGGTCGAAGAGGACAAGAAGAAGGCCGAGGAAGCGAAGAAGCTGGCGGATGCGCAGAAGCCCAGCACCGAGCTGGCCGTGCATGTCGAGGACAAGCCGACGTCGAAGCTGGTGCCGGAAGACCTGACCGAAAAGAACAAGAAGATCGCCGACACCGCGCTGACGCGGGTGATGGGCAACCAGCAGGATCTGCTGAACCAGGTGCTGGACGCCGCGGGCCCGGGCCTGGGCGGCGGCATGATGGGCATCCGCGTGATCGGTGATCGCGGCCTGGACGCCGAACTGGCCCTGGGGCTGGACGCCTTTGGCGGCACCCTGGGCGGCGGCGGCGGCGGCGGCTTCCGCGGAACCGGTGCGTGGGGCGGCGGCGGCGAATTCGGTCCGGCCGATCTGCGCGGGATCTCGGGCCTGTCGAAGAGCGACGCCGAGGGCGCCGCCTCCAAGATCAAGTTCAAGGGCGGCGGCGAACCCGTCGTTTACGTGGGCGCGACCGACGTGTCCGGCGAACTGGACAAGGAAACGGTCCGTCGCTACATCCAGACCAAGATGGACCAGGTCCGCTGGTGCTACCAGCAGGAAGTCCAGAAGAACCCGGACCTGGCCGGCCAGGTCAAGATCGAATGGATCATCCTTCCCACGGGCAAGGTCACGGCGGTCCGTGTCGGCGTGTCTAGCCTGTCGAACCTGGCCGTCGAGCAGTGCCTGGTGAGCCGCGTGGCCACCTGGCAGTTCCCGTCCCCGAAGGGTGGCGGCACGGTCAAGGTGTCCTATCCGTTCATCTTCCGCGTCACCGGCGGCAAGTAGCCGTACCACCCGACCGGGAGGAGGTTTCCATGCGCAAGGCGGTCGTGGTCGTCGTGGCTTCCCTGATGGCGTTCGGTTGCTCGCGGGCGCGGACCGAGTCCATCGCCCTGACGAACAAGGGGATCAAGGCGTACCAGCACAAGGAGGTCCCCGAGGCGATCACGATGTTCGAGGGGGCGATCTCGCTGTACCCGAAGAACGATCAGGCCCGGTACCAACTGGGCATGATCCTGCTGCACGACCGGAAGGATCTCGAGGGCGCGGCGCGCGAACTGAACGAGGCCTTCAAGACCAACCCGAAGGACGCCGAGATCGTGTTCCAGTTGGGGCGACTGGCCCTGGCCAAAGGGGACACGGACGGCGCGACCACGAAGTTCCAGGAAGCCCTGAAGCTGAACCCGAAGCATGTCGGCGCCATGTACTGGACCGCCGACATCCTGCTGAAGAAGGGCAAACTGACCGAGGCGGACGAACTGTACCGCAAGGCGATTGCGGCGGATCCCTTCTACGCCCGCGCCTACTCGGGCCTGGGTACGATGTACCTGGACGCCGGGGCCGAGGTCGAGGCGATGGCGGTGTTCAAGGAGGCGATCCGGCTGAACCCGGACGACGCTGAATGCCATCACAACCTGGGGCTGAGTTACCTGTCGCTCGGGAACGTGGACGCTGCCATCGAGGAACTGACCCGCAGCCTGGAACTGGACCCGGAAAACCTGAACGGGGCCTTCAACCTGGCCAACGCGCTGATCCGCAAGCAGCGGTTTCGCGAGGCGATGTTCTACCTGAAGAAGTTCATCGTGACGGCCACGGTCCAGGGCGGCAAGAACGACTTGATCGAGCCGGCGCGCCTGGTGCTTCAGACCGTGCAACTGGCGATCAACGAGCAGGGGCAGTGACCTTCGGCCGCTCCTTCGCCCCGACACCCGCGCCTATACGACCACCTTCCGGCCCTCGAACCAGACCGCGTCAGGACGAGCCGCCAGCGTGACGCCCTCGAAGGGGCTCCATCCGCATTTCGTCCGCACGTCGGCCCTATCGACGCACCAGGCCTTCCGTTCGTCCCACAGGTAGAGGTCCGCCCTCAGGCCCTCGGCGACCCGGCCGCGATCCGCCAGGCCGAGCAGCCGCGCCGGGGCTGCGGACAGCGCGTCCACCGCCCGAGCCATCGACAGCAGGCCCGTCTGGACCAGTCGCAACGTCGATGGGACCAGCGTGTCGATGCCCGGCACGCCGGAGGGCGCCGCGGAATAGGGGGCCGCCTTCTCGTCGAGCGTGTGCGGCGCGTGGTCCGTCGCAATGGCGGCGATCCTGCCGTCCGCCAGGGCCGCCCGCAAGGCGTCGCGATCCGTCGCGAGGCGAACCGGCGGATTCACCTTGAGGAGGTTGCCGATCCGGGCCGTGTCGTCGGCGGTGAACCAGAGGTGGTGCGGGGCGACCTCGCCGGTGGGGCCTTGGGGACCTCCGGACAGGAAGGGCAGTTCGCCCGCGGCCGAAAGATGGCAGATATGCAGCCGGCGCCCCGGCCCGGCCAGTGCGGCGACCCGACGGGCCCCCTCGACGGCGGCCTCGGTCGGGCGCAGGACATGGTGGGCCGCGGCGTCAGGAGAGGCGCCCGCGGCACCCAGGTTGCGGCGAAGGACGCCTTCATCCTCGGCATGGAACACGAACAGGCAGGGCAGGGCGTCCAGCGCCCGCCGCAGCGTCCCGTCGTCGCTGAGCAGATCCCCGGTCGTCGCGCCCAGGAAGACCTTCACCCCGACGAACGAGGGTTCATCGACGCAGCGGGCGATCGCATCGACATTGTCGCGACCCAGCGCCACGAAAAAGCGGACGTCGCAGTGGGCGACGGCCCGGGCCCGTGCGGCCTTGGCCCGGAGTTCGTCGATGCCGAGCACCGGCGGCCGGGTGTTGGGCATGTCGCAGACGGTGGTGACGCCGGCCGCGACGGCGGCCGCGGTCCCTGTCCCCAGATCCTCCTTGTGGGTCAATCCGGGATCCCGCAGATGGACGTGCATGTCCACGGCCCCGGGGAGAAGCCACTGGCCCCCGCAGTCCACCTCGTCGGCGCCGTCGCCCGCGATCCTCGAACGGACGGCCTCGATGCGGCCGTTCCGAATCGCCACGTCGGACAGACGCTCGGCGCCATCCTCCAGGATCCGGGCCTCGCGGAACACGACGTCGTACCTGGGCATCCGAGCCTCCGGGGTCTGCGGCCCGATCCTAGCCCGATGGCGTTGGCAGGACCAGCATTTGGCGCGCGGGCGGGCAAGCGAAATGCTGGAACGGCTGCACGCGCTGGCACGGACACGGGAATTGCTGGCAATGAAGAATTGACGTGCGTTTTACTTGCTAGCGGACTCGCCGGAACCCTAGACTACCGGAGCGATGGTGCAGGAATCACTACGTCTGATGGTCGAGCGGTACGATGTGGGGCGACTCCTGTCCCGCTCCGTGCTGATGGTCGACGACGAACCGGAGAACCTCGACGTGCTCGAGGCGCTCCTGTCGGATGAATACGTGGTGTTCCGGGCGGACAGCGCGGCCGAGGCGTTTGCCATCAGCCAGTCGCAACCGATCGACGTCATCATCGCCGATCAGCGCATGCCGGGCATGACGGGCGTCGAACTGCTCGAAAAGGTGGGAATCGACCACCCGGACATCGCGGGCATCATCCTGACCGCGTACACAGATTCGCCCGCCATCATGTCCGCCATCAACCGGGCGCAGGTCTTCCGCTTCCTGACGAAGCCCTTCGACGCCGAGCTGGTGCTGCGGTCGGTCGTCGAGGCCAGCGACCACGTGTACCACCACCGGGCGATCGCGGGGCTGGTCAGCCTGGTGACCTCGCGCAACGACGACCTGGCCAAGGCGCTGGAGGACCTTCGCGCGGCGCAACAGGGGTTGCTGCACCTCGAGCGCCTGGGAACCATGGGCCGGCTGGCCTCGGGCGTGACGCACGACCTGCGCAATTTCCTGATGGGCCTTTCGTACCTGGAGGTCGAGGTCGAGTCCGGCGGCGTGTCGGACGAGATCCGCGAGTCGGTGCAGATCGGCCTGTCGGGCCTGCGGAACCTGCTCGCCACGCTGGAGTCGATGAACCAGTTCGCGCGGAGCGGCCGGTTGGGCGTGGCGCTGGGGCCGATCCAGCCGGCGTCCGTCGTTCGCGATGCGGTCACCGTGATGCGCATGGACATGGAGTTCCGTCGGCGGAAGCTGGACTTGCGGCTGCAGCCGGATCTGCCGGAGGTGCTGGGCGACCCGCGCAAGTTGACGCAGGCCCTCGTGAACCTGATACGCAACGCGGTCCAGGCCACCCAGCACGGCGATCTGCTGATCGTCGAGGCCAGCCGGCTGCCGGAGGGCGGCGTGGTCCTGGCGGTCGAGGACTCGGGGAGCGGCGTGCTGCCCGAGATTCGCGAGAGCCTGTTCCAGCCGTTCATGTCCTCGAAAGGCGAGGGCGGCATGGGCATGGGTTTGTACATGGCACGCCTGGTCGCCGAATCCCATGGCGGCCGGATCGAGTGCCAGGATCTAGGCGGGCGGGGGACCCGGTTCGAGGTCTTCCTGCCCGTGCCCGACACGGCCTAGGACCATACGGCGACAGCGAGGCGAGCGATGGAGAGACGCGACAGGTCCAATGCCGAGGGCGAGTGCGCCGAACTTCCTGCCGAGCCAGCGACCCGGGCCGTGGCGTCCCTGCCAGGCGAGCGAACCCGACAGTACGAGGAACTCGACGGGGCCATGGGGCCGGCCGTCCATTTTCGCCCCGAGCGGTATTCTGCCGGCGACCTGGCCCTGGTGCGACCCCTGATCCTGGTGACCCTGTCGGGCGAGGAGCGGCTCGAGTGCCAGCTCCACGACCTTTCGCAGAACGGGATCGCATTCATCCCGCTCTCGGCGGCCCGGTTCACGCCAGGGACGAACATTGCGGAACTGTCGGTGTCGTTCGATGGCGTGACGGCCTACCAGGGCGAGGCACGGGTCGTTTCGGTCCGGCAGGTGGACGGCGTGATGGTCGTGGGCGCGTCGTTCATCGATTCCCTGATGAATATCGACGACGTGTTGCATCTGCGTGCCGTGAAGTCCTGGAAGCCGGTGACCGAGAAGGGAATCGTCATCGCGGCGCAGCCCTGGCACGTCGTCGGGCATGCCGAGTTCAAGGCGCTGGTCACCGAGATGCGACTGTTCGTCGAGGATGCGGAGGCTCACTACGGTGAAATGGAGCGGAGCCTGCCGTGGCACGTGATGCACGGTGACACCGATTCGTCGGCCCGCACGGGCTTGATCGAACGGATCCGCACGGAGTTCGTGCCGGACTTCGTGTCGTTGATGGGCCGGATCGATCAGGCCTTGCGGCTGGCGTCCGGGGATGACTGGCACCGTCTGAAGGAATTCTCGATCCGGAACCTGCAGGACAAGTTCATGCAGGCGCCGCTGCTGCATCGTACGCGGGTGAAGCCCCTCGGCTACCCCGGCGACTTCGAATGCATGAACTACATGTACGACAGGCCGTTCGAGGGGCAGACCCTGTTCGGGAAGGCGCTGCACATGGGATCCTGCGCGTCGGTTCCCGCCCAGGCCGTCCGCGCCCGGAAGACGCTCATTCGGGACCGGATCAAGGCCCTCGTCGAGTCCTGGAAGGAGGACCGGCCCCTGCGCATCGCGGCCATCGCCGCCGGCCCCGCCCAGGAGACCTTCGAGTACCTGAGCCAGGCCACGGACATCCCGGCGCAGACCGAGATCGTGCTGTTCGATCAGGACAAGCTGGCCCTGTCGTACGCCCATCGCCGAATCGAGCCGCTGGTCGAGGGTCGGTGGAAGGGGCGGGTTCGCGTCATCTTCCTGCAGGATTCGATCAAGCGGCTTCTGACCGACGCGGCCATCTTCGGGAACCTGGGGCCCTTCGACATGCTGTTTGCGGCCGGCCTCTTCGACTACCTGCGGTTCAACACCGCCGCGACACTGACCCGGAACTTCCACGCGAACCTGGCGCCGGGCGGAAAGGCGTACATCGGCAACATGGACCCGGGAAACCCCTCCCGATGGATGTTCGAGCACCACCTCGACTGGTTCCTGCTCTACCGGACGAAGGCGGAAATGCTGGAGTTCGGCCAGGCAGCGGTCCCGAACGGTCGCATGGAGGTCATCGAGGACGCCACGGGCACCAATCCGTTCCTCGTCGTCCAGAAGGACTGAATGGCAACGCCGGTTTCGAACCTGCAGATCGAGGAGAACTGGACCCGCTGGTTGATCGAGCGGAACCGGCGCGGGGCCGTCATCGCCTTCTGGCTGACCATCATCATCTACCCGCTGTTCGGGATCCTGGACTGGCTGGTCGTCCCGCGCGAATGGCTGATCTGGATGTTCGTGACGCGCGCGGTGGTCGTCGCATGGGCCATCTTCCACCTGGCATCCCTGCGGACGTCCTGGTTCGAAAAACACTGGCGCTTGTACACGTCCACCCATGCCCTCGTCCTGGCCCTTGGAATCGTCGTGATGGTGATACCCCTGGGCGGGTTCCCGTCCAGCTACTACGCGGGCATCAACCTGAGCCAGGTCGGCGTGGGCCTGCTGTTCGTCTGGACGTGGAAGCACGCCGCCATCACGTACTCGATCATCTTCGTGTCGTACCTGGTTGCCTGCGCGCTCCTTGCGAACGGCTCGTCGGCGGACTGGATCGCCGGCGCGCCCAACCTCTTCTTCCTGGCATCGACCGCGACCGTGGTCACTGCCGCGCACGGGTTCGTCCGGAAATCCGCCTACGAGCAACTGGTGAACCAGTTGACCCTGGAACACACCAAGAGCTCGCTGGAGCAGGCGCACGAGCATCTGAAGCAGCTGGACAAGTTCAAGACGCAGTTCTTCGCGAACATCACGCACGAACTGAAGACGCCGCTGGCGATGATCCTGTCGCCGCTGGAACTGATGTCGTCGGGGGACATGGGGCGGTTCTCCGACGAGCAGAGCGCCACCCTCCAGACGATGCACCGCAACGGCATGAAGCTGCTGAAGCTGATCCAGGACCTCCTGGACCTGTCCAAGTTGGAGGAGTCCCGGATTCGCCTGCGCGTGGTCGACAACGACCTGGTGGGCTACCTGCGCGGCCTGGTGCAGTCGGTGATGCCGCTGGCCCAGCGGAAGCGCATCGAGATGACCTTCGAGTCCGACGTCAGCCAGGCGGTCCTGACCTATGACCAGGACCGGCTGGAGCGCGTGTTCGTGAACCTGCTGTCCAACGCGGCCAAGTTCACGCCCGAGGGGGGACACATCCGGATTCGCATGCTGGACACGCCGGAGCATGTCGTCGTGTCCGTGGCGGACGATGGTCCCGGCTTCCCGGCGGACAAGGCCGAACGGGTGTTCGAGCGGTTCTACCAGGTCGACATGGCGGGCACCCGGAAGTACGGGGGCACGGGCATCGGGCTGGCGCTGGCCAAGGAACTGGTCAACCTGCATGGCGGCCGCATCTGGGCCGAGGCCGAAGTGGGCAAGGGCGCGACGTTCCACGTCCAGTTGTTCAAGGGGCGCGACCACTTCCGGCCCGAGGCGCTGGACCGTCGGTCCGAGGCCCACGACATGGCGAAGGGCAAGCGGTCCGACGACCACAACGTGGTGGACTGGTCGGTGCAACTGGCGACCCGCGACGACTATCGCCTGCTGGACATCGCCGAGGCCACCGAGCGGCGGATCGTCGAGCGCGACGCGGACGAGTCGTCGCGGCCCTACACGGTGCTGGTGGTCGAGGATACGCCCGACGTCATTCGCCTGGTCCACATGAGCCTGCGCCAGCACTTCAAGATCCTGGCCGCCGAGGACGGCGTGAAGGGACTGGAACTGGCGAAGCGGCTGCGGCCCGACCTGATCATCACCGACTACATGATGCCCGGGATGGACGGCATGGAACTGGCGAGGTGCCTGCGGCAGGACCCGTCCTTGAAGGCGGCGCCGATCATCATGCTGACGGCCCGCGGCGACCTGGACGACCGCATCGCGGGCATGGAGTCGGGCGTCAACCTGTACCTGACGAAGCCGTTCCACCCGAAGGAACTGCTGCAGTCGGTGCGGACGTTGCTGAACATCGAAGGCACGCACGCCGACCTCATGCTGAACCAGCAGGTCGATTCGCTGGAAAAGGTCGCCAGCGGAATGGCCCACGAAATCAACAACCCGCTGAACTACATCAAGAATGCCGTGGCCCTGGTGAAGACCGACATGGGCAAGGTGGTGACGATCCTGAGGGGGGCTTCCGGCCGGCCGATGACCCCCGAGGAGGCGAAGATCCTCGACACGGCCGAGACGCGCGCCAGGAAGATGTTCGAAACCGCCGACGCCGGCGTGCGGCGCATCGCGGGCACGGTCGAGTTGATGCGCAAGTACAGCCGCGAAGGGTACGCGCGGCGGGTCGAGGCCTACGACGTGTTCAGCGCGGTCAACGACGTGATCGACATCGTGCTGCCCGCGACCGGCCGCGACGTCCGGGTCGAAACGGACCTGCAGGGCAAGGGCCTGGTGGACTGCGTTCCCGAGGAGTTCCACCAGGTGCTGACCAACCTGATCCAGAACGCCATCGAGGCGTCGCCGGAGGAGGGAGGGCTGGTGCGGATCCGCGGGAGGGTCGAAGGCAACCAGGTGCTGCTGACGATACGTGACAACGGAGCGGGCATCCCGCGGGAGCAGAGGGATCGGATCTTCACGCCCTTCTTCACGACGAAGGGGCCGGGCCGAGGCATGGGCCTGGGCCTCACCATCGTGTGGCGCGTGGTGCATTCCCTGAAGGGCACCATCGACGTGGGGGGCGAAGAGGGTTCCGGCGCCGAATTCACGATCCGGGTGCCCCATGCCGGCGGTTCGCCAACGCAGGTCCCCGCTTGACCGATGCATCCTTCGGGCAGGGCGATTGCCTGTCGTAAGTCCCACGAAATTCACTTGACTTCGGACGTGTGAACAAAGAATATTCCCGGGATTGACTGGGCACGGGTGGCCCGCGCCTCTCTTGGGATTGGCAGGAGTGAATACGATGAAGCGTTTTGTGGGGATCGTCGTGGTGTTGGCGCTGGCCGGCCTTTACAGCGCCTGTTCCAGTTCGAAGTCGACCGCTGATCAGGACATCGTGATCGGTGACATCAGTCACGACACGTCCGCGGACGTCAAGGACACCGGCAAGGACACTGTCACCGACACCGCCCGTGACACGCCGGCCACGGAAGGGATCGTCGAGGACACCCAGGGCGTGGACAACCCGCCGCCCCCGGACAACGGCGTTGACACCCCCATCGTGACGGACGTTCCCGTCGGGACGGACGTTCCCGTGACGACCGATACCATTGGTTGCAACGATGACTCCGTCGGTTCCTGCAAGGCCGTCTACGCCTGCGAAAACGACTGCAACGCCGATGCGACCGGTGACGCCTGCCGCCAGGAGTGCCAGGCGAAGCTGTCGGCCCGCGGCCTCCAGGACTACCAGACGTTCAACACGTGCCTGCAGCAGAACTGCTCCACGGCGACGACCAACGCCGAGTTCAACGCGTGCCTCGAGGCCAAGTGCCTGCCTCAGTACTACGGCTGCTTCTGGGGTTGCCAGTACGACAAGTGCCCGGCGCTGGTCGGCTGCCTGATGGCCTGCCCGGCCGACGATCCGACCACCACCACCGTTGACGAGCACAGCGTGTGCCTGGGCAACTGCTGGAGCGGCGGCACCACGGCCGCCCAGGTCGACCTGCAGACCGCGATCGACTGCACCAACGCGGCCTGCCCGGTCTGCTCCGTCACCAACCCGACGGCTGCCCAGACGACCGAGTGCAACAATTGCTGGAACACCGCGACGGCCGGCACCTGCTCCGCCGACTGGGACAAGTGCACCGAGTACGGCACCAAGAAGTGCGGCGAAATGCTGACCTGCGTGAACGGCTGCACGGACACGAACTGCTCGCAGGTGTGCCTGTCCTCCGGCACCAAGAGCGCCGGCCTGCTGTGGAACACGATGATCGATTGCGCCAACACGTCTTGCGCGTCCTCCTGCCCGGACAACCCGACCGCGGCCCAGACGACGGCTTGCAACACGTGCTTCAACGCGGCGCTCAATTCGGGCGGCGCGTGCGCGGACAAGACCCTGGCTTGCCAGAACGACGCGGCGGCCCAGTAGCCGTCCGTTCCGGCATCACCTGATCGGAAGAAGGGGGGCCGGCAGCCAGGTGCTGTCGGCCCCCTGTTCGTTTGAGGGGGGGGCAATGAAGACGAGTCGGTGGTTCGTGATCCTGGCGATGGTCGTGTCGACCGCGGTGTGGGCATGCAGCAGCAGCGGGGACAGCAAGGACGTCGTCAGCGCGGATGTACCGACGGACGTCCAGCCTCCGGTGGACACGGTCGAGGATCCGGGCACTCCGCGTGACCCGGGAACGCTCGATCCGGGGATGGACCCGGGCACGGACCCGGGCACCACCGACGTCGTCGTGGCCGACACTCCCCCCGTCGATGTCCCGGCCGGTTGTCCCGCGGTGATTTCCGGGCCGACCTGCAGCGCGATTGCGGCGTGTGCCCTGCAGTGCACCGATTCGGGCCGCGAGGCCGCGTGCGTCGGCACCGCCGATGCAGCCGAAAAGACCAAGTGGGAAGCGTTGCGGGATTGCCTGGCGACCGCGGCCTGCCCGAAGGTGTTCGACAACGAGCAGTTCACGGATTGCGTGACGACGACGTGCGCTGATGCCTTCGCCGGGTGCTTCTCGGCCACTGCCGGCAAGTGCTGCGCCATCGTGAACTGCCGCAAGGAATGCGACCCCGACGACCCGTCCTGCCCGATGCGCTGCTATGGGCTGGCGTCCAAGGTGGAGCAGGCCGTGTTCGTCACGTACAAGGATTGCGTGCTGGGCACGGTGTGCGCCTCGACAGACGTGCGGGCGAACGGTTGGCCCACGTGGACCTGCGAGGAGTATTCGCAGAACCACAACTGCCCGATCCAGGCCCAGAACTGCTTCCCGACGTCCGGCTGCAACTGACGCCGAGCGCCCAGGGCTTTCCGCCGCGCTTCCTTGTGCTCCTCGGTCCCGGTGCACCACATATCCCCGGAACCGCTATTGACGCTCCCCGGAAAGCGGACGATATTACGCGGGTATTTTGAGACCCCTTGGGAGGGACCACATGAGGCGGGTGGCGCTGATTGCCGCTGTGGCTACGATGACGCTGTTCGGTGGCAAGGCCAGCGCGGGGACCCTGCAGACCATCGACGGCACCCTTTACACCGGTGTGGTCGAACAGGTCAGCGAGATCGGTGTGAAGTTCCTGTGGGAAAAGGAAAAGGACCAGCCCGAGGAGATCAAGATCAAGAAGGCGGACCTCCTGTTCCGGGCACAGGGAAACAAGGCCGAGCTCCGGGACATCCCGTACACGTCGATCGCGAAGATCGAGGGTGTGCCGGTGGATCGATTCCCCCCCCTGTTCAACTACAACCTGTTCTTTCGTACGATCCAGGAGGTCGAAGCGGGGCGGATCCGGGTTTCGGCGTCCGGGGATTTCTACCGGCAGGTGAAGTCGGCGTCGGTGCTGCTGATCGTGTTGCTGGTGCTGGTGCCCCTGCTCCTCTCGCTGGTTTCGACGGTGCTTCCCGGTGAACGGCTGTCCTTCTTCGGGGGGGTCGGGTTCGCGGTCATGTTCACGCTTATCGGCATGGGCGCTGCACTCGGGTGCGGGCTGTTGACCACGGCGATCCCGGCAATGGCCTCCGCCGGTGCCCAGATCGGGCTGACGGCGGCGATCGTGCTGATCCTGGCCCTGGTGACGCACATGGGTACCAGCCACTCCTTCTGGCAGGGGATCGCATTCACGGTCGTCTGGGGTGCGTCCCTGCTGCTGGCAGGCCGCCTGGCGGCCCGCCTGGCCGGCGTCGGGGACATGGGCGTGTAGGGAGTCGTCGCCGGAAGCCTATCGATCGTCGTCCGGGCCACCCGGCCCTGCCAGGGCCGTTTCATCCGATTCCCGTAGCACGCGTGCCAGTTCTTCGCGGATCATCGCTTCGGCCAGTTCGGGCACCACGCGCCGAGCGACCTCCTCGACCACCTTCCGGGCCGCTTCCGCGACCACGCGCTCGACCTCCCGCCTGACCAGCTCGGCGATGGCCTCGGACCCGGAAGCGGGGGAGGGCGACGAAAGGGGTGGCAGGGGCGGGAGGACAGGGGCAGGCGCGTCGAGGGCTTCGGCACTGCCCCGGGAAGGCCAGGCGGATTCGAGCGCGCCGGACAGGGCATCCAGAAGGCCCCGGGCCGTGAACGGCACCGGCAGGACGCGGGTCCGGGGCCCCGGGGGGTCGGGAAGAGGTCGGGCCGAAGACAACAGCACCACCTCCGTGCCGTCTCCGACGAGCCGTTCGAGAAGCGCGGCGTCCAGGCCGCCGGCTTGCAGATCCTCGGCCGCGACGATGACCACCCGGGATCGGGTTTCGTCGAGCGCCTTTCGAAAGTCCCCCAGGGTTCCTGTCGGAATCGCGGTGCGACCCTGCTGGGACAGGGCCATCCGTACCATCACGTGGATGCCGCGGCTGGAGGCCCACAGGGGGATCGGGCGGTGGCCGTCACCGGTCATCCTTCCCTCGTTGGCAGAACGGGTCGTCGGTCATGGCGGCCCGTAAGCCGGGTTCTGTCCGGAGGCCTCGTTGCCGGGGCCTCCGTGGCGACCATTCCTCTACTGCGCACGTTGCCGTGCGCCTCCAGCGACACAACCCGGGGGCATCGGACGGGCCGCCCGCCCCCTGTTCGGTCTTGCTCCGGGTGGGGTTTTCCGACGGCCGTGTCGCCACGACCGTCCGTGGGCTCTTACCCCACGTTTTCACCCTTGCCCGTGGCCCGAAAGCCACTGGCGGTCTGTTTTCTGTGGCACTGTCCTTGGGGTTGCCCCCACCGGGCGTTACCCGGCACCCTGCCCTGTGGAGCCCGGACTTTCCTCCGACGGCACGAGGCCGCCGGCGGCCGCCTGGACCGCCATGACCGACGGCGGGAGGATAACACATCAGGGGGCGGGAACCAGGAGCCTGTCGGGAAATTCCATACGAACTCCATTTCCAGGCAGGCGCTAGTGCATCTGCTTGTACACGCCGGGCATTTCACGTTCGATGTCCCGTAGGACCCCCTCGGGGATCCCTGTGGCGGACTGGGCCTGGCCCAGGATCTTGACCGCCAGCGTGGCCATCACGACCACCAGCAGGACCCAACTGGTGACCCGCAGGGCGATGTCCACCCGGCGGGCGTGATCGGCCATGTACTGTTCGGCGAGCCGGGCCAGGACCTCGTCAAGGTCTCCGCCGCGCTCTCCGCCGGTGACGGTCAACAGGTCGGCCGAAGGGAGGAAATCGACCGCGTCGATGGCGGAGGACAGGTCCGAACCCGACTCCACGCGCCGGGCGATTTCGCGGCACACGTCCATCGCCGACGGGTCGGCGGAGGCCAGGCCGGCCAGACGGAGGGTTTCGGGCAGGCCCAGGCCGGACGAAAGTGCGATGGCGGCGGCGTGAAGCGTGTCGGCGCGGACGCGCGGCCGGTACAGGTCCCGGACCAGCGGCAGGTTCCAGGCCAGGCGACGCAGGGAAGGGACGAGGTCCAGTCGGGTCAGGATCGCCGGGGCGAGGGCGGCCAGAAGGGCAACCAGGGCGAGGATTCCGACACCCATGCCTGCCTGGACGAGATAGCCCCTGACTCCGCTGGACGACACGAGGCTGGGGAGGGGCAGCGACAGCGCGGACATGGTCAGCAGGAAGGCCGGGTATGCCGCCGACCGCCACAGTTGGCGCCGGACCTCGGATCGGCGCCCCAGGGTGACGGCGAGCCGACCCAGCACTTCGGGGAGGCGCCCCGTGCGCTCGCCGACCTCCAGCAGGCCCCGCTCGCCCGGGGAGAAAAGTTCCGGGGCCCGGGCGGCGGCGTCCGCCAGGAGGGCGCCGTCGCGGAGGCCCTGCGCCATCGAGGCAAGCGCGGTCGTCAGGGCCCGGTTCCGCGAGGCCGTTCGCAGGTCGTCGAGGGCCTCGACCAGCGAGCGTCCGCCGGCGAGCAATCGACCCAGGGATTCGGCGACCCGGACTCGGAGGTGGATGGGAATCCGCGAGCGCAGGCCGGCCGGGAGTCTGGGCAGCGTCGCCTGGGTGGCCGGCTCCTTCCGCCGCGCGCTGAAGACGGACGGGGAGGGCCCGCCACGCTCGGGGGGCTTCACGGGCACGGGGCGCCCGCCTCGCACGGGTCCAGCAGAATGGACAGGTCGTCCGTTTCTCCCGGGCCCACGCGGAGTTCCTTCGATGCTCCGAACATCGGCTGTTCGAGCACGCCAAGCCCCAGGACCACCAGCGTGAGGTCGGTGTTCGCCGGCAGGCCTGCCAGGACCACTCCTCCCGACGGGTCGGCGGCAGAAAGGGGCACGTCGCAAGGATGGTCGTCGGGGCCGGCGACGAGGTTTCCGGGCGAATCGAACGCCGTCAGCCGGACGATCGCGACGCCGTTGGCGCCGCAGACGAGGTGGTTCGTGAATCCCCACCGGACCCGTGCCGCGGCCCTCCGCAGGCCCAGCGCGATGGAGGGGACGACGGTTTCCTTGCCCGAGCGGACCGTGACCGCCTCGGACTGGCCTTCGTACCGGACGATGCCCTTGTCGTCCAGGCCCTCCACCACCACCTCTCGCTGGCCCGCCGGAACGTCGGCGATCTTGAGGCCCTGGCTGCCGGCGTCGCAGGTCGCAACGACCGGCGTGACGAGATCGTCCCCATCGGTAACCACGTGGACGCGGGTGGTCGCGATGCCAGAATCGGCGCAGGCCTGGCTGCCGAGGTGCCAGTAGGCGACGACCGTCCCCGGGCCCGGTGCGGCGTCGCAGGCGACCAGGGAAATCCCCAGGAGCCCCGCGGCAGTGCAAAGGAGCGATGGGAAACGGTGAGGAAGGATTCGCATGGGACCTCCGGACTTTGACGCCGACTGCGAGCCGGCCTTACGATTCTAGGGACCGTGGAACGAACGTGTCAATGAAGCGACCTCCTGCCTGCCGTCTTGCCGTCGTCCGCACTCTGGGGACACTGGCGGGAATCCTCGTCCTGACCGCTGCCACGGCGTGCGCGGGCCCGTCGCGGGCGGCCATGGCCGAGGCGCCGCTGTTGCATCCGATGACCCTGGCCAGCGATCCTTTCCTTGCGGCGCCTTCCGCCGGGCTCGAAGGACCCAAGGCCGGGAAGGGCCATCCGGATGATCGCGGCCGGGACTCGCCGTCGGGAGGGCCGTCAGCCGCGGAGGCCGTGGTCGGGTCGCCCGCCGGGTCGCCCGCCGGTTCGGCCGTGGCCGGGGGGGCCGTGGCGGTTTCGGCCACCACGCCCTCGATGGTTCCAGCCCGGGGGGATGCACGGGCGGAAATGGTGGCGTCCTCGGTGCGTCTCCTGGGAATCTCCGGGTCCTTCGACGATCGGTCCTTCCTGGGCCACGTTCTGAAGGTGAACGATCTGCTGCCGCCAGGCGCGTCGGCGCCCTCGTTTCCGCCCGCCGAGGCCTTGAAGCGGGCGAAGGCTGCCGGCGCGTTGCGCCCGTTCGATACGGGGCGCCCGGGCGACGTGCTGTTCTTCCGGTGCGCTTCCGGGTGCGGCGCCTCGGCCACGGACGGCGTTTCGGCAGGCATCATCGAATCGGCGGGCGACGGCGCGGCGCGGGTGGTGGCCTACGTGGACGGGATGGTCAGGCGATGCACGGTCGGGACGGCCCGCGGTTCGAAGGACACTCGATTGGACGGCGTGGCGGGGGTGGCCGACCCGTGGGCCCTGAGGGCCCTGGCTAGGTGAGAAGGTCGCGGACCGCGGCCCAGACGTCCTCGGCGACGGCTTCAACGGGACGATCCCCGGCCAGCACGCAGGCACGGGCCGCGGGAAGCACCTTCAGGGCCTCGCGATACGCGCCGGCCACGTGGTCCAGCGTCTCTTCGCGCTCGAAGATCTCGCGGCCTGGACGGGAGGCGTCCACCCGGGACAGACCTACGTCCGGCGCGACGTCCAGCACGATCAACAGGTCCGGGGCCGGCGCGAACCGGTTGATGTGAGCCACCCATTCCATCGGCGCGTCCAGGGACTGGTATGCCAGGGACGACCACACGTAGCGGTCGGAAACCACCAGCCAGCCAGCCTGGACCAGCGGTTCGACCTCGCAGGACACGTGGTCCAGGCGATCCGCGGCGAACAGCAGCGCGAGCGCCCGTCGGTCGAAGGCCTGGGGCTGTCCCAGCGCCGTCACCGCGGTGGTACGCCCCTTGAGCACCTGCCGGATCAGGGCGCCAGCCGGGCCGCTGCTGGGTTCCGCCGTGACCGCCACCTGGAGGTCGGGACGCTCCCGGCGCAGCCGATCGGCGAGCAGGCGGACCTGCGTGCTGGTCCCCGCCCCGTCCAGCCCCTCGAACACCACGAACCAACCGCGTCGACTGCTCATGGCTCCCCTTCGCACGGCAGGAACCGGGTGCCCAGGTCCGGGGGACATTCGACGTCCCAGTCCTCGGGACTCACCTCGGGGTTCGGTTCCACGTGGGTATATCTTACCGCCAGTTCGGATTCGCCGCGGCCGGTCCGAATCCGGACCTTGCGCGCCGGGACCCCAGGCGCCTCGGCAGGTTCCTCGACGTCGAGTCGCATCGCGAGGCGCCCGCCTTCGTCGCGCTCGTACCGCGCGGCGGCCCCGGTGTCGAAGATCCACAGGCGCTGGCGCCCGCCGTCGGCAACGTTCGATTCCAGCCGGTACGCCCCGACCTTCCGATCGAACCCGAGGGTCCAGGGGCTGGTGGCCGGCTTCAGGGGCGGGATTCCCAGCAGCCCGCGGACCAGGGAACCCAGGTCCCAGCCCTTCGGGAGGACCCGTCCGAGGTTCGACCGGCAGGCCTCGCCGACGACGCAGGCCCCGCCGCGCTGGTACCAGGTGAACCCCTTGGGACCGGCGGACACGGCGAGCACGAGGTCATCGGTAGGGGTCCAGCCATCGACGCGCAGCCGGCCCGCGAGGTCGGCCATCACGGTGACCCGGCCCCGGACCGTGCCGTCGGACGTGCTGCTTTCGGCCCGCCCGACTGCCGACAGGCCATGCAGGCCCGCCTGCCGGGCTTCCATGCGGGCGATCAGGACGGAAGGGTCGGTTTCCGGGTGCTCCGGGAGCGGATGCAGTGCCGGTCCACACGAGGCGATTGAGAGGAGGAGCGAAAGGGGGATGAGCCGGCGGACCAGCCCCGGGGGGGGCAGGCGGCGGGAGAGGTTCATCCCTGCTTCGGCAGTTTCAGGAGTTCGCGGACGTCGCGCCGGAACGTGACCTTGCCTGCGGCGACCTCGCGAAGGGCGGTGACGGTTTCCTTGTTGCCGGATTCGACCATCGGCTTGGAATCGTCGAGCAGCATGCGCGAGCGCTTGGCGGCAAGCAGGGTCAAGGCGAAGCGGTTGTCCACCGCGTCCAGGCAATCCTCGATCGTGACACGAGCCATGGAACACCTCCGACGCGGAATGATGGGGGAAAGAGGCCTGGTTGTCAACCGCGTGGTCGCATGGCAAGCGCGGGCGCCCCCGTTTCCTTGACATCGCCCGTGCGCCTCCGCTACCTTGATTCCGGATCTAGCCAGGTGATCGGAATGAAAACGAAGGCGTCAATTCCGGCGCTGTTCGCTGTTCTCGTCGGGATCGGCTGCGGGGGGGCGACTGCCCAGTATCTCGCTGCGGCTCCTGTGCTGACCACGAAGGGCCCCGATGGGACCGTTGCCGAAACCACCGACCTCAACGGGGACGGCAAGCCCGACATCTGGACGAACTATCGGGAAGTCGAAGTCCGGAAGGGGACGAAGGACAAGGTGCTGATTCGCAAGGCCGTCGATCTGAACGGCGACGGGCGCGTGGACGTGGTGACGTACTACGACGACAAGGGCGACCCGTCCCGCGAGGACATCGACCTGGACTTCGACGGGCGCGCCGACGAGGTGCGCTACTTCAAGAAGGGGAAGATCGAGCGCGAGGACATCAGCACGCAATTCGACGGCCGCTTCGACGTGCGCAAGTTCTACGAGGACGGCGCACTGGTCCTGAAGCAGGTCGACACGACCCGGACCGGCCACTTCGACGAGTTCCAGTACTTCACGGGCGGCAAGCTGGCGCGCGTGGGCTGGGACAAGGACGGGGATGGCAAGCCCGAGGTCTTCGAGGAGAACCCTGCCCTGGGCGAATGACCGGAACGACGTGCCCGTGCTGCGAAACGACGCGTGAAGGCCGGCCGCGCTTCCCGTGAATGGGGAGCGGCCGTTCCAAATCCCAACGAAAGGGGGAATTCATGCGGACGGACGCGTACACCAAGGGGATCCTGACGCTCATCGCCATCGCCCTGTCGGTCCTGGCTTCGGTGCAGGTGGTGCGGCTCTTCGCGCCGGCCGAGGCGATGGCCGGCGGCGCCCGACCGATGCCCCAGAAGGTCGCCATCTGCAGCGAAAGCGGCGAGTTCTGTGCGGGTGTCGACGAGACGGGGGCGCCTGTACGTGAAGTGAAGGTGCTCGGGCGGGCTACACGCAGCGAACCGTCACTCCGGCCTCGCGGAACATGTTGCCTGCGGCTTCCGGAAGCGGGTACGCGGTGCGGTAGACCACGTGGCTGATCCCGGAGTTGACGATCATCTTCGTGCACAGCACGCAGGGTTGGAACGTGCAGTAGATCGTGGCGCCGCGCAGGCTGACGCCGTGATAGGCGGCCTGCACGATCGCGTTTTCCTCGGCATGGCTGCACAGGCAATCCGTGAGGCCCGAGCCCGAGGGCGCCAGGTCCAGGCAGCGCTTGCAACCGCCGTCCGTGCAGTTCTTCGTGCCGCGGGGCGTCCCGTTGTAGCCTGTCGAAACGATGCGCTGGTCCCGGACCACCACGGCGGCGACGCGTCGCTTGGCGCAGTTCGCCCGGCACGCAACCACCTCGGCGATGGCCAGGAAGTAGTCGTCCCACGACAGGCGCTTCATCCGGCCGGCCGCCGTCCGGAAGACCTCCCGCACCTTGTCGTGGAGGGCCGGCAGATCGCCATCGTTTACGATCTGGAAATCGGCCAGCGCGATGGTAGCCACCAGTTGCTGGGCCGCAGGGTCTTCACTTTGCAGTTCGCGGGCTTCGGCGGCCTCGAATGCAGGCAAGTCCACGGAATCGCCGGGCCGCGCCCGAAGGCGGGCCCGCTCGAAGCGCAAGGCGGGAGGCGCATCGACCGCCAGCAGGTAGAAATCCGGCAACGTCCGCAGGAATCGCACTTCCTCGGGGTTGCGGATCGAATCGACCGCCTGGTTGAGGCCGTGGGTGAACCGTCGGGTGACTCGTTGCGCCAGGGAACCCAGGCCTTCCTCGGTCCGGACGCGCCGCCCCTCGGCGATGAGCGCGTCGCGCGTCGTATCGACGCCGCGCGCACGCAGCCCGTCGCGCAGTTCATCCGAAAGGCTGAAGTACTCGAAACCGCCCTTCTTGAGGAATTCGGCCACCTCGCCCTTGCCCGCAGCGTTCCGACCCGTCAGGCCCAGAATCATCGCGCCATGCCCCGTTGAAACCTACATTCGGTGCGGTACCGGAAGGAGCCTCCTTGACAGTGCCTCCCCTGGCCGGAATAATCCCCTCCTCGCGGCCCGGGGGCCGTGGATCGTTGGTGGGAGTGGCTTCCGATGCCCCAGAAAGCGCAAGTCCGACTCGACGCCCCATTCTTCTGCAAGAACCTGCGCTCCGAGGTCAACGTACAGAAGTGTCTCGACTCCTTCGTGGAAGCGAATGCCTTCTCGTTCAAGGAGTCCACCTGCTTCAAGTGCATCCAGGGCCAGCGCGTTCGCAACCTGATCGCCCGGTCCTGAAACGGCCTCACGTTTCCGATGCATCGATCCGTTCCTTCGAGGGTTCCAGTCCGGGGGCGTCCGACCCACCGGATCGCGCTGCAGACGGCGGGCGGGTGGCTTCGGCCGCGACGACCCGCCCCTTTGAACCGGACCCCTTGGCGATGTAGAGGGCCTTGTCCGCCAGGGCGACCAGGGCTGTCGGGTCCGTCGCCGAGCACTCCGGGTAGGCCGCGACGCCGATGCTGACCGACGGGATCACCATGGCGGTTCCGACCTGGAACGACCGCAGGCCGACCTCGTTGGCGATCCTGCGGGCCATCGCCGTCCCTTCCTCCAGCCCCATTTCCGGTACCAGCAGCGCGAACTCGTCGCCACCCCATCGGCCGGGCACGTCCATGCCCCGGACGGTCGCCCGGATCGCGGCCGCCACGGCGTGCAGAAGGCGGTCCCCGGCGGCGTGCCCGTGGCGGTCGTTGACCGTCTTGAGGTTGTCGACATCCATCATCAGGAGGCCGAAAGCCCCACCCGACCGCGACGAGCGTTCGAATTCCTCGCGCACGCGGGCCTCGACGTAGCGCCGCACGAACAGGCCGGTCAGCCCGTCCTCGGTAGCCATCGTATAGAGGCGCCAGTTGGCGACCGAGATAGAGGCCTGCCGCGCGAGGCGCTCGCAGAGGCTTTCATCGGACGCTCGCAGGCGGGTTCCCGGGCGCAGGACCACCGACAGCCAACCGGGCGCGCGGGAGCCGTCCGGGCCCGTGAGCGCGATCGAGACCACCGGGCCCGTGGACGCGGTTTCGGTCGGGGGGGGATCGATGTCCGGCAACTGCTCCTGGGCGGCCCCGAGATCAGCAACGAGGGAGCGGCGCACGGCGGCGATGACGCCGGGCTTGTGGCGCCTGTCCACCGCGCGGACCAGGTGCCGTCCGGCGCCGGCCTCGCTGGACACCACGGTCAGCACGACGCCCTGGGCCCGGTCGATGGCGGCCAGCAGGGAGCCGCCGATCCGGCGGCCGATCTCCTCGATGTCCAACGTGGACGAGGCGGCGCGGCCGGCCTCTTCGACCACTTCCAGTTCCCGCGCCTTCTCGCGGAGGGATTCCGAACTGCGCCACATGCGGCGGAAGACGTACGCGAAGATGACGTAGGACACCCCGACCGCGGCCAGCGTGGGCGGGTCCCGGTCCCGGTACGAGAACGCCAGCGCGAAGCCCATCGGAACGAACGCCAGCTCGGCCAGCAACCCCGGCCAGAGGACGTCCCGGGCCAGGGTCCGCCACGGGATGCCGTTGAGGCGGTACGACAGGATGACCAGGGAGAACTGGGGGATGACGAACCCGGCGCTGGTCCCCACGAACAGCGCCACGGCCAGGAAGGCCTGGGACTTCATCCGGAGGGCGAAGGCCTCGGGCGAGGCCACGAGGCCCAGCAGCGAGATCATGGCCCCGGTCAGCAGGGGGCTGAAGAGCATGCGGGCCAGCGACACCGGCCACGGCCAGTGGGTCCCGGCAAGCGCGCGGCGCACCCAGTCCACGACGCCGCGGAGCAGCATCGTGACCACCACGATCACGACAGCCGGCCCGACACCGAGCGTGAGCAGCGTGGCCACGTAGATCGAGGTGTCGAGGCCGAAGCTGCCCGTGCCGGCCACCGAGAAGGCCATCAGGCGGCTGGCCACGGCCAGGAGCAGGAAGGTCCCGAAGGCCACGACGTGGTGCTGGATGGGGTGCTGGAGCAGGCGGGGCTCGGCGATCAGCAGCGCCGCGAGCCATGCCGCCGACACCATCGTCAGTGCGGTGATGTAGGCGATGTGGGCCCGTGTGAACGGCCCGGTACCAACTGCCCGCACCCTGTTCCTCGCCTCGGTTTGGCGCGTATTGTAGCAGAACGCGCCGGACCTGCCGGTGGAAAAGCCCCGCCCGTCACTCGTCCAGGAGGCGCCTGAGCGCCGCGTCCGACGATGCCCATTCCTCGTCCACGCGGACGAACAGTTTCAGCATGACCTTGCGTTCCATCAGCCCTTCCAGGTCGATGCGCGCCTCGGTCCCGATCTTCTTCAGCATCGACCCGCCCCGGCCGATCACGATGGCCTTCTGCGAGGACCGCTCCACGTGGATGGTCATCTCGATCGTCACGGCCAGCGGAGGCTCGGGCTCGGTGAAGGTGTCGATGGTCACGGCGGTCGAGTACGGGATTTCCTTCCGGGTGTTCAGGGTCAGCTTCTCGCGCACGATTTCCGTGGCCAGGAAGCGAAGGGACCGATCCGAGAGTTCGTCCTCGGGGTACAGCGCGGGACCTACGGGCAGGCGCTTGACCACCTCGGCCACCAGTTCGTCCAGGCCGTCACCGGTCACCGCGCTGATCGGGATGATGGTGTCGAAACCGGCCTGGATCCCGTAGGCCTCCATCAAGGGCAGCAGCGAGGGCTTGTCCAGCAGGTCGATCTTGTTGATCGCCAGCACGGTGGGCTTGCCCGCGTCGCGCACGCGGTCCAGGACCAGCTTGTCTTCCTGCAGGCAGTGGGCCGCCTTCGAGGCGTCCGTCATCACCAGGACCACGTCGGCGTCGGCCAGGGCCGCATCCGCCACGGCCATCATGCGGCGGTTCAGCGGCTTCGGCGGCTGGTGGATGCCGGGGATGTCCTGGAACAGGATCTGGGACCCCGGGCCCGTCAGGATGCCCAGGATGCAGTCCCGCGTCGTCTGGGGTTTCGGCGTGACGATCGCGATCTTCGCCCCCAGCAGCCTGTTCAGCAGCGTGGACTTGCCCACGTTGGGGCGCCCCGCGATCGCTACGACGCCGCACCGGTGCTCTTCGCTCATGGACCGACTCCTTCAAGGGACTTCCTGGCCAGGAACCCCCGCACCGTTCGCCCGATGTCCGGGAGGGGATCGACGGCGAGGGCCCCGAAGCGCTTGCGCAGCAGGGCCTCGACGCGCGCAGTCTGTGCAGGCGTGCCCGTTTCGATCACCAGCGCGCCGCCCGGCCGCAGGCGCGTCCACGCCTCGTCGGCCAGGCGCGACGTGTGCAGGGTGCCCAGGGGCCCCGAAAACAGCGCCAGTGCGGGCTCGAAGTCCCGCGCCGAGGTGTCCAGCAGGTTGCGCTCGTCCTCGGCGACGTAGGGCGGATTGGACACCACGAGGTCCAGCCCCGCGTCGGCCGGCACCCCTGCGAGGAGGTCCGAGCGGTCGATCCGGACGCGGTCGCCCAGGCCCAGGGCCCCGATGTTCCGCGCGGCGACCTCCAGGGCGGCCTCCGAGATATCCAGGGCCAGCACGTGGGCAGCCGGGCAGGCTGCGGCGATCGCGCAGGCGATGGCCCCGCTACCGGTGCCGACATCCACCACCTGGGGCGCGTCCAGGGCCTCCGACGTCAGCCATTCGAGGGCCGCGTCGACGATCGTTTCGGTTTCGGGCCTGGGGACCAGCACCGCCGGGGTCACGATCAGCTCGACGCCGTGGAACTCGCGACGGCCGCGCAGGTACGCGACCGGCTCACCCTTCGCCCGCCGCCGCACCAGGTCGCGCAGGCGGTCCGCTTCCACCGGCGTCAGGGGGCGCTCGGGGGACAGGTAGAGGTCCAGGCGCCGGATCCCCAGGGCCTCGGCGGCCAGCAACTCGGTGTCGAGGCGAGGGGACTCGCAGCCCTTTTCGCCCAGCCACTTGATCGTCTTGCCGAGGACGTCGCGAACGGTCAGGACGCCACCCACCTCAGCCTCCCTGTCCGGCCGGCACCGCGGCGGCGAAGGCAGCCACCGCGCGTCGTGTCCGGGCCTGGACTTCGCCGTCCACCAGGAGGTCCGCGATCATCGCGATCCCGGAAGCGCCGGCGGCGCGGGCCTCGGCCACGTCCGCCAGCGTAATCCCGCCGATGGCCACCACCGGCAGGCTCGTGGCCTCGCAGGCCTTCCGCAGGCCGTCGAGGCCCAGGGCGGGGCGTCCGGTGACCTTGGTCGTGGATGCGAAGATCGGCCCGACGCCGATGTAGTCCGGCCCATCGTCGGCCGCGCGTTCCGCCTGTCCGACCGAGTGGGTCGAGAACCCCGCGATCCGGGGCCCGCGCCCGCCGTCCTCGAGGATTCGCCGCGCATCGGCGACGGACAGATCCTCGTCGCCCAGGTGCACACCGTCGGCGTCGGTGACCCGGGCCACGTCGGCCCGATCGTTGACCAGCAGCACTGCATCGCAGGGGAGGGCAGCGCGCACCGCGCGGACCAGGCGCGCGAACGCCCCGCCTGGAAGGTCCTTCGCGCGCACCTGGAAGACCTTCACGCCTTCGGCCGCCATGGCCGCCGCGGCCTCCGGCAGACGGGCCGGCGCCAGGATCCCCGCGTCCAGGATTCCGTAGATGCCCAGCGGCGACGGGAGGCGTGTCACATCTCCTCCGTCGGCAGATCGTCGTCGGGCTGGGGGCCTTCCAGCGGAGGCAGCCGCTCCTCGTCCTCGAGCACCTGCCGGATCGCGGCCATCAACGTCCCCCGGGACCCGACCTCGGCCAGGTTCCGGCGCAGCGCGACGGCCCCACGCATCCCCCGCGCGTACCGTGCGAGGTGCTTGCGGAACATCTTCGCGGCCAGCCGGTCGTCGTCGCCGAGGTCCTCGGACAGGAGGTCGTAGTGGCGCATCACCGTGCGCAGCCACGCCTGCCCGACCGCGCGCCCGGGTACCACCGGCTCGCCCCTCCAGGCCGCCAGAAGGCCGCTGAATATCCAGGGGTTGCCCATGGCGCCCCGGCCGACCATGACCCCGTCGCACCCGGTCGTCGCCATCATCCGGATCCCGTCGGCCGCCGTGAGGACGTCGCCGTTGCCGATGACCGGGATGGATACCAGCGACTTCAGTTTCGTGATGTGGTTCCAGTCCGAGGACCCCCGGAAGCCCTGGGTCCGCGTCCGCGGATGCAGCGTCAACGCGGCGATGCCGCAGTCCGTCGCGATCTGCGCGATCTCCTCCAGCACGATGTGGCCGGTGGTGGGGCCCGACCGCACCTTGAGGGTCACCGGGCACGAGACCGCGGCCTTCACTTCCTTCAGGATGCGTTCGAGCAGCATCAGGTCGGACAGGAGGGCGGACCCGGCGCCGCCGTTGGTCACCTTTCGCGAGGGGCAGCCGGCGTTCACGTCCACGATGTCCGCGCCGGCCTCTTCGGCCATGGCGGCTCCCTGGGCCATCACCTCGGGCTTGCTGCCCTCGATCTGCACCGCGATCGGGTGATCGTCGGGCCGGCACTTCACGCGGCGACGGGCGTCGGTCGCCCCGAAGGTCAACGCGATGGCCGGGATCATTTCGGAAAAGCAGAGGCCCGCCCCGTTTTCGCGGCACATGGTTCGCCAGGGGTAGTCCGAGTAGCTGTCAAGCGGCGCGGCCACGAAGGGGTTGCGGGCCAGAAGGGCGCGGATATCCAGGCCGCTGGCGCGCGACGGCGAAGGCGCATCCTGGCGCGTTCGAAGGGACGACGGGGAGGACGTAGGGCTCCTTTCCGGCCGCAACCCGCACGAGGGCGGACAGGCGGCCCGAGTATCGGAACGGCAGGCCGCCCGCGAGAGTCACGACCCGTCCCGGACGCGGTCTAGTCCACGATCGAGGCGAGATCGAGGCCACGCTTGCGGGCGTAGGCCACCAACCCGAGCTTCGTGATTGTACGGATGGCCCGCGTCGAAAGCGAGAGGCGGACGAAACGCCCGAGCTCCTCGACCCAGATCCGCTTGGACTGCACGTTCGGGTGCTGCCAGCGCTTGGTGCGATTGTTCGCATGCGACACGTTCATCGCGGGGATCCGGCGCTTGCCGGTAATCACGCACTTCGCCATGGTTCATCCTCCCAGGACAAGGGCGGCGTAATTTAACCGAAGCCGGGGAAGGCGTCAACTGCCGTTGTGAGGTGACGGGGACGAGGCCGGTCCCGGCGTGCATGGTACAATGCCGCGCGATGATGCGACGGCTCGCCACGAACGTGCTGGGACAGGTGCTGGGCCTGATGGAGGGCCTCGGCTCGGCCCTGATCCTCCTGTGGGAGGCCCTTCTGTGGCTGTTCCGGCCGCCGTTCCGCTGGCGGCTGTTCTTCCAGTCCATGGAGTTCATCGGCGCCGGATCGCTGTTCATCGTGATCCTGACCGGCCTGTTCACGGGCATGGTCTTCGCGGTCCAGACCATCCACACCTTCCGCCTGTTCAACGCGGAAACGCTGGTCGGCTCCGTGGTTTCGCTGGCCCTGATGCGCGAGCTGGCGCCCGTGCTGACGTCGCTGATGGTCACGGCCCGCGTGGGATCGGCCATCGCGACCGAGCTGGGGACCATGCGCGTCACGGAGCAGGTGGACGCCCTGTACACCATGGCGGTGAACCCGGTGCAGTACCTGGTGACGCCGCGCATCGTCGCCGGGATCGTGATGCTCCCGATCCTGACGGGGTTCTGCGACCTGGTGGGCATCGGGGGCGCTTACTACGTCAGCGTGAACCTGATGGGCGTCGATGGCGGCATGTTCCTGGACAAGATCCGGATGTATGCCGACTCGTGGGACGTGGTTTCAGGCCTGATCAAGGCGTCGGTCTTCGGGCTGCTCCTGACGCTGGTCGGGTGCTACAAGGGGCTCAATGCGTCCGGGGGTGCCCGGGGTGTGGGCCTGGCGACCACACAGAGCGTCGTCCTGTCGTCCATCCTGATCCTGGTCGTGGACTACTTCCTGACGCTCCTCCTCTACCACTGAAGCAGCCTGACGCGCTACGGCCGCCAGAGTTTCCGCGGCCATCCTTCCTTGCCAATGCTCGCGCGAACAAGGTATCCTGACCCCGTTCCGGGGGTTGGAGGTCGGGATGCGCGCGACGGCACGGTTGAACCAGTCGGTCCTCGCGATTGCGATGGCGTGGGCGATGGCCTGCGGAGGCGGTGGAAGCGGCACCGACGATGGCGTTCGGGACGTTCGGGATCTGGCGGACGTATCGGAGGTGCCGACTGACGCGCCGCTGGATTCCCTTTCCGACGTCCCCGAGGTTTCCGTCGATGCCCCCGACGCTCTGGACGCCCTGACCGAGGAAGTCTCCGGGGCAGAATGCACGAAGGCCAACGTCGATGCCCAGTGCGCCGCGACGTGCAAGGACTTGGGGCCGTGCCAGAAGTGCTCGTGCAACACGGACGCCAACGGCGGCACCTGCGAGGTCGTCGATTGGCCGGACGAAACGAATTGCGACGATGGCGACGCCTGCACCACGGGCGACAAGTGCGCGGGCGGAGCGTGCGTCGCGGGCACCTCGATCTGCGAGTGCTTGAAGGACGCGGACTGCGCGCTGCGGGAAGACGGCGACCTTTGCAACGGTACGCTGGCCTGCGACCGGGTCCAGTTCCCCTTCACGTGCAAGGTGAAGGTTTCCACGATCGTCAAGTGCGACACGGTCGGCAACACCTTCTGCATGACGAACCAGTGCGCCCCTGCCACCGGTGTGTGCTCGCCGATGCCTGCCCACACGGGCGAAGCGTGCGCGGCCGCGAACCAGTGCATCGTGACGGCGGAATGCAAGGACGGGGCCTGCACCAGTACCCTCGACAGGGATTGCGACGACGGCAACCCCTGCGTCAAGGCGAATTGCGACACGACGCTGGGATGCGTGCGTGTTCCGAACAGCGATCCCTGCGACGACGGCAATCCCTGCACAGTGGGCGACCAGTGCGCCGGAGGCGTCTGCCGTTCGGGAGCGCCGAAGGCCTGCGATGACGGCCTGTTCTGCAACGGCGTGGAATCCTGCGACCCGACGAAGGCCGAAGGCTGCGTGGCCGGGACGCCGCCGGCATGCAATGACCACAGCATCTGCACGGACGATTCGTGCAACGAAACGCTGAAGGCGTGCGTGTACGCGAGGCGTGCGGACACGCTGGAGGGGCCGCGAGGTTCGCCCACCTGCTCCGACGGCATCGACAACGATTGCGACGGGCTGACGGACGCGGCGGACCCCAAGTGCAGCTTCGGCCTGGGCTCGGTGGACCCGACCACCGGCCCTGCGACCGGGGGGACGGTGGTGACGCTGACGGGGCCATACCTCAGCCTCGCCACGAAGGTGTTCGTCGATGAGATCGACACAGCGTTCGCATTGACGGCGGCGGGAACCATCGAGGTCACCATGCCGCCCCACGCCCAGGGCTTCGTGGGCTTCCGGGTCCAGGCGGACCTGATTTCGACCTCCCTTCCCCTGGCGTTCCGGTACGTGGCTCGCAGCGAGGACCCGAACGTGACGGCCGCCCTGTTGGGGCCGCTCGGCCTGGCGACGATGGAGGAAGGCGATGTGTCGCCCGCGTACCAGGCCGAGGTCACCGTTCCCGGCGTGACGGACATCGCGCAGCCCGATCCGACGGCCATCCTGGGTCAGTTCGGGTTCGGCCTGCGCGGCACCAACCCGTGGGAAGATCCGTCCTGGCGATTCACGGACGCCGTCGGGGCGGCGACCGGCCTGGGGTCGCTGGAGTTCACCGGTTCCTTCACGGTAGCGGTTGGCGGCTACCTCGACGTCGCGGCGCGGTTCTCGCTGGATGGAGGCGCGACCTGGGTATACGCCGACC
>CAIOFV010000111.1 GCA_903857665.1 uncultured Myxococcales bacterium
ACAAGGCCAGCCTGTACCAGGAGGTCCTGGACCAGGTCGTCGTCGGCCTCCAGGACTTGATCCGGGAGGCGTCCGGCGCCCGGACGGACTACCCGGGTGCCCTGGACGCCCTGGGTTCCCGGATCGTCGACACCCTGGGACGACGTCCGGGGGTTGCCCGCCTGCTCCTGCGGGAGCTGGTCGATGGGGGGCCCTACCTGGAAGGCGCAGGCGGTCGGGCGGTGCAGGAAACCCTGGAGTTCACCGCCGGGTTCCTTGCGGCCGGGATGACGGCCGGGGTGTTTCTGCGGCAGGACCCGCGGCAACTGGCCCTGACGATCGTGGGCCTGCACCTCTACTACTTCGCGACCCTGGATTCGACCGGGAGCTTCCTGGGGGCAGGGGCCTATTCGGACGCGGGCATCGAGGTCCGGAAGACGGCGGTTCTTGCCCACGTTCGGAGCCTTTGCCTGGGGACGCCAGCCGGCGTGCCCGACCCGTCGCCTGCATTGCGGCGGCCGCGGACGAAGGCGTCGTCCGTGTGACGCGTCCTTCTCAGGGCTTCGCCAGGCGCAGGCAGGACTCGGCGTCGGGAATCAGCGGCGTCACGGTCGAGTGGACGGCGTGGGTCTGGTTCCGGGCCCACAGTTCGAACTCGTCGCGGTAGTGCGGGTTGGGGAAGGACCCGTTCTCGCCGCCCGGCAGCGCATTCTGGTTGGGGATCCCGGCCGCGGCGTCCATGTGGTACACGGGGCGCTGGGACGGGCCGTTGGCATACGTGAAGTCCAGGTTCGACAGGCCCGGGTTGGCGGCGTCCACCACGAAATTGTCGCCGGGGCGGGGGAATCCGTTCGGCCAGACCGAACCGGCAGGGATGTTCGCCTCGCTGCCCAGGGCGTTTCGCAGCGTGATGGTGTGCAGGGAACCCCAGGTCCATTTCGTCATGTCGTCCGTGCCGAACCCGCCCTGCTGCGCCGGGCCCACGTGGGCCGGATCCGCCAGCCACGCCAGCGCGTCCACCAGGGCCTTCAGGACGACGGGGTTGCGGGTCTCGACCGTGCCGGGGGTCGACAGGTCATCCCACATGACGCTGTCCTGCAGATCGGCACGCCAGGTCACCAGCGTTTCCGGGGCCTCGAACAACACGGTCAGCAGTTTCGCCTTGAACTGGTCCGGCAGCCCGGCGAGCCCCTTGTTCGGGAAGAGGGCCTCCTCCAGGAACACCAGCCACGCGTTGAAGATCGAGGTGGCCACGGCGTCCTTCTTCTGTGCCTCGGTGACGCCGCTCCCCACGTCCACGCCCGACGCGGCATCGAAGGTCCAACTCCGAAGGTAGACTGCCGCCGCGTCCACGGCCGGCGTGGCATAGACCGCCAGTGCCGGATCCGCCCCCGCCACGGCGTCCCGGGCATCCAGGGCCGCCTGGATCGATGTCAGCAGCCCCGGCGTCATGTGCCGCCCCAGGGGTGACTGGTGGTCCGCCTGGACCGCCTGCATGTCCGCGACGGTAAGGTCGCCCCGAACGACCAGGGCGTTCAGCAGTTCCCGCGCACGGGTCGCCCGGAAGCCCAGGTCGAAGGTCGGGGCCAGGTAGTTCGCACCGTCGTTCAGCGGGTCGCCGTCCAGACTCAGGCCGGTCGGGTCGTTGTTGGCCGTCAGGATGACGCCGCCGGCCGGGTCCAGGGCCTGCGGCAACTGCGCGACCGGCACGTAGCCGGTCCACTCGCACGAACCGTCGCCCGGCATGGGGAGCCACGGCACGGGCGTCTTCGCCCCGGCGGCCAGGTGCTTGCGGATCGGCACCTTCGCGAACGGCGCCCAGGCGATGTGCCCGTTGACGTCGGCGTACAGCCAGTTCTGGGCGCCGACGCCGAACCGCGAGATGGTGGCAAGGAACTCTTCGGGCGTCTTCATGCGCCACAGGCCGGCAACGGCCGCGATATCCTCCGACGGTTCGAAACCGGTCCAGCGCCAGGTCAGGGCGATGTCGTTGCCGTCGGCGTCCGTCGTCTTCGAGCCGGGAATGATCGGCCCGTGATGGGGCACGTATTGCAGGGTCAGCGTGACCTCGCAGACGTTCCCGTTTTCGACCACCTGCGGATCCAGCGCATTGACGAAACTGTCGAAGGCCGACGCGCAGCCCCCGGCGGGCCTGGCATACGTGAAGACTTCAGGACGGGAGGTCAGGGCGACCTCGCCGCCGTTGAACTGGACCTTCGCGGGGTTTCCGGGGACGAACGTTTCGACGTACACGTCCGTGACGTCGTAGTAGACCACGGTGCCGGCCCAGGCCGCGTAGGCGTTGTGGCCCAGGATGACGCCGGGGATGCCCGGGAAGGACGCGCCGGCGATGGACAGCGTGCCGCCCGCGCGGGTGGTGTCCATGTGCACGAGGTGGAAGACCGCCGGGTTCCGCAGGGACAGGTGCGGGTCGTTGGCCAGGATCGCCAGACCGTCGGCGGTGTGGGCGGGCGCGATCGCCCAGTTGTTGCTGCCCGCGCCCAGCGTCACGCCGGGCTGGATCCGGGGCTGGCGCAGCGTGTTCGCGAGCCCCTGGAAGTAGGAGGCCTGCAGGCGCTGCACCCCGGCCGGGAACGCGATCGACTGGGCCTTCTTGCCGTCCACAGGAGGCGGCAGGACCGTGTCGGGCCCGGCGGGCTGGAATCGGAAGGCGTCCCCCATCAGCCCCTGGTTCGCGGTCCCGCCGACCTTGTCCTGCAGCGCGCTCATCAGGCCCGCCATCTCGACCTCGGTGATGATCCCGTCGAAGGACAGGTCCCAGGACTGCAGGCGTCCCATCGCCAGGGAGTCCAGGGGCGTCCAGGGCTCCCAGGGCCCCAGGTATGTCCACTCCACCGGGCCCGCGACCTTCTTGTCCTTCACGGCCTGGATGTAATCGCTGACGCCGTCGGCATAGGCCTGCATCAGGGCGGCCACGTCCGGGTCCGATGTCTGCAAGGCCGTCCACATCTTTGCGGCCACGCCGTACATGTCCAGCAGGCGCATGTAGGCGTCGCTGGACAGTTGGCCGGGACCGCCGCCGGGCGCGGCAGCAAACTTCCCCTGCAGGATCAGTCGCATGGCCTGGATGGCCGCGGCCCGGTCCATTCCGGTGATGAAGCCCTGGGCGCGGAAGGCGTCCGCCTCGGTGGTGGCGAAGATGTGGGGAATTCCCCACTTGTCGCGAACCACATCGACGTTCGCCGCCAGGCCGGGCATCTGGACCACCTTGCCTTCCGCGATCGATCCCAGGCAGGGCTCGCCGGGTCCCGGGTCGGCGTCGGGCGCATCCGCGGTGGGGATGTCTTCGACATCGGCCGGGACATCCGCGGGAACGTCGCCCTGCAGGTCCGTCGGAACATCGGGAAGAACCCCGTCCGTTCCCGGATCGGACGCGCCGGTCCCGCTGCTGCAGGCGATCAGCGATGCGCCCAGGATGGTCGCCAAGAGGAATCCCGGCAGATCCGTCAGGTTCCGTTTCATGGGTGCCCCCAGGGTTTGATATCGGACTGATAACATCAGAAATACGCGGGGGCCGCAAGGCGGCGGGGGTGAAGACGGCCCAGGCTGCAGCCGGGAAGGGTCGAAGTCCACGACCGGCACCGGCTTCGCATTCCCGGGTTCCATCAGGTTCGGTGCCGACGAGAGCCGCTCAGGCGTCTGCGGAAGGTCGCCAGGATCCCGAAGGCCAGCAGCATCGGCAGGAAGGAGACCGGCGTCCCGGCGCCCTGGGCCTGGCACGTGCCGCCCGGGCCCGGCACCGCGTCGGGCGTTCCCGATCCGAGATCCGATGCGGCATCCGGAGCGGCATCCGGCGAGGCATCGGGTGCGCCCTCGTCCGCCGGTGCCGCCACCAGGATCAGGTCCGCGCACGAGTAGTAGATGTCGTTGTCGGGATTGCCGTCCTGCAGTTTGTCCTCCATGAACTCGATCAACTGCAGGGTGCAACGGTCACAGGGTGTGTCGGGCAGCGTGACCTGGAAGGAATAGACGTTGTCCGTGCCCCAGCGCAGTTGCGCCTCGGCGGGCGTGGACGGATAGATCACGTCGGCCAGCACGGTATCCGAGTAGCCCGTGGCCCGGGGGGTGGGCGGGTCCACGAAGTGCTGCCCGTCGGGGTCGAAGCTGATCCGGAAGTACCCGGGGTGGGGGATCGTTTCCTGCCATCCCAGGGTGATGGTCTGCCCGGCCTGGAAGGTGGTCACGGTGGCGGAACGGACCTCGTCGATCCCCTGTCCGCAGGGGCGCGCCTTCAGGCTGGAGCCCTCCATGCCCGTCATCCGGGGTTCGGGCGACGTCAACACGGCATGCGCGGTTGCGCTGGACGCGGCCAGCGTCAGGGCGGCGGTCGTCAGCATCCGGAACGAACGGTGGTTCATGGATTCCTCCCAAGGTGCGCCGGGAGGGTTCCGCCCCCGGTGTTCTGAAACCAAGATAAGAAGTATCCGGGATGAAGCAAGAGGCCGAATCGTGTCGGTCTTTCTGGGGGTCCGCGGGCCTTGCAGGTTCCCCCGCCCGTCGCAATGGTTCCGTTCGAGGCCCTGCGACGGGGGTGGGACGTGACCAAGGGACGGTTGGAAGCCTTCAGCGACGGCGTGATCGCGATCCTCATCACCATCATGGTCCTGGAACTGCACGCGCCGGAAGGGGCCGGCCTGGACGACCTCGGGCCCCTGCTGCCGAAGTTGCTGTCGTACGTGCTCAGTTTCGTGTTCCTGGGGATCTACTGGAACAACCACCATCACATGCTTCACGCCGCCGATCGTGTGAACGGGCGCATCCTTTGGGCGAACCTCCACCTTCTGTTCTGGCTGTCGCTGATCCCGTTCACGACCGCCTGGATGGGCGAAAACAGCTTCCAGCCTGTGCCGTCCGCCGCGTACGGCGTCGTGCTGCTCCTGGCGGCGATCGCGTACACGATCCTGGCGCGCCAGATCATCGCGCTGCACGGGCCGCGGTCGCGCCTGGCCGCCGCCATCGGCGGAGATCGGAAGGGAAAGGTATCGGTGCTGTGCTACGCCCTGGCCATCCCCCTGGCATTCGTCCACGCGGGTCTTTCCCATTGTTTGTACGTCGCGGTGGCGCTGATGTGGCTGGTCCCGGACCGGCGGATCGAGGGCAGGTTCGACGTCGGCACGGACTCGGCGAAGTGACATGCCGGCTGAAACACGAACAAAACAAGGCAGTTATGTTGCGACACTGGACGGTGATGAGAAGCCTTCGCAATAATGCAGGTGAACTCGCGCTGCGCATCTTCATGCGCACCCTCGCCGCGTGGCTGCGCTTGAGGGGGCGCCGCCTGGGCCTGCGGGACGGCCGGACCGGAGCGGTCGCCT
>CAIOFV010000112.1 GCA_903857665.1 uncultured Myxococcales bacterium
GGTTCATCCAGCGGACGCCCCAGGGGCGCGTCGCCACGGCGCGTGCCGTGCAGCACCTGCACCGCGAGTCCCCCCGGCCGAGCGGGGAGCTTCTGTAGCTGGCCCGAGCACGGAGGCGGAGGCGCGATCCCGATCGCGCCGTAGACGGAGTCGCCTCGGGCCCACCCAGCGTCAATCCAGCGATCGACCCCCATCCACCGCCAGGATCACGCCGGTCACGTGGGGGGATTCGACCAGGAAGCGCACCGTCCGGGCGATGTCCTCCGGCGTGCCGATGCGCCCCTGCGGGATGCGGGCGATGACGCGTCGCCGATCCTCTTGCGATTCGTCGTCGCGGAACAGGACCGTGCCGGGCGACACGGCGTTGACCGTGATGGCCGGGGCCAGCGCCTTCGCCAGCGAACGGGTCAGCATCACAAGGCCGGCCTTCGACACGCAGTAGGGAACGTGGCTCTTGAACGGGCGCTCGGCGGCCACGTCCGTGATGTTGACGATGCGGCCGCACCCGGCCGCCTGCATCCGAGGGGCGGCTTCCAGGCAGCACAGGTACGGCGCCTTCAGGTTCGCGCCCACGTGGAAGTCGAAGTCCGCCTCGGTCAGGGTTTGAACCGGCGTGCGCCGGAAGACCGCGGCGCAGTTCACCAGCACGTCCAGCCGTCCGAAGGCCTCGTCCACCGCGTGGAACAAGGCGGCGACCTCGGCGGCCACCGTCAGGTCGGCGCGGAACACGGCGGCCCGGCGCCCCAGGGCCAGGACCTCGGCGGCGAGGGTCTCGGCTTCCCCCGGCGAGGAGCGGTGATGGATCGCGATGTCGTGACCCGCCCGCGCCAGTTCCAGCACGATCGCGCGGCCGACGCGCTTCGCTCCGCCCGTGACCAGCGCGATCGGGACGGGGGAAACTGCTGTCGGGGAACCCGGGGTAGGCCGATCCATGGGCCTCCGTCAGCGGTATGCGGGCGGGACGTCCGCGGGGCAGAAGCCGTCCACGGTGAACTGTGGGCTGCCTCCGATGATGGCGACGCGCCCCCAGACCCAGTACCAGGTCTTGGGAAGAAGGGGACTGCACGCATCGAGGTAGTTGCAGTCGTTCCCCTCGCAGCCGATGGGCATGCCCTTCCCGTTGAGCACGATGGGCGAGGCGGCGGAGGCATCCCCGATGAACAACGAGGCGCGGCACTTGTTGCAGCAGGGATTGTCCTTGCCGCACGTGACCGGGCCGCAGGCTGGCTCGCCCGGCCACGGCATCGCCAGCACCTTCACGGGAATCGAGCCTTGCCCCTGAACCAGGAGAATCAGCAGGTCCTTGAGGTCGATCGCGCCCTCTCCCGAGCATTCGTCGATGGGGGTGCAGTACGCATGCCCATCGGGGGCGTTGACGCACGTGGAGCCCGGCGGGCAGGGCTGGGACTCGGGCCCGCCGCAGGGAGAACCGACGGTCGCGTCCCGGTCCCGGGGGGCATCGGGGAGGAAGGTCACGTCGCCCTCGACGTCGGAGGGTTCCAGGGAGTCGGCCGCGGGGACGTCCCAGGCAGGCCCAGGGTCGCCGGGCGCGACCATGTCGTTCATGACGAGATCCGCGAACGTGTCGGCCTTGGAGATATCGGCGCTCAAGAGATCCCGGTCCTGGAGGTCCGCGCCGCCGGCCTCCAGCAGCACGGCGTCCTGCAGCATCGGGACGTCGGTGCTGGCGACATCGCCGAGTGCCGCGAGGTCTGCGGACGAGGCCCCGCCCCCCTCGCAGGAAGCGAGCATCAGCGTCAGCATTGCCGGGCCGATCCAGCGCATCCGTCCCCCCGGGCCCCCAAGGCAACCGTTCGTGTGCATTATAGGAAAACGGCGCGCCGGATGCCGAGGAAACGTCGCGGGAGGGCGCGGCGGGATGCGGTCAAGGTTCGACGATGACCTTCCCGATCACCTCGCGGGCCTCGAGGATCCGGTGGGCGGTGGGCAGTTCGGCGAGGGGGAGGACCGAGTGCACGACGGGCTTCAACCGGCCTGCGGCGGCCATCGCGAGCACGTCGGCCAGTTCGGGGAGGCTGCCCATCGTGGAGCCGAGGATCGACAGCGACAGGAAAAAGACGCGACGCAGATCGAGGGTGGGCGCAGCACCCGCGGTGGCCCCGCAGGTGACCAGTCGGCCGAAGCGCTTCAGGAAGCGGACCGACGCCTCGAAGGTCCGGTCCCCGACCGAATCGATGATCACGTCGAAGGCGGGCTTGCCCAGGGCCTCCTTCAGGACGGCCGATGGATCGCCGTCGCGCGGGAGCACCACCACCTCGGAGGCCCCCAGCGCGAGCACGGCCTCCCGCTTCGTGTCCGCGCCCACCAGCGCGATGACGCGGGCGCCGGCCCGGGAAGCCAGTTGCACCGCCGCGGTGCCCACGCCGCCCGCTGCGGCGGTCACCAGGACGGTTTCGCCGGCCATGACCCGGGCCCGGGCATGAAGCATGTGGTACGCCGTCAGGGGCGCCAGGAGCAGCGACGCGGCCTCCGGAAACGTCAGGTTCGGCGGCTTGCGCAGTACGTGAGTGGCCGGCACGCACACGTATTCGGCACAACCGCCGTTGATGTTTTCGCCCAGGATGGCGTAGGACGGGCAGCCGACGTCGTTGCCCGCGCGGCAGGCGGCGCATTGGCCGCAGGACACGAACGGCGCCGCCACCACCTCGGTGCCGATCGGCAGATCCGGGCTGTCGGACAGGTCGATGACGCCCGAGACATCCGACCCCGGGATCAGGGGCAGCGGAAAGTGGTGGCCCGGGATGCCCCGGCGTACCCAGGTGTCCAGGTGGTTCAGTGCGCAGGCCCGCACGCGAATCCGCACATGCCCCGGAAGGGGGAGCGGGTCCGGTTCCAGGGTGACGGTCATGGAGTCGGGGTTGCCGTGCCGGCGGATCACGATGGCGCGCGTATCGTCCTCCGGAACTGCGGATGAACGAACGATATCGCGTCCGGGGTCAGGCGACCAGCGCCAGTTGAAGCGCGGCCGCCACCAGGGCCGGTGCGAGGGCGGCAGACTGCCGATCGGGATGCAGCCGGGCGGCCACGACCGCGAACGCTGCCAACAGCGCCGAGGCAACGGCCACGGGAACGGCCGCAGGCGGCGCATCGACGAGGCCGGGGGCGAACGTGAAGGATGCCGCCCGCAGCAGGGCCACCGCGGCGAGCACGACGGCGAGCGGCTGGAACGGGAAGGCCTTGCCGGGGGCCTTGCGTGCCAGCGAGGCGAACAGCGCCAGGCCGGCCGCCAGCGGTCCCACCGATGCCAGAAGACCCCAGGACAGCGGGAGGGCGTAGGGGCTGTCATGCGTGGGCGCGGCCTCCAGCACCGTCAGCGAGGCGGGAAGGCGCGGGAGGACGTCGCGTGCGAACCGGGCCGACAGGTCTGCGAAGGTGTCGGGCAGCGGGATCCGTCCCAGCGAGTAACCCAGCAGCATCGCGCCCGCCGCGAGTGCCAGACCACCCGCGACCATCCCGGCGATGCGTGCCGTTCCGACGGCGCGGGGCGCCGAGGCGCGGACCAGAAGGACCAGCGCCAGCGCCAGCGCTGTGGCAGCCAGCACGACATGCAAGGGTGCCAGCACCGTCATGGCCGGGAACGAACCGACCCACGCCGCCACGTCGAACGACGTCCGGGCCAGCACGGCGTTCAGGACCGGAGCGCCCAGGGCGCCCGCTCCGACCGGGACCTCGGCCCGGCCGGGGCCGGCCAGCGGGTTGACCAGGATCCCGAGGATCGCGACCGCCAGCCATGTCAGGGCGCTGGCGCGGTCGGCGTCACCTAGCGCGCTGCCCTTCAGCGCCGCCAGGATCAGCAGTGCCGCGGCCGCCAGTGCGGCCAGCAGGGACGCGGCGGCAGGAACGGCCATCGGCAGCGTGAAGCCGCCGAGCGAGTCGATCGGAACGGCGAGGGGGCGACGGGCGTCCACCCGGAACGAAACGCCACCGGATGCCGCGCCGGCCTCGTCCACGGGCAGGTGTGCGACCACGGCGCCATCCGAACGACGCTCGGCGGCCCAGGGACCCAGGGAGTTCACGCCGAACGCGACGACCCGGGGCCCGGTGGGGGCGGGAAGCTGGTAGGTCGCACCTTCCTCGATCACCTGCCGGCCGCCGGGCGCTGCACCGAGGACGGGCTCGATGGTGAGGCGGGTCGAATCGTGGATGTCCAGGGGCGCCCGGAGGAACCCGCTGGCCCCGAACGCGACGGCCGCCACGACCAGCAGGACGCAGGCGGAGATCGTCCACCGATCCCCCTTCGAAGGTGCGGCGGGCGTCAGCAGGCGCGCTGCGATCGCATGGGAGGCGAGGGCCCCGAGCAGGGCCCAGGGCAGCAGCCCTCGGCCCAGGTGGTTCAGCCCGAGGAGCGTGATGAACGGGCCGATGCCGTGCGACCACGATTCCAGGACGACCGGGTCGGGCAGGCCCTGGGGCACGTCCAGCGCGGCCATGCAGACGGCGGCGAATGCCAGGACGACCACGCCGACGAAGCGCGGTGAAGCAATGACGCGGAGAACGATTCGGTTCGCATCCATGGCCCGAAGCGGTATCACGGGGGGGGCTTGGGTGTCAACCGGAGGGGCGGGAAAGCCCAACCGGCCCTTCCGTTCCGGGCCGAACGATCCCATAATGCGCACGGCCTAGGTGCCGGGTGGGAGCAGCCATGCGCGGGAAGGACTACTACACGATCCTCGGTGTACAACGCTCGGATTCGGCGGACGAAATCCGGAAGGTGTACCGCAAGTTGGCGATGAAGTACCACCCGGATCGGAATCCGGGCGACAAGGCCTCGGAGGAGCGCTTCAAGGAAATCAACGAGGCGTACGCGGTCCTGTCCGACGCCGAAAAACGGAAGCAGTACGACTCGTTCGGCGCAGAGGGGTTCGGCCAGCGCTACTCGCAGGAGGACATCTTCCGCGGGTTCGACTTCCAGTCGATCTTCCATGACATGGGGGTCGGAGGCGGGGGAGACCTGTTCGAGTCGCTGTTCGGCGGTCGCGGAGGCGGCGGTGGACGGGGCCAGCGGGCGCGCGCCCAATGGGCCGACCCGTTGGGGGGCGCAGGCGGGCAGGGCCCGGCCCCGAAGGGCGACGACACCCGGACCGACCTGCGCATCTCGTTCTACGAATCCATCGAGGGCGGCGAACGGATCGTGCAGGTACCGTCGCCCGCGGGCGGTTTCGAAAAGGTCAACGTCAAGGTGCCCGCCGGCGTATCGACCGGCAAGACCCTCCGCCTGCGGGGCAAGGGGGCCGCATCGCCTTACGGGGGCGACCGCGGCGACCTGTACCTGCGCATCATCGTGGAGGACGACGCGGTGTTCAGCCGGGACGGCCACGACCTCCGTTGCGAGGTGAAGGTGCCGCTGTCGGTCCTCGTCCTGGGCGGGAAGGTCGAGGTGCCCACGCTGTCCGGGCCGAAGCGGGTCAAGGTGGCCGAGGGCACGCAGCCCGGCGCCACGCTGCGGCTGCAGGGCCTGGGTGCACCCGGGACCGGCGGCCATCGCGGCGACCTGTATGCGCGCCTGATGCCCGTGCTTCCGACCCATCCCGACGACACGATCCGGCGCCTGTTCCGCGAACTGGCCGAAGCCGGGTTCTGAGGGTATCCTGCGGTCCATGAACGACACCACGCCTGCCCGTGTACCTGTCGATGAAGGTTCCTTCGACTGCCCCGGCGTCGCGGTGGGGCATGCCGCCCATGCCACCGGATCGACGGGGTGCACGGTGGTGTTCCTGCCTCGTGCCTGCCCCTACGCGGTCCACGTCGGCGGGGGCGCCTCGTCGCTGCGCCAGGTGGCGGGCCTCGTACCCGGGCACTCGGTGTCGGTGGCGGACGCCTTCCTGGTCGCGGGCGGAAGCGCCTACGGCCTGGACGCGTCGGGCGGGGTGCTGGCCGGCCTGGAGGCGATGGGACGCGGGACCGCCGTGGGCCGGATGCGTGTCCCCGCGGTGCCTGCGGCCGCCCTGTTCGACCTGGTCGTGGGCGACCCGATGGTTCGGCCCGACGCTGCGATGGGTGCCGCCGCGCTGGCGGCGGCCCGGGTGGGCGACGTGACGGAGGGGCGCGTCGGTGCGGCCTCGTCGGCCACCGTCGGCAAGATCCTGGGGGTCGATCGCGCATCGTGGGGCGGCCTGGCGGTGGCCTCGGTCCGCCTGGACGGGGGACTGGTGGTATCCGCGCTGGCTGTCGTCAACGCCTTCGGCGGCATCATCGACCCGCGGACCGGCCGGTTCGTGGCGGGGCCCCACGACGGGCTGGGCGGGTTCGCGGACACCGAGGAGGCCATTCTCGCCGGGGCCCTGTCCCGGTTCGTTTCGTCCCCGTCCAACACCACGATCGGCGTCGTGGTGACGAACGGCGCGCTGGACCGCGAGCGATGCACGCGCGCCGCCTGGCTGGCCGCGCAGGCCATGCCGATCTGCCTGAGGCCCGCCTGGTCGGCCATGGACGGCGACACCCTGTTCCTCGCGGCGACGGGCGAGGTCCCGGCCGAGCCTCACGCGGTGGGAATCGCCGGACGGGAAGCACTGACGCGCGCCATTGTCCGGGCGGCGATGCTGGCGAACCCGACCGGCCAGGAAGGCCCGGGCGCACCGCGATCGGAGGTGGGACGATGACCCGGGCGCGCCTGTTCACGCTTCCGTCGGCGTTGTCGCTGGCGCTGGTCGTGTTCGCGACCGCGTGTGGCGAGAAGGTGCCGTATCCTCCGACGCCCGGCAAGGCACCTTCGACGTCGCGCGCTTCCTCACCTGGAACGCCGGTCCCCGGGGAACCATCCGGCACGGGGAAGGCCGTCGCGGAACCCTCGCCACCGGCCGCTCCCGAGGCCGCGCCGCCACGTCCCGTCGCCGTGGTTCGCACGCCGGAGGGGTCGTTCCTGGTTTCGGCTCGACCCGGCGGTCCGGACCTGGCGGTGCGGAAGGTGCCGGGACTGGTGCTGGTGAAGGCCGATGGCGGCGCCTGCGTGGCGCGGGTGCTCACCGAGACCGCACGGGCGGCGACCGGTTCGCCCGAATCCCGTTTCGTCCGGTTGTCCTTCCGGATCGACGGAAAGGACATCGACGTGCCGCTGCCCGAAGCCGCGGATCGGCCGGACCTGATCGCGGCCGGGAAGGCCGATCCCGACATGGCCGGCACGTTCTACCACCGGGAATCCCTGACTGCCGCCGGCATGTGGGGCGGGAAGGTCGCGTACGTCGCGGCGATCGATGGGTTCCTGGGGGGCGCGCACCCCTACGCCTCGCGGCACCTGCTGGTGGTGGACCTCGCGAACGGGCACCTGGACGATGCGTCGTCACGGTTTGCCGGGCACGACCTGGCAGCCGAGATCCTCGGGAATGCCCGTGAAACGACCTGCACCCGCCGACCCGCCGGGGTCGCCGCGGTCGAGGGGCGGGGCGGCGAGCCGGCCTGGGTGGTCGGGTTGGCCCACGACGTGGAATCCTGCGCCGGCGAATTCCGAATCGCGCGCATTCCCGGTCCCGCGCCCGAGGGCCCTCGTCCGCCGGAGGCGCCCGGGCCCGGCAAGGACGGCGTGCTGCGCCTGTCGAACACCGTGAACGCCGGGCCCGTCGCCGACTGGCGCCTGGCCGGCCCCGATGGTGCCGCGGTGATGCTGATGGGGTCCGACCGCAACGACCGCGCCGCGTCGCCCTGGGAGTCCGCCGCAGGACGTCGCGGGAACGGGCCCACGCGCGAACTGCGCTTCTGGCAGCCCGGCATGGCCGCCCCGGCGGTCCTCGGGCGGGCCTCGGCGCTCCTGTCCGTCCAGTTCCTGGAGGGTGTCGGTGATTCGCGGAAGATCCAGGAGTCCCTGGATCGCCTGTAGCGGAAGTCACTCCCCCCCGAACTCCTCGTCCGGCGGATCGTTTCCGGCTGCCGCGTCGCCATCGACCGGCGGCTGGATCGCGGCGAAGCGGAGGTGCTGCTCGAGGGCCGCCGCAACCAGTTCGCCGCCGATCTGCTTCCGGCGTTCCATCTCCTCGATCAGCCACTTCACGCGCCGCTCGAACGACGGCGGCACCGCGCCGTCCTCGACATGCTTGTGGAACATGCGGGGGTTCGGAATGATGGTCACCAGGTAGGCCGCCTCCAGAAGGCTCAGTTCGGCCGGGCGCTTCGCGAAGTAGTGCCCCGCCGCCTCGCGCAGGCCCCAGATGTTGGGACCCCACTCGATGACGTTCAGGTACAGTTCGAGGATCTTCTCCTTGGGCAGCGACTGCTCCATCTGCCAGGTCAGGAACACTTCCTGCAGCTTGCGCGACAGGGTCTTTTCGCGGGACAGGAACAGGTTCTTGACCAGTTGCTGGGACAGCGTGCTGGCACCCTGGTAGAAGCCGCCGCGCTCCAGGTTCACCTTGATGGATCGGCGGATCCCCATGGGGGAAAAACCTTTGTGCTGGAAGAAGTTGGCGTCCTCCGAGGTGGTCAGCGCATCGATCAGGTACCGGGGGACCTCGACCAGCGGCACCCATTCGGGAGTCGCCTCGCCGACCATCCGGTCCACCACGGTGCCATCGACCTCCTCGATCCGGTGCAGGAAGACCGTCTGCAGCAGCCCCATGTCCACGGCCTTGCCCAGGCTCTGCGTGGTCACGTCCGCGACGTCGGGATGGATGTCCAGGCGCATCGCGTCCAGGTTCCCCGTGTCCAGGTCCAGATCGACCGTGGCGGCGAACGTGCCGGACAGTCGCACCCCCTCCAGCGAGCCCAGCACCTCGCGCGGCAGCGAATCCACCAGGTCCTGGGCCGGAAGCCGGTCCACGGCCCCCTTGAACGCGAAATGGGGGCGATCCGACAGCCCGTCCGCGTGCAATTCGAACGGCATCAGCACCTTGTCCATCGAGGCGCTTGCGCCGCCGAGGTCCAGTCGCCCGTTCGCCCAGTCGAAGCCCAGCGTCCCGCCGATCGACGCAACCGCCAGCCGCAGCGGGGCCGATGCCACCGCGGGCAGGTCCAGCACCAGGCCGGCGAGCCGAACCGTTCCCGAGGCGTCGATGCGCCGGGCCGACGGGTCGAAGTGCAGGGTCCCGTCGGTCTGGTTCAGCACCGCGTCACGGGTTCGCAGCCATCGTGGCATCACGGCGCGGAAGGCGTTGAGGGGCAGGTGGCTGGCCTTCACGGTGGCCTTCAAGTCGCCCGTCGCCGGGTCCAGCGTCACGCGGGCCTCATTGGCGTTGGCGGGGGCCTCGGGGCATTCGAACCGCAGCGAGGCCTCGATGGGGCCTCCGGCCGTTCGTTCGACCCGTGCCTCCAGGTTCACCAGGGACTGGCCCGGTCGGGCTGCCGTCTGGCCGGGTTCCAGCGTCCGCACCGTCGCGCCGTGGATCTCCAGCCGGGCCTCGGGAAGGGCCTGCCCCGCTGCGGCGAGGGCCGCCGAGATCGACGACAGGCGCGAGGCGACGTCCTGGAACGCGTGCACCAGGCGGACCTGGGCGGAGGACGATTCCACCTGCGGGGCGGAAGGGGGCTTCGGGACCACCTTCCCGCGGGCCTTCGCCCGGGCGACCCTCTCGGGAACGCGCACGTCGGTCCCCGCGATCTGGTCGGGGTTCCCGGGGCCGATCCTCGCACCGGCGGGGGCCGGTCCGGAATCGCCGGCCGGCAGCGCGCGCGGGACCGGGAGGGGCTCGGCCAGCACCACATCCACCGACGGCCGCAGCACTTCCACGGCGCGCACGGTCCGTCCCGCGAGCAGTCGCGTCGCGACAGGCGCCAGGGACCCCGGCAGGCGATCCAGCAGCGCGCGGGGCGCTACCGTCCCGGCGGTATCATCCCAGCGCACGGCCACCTGTTCGGCGCGCACGGTGAGGCGGTCGGGCTGCGACCAGGTGGGACCCAGCACGGCGACCTCGCCCGGGGCCCACGAGACACCGTCGGCCGCCACGGTTCCGAACGGGCCGTTCAGCACGACCGATGGGGTGATGCGGGCCGATGCCTTCTCGATGGCCCCCGCGCCCAACAGAACCTCGAATTCAAGGCGCCGCGCCGTGCCGTCCCCCTCGTCCAGCGACAGGTCGGCCAGCAGCCTGCGACGGGCCTGGACGGACTCGTCCTTCACCGGGGCGAGGTCCAGCCGCCCTCGATCGACACGGAACGTTCGCGGGCCGACGTGGAGCGCCAGCGCCACCTGGGCCACCGCGAGGTCGGGAAGCCTGGAGGGCCGCAAGCCGGGATCCGCGACCGGCTCCGCCGCGGCGCCGTCGGGGCGGTGCAGCAGGGAGCGCAGGCGCTCGACCGCGGCTTCCGGACCCGCCAGAGGGGCGTTCGGGTCCCCCAGGCGCGCCGAGACGCGGTCCACCGTCACCCGTTCGATACGGCGCTGTCCCAACAGGAAGCCGAAAGGGTCCACATCGACCCGGATCCCGTCCATCGCCGCTTCCCAGTCGTCGCCGTCGCGCCAGGAGACCCGCTGGATCATCACGGTCGTCGAGCCGTGCAATGCGACGCCGGTCACCTCCACCGTGCCGGGCAGCCGTGCCGCGAGGCGGGCGATCTCGCGTCGCGCCAGGCCGTCCGCCACGCGCGGAAGCACCAGCAAGGTCGCGGCAGAGCCGATGCCGATCAGCAGCAGGACGCCGACGATGACCAACAGAGCGCGACGGGATCGGGGACGGGTGATGCGGCCGGAACTGGGGGAGGCGAGGGGGGTCACTTCGTCTTGCTGGAGCCGCCGCTGGTGGCCGACGCCCAGGCAATCAGGCCGATGAGGGCACCGGCGACGGCAACGCCGGCCGTAATCCACAGGGCGGTCTTCCACGTCGACATGTGCTCGACCTCGGCGTTGTCCTTCAGACCGTTCACGTCGAGGATGTAGTCACGGTCGGACGCGACCAGCTGCGATTCCGTCACCTTGAAGTTGAACGGCGTGATCGGGTAGCGCTTGCCGCCCTGGGAGCGGACGAAGAGGCGCGTGTCCTCCTTGACCACCAGTTCCTTGCCGTCGGTGTCCTTCACCGTCGCCTGGCCGGACTCCGGGACTTCCTGGAGGTTCGCCAGTTGCGAACGCGGGACGGTATAGGTGTTGTAGCAGCCGAGGCCGAACATCGAAACGACAAGAACCGCAGCAACAAGGCGCTTCATCGATCTCCCCCTCCGTGCAGGATCCTGCTCACCCCGAGCGCGCAGGCGGAGGCGAAGGTTTCCGCGGGAAACTTTCGCCGCAGCCGAAGCCGACTCGGGGCCGATCAACAACACCCGGGGCGGATCCTAGTCAACCTCCCCGGAAAAGAAAAGCCAAATCATGCGTCGCGATCGGCAGGGCCCGCGCCGGTCCCCGATGTCGGGGACAACTCCATCGCCAACTGGCTCGGCAGGTCCGGCTCGAAGCACCGCCGGCAGCGGGCCTCGTAGCTGTCCATCGCGCCCACGACGATGCGGCTTTCGCTGGCCACCAGGCGCTGGGTGCGGCTGGCCGCGGCCCCGCATCGCATGCATACGGCCATCGTCTTGGTGACGTAGTCGGCGACGGCCATCAACTGGGGCACGGGCTCGAACGGTACCCCCCGGTAGTCCAGGTCCAGGCCTGCCACGATGACCCGCTTGCCCAGGTTGGCCAACCGCTCGCACACGCCGATGATCCCGCGATCGAAGAACTGCACCTCGTCGATCCCGACGACCTCGACCCGGTCGTCCAGCCGCTTCATGACGTCCTCGGACGTCCGGGCGACGATGGCCTCCAGGGATGCCTCGGAATGCGAAACGATGCGGTCGATCGAATAGCGGTCGTCGATGGCGGGCTTGAACACCTGCACGCGCTGCCGGGCGATCCGGGCGCGCCGCAGGCGGCGGATCAGTTCCTCGCTCTTGCCGGAGAACATCGGCCCGCAGATGACTTCCAGGCCGGCCGTCGGATTGTTGAAGGACATCGGCTAGAGGTACCTCGCTTCCAGGAACGCCCGCAGTCCCGGTTCGGCGCGCACCAGGTCCAGCGCGACGTCCGCGTGGCCCGGGACGTAGCCGTTGCCGATCAGCAGCGACACGTCCTTGCCCACGCCCTCCGCGCCCAGGGCGGCCGACGTGAACGAGGTCGCCATGTTGAAGAAGTACGACGTCCCGCCGTCCCGGGTCGCCAGGATCGTCGCCATTTCGGTGCCGGGGATGTTCGTCGTGTTCAGTACCACGTCCAGCATCGCGCCGTCGGTGGCGCGGTGCACGGCATCCAGCACCGCCAGGGGGTTCCGGGCGTCGGACAGGATGCCGTCGTGGATGAAGCCCAGTTCCTTCAGCAGGTCCAGGGCGTCCGGCCGGACGTCGATGCCGTACACGCGCCCGTCCGGCCCCGCGGCCTTCCGGGCGGCGGCGGCGCACAGCAGCCCGGACTTGCCCGTGCCCAGGATGCCCACCCGCATGCCCGGGCGCACCAGCCGCATCGTCTGTGCGGGAGCGCCAGCGACGTCCAGCACCGCCAGCGCCACGTCCCGCGGAAGGTCGTCGGGAAGGCGGACCCCGATGCCGGACGAAAACAGGATCGCGTAGCCCTCGGCGGCGACGTGGTCCCGATCCATGTAGACCCGGGTGATGCGGTCCAGGTGCATCGGGGTCAGCGACAGGGACACCAGGGTCGCGATGCGGTCCCCGGGATCAACGTCGATGGGGCCGTGGTAGTCGGCGCCGATCTCGCGGACCGTGCCCACCAGCATCCCGCCCGACCCGGTGACCGGGTTGTGCTGCTTGCCCCGGTCGGCGATCGTCTTGAGGATCAGCGCAGCCACGCCGTCCGCGTCACCGCCGGCGGCCTGCTTCATCTGCGTGAACGACGCCGCGTCCACGTTCAGCATCTCGACGTCCACCAGCATCTCGGTCGGATGCAGGGGCAGGGAGTTGTCCACGCGCCAGGCGGCCTGGGGCAGGACGCCGCGCGGTTCCAGGACCCGGTGCGTGCCGAAGCGCACGCCGGCCTCGTAGTTCGTCATCGTCGATCATCCGTTTCGAAGTCGCGCCATCACCAGTTGCAGGTCCGCCCACGCCGGACGCTTGTATTCGGCGTTCCGGAGCAGGGCGGCCGGATGATACGTCACGACCAGGGGGATGTCACCGCGACGTTGCACCCGTCCCCGCTGCCGGGCGACGCCGTCCTGGCTGCCCGTCAGGGCATGGGCGGCAGCGGCTCCCAGGGCCACCAGGAAGCGGGGACGCAGCACGCGGATCTGGGCTTCCAGGTAAGGCAGGCAGTGACCGGCCTGGTCGGGCGTCGGCGTGGCGTTCTCGGGCGGCCGGCACTTCACCACGTTGGCGATGTAGCAGTCCTCGCGGCGCAGGCCCATCGCGGCGATCATCTTGTCCAGCAACTGCCCCGCCGCGCCCACGAACGGGCGCCCGGTCCGGTCCTCGTCCGCCCCCGGCCCCTCGCCGACGAACATCACCGCGGGCCTGTCACGATGCCCCTCGCCGAAGACCGTGTTGGCCCGGGTGGCGTGCAGGGGGCACCGGGTGCACGCCTTGACCAGGGCCTCCAGGGCGTCCAGGTCGTCGGGCAGCGCGGGCCCCTCCTCCAGGAACGGAGCGCCATATTGCGGGACCGATCCCTGCGGGCCCGCCGGGTACCCGGTGCGCGGGGGAGGAACCTGCGGAAGGGCCCCGGGCCGCGAGGGCAGGGGAGGGCGCGCGGGCCCGGCGGCGTCCGGCATCGCGCTGCGTGGAGGCTGGACGGGGGCCGGCCGAGGGCGATGCGGAAGGGCGGGGACGTCCCCGGCCTCGGACTCCAGGAAGCGGCGAAGGGCCTCGGCCGCTTCGACGACATGACGTGCCAGAGGTTCGTCCACGGGGTTCCCCAGGGTTCAAGTCAACCCGTCAAGCGGTCGTGCCGCCGCACGCCGGAAGCCGCTCTGCCAGCCGGTCCAGGAGGAGGTCGGCGAGGTCCGCCTTCGAGCGGGCCATCACGACCTGGGTTTCCCGGTCCCGGGCGATCAGGAAGCCTTCGTTCGGCCGGTCCCCGAAGCCCTGGTCGCCACCGACCGGGTTGGCGAACAGGAGGTCCAGCCCCTTTTCTTCCAGCTTGCGCCGTCCCGACGCCTCGACGTCGTCGGTCTCGGCCGCGAAGCCCATCACCACGAGGCCCGCCAGGGCCGGCCGCAGGGTCGCCAGGATGTCGGGGGTAGCCTCCAGGCCCAGCGTCGTCGGAAGGTCCCTCTTGCGGCTCTTGGCGGGGCGGACGGCCGCGGGCCTCTGGTCTGCCGGCGCGGCGGCCATCACCAGCGCGTTGGCGCCAGGCAGCGCCGCCCGCGTGGCCTCCAGCATCTGGTCGGTGGTGGTGACCCGGGACACCGCCATCGAGCCCGCGTCGAACGGTCGCGGCGGCGGGACCTCGGTCGGCCCCAGCACCAGTCGCACCCGGGCGCCCCGAACCTGCGCCGCGCGGGCGATTTCGATGCCCATCCGGCCGGTGGACGGGTTCGTGATCAGGCGCACAGGGTCCATCGGCTCGCGGGTCGGGCCGGCCGTCACGACGATCGTGACCCCTTCCAGGTCACGCGGCCCGAGGGTCGCCGCGGCCCGCTCCAGGATGTCGTCCGGCTCCGGGAAGCGACCGGGGCCCACGTCGCCGGAAGCCAGGTCCCCCGCCTCGGGAGGCATCACGCGAAAGCGTGCCGGATCCAGCCGGGCCAGGTTCGATTGGACCGCATGGCTTTGCCACATCTGCGTGTGCATGGACGGAACCAGCAGCACCGGGGCGCGCGACGCCAGCACCACCGCCGACAACAGGTTGTCCGCGAAGCCGTTGGCCAGTCGTGCCAGCGTCGTCGCAGTGCACGGGGCGATCACGATCAGGTCGCTGGCGCGGGCGATTTCCACGTGCGACACGCCGCCGCCCGTGTGGAAGAAGTCCGCGTCGGTGCCCACCGGGTTCTCGGTCAAGGCCTCGAAGGTCACGGGTCCCACGAACTTCGTCGCCGCATCCGTCATCACCACGCGCACGTTGGCGCCGGCCTTCCGCAGGCCCCGCGCGACGTACCCGGCCTTGTACGCGGCGATCCCGCCCGTGATGCCCAGCAGGATGGTGCGGTCCTGGAGCGCTCGCATGGGGTGCCTACTTTTCGAGGATGTGGAATTCGACCCGCCGGTTCACCGCGCGCCCGGCTTCGGTGGCGTTGTCGTCGAGGGGGACGTCGTCGCCCATGCCGACCGCCTGGAGGCGTTCCGGCGCGACACCCTGGCCGATGAGGTACATCCGCACCGCGTTGGCCCGGTCCTGCGACAGCTTGCGATTGACCTTCGGCTTGCCGACCGAGTCCGTATGCCCCTCGATGCCGATCCGGAACTTCGGGTGATCCAGGATCGCCTGGGCCACCTCGTTGAGCAGTTCGAACGATTCCTTCTTGATGGCGGCCTTGGCCGTCTGGAAGAACACCTTCTGTTTCACCTGGATCCGGTCGTCGGTGATCGAGATCAGCGTGTAGGGGCATCCGCCGTTCTCGGCGGAGCCGGCTTCGTCCGGGCAGCGGTCCAGATCGTCCGCGACCCCGTCCTTGTCGCGGTCCTGGATCGGGCAGCCTCGGTTGATGCGCGGGCCGGGAATCGTCGGACAGGCGTCGTCGGGATCCATCACGCCATCGCCGTCCGAGTCCTTGACCGGGCATCCGCGGTTCGCCACGGGCCCCGCCTCGTTCGGGCACAGGTCATCGACGTCCAGCACGCCGTCGCCGTCGTTGTCCGGATCCGGGCAGCCGTCCTCGTCCTGGAACCCGTCGAAGTCCTCGGGGAGCGTCGGGCACTTGTCGTCCCGATCGGGGATGCCGTCCCCGTCCGTGTCGGGCATGCACACCGAATCCCCGGAACCCGTCCAGCCCTCGCGGACCGCGGCTTCGGCCTGCTTGAGGGCGCCTTCCGCCGCGACCGGAAGCCCGCGCCCGGTGGCGTTGCGGGCCCGGGCAATGGCCACTTCCGCATGGGCCAGGGCCGTCGGAGCGCAGGCATAGAACTGGTCGTGCCGGTCCGTGAGCAGCGTTTCGAGGGCCTGGGTGCGCTGGTTGACCTGGGAGGTGCCGACGCAGCCGAGCGTCGTCATCAGCAGCAGGCCTGCGGCCAGGATTCCCCTGGGGCGCGCCGCGTACCGGAGGCAGGGGTGTTGCATCATCGCCTTCCTCCGGGGGTGCCGGCCGGGGGTGCGCCGCGCCCCGCGGGTGTCTTGGGTGCGGGGTGTCCGCGGGATTCGCGCGCCTTCGCGTTCCGGGGTGCCACCTCGCGGGTCGAGGCGGCCAGCTGTGCGGCCTTGTCGGCGAACTCCCGGGCGGCCTCGAAATCGGCCTGCCCGGCCAGGTCGCGAGCGGCGGCCAGGTATCCGTCGGCCGCGGTGATTTCGTACGGGCAATCCTTGTCCCAGCCGCGCGCGCGGGATTCGTGCAGGGCATCGTCAGCCCGCTTGATGGCCGAGGATGCCTGGATCGGGCCGCACCCGGCGCAACAGAACGCCGCCAGCCCCAGTCCCAGGACCACCTTGCGCATCATGTGCCCCCGAGGGATACCCGTAGTTCAATACCAGCCGACCCGTGTGGTGTCAACGTGGAGGCCGATGGGCGGGGTGTCGAAGCGCGTCCGAGGCCGGGCCCCTCCGTTGTCCGGAAGGGCCCGGCGCGGAAGGGACTCACTGACCGGCGGTGTACTCGCCGTACTCGTACGTGGCGTGCATGGCACGGATCAGTTCCAGCTTGCCGACCAGGAACTGAAGCGGGTGGAACAGGTAGTTCGAACGGAGGTCGTCGAACGTCAGGTCGGCCACGTCCTTCAGGCCCGACGCGATGTTCTTGCACTCGTTGATCTGGTCGGCCGTCAGGGTCTTGTTCCGGGCGGGGTCGTAGCAGCTGAACATGAAGTCGCACTGCTTGACCAGGTCGAACGCCGGGTAGTACTCGCCGTCGGGCATCCGGTAGGTCGTGTAGATGCGGCCCGAGAAGACGTCCTCGCAGGTCGCGACCTCGGAACCTGCCGGGGGCGTGATGGCGTACTTTTCGCCCTGCAGCCACATCCGCGTGGTGTCCATGAACGACTGGTCGTAGTTGTTCACCATCAGGGACATGCCGTAGTACGCCGCCAGCATCGGGATGCGGAAGCGGGTGGTCGGGAACGTGTACAGGGGTTCGGGCTCCAGCGAAATGCCGCTCATCGCGATCTTGTCCTGGCCCGCGGGGCAGCCGGACGCGTCGTCATACCGGATCAGGCTGTGGGGAACCGTCTCGTAGGAGCCGTTGTTCGGGTCCTTCTGGAAGCACCCGCTGTACATGTTCGCGCAGGTCTGGCCGGTGTAGGCCGCCCCGACGCGATCGGGCTGGGCGAAGGTGACCGGCTGGGTGCTCTGCGGGTTCAACAGCACGCACCAGCCGTACTTCTCGGAGTTGTTCGCCATCAGGCCGCCGAACAGGTCGCGCATCTCGTTGCGGAACACCGACGCGTAGTTGATCAGGTACTTGCGGGTGTCCGCCTGGTAGTCGGTCGCCAGGAACCAGGTCTCCGGGTCGGACAGGTACTGGAACGCCGCGATGCGCTCATAGATCGAACCCGACGAGACGACCACCGGCTGGTAGCCGCTGTAATCCCAGTTCGAGTAGATCGGTCGCGCGCCGGCTTCCTCCATGATCATGATCTGGGTGGTGTAGTTGTTCCGGTTGACCTGATCCAGCGGCTCGAACCGCTTGGTCTGCCAGTTGTAGCCGTGGCTGCCCGGCTCGGGGCGGCCGAAGGCGCCGGCCATCGTGTTGAACGAGGTGTAGGCCGCCAGCGCGCCCGGCAGGCCGCCGTTCAGGTCCTCTTCCCAGCGCTTGCCGAACTTGCTCTTCCAGAAGTCGTTGTGGTTGTAGGTCTGGTAGTTCAACGCCCACCACTGGAAGTGATGGCGCATGTTGTAGAACGCGAACCGCATGCTGCCGTCGTAGGACGTCGGCCAGTACGTCGGGTCCTGGTGCCAGTAGCCACTGAAGATCCACATGTTCTCGTACAGTTCGCGCAGGTTGTTGACGATCTCGAACGAATCGACGCCCTCGTCGAACGTGGCCACGGTCGGGAGCCGGTAGCCCAGCTCGTCGCCACCGAAGCGGTAGGGGACCACGGTGTCGGGGATCGAGCACCGCAGGCCCTCGTGGAACGTCTTGCACACCTTGCCGCCGTCGCAGGCCGCGCCTTCGCTGGTGCAGACCGCGCCGATGACCTGGTCGCGGGGCACGTCGTGGCGGGTGTAGATCTTCGCGGTGTCGCCGAACAGGTTCGGGATGTTGGTGGCGTGGATGCGGCGCAGGGCCAGGCCCAGGCCTTCGCCTCGGTCGTCACGCAGATCGACCCAGTCGTTGCCGGGGGCGATCTGCCGGGGATCGACGGCCACGTAGTCCTTCACCGAATCGAGGCTCGGCGCCGTGTCGAACACCTCGAACAGGTGGCCGTACGCGTACTTGACCGCGGCCTTGTCGTACAGGCCGATGCCCATCCAGGGCATGTTGAACTTGTAGTAGTAGTCCATCACCGACGAGTACTGGTACTCGCGCAGGCCGCCGGCGATCTGCTCGGGGGTTTCGCCCCACAGGCCCACGGGCTGATAGGTGCCGCCGCTCTTGCTGACCTTCAGATCCCAGTAGCCCTCGTGGAAGTTCAGGGAGTCGGACGACGCCTCGAAGTTGTGGCGCAGGCCCACCGTGTGCCCCACCTCGTGGACCGCAACGCCGTAATAGATCTTCTGGTACAGCTCTTCCTGGACGGTGGCGCGGATGTCCGCCAGAGCGGCATTGAAGGCCTTCTGGGTCGCCAGGAGGCCCGGGTTGTTCGTCGCCTCCTCCAGCGGGGTCGGGATGTACGTCGATTCGAAGCCGTAGGGGTTCGAGGCGTTGTAGTACGCGAACGCGCTGCGGAGCTGCTCGATCAGGGCTTCCGTGGTGCAGGGGTTGTCGGCGGTGAACACGCCGAAGTCCAGCATGGCCTGGCCGTTCATGGCCTCGCAGACCTTCGAGTCATAGCGCGCCTTGTACTGGTCGGCCAGGTGCAGCAGGGCGCCGTCGAAGAACGTGGACAGGTCGTAGCCCTTCTTCGACATCCCCATGTAGTAGTCGATCATCTTGCGGGTGCCGGCGACGTTGGCCCAGTTCTTCAGCAGGTACTTTTCGCTGCGGGCGTCGTTCGCCTTCGGGGCGTTGTCACCCAGTCGCGGGTCCTTGAACAGCAGCCGCACGTCGTCACTGACGAACATGTTTTCCATGTCCGGGTTGTTGCCGAGCATCGCCATCCGGGCCGACGAGAAGTTCTGGTCGGTCTTTTCGGGCATGGTGGCGGTGAGGGCGGTCGCGACCTCGGGGGCCACCAGCTTGCGGGCGACGGCCAGGGCCTGGGCGTCCGTGAAGCCGGCCTTCCAGTACGTGGACTGCTGCAGGCGCTTGTTCCGCACGTCGTCGGCGATGTACTTGCCGGTCGCGATCTCGCGGAAGGACTTGATGCCGGTCAGCAGCTCCAGGCGGTCCATGGCGCGCTGGGCGCCTTCGCGCATCGCGGCCACGTACATGTTCGCGGACGACGACACGATGCGGCCGGACAGCGGGTCCGCGGCCAGCGGGCCGTAGCCGTACAGGCCGACCTGGGTCGGGGCGTTGACGGCGCTGAGGAAGTTGTAGCGCAGGTCGCCGAGGTGCTTCGAAACCGACAGGTCGCCGCAGACCGCGGCGTCGGTATCGGCGGCCACGTCACCGCGGGTCGCGGCTTCGGTGGCGTTGTTCTCGCACACCACGAACATGTGCGGGACGTACACGGGCGCGCCGTTGGCGGCCAGGATCGCATGGCCGTTGCGGTCGTAGGCCGGCCACTCGGCCGGGTCCTTGCCCGTCACCGACTTGACGGTCGCGTCGAACGGGCTGCTCCACTGGGCGGCCAGGTCCAGGGCGCCCTGGACCAGGTCCGTCGGGTAGCCTTCGGTCAGGTGGTACACGATCGGCTTCACGCCGATGATGGCGCCCGCCGCGTCGCGCTGCCAGACGTCGTGGATGTTCGCGTAGCGCTGCGCGCCGCCGTAGGTCGTGCCGTAGTCGAGGTCCCAGTACAGGCGCTCGCTGCGGAAGTAGCCGAAGCGCTCCATGTCGTGGTCGGTGAAGTCCTGCTTGTCGTACTTCAGGAACGCGGCCTCGCGGGCCGGATCGACCTGCAGGAACGACGTGCGGGTGCGGATCTTCTCGCTGATGCACTCGAAGATGCCGCCGGAATACCAGGAGTAGAAGTAGCACAGCGGGACGTTGCCGGTGCCTTCCAGGTACTCGGTCTGCGCCTGGAGGATGTAGTCGCTGACCATGTCCATGTACCCGGCCTCGGGCGTGATCCTCGCCTCCAGTTCGGGCGACGCCGACGCGTCGGAGAAGACCGCCGGGGCCGTGGCGGAGTTCCCGAAGAACATGCCGGTCATCGAGTTGACCAGGTTCACGCCCCAGGCGACGCGCACGTATTCGCGCTGGTACCACAGCCGGTCGGTGGTGTTTTCCACCTTGACGTTGGTCTTCTCGCCGGTGTTGGCGTTGTATTCCCAGATCACGTCCATGTGGGTCGTGATGGAGTACGCCAGCACGGGCGCGTTCTTGTCCATCCAGACTTCCTGCCCGTCGAGCAGGTAGGGCGTGCCGTCACGGTTCAACAGTCGCTGATCGACGTCGTGCCGCGGGGTGTTGGCCCACTCGCCGGCCAGGAAGGTGTACACCCTGTAGAAGTACAGGACGTTCTCCTGGATGTCGAAGACGCCGCGGTCCAGCGCGCCCTCGTTGCCGACGAAGCTGTACGCCGACGCGTAGGGCGCTTCGACCGTCGTCACCTTGACGAAGAATTCCTTCCGGGTGCCGTCGGTGTTGAAGAGCAGGTCGGACTTCTTCGTCACGTTCTGCTGGACACGATTGACGGTTCCCATGTCCTGGGCACATCCCGCGGCAAGCGCCGTCAGCGCAATCACCGCGGGCAGCATGGTCTTCATTGCACGATGCATCGGGGTCCCTCCCTTCGCGAGGCCGAGGTCCTGGTACCTGCCGTTCCTGTCCATCGTCATCCCCCCCGCCTCAGATCTTCATCTTGCTGAAGACCTCGTAGACGCCCCGCATCATGTCGAGAACCTCGATTGACTTGCGGAGTTCCACCTCGGCGGCGGCCTTGTCCGCGCCAGTCGCGGCTTCCCAGGCGGTCTTCAGGGTGTTGGCCTTGTCGACCAGCACCACGTTCGGCGAATACCAATCCGTGGTGTAGGTCGGACCCCATACCTCGAAGGTCTTGCCGGTGAACGGATCGATGAATTCCTTCGGCACGATGCCGCTGGTCGCCCCGATGTCGTGGCAGTTCCCGTTGCCCTTCAGGCAGACCGTGAACGAGTCCAGGAACGACGGGTCGAACGACGCCGGCAGGTACGCCATGCCGTAGACCATCATGTAGAGCTTCATCGTGATGTTGTCGATCGACGGGGCAACGCGCGGGGCCGTGGCCTCGGGCGCCTCGGTGAGGTAGGGCGCCGGGGAGATCGCGTATGCGCCGCTGTTGGCCGGGTCGAAGATCTGCCGGGCCTGGTAGACGCCGGCCTTGGCGGCGGAACCCGCGTAGACCTGCGGGGCGTCGCTGATCGCGCCGCCGAACAGTTCGGTCAACTGCTTCGGGTACATGGTGTTGAACCCGATCGAGGTGCCGACGCCGATGTTCAACTGCTCGCCGACGTAGTTGGTCGTGAAGTAGACCGTCGAGTCCGTCAGCGTCATGAGGGCGGCCATCTTCTCCCAGAAGGAGCCGTAGAACTGGGCATGGTCCCAGAAGAAGTAGCCGGCGCCCGCCCAGAACGTGGTGTAGGGGTACTTGCCGGTGGCGAGCGGGATGTCCAGGTCGCTGCCGGCCACGCCGGTCGAGTAGGAGATGTTCTCGAAGAGGTTCTTGTCCACGTTCAGCTTGTACGAACCCGGGGCCGGCGACGCGACCGATGCGGCCAGCAGCTCGAAGCCCGTCTCGGAGGCGCGCCGCAACCCGTAGCCCATCAACCGGGCGTTGGCCCAGGTGCCGCGCCACGAGTAGTTCTTCAGCACGTGGGAATACAGCGCGTACAGCATGCCGCAGCCGCGCATCACGTCCATGTAGCGGGTCTGGATGCGGGTCATGTAGCTGACCGGATTGCCGTGGAGGCCGGCGCCGTAGCGCTCGCGCTTGAAGGCGTCCATCAGGTAGTAGTCGTGCAGCTGGATGCCCATGTTGTGGACGATTTCCAGCGGGTCCACGCCCGTGTCCCAGGTGTACACGCCGACGTTGCCGCTGTACTCGTCGCCGCTGAACTTGTACGGGACCTGGATGTAGCTCCAGTTGATGTAGGAATCGTAGTAGTTGGTCGTCATCGAGTGCTCATCGACCAGGCCCTGGTAGGGCACCGCGGCGCGGTTGTGGGCGCTGGCGTCCTGGGACAGGTTGGCCTTCTCGCCGATGAGGTTGTTCAGGAAGTAGAACTGCGAGAAGAAGATGCCGCCGCCCCAGTAGGACGTGTCCAGGTTGTCCGAGCTCTGGGCCTCGTAGTCCTGGCCGTAGCTCTGGAAGTAGGTGTGGACCGCGTCCTGCATGTTCTTCGTGTCGGTGTACACGTCGATCAGGCCGCCGTAGCCGAACCGGATGGCGGCCTTGTCGTACTTGCCCAGGTCCAGGATGTCGCTGTTGAAGCGCTGGCCGTAGTCCATGATGGACGAGTACTGGAAGACGGTCCGCGACTGCTTGGCTTCGTTGGCCGTCAGTTCGCCGCGCGGGATGAACGCCTGGATCCGGCCGCCGTTGTCGTTGACGACCGGCGTTTCGACGCGCTTGGCGACGCCGTCCAGCGTCGTGTAGCAGACGTGGTCGTCGCCGTTGCAGGACGAGCCTGTCGGGCAGACGCCGTGGAGGTTGCACCGGGTGATCTCGACGCACTTGCCCGCGACGCAGTCGAAGGTGTCGTACTTCGGGACCGACGCGTTGGCATAGCCGCAGTCCGCCTTCGTCGAGCAGGTTTCCACCTTCTTGGCGCTGCAGTACCCGCCGTCGCAGAACTGGCCCAGCGCGGCCTCGCATTCGTCGGAGATCTGGCAGGGCACGGCCTCCTTCTCGCGGATCGAGAAGTACTTGTCCGGGTAGTTGAACAGGTCGGTGGACGCCGCGAAGTTGTGGCGCAGGCCCATCGTGTGGCCGATCTCGTGCTCGACGACGGCCGTGTAGAAGCGCTTGAGGATCGCGCGCGAGAGCATCGGGCCGCTGGCGATGCAGCAGGTGCTGCCGTAGTCGTTGGCGTGGTCGAGCGGATCGAAGGTCTTTTCGTCGCAACGCGGGCGCGGGTCATCGCCGATGCAGGCCCAGGACTGGACCATGCCCAGCATGCCCTCGTCGTTGAACTCGCCGTAGCAGTAGTTGTGCTGGCCCAGGTAGATCTGGCGCTCGCGCTCGCGGGTCTGGATGTCCTCGAGGGTCGCCCAGTCCAGCGGCGAGCCGCTGACGGGGGAGTCGTTGTCGAGGGCGTACTTGACCTCGTCGCTCATCAGCATCTGCTCGAACTGCGTGCCCTTGAGGGCCGCCAGCCGCTGCTTGCCGAGGGACGCGGTGTGGACCGGCAGGATCGAACCCAGGGTCGTGCCGATGTTCTGCGCCTTCAGGATGTTGAAGATCTGCAACTGGCTCATCGGCTTGTTGTTCTGGGCCACGTTGTACGTCGGGTCGATCCGCTGGCGAATGCCGACGCTGGGATCCAGCGTCTGGGCCAGCGAGCCGTGCTCGGGGGCGGTCATCGCCTGGACCGGGGGCGGGGTCTGGGCCGCGGCGTAGGCGGCCTTGTCGGCCAGGAACTTGCGGACGTTCTCGCCGGTGACGTAGTCGGCCGTGTCCAGCTTGCCGCTGATCAGGTCGAACAGGTCGCGGTACAGGTTTCCGTAGAACACCATCGGCGCGCCGTAGATGTTGGCCACGCCGTAGAACACCTGGCCGCTGTCCGGATCGGCGGCGGTCGGGCCGTAGCCCAGCGGCGACGAGAACTGCGCCTCGGACACCCACTGGATGCCGGAGTAGCGCGAGTCGCCGATCTTCTTCATCGACCTGGCCTGGGCCAGCTTCTCGGGGGCGGTCATCTTGGCCGCGCCGGGGAGGGCATCGACGCAGGGGCTGAACAGGGGCAGTTGGCCCAACTGGTCCGACGTCGCGCCGGCGACCTTGCTCCAGGGGGCGTACAGGGTGGACGCCCACTCGTCGTCGTTGAGGGCGCCGGTCGTGGACGTCGCGTCCTTGGGCATGTAGGAGTTGTGGCACATCACGAACATGTCCGGGAGGGCCGCCTTGATCTCGTCCAGGCGCTCCCAGTCCTTCGCCGACATGGGCTGATCGTAGCCGGCGCAACGGCCGACGCCCTGGGTCAGGTAGCAGGTCAGGTCGCCCCGGGAGCCGGCGGGGGCCAGCACCAGGCGCTGCGGCACGAAGTCGGCCGGGAGGTTGACGCCGTTGCCGAAGCCGGAAATCAGCATGTAGCCGGTGTTGGCGCCGTTCTCGACGGAGTACATGCGCAGCCCGCCGTTGATCGACACGTCCGTGGCCTGGCCGGTCAGGTTGATGACGCGGAGGCCCTTGAGGTCGCTCTTCAGTGCGGCGGCCTTGGCCAGCGTGGTGCCGTCGTAGGCGATGGTGACGACGGAGTTCACCGGGCAATCGCCCGTGATGGACGCGACCTCGGAGCCGTTCTCCATCACGGAGAACTTCACGCCGCTGGCCGGGGCGACGGACGCGTGGGCCGGGCTGTTGGCATCCAGGGAGTCGCCGATGAGGGCGGCCACGGCCGGCAGCGCGGTGGTCCCGTTGATGGCGAGATCGAAGGTGCGACCGTCAGATGCGTTGATCAGGCGGACGCCGCACTTCGTGATCAGGTCGGCGGGGTACTTCCAGTCGGGGACCATCGTCGAGGCCTTGCCGGGGAGGGCGACCAGGGTCTTGGCGATGGACGTCCACTGGACCTTGCCGCTGGCAGACTTCGGCAGGTCGCCGTTGTTGACGGCGTCCAGCTCGAACTGGCGGTCGATGATGGCGACCGAGGCGGCGCAGTCCTCGTCGGCCTGGCAGGCGCGAACCTGGTTCTGGCCGACGATGCGGCCCTTTTCTTCCCACAGGTACAACCACGCGACGGTGTCCTTGACCGTGTCGCTCCAGGACTTCGCGGTCCGGTACGAACCGGTCCACATTTCCGCCTGGACGAGAGGATTGCTGTCGCTGTTGGCCCCGAGGTCGGTGGGCAGGGGAAGGTCGGCGGACACGTGGTACACGACCGGGCGCAGGCCGCGCTCGGAGTAGGGCAGCGGGGTGCGGGAAACGCACGTGCCGTGGGTGAACCAGTTTTCGGCCTGGCAGAACTCCTTCACGCCGTTGACGTTGGTCGTGTCGCAGCCGGTGCTCTTGAGGTCCTTGAAGCACGGCTTCGCGGCGCCGTCGATGACGACGGGGGTGTCCTGGAACGTCTTGTCCCAGATGTTCCAGCGGTTGACGAACGAAATCTTGCCCGCGTCCGTGAGGCCGTAGTCGGTGTCGTAGGCGTTCCGTTCGGTCAGGAAGAAGCCGAACTGGGACTGCCGATCCTCGTTGTGGTAGCGCAGCGGCTCGTAGTCCTGCGCCGGGTCCACCTTGCGGAAGGCGGTGCGGAACTTGACGACGGCCGGGGCACAGTCGCCGGTCGACACGCCGTACACGTCGCAGGCGCCGGTCGAGCCGGGGTCGCCCCAGGACTTCGTCACGACGTCGAAGTAGTCCGGCGTGAACGTCGGGGCATCGGGGTTCGTCGGGTCGTTCGACTGCACGTAGTAGTCGAGCGGCGACTGGGTGACGATGCGGGCCATGAAGGTGAAGTCGTTGATGAGGTTCTTGGCCCAGTTGACGCGGATGTACTTGCGCTGCCACCAGCGGTTGTCCGTGGTGTTTTCTTCCAGCACGTTCGTCTGTTCGCCGGTCGACGCGTTGTAGCGTCGGGTGACGTCGAAGTGCGAAAGAATCTGGAACATGGCCACGGGCTGGCCGAGGTACATCTGGACGAAGCAGCACTGGCGGGTCGGGTCGGACAGGTTGTCCACGCCGTCCACGCACTGGTACAGTTCGCTGTCCTTGGACGTACAGGCGTCGTCCCAGTATTTGAACAACTTCTCCTGGTGCCACGCCTTTTCCGAGCCCTCGATGTACTCGATGGTCGGGTACGCGATCAGCGTGTTTTCCTGGACGTCGAAGACGACCTTGCCGGTGGCGCCGAAGTTCATCTCGCCGACGAACGACCATGCCCCGGAATACGGGATGTCGATCACGGTTTGATTCATGTACCAGACGCCGGCGAACTGCTTCTTTTCGAGCCGTTCCGCCTGGGTCCGGTCAATGGTGCCGACATCCGTGGCGCAGGAAACCGCGCCAAGGGTGGCCAGCGCCAGCCCCACCAGGAACCATCGGGCCTTCATTGCAACCTCCCACACCTTCGACTGCATGACAGGAGCGGCGTGCTCCCGGCCTGAAAACCGACGTTATATACCTGCAATCCGAACGCAATGGAAGCGCCATTTCGCTTCCACGGCTCCCCGTCCTTCATTGGCAAGAATCGAGCCAATCCTGGCGGCCAGAAGGGGCGATTTCAGGCCCGGAAGGCGTGCGTCGAGGGCGCGATGCCGGGGGCGGGGTGACGGCGTCAGGATCCTGACGGTGGAGCGCTGCGGCCTTTCCAAGAAGGCGGCGGCGTGCTATCAGATCATGTTGCAGAGGAGGAGCGTTCCCACGATGAGCGAGAACAGGAAATCGATCCGCATCCTGACCGATGCCATCGTGGACGTGGCCGCGGACGATGAAGTGGTGTTGTTCCACAAGATCCGCGACATCGGCGAGGGCGGGATCAGCATCGAGTTCCCGACGCTCGAACCCGTGGGCTCGCTGGTGGACCTGTCGATCTCGCTGGCGGGGATCGAGCAGATCTTCGAGTGCTCCGGCGTGGTCGCGCGCGCCATCGCGGCCCCGATGCCGATCCTGGGCATCCGCTTCACGGGCCTGTCGGACGAGCAGCTCGCGCTGCTGCGGCGATTCCTGGCGATGCGTGCCGGCGGCGGGGAGGCCGGATGAGGACGGACGAGGAACTGCGCGAGGCGAAGGCGATCCTCGCCCGTGCGCGGCAGGCCGTGGTCAGGATGGCGGCTGAAATCCGGCCGGTCCTGGCCGAGGACTTCGTCGAGTATCCCGCGTACGAGGTGCGTCGCCGGTTCGTTTCGGCCCCCGATTTCGCGGCAGCGCTGGCGGACGGGGACATCGCCCGTTTGAAGGCGATGCTGGCCGCGCGTTCCGCCGAGGCCCGCGACGCGGTTCTGGCGGCGATGGCCGACCCCGATGCCTGGCTGGCAGGCGTGGATTGCCCGGGGCCGGGGAAGTCGCTGGCTGAAAACGAGCGGCTGTGGGCGATGACGTCGCCGATCGCCGACCTGGTGCGCGAGGTGCTGGCGGCCTTCGGGTTCCCGGCCGACGACGAGCCGATCGAGTACCGGATGCCCATGCGGTTCATCCACAAGAAGTACCTGCCGGGCCTGGCCGAAAAGTACTGGGCCCTCGTGGCCGATCTGCGGGAGGCGACGGCGCGTGTCCGGGAAGCCGAGGAAGGGCAGGTGCGGGAGACCCTTGGAAAGCGTTGGGATCGGATGTGAGGTTCAGGGTGGCGAAGGAGGGATTTGAACCCCCGACACGGCGGATATGAGCCGCCTGCTCTGACCAACTGAGCTACTTCGCCGGCCACAAAGGCGGGCGGAATTTACATCCTCGGTCGGGACCCTGTCAAGCGGAGGTGCGGCGGTGAAGTCACGCATCGTGATCCTGGCTCTGGCGTGCCTGTGCGTCCCGGTGGGGGCGTCGGGTGGCCCCAGGGCGTCGGCTGTCGGCACAGAGCCGTCGGTGGCCGTGATCGACGTCTACCTGAACGGCATCGAGGCGCCCGCCACCGGCGACTACGGGAAGGCCGTGGCGAAGGCGCTGTCCGGCAGCGGCTACGCGGTGCTGGATCGGGACGAGGTCGCGACCCGGTTCCGTTCCGTCCTGATCATGCCGGTGCGCCGCATGCAGGAGGATCGCCTGGCGGACGTCGAGCGCCTGGTGCGCGACGGGGATCAACTGGTCTACACGGACCCGAAGGCGGCCGTGGAGGTGCTGAACAAGGCGCGGTCGCAACTGGAGTCCCTTTCGGACGGCCTGTCGGCGAACGATCGCCTTCGCGACGAGTTCCTGAAGACGCAGATGCTGCTGGCGCGATCGCACCTGGACTCGGGGAACGAGGCGCGGGCCGGCGAGGTGCTGCGCGAGGTGCTGCGCACGTTCGGCGACGACCTGGACGTTTCGGAGCGCGACTACCACCCCCGGCTGGTCAAGCTGTTCCAGAAGGTCAAGGCGGGGATGCGGGCCGATCGGACGGCCAGCTTGTCGGTGCAGACTCCCGATCCGGGGTGCGTCGTGCTGCTGGACGGCCGTCCCCAGGAAGGCGAAACGCCGCGGGAGTACAAGAACCTGTACCCGGGCGTGCACTATGTGCAGGTCCGCTGCGGGGCCGGGGAAAGCATGGTCCGGCGCGTCACGCTGGGCAAGGACAAGGTGCACCTGCTGGTGGACGTGGCGTTCGAAAAGGCGCTGGCTGTGGACGCCGGGCGCCTGGGCCTCGTGTTCGACGACGCCCGGACCGCGCAGGCGCGCATGGTGCCGTTCGCGGCGAAGTTCGGCGAACTGGTGGGCGCGGACCTGGTCGTGGTGCAGGGGTTCCTGGAGGACGGCTCGCGGTCCGATCTGAAGGGCCTGATGATCGACACGAAGAAGGGAGCGCAGGTCCGCGCGGCCTCGGTGCCGGCCCGGTCCAGCGTGGTGACCCCGTCCAGCGTGAAGGCGATGGTGGACCTCCTGGTCAGCGATGCCGGCGAAGCCGGGTCGGCCGCATCCCACGGGGCGGCGTCCGGCACGGGTTCGGGCGGCAAGGCGTGGTACCAGAACTATTACGGGTGGATCCTCACCGCGGTCGGCGTGGGCGGACTGGCGTGGGGCGGGGCGGAAACGGCGATCTACCTCGGGCATCGCTCGAAGGCGCAGAAGGCGTACCCGGCGCAGGGCGCGCTGTCGAACGCCGACTACCTCGCGGTGCTCCTGAAGCAGAACGCGCAGATGCGGAAGGAAGCGACCCTGGCCAACACCGCATCCACCTACGCGATCGTCGGGTACTCGGTGGGCGGCGCTGCGCTGGTCGGTGGCGTCGTGCTGTTCGCGCTGACCGACAAGATCTGGCCGGGCGCCGAGGCGCCGCGCGCGATGCTGCTCCCGACGGTGGGCTCGGGCGGTGGCGGGATGATGCTGTCGATGCCGTTCTAGATCTACGAACCTTCCTTCGGGCCCGGCCTGCCGGGATCGTCGGCTTGCGATGCGGGAAGCAGGCGCTCGATCGAGTTCCTCAGCAAGCGGCCGACGCCGGAATCGTAGCCTTCGTGGAACAGTTTCACCCGCCCGTCGGGCCCGACCAGGTACACGGCGGGCAGCGATACCATCCGCCCCTGGAATTTTCGAAGGACGCGCTGCTCCGGGTCACTGGCCACCGGATGCCTGATTCCCTTGGACTTCAGCAGGGACAGAAGGCGCCCCGGATTCCCGGTTTCCGGATCGAGGTTCACGGTGACGACCTGCAGGCCCTTGTCCCCGAACTGGCGGTGCAGTTCCGCCAGCAGCGGCAACTCGTTCACGCAACCGGGGCACCAGGAGGCGGAAAACGATATCAGCCAGCAGCTGGCGCCGGGGCGCGACACCCCGTCGAACACCCACTGCGACAGGCCGGATTCCTTCGCATTGATGACCGGGAGCGGCCCGAACGCGGGCGCCTTCGTCCCGGCGGTCACAGGCATCTCGTCGCCATGGCGGGATTCCTGCGCCAGGCAGGGAAGGGCGGTTCCCAGCGCGACGATCAGAAGGGCTTGGGCGGTGCGCACGTCGGCTCCGTGTTGCCGCACGACTCTACCGGAATCCGGATGGGCAGGAGACGTCGGCTATAGGCCGGGCCGCGCTAGTGCTTCTTGCCGGGCTTCTTGCGCACGGGAACGGTCACCGGTTGGACCGCCTTCCACCAGGCGCCGCGATCGGCCATCAACGCCTCGATATCGGCGACGGCCTTCGGGAGGGCGTCGGTCAGCACGCGGCGCCCCTTGTGCGTCACCAGCACGTCGTCCTCGATCCGGATGCCGATGCCGCGCAGTTCCTTCGGCGTGGCCGGCGCGTCGGCGAAATAGAGGCCCGGCTCGATGGTGATGACCATGCCCTGGCGCAGGGGGATCGATGCGCCATCGACGAAGTACGGGCCGACGTCATGCACGTCCGCGCCCAGCCAGTGGCCGATGCGGTGCATGAAGTACGGGCGGTACGCGCCGGTTTCCACCAGCGACTTGACCTTGCCCTTCAGGGCGCCCAGATCGACGAGGCCCTCGACCAGCACCTTCAGCCCCGCCTCGTGGACCTTCGCATACGTCGTGCCCGGCTTCACTGCGGCGATGGCGGCGTCGTTGGCCTTCAGCACCCACTCGTACGCGCGGCGCTGCAGGAGGCTGAAGACGCCGTTCGCGGGGAACGTACGCGAGATGTCGGCGGACATCATGCCCAGCTCGGCGCCGGCGTCGATCAGCACGAGGTCGCCGTCGGCGATCGTCGCGTCGTTGCGGATGTAGTGCAGCGTGGCGGCATTCGCGCCGGCCGCGCAGATCGTTTCGAACGCGACGCGGTGCGACCCGCGCCGCCGGAACTCGAATTCGACCACCGCGGCCAACTCGCCTTCGTTCATGCCGGGAGTGACGGCCTGCATCGCGGCCTTGAACCCGGCGACCGTGATGGCGCAAGCGTCCTCCAGCAGGGCCACGTCCTCGTCGCCCTTGATCAGCCGCATGTCCCAGAGGATCGACCGGGGGTCGATGATCTGCCAGGGCCCGCACAGCCCCTTCCGGGCCTCGCCCTTCAAGGCCTCGATCGCCAGCGACACGCGTCCCTCGAACGGGGTGTCGAGGCCGAACTCGAGGTACAGGCGAGGCTGGTTGGTCAGCAGGGCGGGCAGGCGATCGAAGAACTGGGCGCTGTCATAGGCCTCGTCGGCGCCGAAGTCCTTCAGGGCCCCCTCGATGCCCGCGCGCTTCCCGACCCAGGTTTCCATCTCGGGGTCGCGCGGGCGGACGAACAAAATGTAATTGCGCTGGTCGCCGCGCTTGACCAGCACGGCCATCGTTTCGGGCTCGTCGAACCCCGTCAGCAGGAACAGGTCGCTGTCCGTGCGGTAGGGGTGCTCGACGTCGCCGTTGCGGGGGTGCACGGGCCAGGACTTGAATACGGCCACGCCGTCGTCCATGGCGTTCAGGAAGCGGCGGCGACGTTCGGCGAACACGGTTCGGGCCATGGGGCGACCTCGCGTTGGGGGACGAACGATAGCACGGGGGGCCGGCGCA
>CAIOFV010000113.1 GCA_903857665.1 uncultured Myxococcales bacterium
CGCACCTGGTCGTTTCCGGCGGCCGTGGAGCCGTGGGCCACCGCCCAGGCCCCGACCTCACCGGCCGCCGCTGCGACCTTGCGAGCCTGGAGGGTCCTTTCGGCGCCAACGCACAGCGGGTACAGGTGCCCGCGCAGCACGTTGCCCATCACGAGGTAGCGCAGGGTCTCGTCGAAGAAGGCGTCCCGCGCGTCCACCAGTATGTGCCGGGCTGCGCCGAGCGCCAGCGCGCGGGCCTCGAGAGATTCTCGGGCCTCCGCGTCCAGCCCGCCCGTATCCACCGTCACGGTGACGATCGGGCGCTGGTGGCGCTGCGCCAGCCAGGGAACCAGGAACGACGTGTCCAGACCCCCGCTGAACGCGAGGACGATCGGATGTCCCCGAGGCGACTCCGTCTCCGGCGAGAGTTTCCTTCGGAAACCCATCGCCTGCGCCTGCGTGCTCGGGTGGATGGGCTCAGGCATGGGCGGCCTCCCGGACGATGCGCGCCAACAGGGCCTCCAGCACCGACTGCTGGCCCCTGCCCTGCGTCGCGACAATGATCGTATCGTCGCCCGCCACGCAGCCCACCATCTGGGGCCAGCCGGCGCGGTCGAACGCGACCGCCACGATGGGTGCGCGACCGGGCGGCGTGCGTACGACCAGCAGGTTGGGCCCGGCCGCCTTCACATCCCGGATGGACGTCGCGACCTCCCGGAGCTCGTTGCCCGGCAGCCCCATCATGAGGGTCTCCGGGGTCCTGTAGCGCCCGTCCACCTTGACGGCCTTCAGGTCGGACAGATCCCGCGACACGCTGGACTGCGTCACTTCGAAGCCGCGCTCGCGCAGCAGGGGCAGCAACTGGCTCTGCGTGCGGATCACCCTCTTCGCCAGCAGTTGTCGGATGACGACCTGGCGTTCTTCCCACTGCTCGTCGCGGACCGGCATTCGGGGCCTCCTTCCCGGCGACCCGGCATGCGCCCGGCCGCTCGATATGCGCATACAAATAGGAGCATGCGCATAACTTGGCAAGAGGCAATCTGAATCAGGCTGCGATTGCGGCAGGTTGGATCCAGGAATCGACAGGCGCCCGTCCTCAGGCGGCGCCCCCGCGCACGTCGCCCAGGGCCCGCTGGAGGACGTTCGAGAGCGACTCGACCCGGAAGGGTTTCGGCAGCACGTCCCTGAACCCGGCGTGGCGGCATTCCTCCAGGGCGCCCCTGTCCAGGGTGCTGCAACTGGCGATGACCCGGGCCGACGGTTCCCGCTCCAGCAGGGTCCCGATGATGTCGCTCCCGCCCAGCCCCCCGGGGACACCCAGGTCCAGGATGAGCACGTCGAACGGCCTGCCCCGGTAGATGGCGTCCGCGTGGGCCTGCAGCGCGGCGTCGCCCTCCCCGACCGCGACGACGTCGTAGCCCAGCGGCGTCAGCAGGCGCGCCGCGACATCCCGGTTCGTGGGTTCGTCGTCCATCAGCAGGATCCTGCCGGTGCTGCAGGCGATTCGCACCGGCGGGGGCCCCTCGCCGCACCCCTCGCCTTCGGTCGCGGCCGGGAGCAGGATTTCGAACGTCGTCCCCTTCCCGGGTTCCGATGTGACCGAAATGCTCCCGTGGTGCGCGTGGACGATGGAATACGAGGATGCCAGGCCGAGCCCCTGTCCCGCCGATCCGTTCGCGAAGTAGGGTTCGAAGACCTTGGCCAGGTGCTCGGGGGGTATGCCGGCGCCGTCGTCCTTCACGCGGATGGCGACGTAGTCGCCCGGCTCCAGGGTGGGAGTCGCCTCCACGACGGGGGCGTTGGCGCATTCGACGTGCACGCGGCCGCCATGCGCCATCGCCAGGTTGGCGTGGACGGCGAGGTTGTGCAGCACCCGGCCCAGGCGCACGGGGTCAATCCGGACCGGCCACAGGTCGGGGGGAGCCGCCAGTTCCAGCCGCGTCGGGGTACCCCGGAGGGCATAGGGTATCGAACCCTGGGCCACCTGGGGCACCGACGCGACGCTGCGCGTCCCCGAACCGCCCCGGGCGAAGGTGAGCAGTTCGCCCGTGAGCTCGGTGGCGCGCTTCAAGGCCTTCTCGGCCTCGAGCACGCGCTGGCCTAGCGGGGAGTCCTCGCGCACCATCGTCCTCGCCAGCGAAAGGTTCCCGATCGCGGCGGTCAGGATGTTGTTGAAGTCGTGGGCGATGCCCCCGGCCATCGCGGCCAGCGAGTCGAACTTCTGGGTCCGGTTGGCCTCCTCCTGGGCCAGGCGTGCGTCGGTCACGTCCAGCGCGACGGCCAGCCGGACGGGCCGTCCGCGGAACGTGAGTGGCCGGCTGGCGATTTCCAGCATCAGCGGAGCGCCGTCCCTGCGGGTCGTCCGCAGGTCGTAGCGCCCGTCCCCGGTGTCGTTCTCGTAGCTTTCGACGAGGGGCAGGATGTCGGCCGGCACGAACTCCGACAGGGGCCGCCCCACCAGTTCCTCCCGGGGCCGTCCCAGGATCCGGGCCATGGCTTCGTTCAGTTCGATCACGACCCCGGCGTCGTGGATCATCAGGCCTTCCAACGTGGCATCGATGAGCACCCGGTGGCGCTCCTCCGCGTCGTGCAGCGCTTCCCGATCCCGGGCGTGGTCCGCTTCCCGGCGCATCTCGGCGGCCAGTCGTTCCCGGAGGTCATCGACCTGGTGGCGCAAGGCGTGGATGGATGCAGGAGCATCAGGATTCCCGGGCAGTTCCAGGTCCGGAGGCGACACGGTCATTCCCTCGCAGGCGCCGGGTCGACAGGTGTCCGCAAGGTCCACGCTGGACTCGTGGGCCCGGGGTGTCAAGGCGCGCATGCGGGCCTGTCGGAGGGTGGCCGCGATCCCCCGTCATCGGGCCGCGAACGCGGCGTCCCGTCGCCTCCGCGGGCAGCGGGTCCCTTGAGAAGCGCATGCCGGAAGGCGTATTCTTGAAACTCCTGCACCCGGGAGTCTTCGATGCACGTCGTCCTGATCGGCGCCGGACTGGAAGAGAACCTGGCCCTGGGCTACCTGTGCGCGGCGCTTCGTACCGCCGGCCACCCGACGGAGGTCGTGATCTTCGACGATCCATCGGACCAGGCCGCCGTCGTGCGACGCATCGCGGACATGGACCCTGCCCTCGTGGGCATGTCGGTCGCCTTCCAGCATCGCGTCGGCGAATTCCGGGCGCTGGGCCGGGCGCTTCGGGTGGCGGGCGTCGGGTCCGTGATCGTCTGGGGCGGGCATGTGCCCACGGCGCGTTCGGGCGGAGTGCTGCAGGAGGTTCCGGAGGTGGACGTGGTCGTCCGCCATGACGGCGAACGGACCCTGGTGGCACTGGCCGATGCCCTGGAAGGCCAGGCCCTCCCCTCCCCCGTGGCAGGCGCGGCGCGCTGCATGCCGAACGCCCTTGCCGCCCGCCTTTCGACGATCGACGGCCTGGCATTCCGCCTCCCCGATGGTCGTCCCGGCGCGACGCCTCCGCGGCCCGTGGAACGGGATCTGGACACACTGGAACCGCCCGTCCGCGACGCACGGCCGGTGCGCCACGCGGGATTGGGGTTCGCGCCGATCCTGTCCAGCCGCGGCTGCTGGCAGAAGTGCACCTACTGCTCGATCCACACCTACCACCGCGGCCGGGGCGGCCCTCGGGTCCGGTTCCGCGACATGGACGCCGTGGCCACCGAGATGGCGGACCTGTACCACCGGCAGCAGGTGCGGATCTTCTGCTTCCACGACGAGAACCTCTTCCTGCCCACGGCCGCGAAGACGATCCCGCGCCTTCGCGCCCTGCGGGAAGGCCTGGATCGACGAGGCGTCGATCGCATCGGGGTCGTCGCCAAGTGCCGCCCCGACCAGGTCACCCCGGAGGTGCTGGACGAAGCCCGGCGCCTGGGTGTCGTGCGGATGTACGTCGGTGTCGAGAACGGCAGCCAGAACGGGCTGGACCACCTGGGGCGCGACACGGACGTGGCCACCTGCGCGCTGGCCCTGGAACGCCTCCGGGATGCCGGGGTCTACGCCTGCTTCAACGTGCTGATGTTCGAGCCCGACACGATCCTTCAGGACGTGATCGACAACGTGGCGTTCCTGCGCCGGTTCCCGGACGTCCCCTGGAACTTCTGCCGCGCCGAGGTGTACCCCGGCACCCTGCTGGAGGATCGCCTGCGCGAACGGGGCTGCCTGCGCGGCGGCCTGGAGGGCATGACGTACCGCATCGAGGACGCGCGCGCGGAGCTGCTGTTCCGGACCACCGCCATCGCCTTTGGAGGCAGGAACTTCGGCGCCCAGTCCACCGCGAACGCCCTGTCGGGGCTGGGCTACCTGGCCGGCGTGCTGCGCCACTTCCACCCGTGCCGGGCGTCGGACGGGTTCGTGCGCGACGCGACCGTGCTGATCCGTCGGCTGTCCGCGGACACCCTGGCGCGACTGGGGGAGGCCCTGGCCTTCGTGCAGTCGTCCGGCGCGACCGGTATCCAGGTCGCCGACTTCGCAGCCGACCTCGCGGCCCGGGTGGCGGCTGCCGACGCCATCCTGTGGTCCGACATCGAGTCCCTGCGCCGCCAGATGGAGCCCTGGGGCGTGGCGCGCGCAGGCCGCCTGCTGGCGCCCCGGACGGCGTCGGGATTCGCCCGGGCCGCCGCGGTGCTGGCGGTGACCGGGCTGGCGTCGCAGGCCTCCTGCTTCACGGACAAGACCACCGTGATGGACCCGGTCCCCGGGGACATCGTCACCGGCGACGACTCCATGGTGCTGGATCCCCTTCCGACGGACATCCGGGAGGAGGAAATCCAGGTGTACGACCCGCCGCCTCCCGACGGGTACTTCAGCGATCCGGGCACCGATCCCGGCACCGACACCTACCTTTCGGAGATGATCATCGACCCGCCTCCCCCGGATGGCTACGAAATCCAGCCGGTCGATCCTCTGCCTGACGGCTACGAAATCCCCCAGGCCGACCCGCTGCCGCTGGACGCCTACGAGGTTCCTCCCGTCGATCCGCCGCCGCCCGACGCGTGGGAGGACCTCCCGCCGGTGGACCCGCCTCCTCCCGACGTCATCGAGGACGCCGCGGCGGACGTCCGGCCGGACACCGCAGAGGAGCTCCCCCCGGTGGACCCGCCTCCCCCGGATTTCTCTGCAGCCGCGCTGCCCCGCGCGGGAAGTCTGCCGCTCGACCGGTCGTTCCGGGTACACTTGTCCGTGGCGGACGCGCCGAGCCACGCCCTCCGGTTGTCGGCGATGGTGACGCTGCGCCCGGGCGCCAGCCTGCACTGGTCGGCGCTGGGCGGACGCCTGGAGGCCCTCGGGGACCAGGCGCTGTTCACCCCGGATGGATCGCGTCCGCCGCTGGTGATGGTGACGGCTCGCGGCCCCGGCGGGCGCGTGGACGTCGCACGCTTCCTTCCGTCGCAGCGACCCGGCCGATCTTGATCGGCGCGGTCCCGGGGCGGAGGGACCATCCGGTGGCTCGGGGGCCGGGTTCGGAGGATTCGTGCCAGGCCGCGAAGACCCCTCGATCGCCTCCTTCAACGCGGGACTGCGGATCAGCCTGCCGCGCCTGTACCGGTACGCGGCGCACCTGTGCCGTTCCCGGGAGGCGGCCTCCGACGCGGTGCAGGACGCCGTGTTGCGCGCCCTGGAACGCCGGGGCTCCTATGACCCTGGCCGCCCTCTGCTGCCCTGGCTGCTGACGCTGGTGCGCCACGCCGTGGTGGATCGCTCCCGCACGTTCGACCCCTTCCGCCGGTCGGCGGAACTGGACGTGCTGTCTTCCGCGGATTCCGGCAACGCGTCGGACCCGGCGCGGGCGGTCGCGACGGCGCAGGTCGGGGCTCGCCTCCAGGCGGCCCTCGATCGCCTGCCCCTGGAGCAGCGCTCCTCCGTGATCCTCTTCTACCTGGAAGGCATGACGCTCGACGAGATCGCGACGATCGAGGACGTGGCGGTCGGGACGATCAAGAGCCGCCTGCACCGGGCGCGCGAGGCGCTGGTGGTCCTGCTGGGCCCCGAGGCCGAAAAGGTGCTGCTGTGGAACTAGGCATCCCCGGGAGTCGGCGAATTCTTTTCCGGGGCATGCAACCCTTTGTGCCCGTGCTCCGTATCCGCGGTTGACAGGTGGTTTGATGCACTGCGACACCATCCGGGAATTGTTCGACGACCTCGAAGGGCATCGCGTCGGCGCGTGCCTGGAGGCGGAATCCCTCGAGCACCTGGAATCCTGCCTGTCCTGCCAGGCCGCCTTCGCCAGCCATCGCCAGGTCACCCAGGCGCTGCGCGAACTGCCGTCGCCGCTGCTGCCGCAGGACCTGCTCGACGTGCTCGACGGCCGGATCGCTGGGATCCCGGTCCCGCCGATGCCGTCCGCCCGCGCCCGATCGCGCCATCGCGGCACGATGGTCGTGGCGTTCGCGGCCACCGCGCTGTTCAGCGTGTTCCTGGGGGTCGCGGCTCCCTGGATCGTCCGCGGGCCGGCGACCGCCCCGTCCGCGGCTGTCGTCGCGACGAACGCCGCTCCCGCCGCGGTGTATCCCGATCTGGACGGCGTGACCGCCACGGTTTCCGGTCGCTACTGCCTTCCTTCCTCGTCGTCGCTGCACGTGGCGCAGGGCAAGGAAGTGGACGTGATGGTGTCGCTGAACAGCCCGCGTGCGCTGGAAAACGCCAAGGTCCATGTCGTGCTGCCGCCGGGCCTTTCCTTCTCGGCAAAGGCGCACCCGCAGCAGGAAGACAAGCAGGTGATGACCGTTCACGACAACCTTCCCCGCGGCGACAAGGACTTCAAGTTCCGCGTGAAGGGTTCGCGCGTCGGCAAGTGGGATGTCGTCGCGGTGGTCGAAGCCGGCGACTCGGTGGTGGTATCGAATGCCAC
>CAIOFV010000114.1 GCA_903857665.1 uncultured Myxococcales bacterium
GACCTTCGTGGATAACTACAACAAGGTCTGGCGCATCGAAAAGCTCGGCTTCCTCAGCCCCACAGAGGCCCGCAAGGCCTGGCCGACTCAGGAGGCCGCGTGACTACAACCTTGTGTCCAAAGAACCGGGTGCGGTACAGGTGGACCGACGACCGCCTGAACGACTGGATCATCGACATCGCGTTCGCGCCGGTGCTGGACCTGTACCTGAAGCACCCGGCCTGGCACGTGACGCTGGAGATGCCCGCCCTGATGCTGGAAATCATCGGGGAGCGCCACCCGGACGTGCTGCGGAAGATGCGCCAGGGGGCCGCGACCGGGCAGTTCGAGTTCGTGTCGTTCCACTGGTCCGACCAGCTGTTCCTGGCGTTCCCCGCCCTGGACATGGAGCGGTCGGTCCAGATGACCCGCGCGGTGTTCGACCGGTACTGCCTTCCGCTGTCGGGCGCGGTGTTCGACCAGGAGGGCCAGTCGGGCCCGGGCAAGCACGCCTTCATGGCATCGCACGGGTACGCCATCGACCTGGTCAACGGGAGCCAGTTCGACTACGACCAGAGCGGCGTCCAGCAATGGCCGTACTACACGGACAACGGCGTGGACGTGATCGTCGGATCGGACGGGCACTATCCGGCGGCCGGCGTGGACGTGACGTGGACGTTCCTGAACGATGGCGAGCTGCTGGCCGCGCCGGGGGACCCGTACTTTGCGCCCGTGACCCCCGAGCCCGATGAGTCCTCGATCGCTTCCTACGAGGCGCAGGTCACCGATCTGGAGTCCAAGGGCTACCGGATCGGCACCCTGACGGACTACGTGGCACACCTGAAGGCGCGCGGGGTCGCCGCGAAGCCGATGCCGGCCTACGTGGACGGGACCTGGCATCCCGACAGCACCGAGAACGTGCACCTGTGGATGGGCAAGCGCAGCAACGCGACCTACGCCAGCCACGAGCGCGACTCGTTCATCCGCTCCACGAACTACCGGGTCAGCCGGGACGTGGCCGCGACCGAGATCCTGCTGGACGCGGCGCGGAAGGCCGGGAAGAACGTGAAGGACCTGCTGGTGCCGCTGGACTTCGCCTGGCGCAACCTGCTGAAGGCCGAGGTGTCGGACGCGACGGGCATCACCCCGTGGCAGGGCGAGTTCAACTACGCGGTGACGGGCAACGACCTGGCCGACTCCACCGCGAAGACGATGCGGGACATCCTGCTGCCGCGCCTGGGGTGGAAGCACGCGAAGGTGGATCTGGCGACCGGCACCGCCGAGGGCATCGACGAGGTGCCGACCGAAACCCTGGCGGCGCAGCCCGTCGCGCCCCTCGACGTCGCGGTCGATGCGCCGACCCGCGCGGCGACCACGACGTGGCAGCGCACGGCGGAGGGCGTGGACGTGCTGGACGTGACCTTCGGGCCGGGCAGCGATCCGGCGGCCGAGCACGTGGAGGAATGCCGGGTGACGGTGACGTTCCCGCGGTTCGCGGACGCGGTGATCTACACCCCCGCCCTGGCCGAGGATCGCGTGGTCGAGCAGCCGTTCACCGACTTCGCGTTCGGCGCTCCCGAGGTGTACCTGCCGCTGTCGAACGGGCTGATCGGCCTGGGCGACGGCTGGTGGCTGGTGAAGGATTGCCGGGTGTTCCACGTGGCGGCCCGCGTGGCCGTGTCTCCCGCCGAGAAGGTCGTGCAGTTCGTGGACGAGACCGCGGACCCGTTGGGCGGACGCTGGCGGTTCTACGTGTTGAAGGGCACGAAGGAACAGGCCCTGGCCCTGGCCAACCGCGTCAACATCACCCCGATCCTGGCTTACTGAACCGCTGGGTGCCGGGTCCGTGACCTCGATCCGGCCGACGATCAGCACGTCGAGAATTCCCGGCCCAGGCCTTCCGCGAATCGGCATCCTGGCCGCGGCGTCGAAGACACCCTTTCCTGGCGCGAGCCTACGTCTTCGGCTTCCTGACCATCCACTTGTAGAACAGGGTGTCGAGGACCCCGGGGGCGAAGAAGTTCATGGCCTTCAGGAAACCGCCCTCGTTGACTTCCCGCTTGTCCCCTTCGATGGCCTTGACGATGCGCGCCGCCACATCCTGCGGTTTCGCGAGCTTGACGAACGACGACATCCTGGACCGCGTATCGGGTGCGCTCACGTCCAGGAACGGGGTATCGGTCGCCGGCGGCCCGTAGCTCAGCACCCGGATGCCGGTGTCCCGCAGCTCCATCCGGAGGCCGTCCGAAATCTGGTCCTGCATGGCCTTCGTGCCGCCGTACACGGAAAGGTACGGCAGGGCCCGCTTGCTGAGCCCGGAAGAGATGTTGACGATCGTCCCCCGCGATCTCTTCAGGGCTTCCAACGATTCCTGGACCATCAAGACGGGCCCGAAGACGTTGGTCCGAACCAGCTTCGTGATCGCCTCCTCGGTCATCTCGACGACCGGACCGAAGTACCCGCTCCCGGCACAGTTGACCACGATGTCGATCGAACCATGGGCTGCAACAACCTGCGCAACCGCGCTTTTCAGCGAGTTCCTGTCCGTGACGTCGGCCTGCACGGCAGTGACCCTCGTCCGGTCCTTGAACTCGTTCCTGGCAGCGTCCAGCTTCGCCATGTCCCGCGCCAGCAGCACCGTCTTCGTGCCCCGGTCCGCGAGCCTCTTCGCCGTTTCCTTTCCGATCCCGCTCGAACCGCCCGTGATGATGGCCACCTTGTCGCGCAACCGCATGATTCCCCCAAAATGCACGATGTTCCCCGGGGCCGCGATGGACGATAGCAGCCGCCCGCCACGGCAACAGCCCCCGGCGCGCAGGCGCGGGTAAATGCTTCGGTTTGCGGGGCACGGGCCCCCTCGTCCAGCATGAGTTGACTGGTTCGGGTCCGACGCGAAGAACTCCTCGAGCGGCATCCCGCCAGAGCCGACGATCAGCGCCCGGGATCCAGAATGGGACGCCAGGAACACCGGAAGCCCGGACCGGCGCCACGACCGCGCGGGTGGAAACGCAGTCCCTTTGCCTCGTCATCTTCACGGTCCGCGTGTGATGACGGACAATTACTTCTCGCGCTCCCGAAATGCGTTAATCTCCTGACTTGGCAGATCGCACGCTCGAAGGGCACAGACGCAAAGTCGGGAGGACGAAATGCACAGGTACGCTTCGTTTGCAGTGCTGGCTTATCTCTCGATCTTCGCCGCGACCGGCGTGCAATGCAACGGCGGCGGCGGCGGCAACTTCGAACTCGCGCTCGCCCCGGCAGAAGGTACATTCTACCAGCCGGCCGCGATTATCGTGAATGCCGGCCTCTCCGGCGATGCCTCCTACGCGGCCGACGGCGGGACCGTCTCGAACATCGATAACGACTGCAACGGCCCGGGGACCTGCGGCGCCACGCTGACGCCCACGGCGGAGGGCCAAACGACCCCGGGGACGGTGGTTTTCCACGTAACCGTTGCGCCTCAGGGCCAGCCTATCCATTACGACCCCCGCTCGGTCAGCGCCACCTACCATTTCATCGCCGGAACGCCGACGCTCGACCCGCCGCCCGGAAACCTGGCGGGCGGAACGACGGTGACGATCACCTCGGTGACGCCAGGCGTCCACATCTATTACACGCTCGATGGCAGCGATCCGACCGATACCTCTCCGATATACGCGGGCCCGATCAGCCTCGCCGCGAGCGCCACCGTGAAGGCCATCGCCGTCGCCCCGGGCTACAAGGACAGCGACGTGGCCTCGGCCGGATACTGCGACAATCTGGGCAGCACCCCCACGTGCGCGGCCTATCGCAACATCGGCGCTGCCTGCGACCAGGACCAGCAGTGCGCGTCGCAGGTCTGCTCGGCGCAGAAATGCGTCGCCCCAGGCGAGTTCTACTGCCACTCCGTGTGAGCCGATCGCACAGCGGGCACGACCCGATCGCACAGCCCAAGAACCAGGAGCCTGTTGCGCTTTGCAGAGTGAAATCGTTTGACCCATGGATCCCGACATGTCAACCGGGAGTTATGAGCAGCAAACAACACCGTCCCTCCGACGGGCTCATCCCCAGTTCCAGTGCCAGCGCGTTGAAGGACCACTCGCGCGGCATGGCGACAAGTTTGAGGAGGACCAGGATGTCCTGCGGCTTCATCATGGCCCGTGCTCTATTCGCGATTCGCGAATATTGCAAACCACCGACACGTGGAAGGGGTTGCGGGTGGAGCCGAAGGAGGTGGTGATAGGCTCCGGGCCCGGTCGAACGTCACGCGACCTTCTGGTGGAGAGCCTGAGCCCGCTTCCTGCTTCCTTGACCGGTGGGCGTAGTCAGGGGCATGCTTGCAAGCAGAGACCCGGGTGCGGTCCCTGTTCCTCCACGATTCGTCGCGGCATTTTCCGAGGAGCCGATCGATGAAGGCCCTCTGTCCGGATCGGGCCGTTTCCCGGACCGCCTGGCTGGGAGTGGGTTGGCTGTACCTGCGCGCCTTCATGGGGATCGCCACCCTGCTGCTGGAAGCCTGCACCTCGACGGGGGGAGGGGAACCGGGATGCGGGTTGACAGATCGCGAAGGGACGCCAGAAATTTTCGACCAGACGGATGCTCTCGACGAACCCTCTGATCTCTCGGACGCGGCCGACCTGGTGGATTCCGGGGATGCGAACCCCCTCCGCTGGGTGCCAGACGGGCGCTGGATCCGCGACCCTGAGGGCCGCGTGCTGCTGCTCCGAGGCGTGAACTACAGTGCCCTCGAATGGGGAAACTTCAGCACTCAGCCGCACGGGCCCCAGGAGTCGGACTTTGAACGCATCGCAAGCTGGGGCTTTCACGTCGTGCGCTTGCCGATCGCCTGGGCCTACCTGGAGCCCGAGCCGGGCAAGATTGACTTGAGCTACCTCAAGGACGAGGTCGATCGGGTCATCGGCTTCGCGCAGCGCCACGGCATCGTCGTCGTTCTCGACATGCATCAATTCCAGTGGTCCATGTGCTTCACCGGTGGACTGGGCATCCCGACATGGACCTGTGAAGGGAAATACCAGGATGACGCCAACGGCTTCGGCAGGACGCAGGCGCAGACGGATTTCTGGACCGGCGCCACGGCCCCGGATGGTCGCCCCCTGCTGGATCACCTCGCCGACGTGTGGGTCAAGGTCGCGGAGTACTACCGGGACTCCCCGACCGTGGTGGCGTTCAACTTCTTCAACGAGCCGGCCGACTACCTCAGCGGCCTCCTGGCGGGCCTGACGTACGAGGAAGGCGTGGAAGCCTTCGAGCGCGAAGTGCTGTTTCCCTACTATCGACGCCTGGCAGGCCTGGTGCGCGGAGTCGGCGCGCAGCAGACGCTGGTGCTGGATCCTGCCGTCCAGCGTGCCAGCGGGATGAGGGCCCACCCGCAGCCGATCGGCGACGGCAACGTGGTGTACGAACCTCACCTCTACCTGGCCTACCTCAATTCTACGAAGGACTCGGAAGACGTCCGCAGCGACTACGCCCAGGCAATGACCGAGGCCGTCGAGTTTGGAGGCCCCTTGTGGGTGGGCGAGTGGGCAGGCGATCCAGCGATGTATCGAGTGAACCTGACGATGCTGGACCAGTTCCTCCTGGGCAGTGCCTGTTTTGGATACTTCCCAAGCGGCAACGAACTGGTGGCAGCCGATGGCACCGAGAATCTTGAGCGGGTCAACCTTCTGGTTCGCCCGTATCCATTGCAGACCGCCGGAATCCCTCAAGTGTTGAACTGGGATCCTGATTCACATGAGTTCCGTTACATCTGGGCAGAAGACCCCGAGCGCGCGATTCCGGATCCGACCATCATCGTCGTGCAGACGGCGAGGTTCTTCCCGTGGGGTTTCAACGTGGTCGTTTCGCCGGGCGACAGCGCCGAGATTGATGGCGACCGAGTGCTCGTCCGGGTGGACCGGCACAACGCGGCACACTCGATCGAGATCCACCCCAACTGACTTCGCCCCTTCCGGCGGGTTCGACATGGGTCATCCAGTCCTGCCCCCGGGGCCGCTCGACACGGCATCGGACTGCCGTGACTTTCTGATAATCGTAAAGTAGAATCTCCAAAGGACGCTCTGCCGAGGAACTCATGGCCCGTCCCTCCGCCCCCGCCCACCCCTTCCTGAAGCGCACGCTCGCAGCCACCTTCCGCGAGCGACTGCGGCAGTTCCCGGTGGTGGCCCTGACCGGCATCCGCCAGTCCGGGAAGACCACGCTGGTCCGCCACCTGCTGCCCGACTGGGACTACGTCACGCTGGAGGACCTGGACCAGCGCCGGTTTGCGGACGAGGACCCTCGAGGGTTCCTGGCCGAGCACCCCGGGAGCACGATCATCGATGAGTTCCAGAGGGTGCCCGCCCTGACCTCGTACCTCCAGGGCGTCGTGGACCGGACAGGCCGTGCGGGCCAATATGTCCTGACCGGCTCGCAGTCGTACCTGCTCCAGGCCCAGGTCAGCCAGAGCCTGGCCGGGCGGGTTGCCCTTCTCGTGCTGCTGCCCTTCTCGCTGACCGAGGCCGAAGGCCATACCAAGGATGTCGAAACTCTCGACGAACACCTGTTCCGCGGGGGTTTCCCGGCGGTGGTTGCGCGAGGGCTGCCACCGGGCCCATGGTATTCGTCCTACATCTCGACCTACGTCGAGCGCGACGTTCGCCAACTCCTGGCGGTACGGGATCTGGTCCAGTTCCAGGCGTTCCTGAAACTGGTCGCCGGGCGCGTAGGCCAACTGGTGAACCTGGCAGCCCTGGCCTCCGACGCAGGCGTCAGCGTGCCCACGGCACGCCAGTGGCTGTCGGTCCTCGAGGCCGGCCATGTCGTACGCCGAGGGGCGCCCTGGTTCCAGAACGCCCGGAAGCGACTGGTGAAAACCCCGAAGTTGTACTTCGCCGACACGGGACTCCTGTGTCGGTTGCTGGAGGTGGGTTCCCCGCAGGAACTGTCGCGCCACCCCCAGCGCGGCGCCGTCTTCGAGAACTGGGTGCTCACCGAGATCCTGAAGGACTGGCACCACCGCGGCGAGGAACCTCCGGTCTTCTTCTGGCGGGACACAGACGGTCACGAGGTGGACTTCGTAATCCAGAGGGGCGGCCACCTGCACCCGGTCGAGGTCAAAGCAGGACGGACCGTCCAGCCTGACTTCTTCCAGGGGATCCGTTACCTGGGGCAGCAGGACGAGTCGCTATCCGGGGGTCTCGTCTGCTACGGCGGCGACAACCGCCAGACCTGCAGTGGCATGGCCGCGGTGCCCTGGCGGAAGCTGTCGGCAGCATTGGACGGCATCCGCAACGCGGGATAGATGAGATGGTGGAGATGGGTTCGAATCCCGAGCAGCAATACGCCACGGGATCCCTGATCAGAATCCAGGTGTTACCAGTGGAGGCGGGGGGATCGGGCCAGGGGTTTCTGCAAGTGATCAAAGTTGATCCGAAAGCCAGAAGTGACGGGGGCTTGCCTTCGCTCACCGTGACGCACGATCCCGCATGGTGACGCATCCGGACGCACCAGCGTGTGTACCCGGCGTGACCACGAATTCTGCTGCCGGGCCAGGTCATGCCCTGCGTCGGGCGTCCTCGGTCGCACGGCGCCGCAGCTCGCTGCGCCCCGGCAGGCCCAGCTTCGTCAGGATCCGGTCGTAGTACGTCTCGATCGTCCGCACCGACAGTCCCATGCGCGCAGCGATCTCCTGGGACCGCACATCCGTGCCAAGCAGGCGGTACACCTGCAATTCCTGCCGGCTGAGGATGTCCTCAGCGTCCAGGACCGGGCCCCGAGCCAGGGCATCGGCCATGGCACGGGCGGCCCGCGGGCTCAGGAACCGCTCGCCGGCAGCGACGTGGCGCAGGCACTCGGCCAGGATCTCGGGATCCTCGGGCTTCGTCACGTAGCCCATCGCCCCGCCTTCGAACGCCCGACGGACGCGGTCGCTGTCCGCATGGACCGAGTACACCACGACCCGCGTCCCCGGGAACCGGTCCCGCACCACCGCGAGGACCTCGTACCCCGTCCCTTCCTCCAGCGACAGGTCCAGGACCGCGATCTGCACCGGCGCCTGCCCGAGGAGCCGTATCGCGTCCGCGGCCGTTCCCGCCTGCCCCGCGACGTCGAACCCGCCTTCCGACAGCAGGCCGGCGATGCCCTGGCGCACCACGGGATGGTCGTCCAGCAGCAGGATCCGGGTCCGGCCCGCGTTCATGTCGCCTCCGTCTTCGTGGGGATCCGGCATTCGACCCGGGTCCCCCGATCGTTCGCGCCCGGGCCGACCGCGAAGGTCCCGCCCGCCCGCTCAGCCCGCCATGCCATCGTCCGGAGGCCCAGGCCCGGGCCCGACCCGCCGTCGGACGTGAGGCCGCACCCGTCGTCCTCGACCCGCAGCGTCAGGCCGCCCGGGTCCCGGACCAGGGTGACCCCGATCCGGCCCGCCCCCGAGTGCCGCACCGCGTTCGCAACCGCCTCCTGGGCGATCCGGTACGCCTGGAGCGCCTCGGCCGGCTCGGTGGACGGGCCTTCCCCCTGGGACCGGAACGTAACCTCGGCCTCGCAGACGTCCGCGGCACGCCGGACCATGTCGTCCAGGGCGCCCACCAGGTCGCGGCCCGCCAGCGTACCCGGGCTCAGTTCCCGGGACAGATCGTGGATCTCGCGGATGGCGTCCCCGACCGACTCGACGAACCCTTCCAGCACCTCGGGTTCCAGGTTCTTCCCGCTCAGGAGCCGGGTCTGCGCGCGCCGGGCCCGGATCAGGATCCCGGTCAGGTCCTGGCAGACCCCGTCGTGCAGGTCGTGGCCGATGCGGCGCCTTTCCCGCTCGCCCACCTCGATCAGTTCGCCCTCCAGGTGGACCCGGGCCGCGGCTTCGTCCTGCAGACGCTCGACGGCGATCTGCTCGCGGCGGAGGGTGCCGACCAGGTGCTGGCAGAACCACGCCAGAAGCAGGGCGATCGGCAGCCCGATCCCGACCGCAGCGACCGCATGAAACAGCCACTCCCCGTCGAACCAGGGCGGCGCGACCGTCGGCAGGATCCCGATTTCCGTTGCCCACAGGGCCGCCACCAGGAACCCGAAGTCGATCAAGGCCAGGGCCAGCCCGGTCCGCACGCCCACCAGGAACAGCATCGGCAACGGAAAGACCAGCATGACCACCCGGAACTCGTGGAAGATCCCGGCGCGGTACAGCATGGCGCCGGCCCACACCCAGGACGACAGGACCAGCAGGACCCCGCGCAGGATGGTAGGTGCCCGCCGGAGCGCCGCGGCCGCCACCACGAGGGCCCACCCCGCCACGGACACCGCCTTGAGGACGGGCGGGATGGAAACGAACAGGAGCATCGGCAGCACCAGGACCCCCTGCACCCCCGCGATCGCCAGGGTGTAGGCGTTCATCGCCTTCCGGCGCCACGGCCCGATCGGGTCCTTGTCCGAGGCCTCGTTGCCCATGCGTCCCCCTGTCCCGTCGCCATGCTGTCACGATCGAAGGTCCGCGCAGAAGCCGTGTCAGTACGGACACGATTGTACGCAAACCTGCCTACAACGACGACGGTACCTCCGCGGCTACACGGGTTTCCGGCACCCGGCTAACCTGCCGTCGTCGCCAGGAACCGCCTGCGGGACGACCCGTGGGGGCGGTGGACAGATACTCGCAAGGAGGCCCCATGAACGCAGTCAGGACCCGTTGGTTTCCCACGGTCGCGGCGCTCGCGCTGGCGGCCGCCACCTTCCCCGGCGCGGCGTCGGCCGACGTCCTGGACACGCTGAGCCCGCACTGCATCGCGTCGTACTGCGAGGGCTACGCGGGCGACCCCGGGGCGGCCGCCTGCGCGGATCTGGCCCAGGAGGACTGCCTGGCCCGGCAGAACTGCTGGTGGCGGGACACGACCGCGCAGAACGCGATGGCCGAGTCGGCGGCGACGGACTACAGCGGCCAGTTGCTGCACCCGTATTCGGGATCCTTCTCGGGCAACGCCGTCGATGTCTGGGTGTGGAACGGGCTGGAGGGCACGAACGTCATCCTCGTCGTCTCCGGGACACAGTTCTTCCAGATCGGCATGGGGGTCTCGGACCTCGAGCGGGACGAGGCCCTGGCGGCCTTCCAGGCCGGAATCCCGGGCTTCGAACTCCTGACGGCGTATGGCTACCTTTACAACACGGCCGAGCCGGGGGTGAACGGATCGACGTGGACGTCCGACACGACCCTTCCCGTGTGGGTCAACCCGAACTGGGTGAATGAAACGCAACTCCGGACCCTGGCCCTGAACGCCCACGCGGCGCGCTCGGCGCAGGTGCTCGGCGCCGGCCTGTCCTCGGGGCCCGACGGGTTCCTGGGGGACGGAACCCTGTACGGCTGGGACCTGGGCGCGCCCACCTCGCCGCAGAAGCCGAACTCGCCGGCGAGCACGACATCGACGACGACGGTCGTCATGAACGGCCTCCCGCTGTACCTGATCCCGACCAACTTCGAGGCCGGCCTCACCGTGTACCTCCCGGCCCAGAAGATCCTGATCCCGGGCTGGCCGTTCAGCACGCACTTCCCCGACATCGCGCCGCTGGATCGCGCCCCGCTGGACCCGTACACCGTGGTCCGGACCCTGAACACCTGCATCTCGCTGAATCCGAACTACGTGGTCCCGCAATACGGGCCACCGGTCGTCGGGAGCACCAGTTCCCTGGCGATGCTGACGGCCCAGCGGGACGCGCTCAACTACGTCCATACCGAGACCCTGCGGCGCATGAACCTGGGCGAGGACGTGGACACGGTCGCCGCGACGCTGGCATTGCCGTCGAACCTGGCGGGCAGCCCCTGGAACCAGCAGGTGGCGACGACGGTCGCCGGCGTGGTGCGCGGCATCTACGCCTTGCGCCTGGGCTGGTACGGCGGCGTGCCGGCGGACCTGGCGTTGAAGGGACTGGCGCCGGCCGAGCAGGCGGCGCGCCTGGCGAACGTCGGAGGCACGTCCGCACTGCTGAAGGCGGCGAAGTCGGCGCTGGACGAAAAGACGGACACGGGCGCCCGGTGGGCGGCCTGGGTGGCCCATGCGGTGATGGTGGCGGACCCGGAGGGCGACGCCCTGGCCGCGAAGTGCATCTACTGGAACGCCGTGCGCCGCCTGGCGTTCGCGACGCCCAGCGCCCGCGAGCGCAACCTGTTCCTGGTCGAGATCGGGACGCTGGGTGACCTGTCCGGGACGTGCGGCGGGGACGACGACGGCGACGGCGTGCCGAACTGGCTCGACTGCTCGCCGCGGGATCCGGCCGTGCACCCGGGCGCCACCGAGGCCTGCGACGGTGTTGACAACGACTGCAACGGGCTGGTGGACGACGGGATCCCGTCGGTAGCCACGGTCTGCGGCACGGGCGCCTGCGAAGCCTCCGGGGTCCGGACTTGCGTAGGCGGGGAGATGGTGGACTCGTGCCAGCCGGGCAACCCCGCGCCGGAGGCCTGCGACGGCATCGACAACGACTGCAACGGCGCGGTCGACGACGGGATCGCCCCGGTTGCGACGACGTGCGGCCAGGGCGCCTGCGAGGCCGCCGGCACCCGTGGCTGCGTCGGCGGTGCGTGGGTCACCAACTGCGTGCCCGGGACGCCGTCGTCGGAGGTCTGCGACGGCATCGACAACGACTGCAACGGCAGCGTGGACGACGGGATCCCGACGGCGTTCTCGCTGTGCGGCATCGGCGCCTGCGTCTCGTCCGGCGCGTTGACCTGCGTCGGGGGCGCGCTGGCGGACTCCTGCGTCCCGAAGGCGCCGTCCCTCGAGGTCTGCGACGGGATCGACAACGACTGCAACGGCGCGGTAGACGACATCGTGCCCGTGCCCACGGCCTGCGGCGTCGGCGCCTGCGTGTCGACCGGCGCGTGGACCTGCGCCGGCGGGACGCTGGTGGACTCCTGCGTACCCGGCACCCCGTCCCTCGAACTCTGCGACGGGATCGACAACGACTGCAACGGCGTCGTGGACGACGGGATTGCGGCTGTGCAGACGACGTGCGGGATCGGAGCCTGCAAGCGGACCGGTACCCTGTCGTGCGGGAACGGCGCCCTGATCGACAGTTGCCTGCCCGGAACGCCCGCGGCGACCGACGCCACCTGCGACGGGATCGACGACGACTGCGACGGTTCCACCGACGAGGACTACGTGGCCGTGACCTGCGGTGTCGGGGCCTGCGCGTCCGCCAGTCGCTGTGTGGCCGGCGCGGTCCAGGCGTGCGTGCCGGGAAAGCCCGCGCCCGAGGTGCGGGACGGCATCGACAACGACTGTGACGGGATCGTCGACGAGGGCACGGCCTGCGCGGCGAACAGCCAGTGCGCCACCGGGTACTGCGTGGACGGCGTGTGCTGCACTTCGGCCTGCGGCGGCGGGCTCGCCGGGGACTGCATGGCCTGCAGCGTCGCGGCCGGCGCGGCCGCGGACGGCACGTGCGGCCCGGTCGCCAAGGGCACGACCTGCCGGGCGGCGGCGGGCGTCTGCGACACGGGCGAGGCGTGCGACGGGGCCTCGACGGCGTGCCCCGCCGACCTCTTCAAGCCTTCCAGCACGATCTGCCGGGCATCGACGGGGGCGTGCGATGCCGCCGAGACCTGCACCGGGACCTCGGCCGCCTGTCCCGCGGACGTCCTGAAGCCTGCCGGCACCGTGTGTCGGGCCTCTGGAGGGTTCTGCGACATCGCGGAGTCGTGCACCGGGGGGACCGCCGCTTGCCCGGCCGACGCGTTCGTGCGGAACGGCACGCTCTGCGGCCTCGGGAAGACCTGCCAGAACGGCGCCTGCAAGAAGCGCTGAGAACCCCTGGGGGGCTGACTCTCTTGATGGTCCGCCAGATTGATCCCTGTCTGAGAGGACGATCAGGCGGCGTGTCCCATCAGGCGATTCAGGACGGCGAGGACACGGTCGAGGCGACCTCGACGATCAGGTCGATGTCGTCGGTCGAGCGGGCCACGGGCGCACCGGGATCCGTCACCAGCAGACCGGTCACCATCCCGCCCAGGAAGACGACCTCGTCGCGCAACGACCCGAGGTGCTCGGCCACGTACCGAAGAGCCACCAGTTGCTCGGGGGATGCCTTCACGCCAACCGCCTCCCCAGTTCGTCCTTCGCCAGACTCCGCTCCCGGGCCCGACCTCCCCTCAGCGCATCCACCAGGGCCAGCAGTTCGTACAAGACCGGATCGCGACGAGCGGCCTTCGGCGCCGATCGGTACAGGGGAAGGAACCCCTCGCCCCGGACCTCGCCCTCCGGATCGGGCCAGACAGGCACCGGCTCCCCTCCCCCCGCCAGCTTCTGCACGAGGGGCGGTGCCGCATGGGCCGTGGGCAGCCCCCTCGTGATACCCCCCCGCTCCGCCGGGAAGACGTACTGAACGCCGTGCACCAGGAATTCCAGCAGCGCCTTGCGGTGGGGCTGACGAGTGGCGGGGTTCAACAGGCCTGCAGCGGCCATCCTGGAAACGGCCGCATGCACCTCCGACGGGCTCATCCCCAGTTCCAGCGCCAGCGCGTTGAAGGACCACTCGCGCGGCATGGCGACGAGCTTGAGGAGAACCAGGATGTCCTGTGGCTTCATCATGGCCTGTACTCTATTCGCGATTCGCGAATATTACAAACAGACCGATGGGAGGTTTTCATGCCCCGCGTCGCCGCCGTCCGCACGTTCCATCCCGACTCTACAGGATGATGATGTGCGACCCGGATAGGACAACAGGGTCGCGGATCCCGTCGGGCAGGCCCGCCCTCACGGCAGCATCGCCAGCCACCGATCGGCCGAAACGACCCACAGGGACCGCCCTTCCTCCCGGGACTTGCGGCAGATCCCGGGCTTGTCGACCAGTTGCACGGCGGTCGGCACCCCGAGGGCCCCCTGGAAATGCCGTAGCGCCGGGGAAGGCGTCTCGTCCCCCGACTTGCACTCTATCAGGCAGATCGGTTGGCCTCCCTCCGTCAGAACGAAGTCGACCTCCCGCTTCTCCTTGTCCCGGACGTAGTGCAGTTCCACATCCCCGGCGCCCAGGGCCCGCCAGGTCAGCACGGCCTTGTGCAGGTGCATCGCCACCAGGTTCTCGAAGCGCGGCCCGTCCCCAGGCACCTCCACCCAGTCGTACAGGTAGACCTTGGCCTCCTTCTTCAGCGATCGGGCCACCGACTTCGACCAGGGCGTCACCCGGAAGAGGTAATAGAACTGCTCCAGCACCAGCAACCAGTCGCGCACCGTCTCGAAAGCCACGCCCACGTCCTCGCGCAGCGAGTTCACCGACAGCGGGCTGCCGACGCGGGGCGGCACCAGGTGGGACAGGACCTCCAGCAGCGAGACCTCCCGGATGCGTGTGGCATCCCGGATGTCCTGCCGGATGAGCATCGTCTTGCGTTCCTGGTGCCAGACGTTGTGGAAAGCCTCCTCGGCCCGAACGAAGGGCTCGGGGAAACCGCCAAATCGAAGAAGGGCTTGGTAGGCGTCAAGGTTCTCGCTCGATTCCGCCGGGGCGTGATCCAGGCCGGCCTTGAAAGCGTCCCAGGATGGAAGCGTCCCGGCAACCTCGCCGACGGACAGGGGCGACAGTGGCACGCCGACCGCGCGGCCCATCAGGCTGTCCGCTCCCTTGCGAAAGAGGTCCAGACGTCCGCTGCCCGTCACCAGGAACCGGAACTCGTCATGGTGACCGTCCCAGGCGCCCTTCAGCCAGTTCTTCCAGCGTGCGTATTTGTGGATTTCGTCCAGAACCACCAGGCTGGGCTTTGCCGGATCCCGATCCGTACCCTCGAAGAAGTCGGGATCGGCCACCAGGCGTTTCTGGTCGACGACCACGTCCCAGTTGAGGTAGGTCCCCTGCCCCACCTGGGCCTGGAGATCCCTGGCCAACGTGGTTTTGCCCACCTGGCGCGGCCCACTGAGCAACGCGATCTTGCCCCAGTCGTTCAGGACGTGGAGGACGTGGGTATCAATGGTGCGACGAATCATGGAAGGATCATCAGACCGTAATCTGAAATAGTCAAGACCAATTCAGACCCAGGTCGAAGACCTTGGAACCTTCTGAAAGGTGCAGCAAAAACCAACCCGAATGTGTACCCGGTGTGACCAACCGCTGGGTTCGAATCCCAGCACCATATGTGATTCCAGTGACTTGCAGCACGAAAAGTGGAGGCGGGGGGAGTCGAACCCCCGTCCGAAGAATCCTTGAGACAGGCCTGCCACACGTTTCTCTCATGATTGTTCTGCCCTGGCTGCGCTCATGAGCAAGCACCCAGCGTCTCCTGCTTCATTTCGCCCGGGTGCGCAGGCACTCCCCGGACTAGCCCGAACTGATGACCGATCCCCACCGCTTACGGGCGCGGCAATGGTTCACGGACGTGGCTAATTAGGCCGCGTAGGCAAAATGATCGTTGGCTTTTGAAGCCTTTGGGCCCCGCTAACGTGGTGGCCCCGCACGACGTGCATCCTGTCCCTCGTCATCCCCGTCGAAACCGGAACGCCCCCTTTTCAAAGACCGTCGAAACGGCATTCGGAACACCCAGAAGATACTGCCGATCCCCGCCCGGCACAAGGGCCGCCGCCCCCGCGCCTGCCACGCCAATCTTTTCCGGCCCGCCGCCTTGGTCCCTGCCCCCCGTTGCGGGTAGAATCTTTTCCATGTCTGGACGCGACGACATCTGCCGGGCCCTCATCCAGGCCGCGGAAGACCACGCCCGCCCTCCCCTGCTGATGGGGATCCTCAACGTCACCCCCGACTCGTTCTCCGACGGCGGGCGTTTTCCAGATTCGGATCATGCGGTTGCGTTCGGCCTGTCCCTGGCGGCCCAGGGGGCCGACCTGATCGACGTGGGGGGCGAATCGACGCGCCCCGGCGCGCCGCCCGTGTCCGAAGCCGACGAACTGGAGCGCGTGGTGCCGGTCATCCGGGCGCTGGCCCAGCGCACGCCCGTGCCGATCTCGATCGACACGCGGCGCTCCTCGGTAGCCGAGGCAGCCCTCCAGGCCGGCGCGACGATCGTCAACGACGTGTCGGGCTTCCGGCACGACCCGCAGATGTGCTTCCTGCTGGGCCAACTGCAGCCGGTCGCAGTGGCGATGCACATGCGGGGCTCGCCCGCCGACATGCAGACCCGCACGGACTACACGTCCCTGGTGGCGGACTGCGTCACCGAACTGTGGACCGGCGCCCGGAAGGCGGTGGACGCCGGCCTGCCGACGGACCACCTGTGGCTGGACCCGGGCATCGGCTTCGCAAAGGATTCGCGCCAGAGCCTGGCCCTGCTGGCCCACCTGGACGCCTTCGTGGCCCTGGGCCGCCCGGTGCTGGTCGGCGTTTCCCGCAAGGCCTTCCTGGGCCGCCTGACGAACGTTTCCGTCCCCGCGGAACGCGGCTACGGCACCGCCGCGGCCGTGACCGCCGCAGTGCTGATGGGCGCGCGCATCCTGCGGGTCCACGACGTGGGCGCGATGCGCCAGGTCCTCGCGGTAGCCTCGGCCATCCGCGAGGCCCGCGCCGAAATCTTCGAGCCCCGGGAGGTCCGCCCTTGAACACGCTGCACGATCTGCTGGCGGAGGTCCCGGCCTGGGACATCGTGTCCGCGGTGATCGACATCGTGATCGTGTACTACGTGGCGTACCGCTCCATGCTGCTGATGCGCGGCACGCGCGCCATCCAGATGCTGGTCGGCATCGTACTGGTGCTGGCGTTGTTCTTCGTGTCCGAGGAAGCCGTCCTGAACCTGACGACGGTGAACTGGATCCTGGAAAAGTTCGTATCGTCGTTCATCCTGATCGTCATCATCCTGTTCCAGCCCGACATCCGCCGCGCCCTGTCCGCGATGGGCAAGAACCCGCTGTTCCTGTCGCAGCAGGGGCGCCAGCGCGGACCGACGATCTACGACGAGGTGATCCGCGCGGCCGTGCGCCTGTCGGCCAAGCACATCGGCGCGCTGATCGTGCTGGAACGCGACGCGGACCTGTCGCCCTTCACCGAGGAGGCGATCCCGATCGACGCCCGCGTGACCGCCGACGCGCTGTTCGCGGCGTTCATCCCCAGCCACGAAAACCCGCTGCACGACGGCGCGGTGATCATCAGCAAGGGCCGGATCAGCCACGCGGGGTGCTTCCTGCCCCTGACCGAAAACCCCCGGGTCGAAAAGACCCTGGGCACGCGGCACCGCGCCGCGATCGGCATCACGGAAAGCACGGACGCGGTGGTCGTCGTCGTGTCCGAGGAGTCCGGGATCATTTCCATGGCGGTGGCGTCCGAGCTGCGGCGTGGCCTGGATGCCAACATGCTGCGCGAAGAACTGCTGCGGCTGTTCGGCCCCCGGGGCCGAGAGGACGAGTAGATGGGCACCGACGACCTGAATCCCGGCGATACAGGCGGGCGCGGCCACCAGGTGCGCGCGGCCCCGAAGAAGCGTCCGCTGCTCCAGCGGATCTTCCTGGATAACCTGGGCCTGAAATTGATCAGCATGATCATCGCGCTGTCCCTGTTCGTGTTCGTGAAGGAGGACAAGGGCAAGGAAGCCGATGTCGAGGTGTCGGTGGTGCTGTCGAACATCGACGACAACGCCGTGTTCACGGGCGAGTTGCCGCGGTCGCTGCGGGTGCGCGTCCGGGACCGCTGGTCGCGCCTGGCGCGCGTGCTGGAGCACAAGCCGAACCCCTACCTGGTGGACCTCCGGGGCTTTTCCAACGATTCCATGTACGTGTTCGACCAGGACCACCTGCGCCAGTTGATGGGCGTGTCCGGCGTGTCGATCCAGTCGGTGTACCCGGCCGAGTTCGCCGTGGCGCTGGAAATGAAGATCGAACGCGTGGTCCCGGTCAGGCCGAACCTCGTCGGCGAACCCCCGCAAGGCTACGTGGTCAACCGCGAGCGGGCCCGCGTGAACCCGGGAACCGTCCGCATCTGGGGCGCCAAGTCCAGCGTGCGCAGCGTCGATGAACTGCTGACGTGGCCGATCGACCTGGCGACGCTGGAGAAGGAGGCGCGCGTCGAGGTGGCCATCCAGAAGCCGTCGCAACCGTTCCTGTACCTGGACGACGAAAAGGTGAAGGTGGACGTGCCGGTGCAGGAACTGCAGGACCGCGCGTCGATCGGCCGCGTCGATCTGGCCGTCAAGAACTGCCCGGAAAGCCTGGTCTGCACGGTCGAGCCGGCGTCGGTCCAGGTGACGTTGACGGGGCCGGTGCCGACACTGCTGAAGGTGAAGAAGGGAGCGCTGCCGATCAAGGTGGCCGTGGATGCCCTCGATTTCGATCCGGTCGTGTCCCGCCACGAGGGCATCCGCCCGGCGTGCGAGCGACCGTCGGACCTGGACTGCGCGATGACGCCGCGGTCGGTCATGCTGGTGCTGTCGGCCCCGACCGCCAAGGACCGCGAGGGCAAGGGGAAATAGGATGGGTGACGTGAATCGCAAGCTGTTCGGGACCGACGGGGTGCGCGGCGTAGCCAACGTGCCGCCGATGACGCCCGAGGTGGCGCTGGCGCTGGGCCGGGCCGCCGCCATGATGTTCCCCGGGGGGCGCGGCCACACTCGCATCGTGATCGGCAAGGACACGCGCCTGTCCGGCTACATGTTCGAAACAGCCATGGCCGCGGGCATCGTGTCGATGGGCGCGGAAGTGCACCTGTGCGGCCCGATCCCGACCCCCGGCATCGCCTACCTGACGGTCGGCATGCGGGCCGACGCCGGGGTGGTGATATCGGCGTCCCACAACCCCTTCGAGGACAACGGCATCAAGTTCTTCGGCCGCGACGGCTTCAAGCTGCCGGACGAGGTGGAAGCCCGCATCGAGCGCCTGGTGGAGGATCCGTCCGGCCTGCCGGGACCGGCGACGGGCCGCGATTTCGGGCGGGCGCACCGCATCGACGACGCGATCGGACGCTACTGCGTCTACCTGAAGTCCCAGTTCCCGAAGAACCTGGGCCTGGACGGGCTGCGGATCGCCGTGGACTGCGCCAACGGCGCGGCGTACAAGGTCGCGCCGATGGTGCTGCGCGAGCTGGGCGCGGACGTCGTCGAGATGGGCGTGGACCCGGACGGCACCAACATCAACGAGAACTGCGGCGCGATGCACCCCGAGGTGCTGGCCCGCAAGGTCGTGGAACTGCGATGCGACCTGGGGCTGGCTCTGGACGGGGACGGCGACCGGGCCATCCTGTGCGACGAGCACGGCGAGGTCGTGGACGGCGACGCGGTGCTGGCGATCTGCGCCGGCCACATGGCGGCCAAGGGCGCGCTGAAGGGCGGCGGCGTGGTCGGCACCGTGATGAGCAACTTCGGGCTGGAACTGGCGCTGCGCAAAAAGGGCCTGCGCCTGGTCCGCACCGACGTGGGCGACCGCTACGTGGTCGAGGAGATGCAGAAGAACGGCTACAACCTGGGCGGCGAGCAGTCCGGGCACCTGCTGTTCCTGGACCACTCGACCACCGGGGACGGCATCCTGTCGTGCCTGCGCATCCTGGAAGTGATGCTGGAAGCCGGCAAGCGCCTGTCGGACCTGTCGTCGCCGTTCGAGCGCTTCCCGCAGGTCACCCTGTCGGGCAAGGTCCGCGAAAAGCCGCCGCTGGAGGCCCTCGGGCGCGTTCAGACAGCCATCAAGGACGCCGAATCGGCGCTGGGCGACAAGGGCCGCGTCAACGTCCGCTACTCGGGCACGTCCGCCCTGCTCCGGATCATGGTCGAGGGCGAGGACGAGGGGCACGTCCGCCGGCTGGCTCAGCAGATCCTGGACGCGGCCGGGGACGAAGGCATCCTGGCCTAGGTCCGGCCCGTACTCCCACTGCCGAGGAGAACCATGCGACGCATCCGACTGGGCGTGAACGTGGACCATGTCGCGACGCTGCGCCAGGCCCGCGGGACGACGTATCCCGACCCGGTGCTGGCCGCCGGGTTGTGCGAAATGGCCGGCGCGGACCAGGTCACGGTGCACCTGCGCGAGGATCGCCGGCACATCCAGGAGCGGGACGTGCGCATCCTGCGCCAGACCGTCCAGACCGTGCTGAACCTTGAACTGGCGGCCAACGAGGACGTGCTGTCGATCGCGTGCGACGTGAAGCCCGACCTGGCCACGCTGGTCCCGGAGCGGCGCCAGGAACTGACCACCGAGGGCGGCCTGGCCGTCGTCGGCCGCGAAACGGAGGTCTCGGACGTCGTGGCGAGACTGAAGGCGGCCGGCATCCGCGTCAGCCTGTTCGTCAATCCGGACGTCGAGGCCGTCGAGGCCTCGGCGCGGTGCGGGGCCCAGCAGGTCGAAATCCACACCGGCTTCTACGCCGAGGCCCGGGGCGCCGAGCAGGCGTTGGAACTGAAGCGCATCCGGCTGGCGGCGTCGGCGGGCGCGCGGCTGGGCATGTCGGTGGCCGCGGGCCATGGCCTGGACTACGTGAACTCCCGGGCCGTGTGCGCCATCCACCAGGTCGAGGAGTTGAACATCGGGCACGCGATCATGGGCCGCGCGTTCTTCGTCGGGATGCAGGAAGCCGTCCGCGAGATGATCGCCCTGATGTCGGAAGAGGAAGTCCGCCACCGCGCGCGCTAGCCTCCCAACCCGCTTCAACCATCCTGCAGCAGTGCGTCGATCCGGGCGGCGCAGATGAAGTCGTTCTCCGACAGTCCCCCGATCGCGTGGGTCCAGTACGTCACCCTCACCGTCGAGTACCCCACTTCCAGGTCCGGATGGTGATCCTCGCGGTGCGCGACCCAGGCCACCGCGTTGACGAACGCCATCGTGGCCGAAAAGTCCTTGAAGCGGAACGAGCGCGTGATCCGGTTCCCGGCGACAACCCAGTCCGGTATCGCCGGGCGCAGCGTTTCAACCTGCCCCGGGTCCAGGGGATTGACGCCGCCTTCGCACGGGGTGCAATGCCGCTTCCGCAATTCGGTCACGGCAGGGATGTAGATGCTCATCCGATCCTCCATCGTCCTTCATCAGGATGGGATCGGTCGGGGTTTCGCACAAGGGTCCCGGACACTTTCCCGTGTCAGAAGATCCGGGAACGACGCGTTTCATCCGGACGGGGAGCGCTGGGCGATGGCCTTGCTGAAGGCCTCGGCCTCGGGGCCGGTCAGAGGGCGCCAGCGGCTGCGCCCGCCCTTGCGCTCGGCCTCGGCCGGGCCCAGGGACAGGCTGGTCACGTGCCGGCCGTCCGGGCTGAAGACGTGGGCCCGTCCGCGGGGTCCCAGCACCACGACGGTCTTCCGCTCCTCGTCGAAGCGCAAGCGCTCCACCGGGGCGCGCCGGGCATCCATCAGCGCGGTGTCCGTCGGCCGCCCCCCGTCGAGGTGGCGCTCGACCGCGTGGCGTGTCCGGTGGCCCGCGCCCCGGAACACGCGTTCCATTTCGCCCTTCAGGTGCAGCAGCATCGGCTCGGCCTCGGATTCGACGTCCAGCGGCCTCCCCTGCCGCTCGGCCACCGCCGCCGCCCGCCCCAGCACGTCCAGCCGCTGCCGGGCCGCGATGATCAGCCGGCGCAGGCGTTCCGCCGAGCCGCGCCCACCGCCGCCTTCCGACGCCGCGGACACGTCGTCCAGCGTCGTGCCCAGGAGGTTCAGGCGCAGCCGCCGGCCGCCGCCCGCGAAGCGCGTTTCGATCACCTGCAGCGTCACGACCAGCCGCTCGTCCGGGCCGCGGCCCGCCCCGAAATCCCCGGGGATCAGGCCGGCCACCACCTGGCCCAGCACCGCGAACGAGCGATCCCGGCTGAACGCGCCCAGCAGGCGGCCGTGCAGCTCGCGGCCCCGCATCCAGACGGCGACGACCTCGGGCGACGGGGCGTACAGGCGGTCGATCCGCGCATCCGCCCGCTCGATCAGAAGGTTGGCGAAGTCGATCCATTCGGGCTTCCCGGTGGCGCCCCAGCCTGCGAAGGTCTCGGTGGGCGAGGCGGGCACGCCATGGGCGCACTCGGACGAACCGCACTGGAAGCAGTGGACGCGGCCCGGGCGATAGGCGCCTGCGCCGCGCAGCGCCTCGTCCATCCGGGCCGAAAGGTCGCGAACCAGGCGCTCGGCTTCGGGCCCGGTCCCGCGGGTCGCCCCGTCGCGATCCAGCGACACCACCACCGGGATCACCAGGGCCTCGACGGGAGATCGCTCGCCCTTCGCCAGCCCGGCGCGCTCGGCGGCCTCCCGTGCCAGGATGCGCAGGTCCTCCAGGACGCGGGCGGCCCGCTGCTGCGAACCCGGGGGGCCCGCATGGGCCTGGGCGGCACCGTCTGCCGAGGGGGTCGCCTCCGGAAGCCCGCCGCCGGTGCCTGGGCGCCCGGGCGGGCGTGCCCCGCCGCGCTGGTCCCTGCCGTTCACGTCGATCTGTCCAACGCGGTGCAGGCGGCCTCCAGCACCCGGTCGCCGGTGTCGTGCCCGAAGAAGTTCATCGCGTTCTCGTACCGCGCCATTTCCAGGTGGCTCGCGGGAGGCGCAACCCGGTACTCGCCCTTCAGGTGCAAGTACCCGATGTAGCCGTTGGTCTGCGACGCCATCACGGGGTGCAGCGCGCCGCGCTCGCGGGCGTGGGCCTTGGCGGACAGGCCGATCGACACCCCCAGGTCCGCCTGGAACCCCAGCAGCGCGAACGACCCCAGCCTGAAACCGCTCACACGCGCCCGGGGCGGGACGTCCCGGACCAGGAAGTTCGCGACCTTGCGGAACGGGAAGTCCAGGGGCTTCCACCCTTCGCTGTCGAACAGCGGCCGGCTGTCCGGCCGGCCCAGGGCCCACTCCTCCGCCAGCCACTGCAGCCTGCCCCCCGCCGGCGCGCACGACCGGGCCAGCGAGGCCGACGACGACGCCAGGGGGCCCGCCATCAGTTCGATGTTCCGATCGGACGTCAGCGTCTTGTCGTCCGGGAACAGCACGTCCACGGCGCCCAGCGATCCCTGCACGTACATCGCGAAGTCGAAGTCCCGCTGCAGCTGGCCGACGACCTCCCCGGGGAAGTCCGCCGAGATCGCGTGGTGATCCCGCTCCGCCACGATGACCGGGTGAGCCGGGTAGGAAACGATCACGGCGTCCGAATCCGCCCGGTGCAGGCGCAGGACGGTCAGTTCCTCGTCCTTCGGGCCGGCGGGGTCGCGACGGTTCCCGTTCATCCCGGGCAGCAGCGCCGATCCCGCGCGGGCCTCGGCCGGCGCCAGCGACGCGATGGCCGACCGCGCGGACCGCTCGGCGGCGTCCAGCAGGTGGCGCATCGCCCAGGGCCGGTACCTGCCCATGAAGCGCGCCGCCAGGAAGCCATCCCAGAACCCGCCCATCGACGAATGCGTGTGGGTCGCGTGCGCCAGGACGTGGAAACCCGTGTCGGCCAGGCGCGATCGCAGCCCCTGGTACAGGTCTTCCGTGACCATCAGCAGGTCCCAGGCGACCAGGATCACGCCAACGTCCCCGTCCTTCAGCGCCAGCGACCGGACCATCAGGGGGTCCCGGACGCTGCTGGACATCCGGTCCGCCCAGTGCCCGTACCCGGCCAGCGGCACCGGCTCGGACGGCGTGAAGTCTACCGACGCCCAGCCGGCTGTCAGCGTGCCCTCGATCCGAACCCTGTCTTCCCGGGCATCAATGCCTTGCCCCGCCTTGTCACTGTTGCCCTGGACCATTCGCTCCTCCCGTTGCCCGCGGACTGATCGTAGACTACCGGAGGGGACGGAGCCAGCCCGATCGGAGGGGGCCGTGAGGAGGGCCGCGGCGACGCAAACTCCCCTCGCACATTCGGCAACCGACGGTCGCTGCGCGTCTTGCGCGGGTGGGGGAACGCTGCTAGAATACTCGCCGCGCCGCGCACCCGCGGTCGCGCCCCGCCCGGGCACGGAGGCCCAGGCGAGCGGATTGCGCAGCAATCTCTCGTCGCAGCCGAAGTCGATCGGGCTCACTTTGAAGAAACGCGAGGGAATTCCGAGATGAAGGTGGATTTCGAGGACCTGGGCGGGCTCAAGTACAAGATGAAGATCCAAGTCGAGGTGGAAGACCTGGCCCGCCACAAGTCGCGCCTGGCCCGCGCCTATGCGCACCACGTCAACATCCCCGGCTTCCGGCCCGGCAAGGCCCCGCTGGAACTGGTCGCTCGCAAGCTGGGCCCGTCACTGGACGCCGAGGTCCAGGAGAACGCGATTTCCGAATCGATGCGCGAGGTCCTGACGGAACGCAAGTTGAAGCCGTCCACCGATCCGAAGATGGAAATCGGGACTCGCAACGACGACGGCTCGTTCGACTTCACCGTGGAATTCGAGTCGTTCCCGGACATCGACGTCAAGGACTACCTGGGCGTCACGGTCACCGAACCGATCGTCCCGCCCATCACGGACGTCGAGGTCGATGGGGCCCTGGATCGCATGCGCCAGCAGATGGCCCGGTTCGAGGACAAGGCGGCGGATTCCGTCGGTCACGAAGGTGACATGGTGCTGGCCGACCTGACCGTGACGACGCCCGACGGCGAAACCGTGCTGGTTGCGACGCGCGAATCCCGCGTGGTCGTGGGCAGCGACGACGAGCCGGTGAAGGACGCCGGTCGCGCGCTGCTGGGCCTGAAGGTGGGCGAGGAAACGACCGTCACCGGGCCGATCGGCCGGATCACGGCCCGCGAGCTGCCGAAGGACCAGACGGCCGAAGCGGTCGAAACGCCCGAAGGCGAGGCGCCCGCGGAGCCGCCCGCCCGCGAAGTTCGTGCGACGCTGCGGGTCAAGAAGTTGATGGAGCGCCGCTCCCCCGAGATCGACGAAACCTTTGCCAAGCGCATGGGCACCGTATCCATCGACGACCTGCGCGCCAAGGTGCGCGAGCGGCTGGAGGAAGAGCGGGCCGAGCATCGCAAGGAACTGCTGAAGGAAGCCATCCTGGACGCCCTCGCCGCGGCCAACCCGGTCGAGGTCGGCGCGGAAACGATTTCGCGCCTGGCGGACCTGGCCGAGGACGAGGCCAAGGGCCGCATCCTGCCGAACCTGACGCCCGAGCAGCGGGCCGGGATCGACCTGGGCATCCCGCGCGAGAAGTCGGTGGAGGAAGCGCGCCAGAACCTGGTTCGGATGGTGCTGCTGCAGACCATCGCGGAAAAGGAAGGCATCCAGGTGACCGACGAGGACATCGACGGCCACCTGCGCGGGCTGGCGGCCGAGCACCACGTCCCGCTGCCCAAGCTGAAGGCGCACTTCGACGAAGAAAAGATGGAAAACCTGGCGCGCCGCCTGCGCGTGGACAAGACCGTGGACATGCTGCTGCGCTACGCGGTCGTCAGCCCGGCGCCTGCCCCTGCGCCCGAAGCCGCCCCGGAGGTCACCCCATGAACTGGTGGGTACCGACGGTCATCGAGCAGACCCACCGCGGCGAACGCGAATGGACGGTCTTCTCCCGGCTGTTGAAGGACCGCATCATCTTCCTTGGCTGGCCGATCGACGACAACCTCGCCAGCGTCGTCGTCGCGCAACTGCTGTTCCTGGAATCCGAGGACCCGGACAAGGATGTATTCATGTACATCAACTCGCCGGGCGGCCTGGTCCACTCGGGCCTGGCGATCTACGACACCATGCAGTACGTGAAGTGCCCGGTATCGACGCTGTGCATCGGGCAGGCGTCCAGCATGGCGGCGCTGCTGATGGCCGCGGGCCGTCCCGGCAAGCGGTTCGCGCTGCCCCACGCGCGCTTCCTGCTGCACCAGCCGCTGGGCTCGTTCTCGGGACAGGCGGCGGACGTGGACATCCAGGCGCGGGAAATCCTGTTCCTGAAGCGGCAGATCACGGACCTTCTGGCGAAGCACACGGGCCAGCCGCTGGAAAAGGTGGCCCGCGATTCGGACCGCGATTTCTACCTGAGTGCCGAGGAAGCCCGGGTCTACGGGCTGATCGACGGCGTGATCGACCGCCACGGCTGACGCCGGGTGGCGAACCTGCCCGGGCACGGTGCCCGGCATTTGCAGCAGCAAGCGGAGGAAACATGAAGCGCGGTATCCGGTTGACGGCGATGTTGCTGGCCCTGACGGCGCTCGTGACCCTGGGCGCCTGCACCAAGGAGGCCCCGAAACCGAGGGCCGCGTTCGAGTCCTGGCTGCTCGCGGTCGAAAAGTGCGATACGACGGCGATGCGCGCGGGCCTGACGAAGTCGTCGATCGAACAGGTCGAGCAGGTGGTCAAGCAACTGCAGGCCTTCGTTCCCGAGGAGAAGCGCGGCAAGTTCGACCTCCTCGCGGAACTGTGCAAGGGCTACCGCAAGGGCGCGATCCAGGTCCAGGACGAAAAGGTCGATGGCACCCAGGCGACCCTGAAGCTGACCAGCGACGGCAAGCCCATCGAGGCGCCGATGTCGCTGGAGGATGGCGGGTGGAAACTGGATTTCGCCTCCCTGATGAAGCAGTCGCTGGCCTCCTC
>CAIOFV010000115.1 GCA_903857665.1 uncultured Myxococcales bacterium
GGCCTATCCTAGAACCGCCGGTCGGGGGTTGTCAAAAGGAAAGCGGCGAATGGTTCGGCGTCGGGGGGTTGCGGGCCGTCCGGCGAGGAGGTGATACTTCAGGCGCCCGAGGCGACTGCCTGATCGGGCGGGCTTCTGGCATGTGGCGGGAGGGCGATGTGGCGGTGCGCAGCATGACCGGGTTCGGGGCATCGACGTTCGAGGCCGGCGGAGCAGCGTATGCATGCACCATCCGCTCGGTGAACCGGAAGCACGTGGACGTGGCGGTGCGGCTGCCGGTCGAGCTGGCGGCGCTGGAACCGGCGATCCGTTCGCGCGTGCAGGCCGTGTGCAGCCGCGGCGACGTGTCGGTGGTCCTCGAACGGGACCGGTCGAAGGGCGCGCGGCGCGTGGACGTGGACGAAACGGCCGCCCGGGTGCTGGCGGATGCGGCACGGCGCGTGGCGGCTGCGGCGGGCATCGACGGCAACGTGTCGCTGTCGTTCCTGCTGTCGTCGCCGGACGTCCTGCGGACCACGGTCGAAGCCGACGCCAGCGACGAAACCGTGCGTGATGCCGTGATGACCGGCGTCGAAGAGGCGCTGACCTCGCTGGACCAGATGCGGCAGGTCGAAGGCACGGCGCTGGAGCAGGACATCGCCGGCCGCATCGACGCGCTGTGCCTGGCGGTGGAAGGCATCCGTCGCGAGGCCGCCGCGGCGACCGTCGTGCTGACCGAACGCGCGATCGGGAAGATGCGGGCCCTGGCCCACGCGGCGGACGTGGTGCTGGAACCCCAGGCGATGGCCAACGCCGTCGCGTCGCTGGCCGAACGCCTGGACGTCGCCGAGGAACTGTCACGCCTGGACATGCACCTGGTGCAGTGGAAGGCGATCATGGCCTCGGACCCGCCCCACGGACGCCGTCTGGACTTCATGTGCCAGGAACTGGGCCGCGAGCTGTCCACATCGTCCGCCAAGGCCAACAGCGCCGCCGTCAGCCACCTGTCGGTGGACGCGCGGGCCGAGCTGGAACGGATCCGCGAGCAACTGGCCAACGTGCTGTAGCGGCGAAGGGCGAAAGAGGCGAGCGCACCCGCACGCCGTGTCACGGCGGATGGACGGGAGCCACGCGGATCGAGGTCGTTGCCGTGTCGAACCGGTACACCGGGAAGGTCGTCCCACGCCCGTCGTAGAACCAGTCGGCGATGTCCTGGTTGAACCGCCGGTAGCAGAACGAGGCGCTGACCGCGATCGGCCCCGCCACATCGTCGGGCAGACGGAACGAGTAGGCCTGGCGGGATTCGCCATCCGGGGGAATGATTCGCCGGTTCTGGATCGAACAGGTCTTCCAGAAGCGATGCTTTTCCACCGGACGGCCGTCGCAGTCCATCGGGGTTCCCCCGAACACGACGGTGTCGGGCGCAAGGCGGTTGTCGGGTGCGATGGCCCCGCTGGAAAAGACCGGCCGGCCGTCCGCCGCCTTCGCCACGACCTCGATCCAGTACTCGTTCAGATCGACCGGCCCCGAGGGCACGACGTGTGCCCCCGTCTTGTTCACGACGGAGACCTCGATGTCCACGGACGAGCCCGGAGCCGCCTGGCCCGGAGCGGCCAGCCTGACCCCGATCTTGTTGTTGCCCTCCAGGTATTTCACGTAGGCGTCGTACTTCGGGTGCCCGATCAGGTCCAGGTACAGTTTCTCGTAGGCAGGAATCGTGTACTTGCCCGCCAGGAACTGCTCGGTGATCAGTTCGCTCTCCTCCAGATCGGGTTCCACGATGAAGGGCGGTTCGACCATCCGGGTCATCGCGTTGTTGGTGCCGGGCATCCGGTGATCCGGCCGGGCATGGGCCGGAGTGCCTCCCCAGTAGGTCGCGAGGTTCATGTGGCACTCGGAGCATGAAATGCCCTCCTGCCGCGCCCGCGATTTCATGAACGGCGTGTGCACGTCACCCAGCACCAGCGTCCGGTTCCCAACGAATTCCTTCGGCATTTCGACGCGATGGCACCCGACGCAGTATTCGTCGTCTTCCGGGTCGCGATGCCGGAAGACCGTGCGATGCCGCGACAGGTTGTTCCAGATGAACTCGCGCTGGGCGGCGACTGCCAGGCGGCTCAACCGGGGGCGGTATCCCTGGAAATGCGAAGCCCTCACCTCCAGGAGGAAGTCGCCGTTGCCATTGACCGGGCCGGGCTCCTGGATGGAATGGCAGTACTGGCAGGTGATGCCCGAGTTCCGGTAAGGGTCCAGGGACGCATCGCCCGGAATGTCTGCCAGGCCCAGCATGGCCAGTTGGGGCGCGTGGCATTTCGAGCAGAACATCGTCCCTTCGGGCCCCAGCTCCCGGTACACCAGTCCGATCATTCGACGATAGGGCGTCGTGACTGCGGCGTACCGGTGGCTGGAAATCGACCACTGGCGATAGATGTCGTCGTGACAATGCGGCGTGCTGCACGTCTTCGATTCGATGAATGTCGCGCCGGGGCCCGGGGAAAAAGGCCGTCCCACGCCCGCCGTCGAGGTGTCATAGGACACGGGGAAGGGCACCGCCGCGACGGCAGGATCGCGAACGAACAGGTCGCTCGTCCACAATCCCAGGGCGCCGGCGGACACCGCCCAGAAGCCGACGACGCCCAGGATCAGCGCTCCCCGTTTCCCGAGGGACGCTCCCGGAGGCAGTACATCGCGGGCCGGCACCCTGCCGCGGGAGGAACGGACGGCGTGGACGATGTGCAGCGCCAGCGCGATCAACGCGGCCCCCCCCAGGGCGACGTGCATGGTCCTGTAGCCGACGTAGAACTGGTGGCCGATCCCGTACCAGAAGGACGACACGAACAGGAACCACCACCACAGTGCGGCCGCGACGATCCCGGACTGAGCGACCCACCTCGTCGCCCGGTCGGACGGCCGGCCGAGGAGCAGTTCCAGCCCCAGAAGGACCACCACCAGCAATCCGACGTGGTACTCCCAGGTGGGCAACGCGACGACCATGGCCAGCAGGACGCCCGCGATGCAGACGGCGACGAACGCCTGCGCCCGCCAGCGCGGGTATTGGCTGCGGAGGTGGTTCTTCACGACGACGACGAACAGGAGGATCAGGACGCGCCCGGCCTCGACGTGGCGAACGCCGAACCCGTAGTGCTGGAACTCGGACGCCGCATCCCCCAGGAGACGCTGGACCAGCCCGCTGCCCACCAGGAACGCAAGCAGGCCCAGGAACACCGCGAATACCTTCGAATGGCGAAGAGTCGGACGCGGCAGCGAGGAGGCATCGACGAACTCGCCGCAGGGAGCCGCGAAGGCGTGGAGGGTGGCACCCATCGACCTGAGCCGGGTGCAAGCGGGTCGGCAGAACGCCAGGAACCACGGAAGCCTCAGGCGGGGGATGCATCGACAAAGTGCCATCGGGGCTTCTCGCTAGAGGGCGAGTATCCGATTTGAGGGATCGGGCGTCAAGGCGGCGTACAATCGCTGTCGGAGCGCGTGCGGCGCACCGTCTGGGACACGGCAACCAGGAGGAAGACCGGGTGAGCAACCGTTCGACCGACACCGAAGGCGACCGCCCGAACCACCGCCAACTCCTGGAGGCAGGCGTGCGCATCCTGTCCATCGTTGCCGTCGTGCTGGGGGCTGCACTTGCCGCCGGCTGCATCGCCGACAAGGCGCTCGCCGAGGGGGCCGCATGCCCCGGCGAGCCCCCGGACGGGCGCGTGTGCTCGGGTGCGGTCACCTGCCCATACGACTTCAACAACCTGTGTGCGGCGGGGATGTACGCCACGGTCTGCACCTGCGTGAATGGCGAGATGTTCTGCGACCCGCAGGCGGGCGAGCGGGCCTGCCAGGACGCCGACGTCCCGCAGGACACGACATCGAACGATACGCTGGACGCGATTTCGGATGCGGACGCGGCGACGGTCGTCGAGTTCTTCTGACGCCTCGAGTTCCGCGTGATTACCGGGCCTTCAGCGACCCGCGACCACCATGTTCTCCAGTTCCCCGATCCCGTCGATACGGATGCGCACCACGTCGCCCGGCACCAGGAATCGCGGGGGCTTGTCGAACACGCCCACGCCCGACGGGGTTCCCGTCGTGATGACGTCGCCGGGCCGCAACGTGATCGCTTCCGACGCGACCGCGATGATGCGCGCCACCGTGAACGCCATGTCGTCGGTGCCGCCGTCCTGGCGCAACTGGCCGTTGACCCAGGTGCGGATGCGCAGGTTCTGCGGGTCGGCGATCTCGTCGCGGGTCGCGACCAGCGGGCCCATGGGCGCATATCCGTCCAGGCTCTTGGCCCGCGTCCACTGGCGATCGTTGCGTTGCAGGTCCCGCGCCGTGACGTCGTTGAGGATGGTGTAGCCGAACACGTGATCCAGCGCCAGGGCTTCCGGGATCGCGCGCCCGCCACGCCCGATCACGACGGCCAGCTCGCCTTCGAAGTCGAGTTCCGCGGTGACCGACCAGGCCGGGATCGGCGCGCCGTGTCCCGACATCGCCGACGTCAGCTTCGCGAAGAACATGGGCGCCTCCGGGGGGGACTTCCCCTGTTCGGCGCAGTGCGTGCGGTAGTTCAGGCCCACCGCCAGCACGGTTGCCGCATCGGGAACGGGGGGCAGGAAGCGCACGGCGGACGCGGGCAGCATCGGCAGGCCGGCGGGGTCGTCCGAGCAGGCCGCGGCCACCAGGCCCTTCAGGCCAACGTCACCCGATTCCCACGCGATGATGAACGCGCGACCGGGGACCGGCACGGACATGCCCCTGTCCGCACCCAGGGCCGCCAGGTCCACCAGGCCCATGTTCCGGCCGACCACCGGCACCGCGACGCCGTCGGCGCGAAGGACCGTTCCGAACTTCATCACGCACCTCCTTCGCACGCGGGGACGCCCAGGTGGGCCAGCACGCGGCCGGAGGCCAGCGTCGCTTCGCGGCAGCAGTCGTCCAGCGAGATCCCGCGGTAACTGTTGTGGCACAGGAACAGGCCGGGCAGCCGCGCCAGGGACGCGTCTATCCGCCCCAGGCGGTCCAGGTGCCCGACGTTGTATTGCGGGATGCCCCGGGCCCACCGGATCACGCGCACCCGCGTCGGGGTGGCGCGGATGCCCATCAGTTCCGCGATCTGCTGGCGCACGACCGCGACGAGGTCGTCATCGGGCATCGCCGCCAACTCGGGGTGGCGCGCGCCGCCGACCATCGCCCGCAGCAGCACCTGGCCGGGAGGCGCCCGGTCCGGGAAGATGGACGAATCCCACAGCACGCCCAGGATCGGGCGGTGCTCGACTTCCGGGACCAGGAACCCGAAGCCGTCCACCGCGCCTTCGGGAAGGTCCGCCCGGGCGAACGCGGTGGCGACCACCGCAATGGACGCATACGGGATGGCGGCCAGCTCGCGGGACAGGGAAGGGAACGCCGACTGCAGAAGGCCCGCCGCCGCGTCCGCGGGACAGGCCAGCACCACCGCGTCGGCCGGATGGTACCGGGTGGCGCCTTCGGCCGTTCCGGCCCCGACCAGCCAGCCCGTCGCGATGCGTTCGAGGGACGTCACGGGCGCGTCCAGGTGCAGGTCGGCCCCGGCCCGGTCCGCCAGCACTTGGACCAGCGTGGACACGCCGCCCCGGAAGGACGTCAGGGTGCCGCTGGGCCCGGCGCTGATGCCGCCGCCCGACCCGCGCCCGAAGACGCGGCCCGCCATCTTTCCCATCAGCCCGAACGCGCCTCCCTGCAGCGCGATGGCGCCCCGGATCCACGACCCGTACCTGCGCTCCATCTGCACCAGGTGCGGAAGGGCCGCGCCCGCGCTCAACCGGGACGGGTCGCCAGCGTAGATGCCCGACACCATCGGGTCCACAAGGTAGTCCCGGGCCTCGGCGCCCATGCGGCGCGCGGCGAGGTCGCCGATCGATTCGTCGTGGGCGGTGCCGGCGGGGATCCAGGGTTCGTGCATCAGCCGGCGCTTGCCCGCCCCGGACAGCAGCGGCGACTTCAGGAACGCCGGGGGCGTTTCGGGCAGGCGCACCAGGCGCCCGTCGCGGCAGACGAAGCGCTTCTTGGCGGTGGCGTCTGCGCGCAACAGCAGGGCCTCGGCATCCAGATCCTTCATCAGGGCCAGCGCGTTGGGTCGGCTGTCCAGGAAGCCGTTCGGGCCCCGCTCGATGACGAACCCGTCCTCGCGGTCGGACCGCATCTTGCCACCGGGCCGGTCCTCCGACTCGAGGATCGTGATCCGCACGGCGCGATTGCGGGCGACGGCGGCTCGGCGCAGCCGGAAGGCCGCGACCAGGCCTGAAAGGCCGCCGCCGACGATGACGATTCGATCCATCCGAACCCCCCCGGCCCGATGCCATGAAACCGCTGGGACTGTAGGCCAACCGGAACCCAGGCGCAACGGACGCGCCGGCCGGGCCGCACCGGATGACGAGGCCCGCCGTCGTGGCGCTTTCCCGCGGAACCGGGAACACGTATGCTTCCCGTCATGAGAATCGTCGAAATCTTCCGGTCGATCCAGGGCGAAGGGACCCGCACGGGCGAGCCGTGCACGTTCGTGCGGCTGGCAGGCTGCAACCTGCATTGCGCGTGGTGCGACACGCCCTATGCACAGGACGTGGCTGGCGTCGTGAAGACGATCCCGGAGATCGTCGCCGAAACCCTCCTGGCCGGCACGGGAAGCGTATGCGTCACCGGCGGCGAGCCCCTGCTGCAGCCCGGCACGCCCGACCTGGTGCGGGCCCTGCTGGCCGCGGGCCGCGAGGTCGTCGTGATGACGAACGGCTCGCTGCCGCTGCACGCGCTGCCGCCCGCGGCGAGCCTGGTCGTGGACATCAAGACGCCGTGGGCCCACGAATCCGCGAACAATTCGGTTCACGGAAGCCGCGCAGCGGACCGCGTGGACCTGCCCGAGCCACCGCATTTCGACCGAAGCAACCTGCAGCGCCTGTCGAAGCGCGACGAAGTGAAGTTCGTGGTCCGGGACCGGCGGGAATTCGAGTGGGCGGCGCTGTGGGCGGACCGCGTGGGCCTGTTCGACATCGCCGGAACGGTGCTGGCAGGACCGGCGTGGGACGAACTGGACGCCGGCACGCTCGCGGACTGGATCCTCGAATCCGGCCTGCCGATCCGCCTCAACGTGCAGTTGCACAAGATCCTGTGGGGACCGGGCACCCGGCGGTGAACGCCGCCCGGGACCGCGCGGCCGCTTCCTGCTCCGATGTCACGGCTTCCAGACGCGCGGATCCAGGCCTTCGGCCCGCAGCGCGATCCGCGACAGCGCGAACATCAGGTCCGACACGCGGTTCAGGAACACCAGGCGCAGCGCGGAAGGCCCGAACGAATCGCCCAGCGCCACGACGCGCCGCTCCGCCCGCCGCACGACCGTCCGGGCCACGTGCAGCGCGGCCTCGGCCCGCGAAGCCCCCGGCACCAGGAAGTTGCGCAGTTCCGGCAGCCCTGCGTCCGCCGCATCGATGCGCCGCTCCAGCGACGCCACCGTGGCCTCTTCGATGCGGACCGGGTACGTGCCGCCCGACGCGAGGTCGGCGCACAGGCGCATCAGCCCGTCCTGCACCTCGTCCAGCGTTTCGATCAGGAAGACCCGGTCGGTGGTGGCGGGAAGGGCTGCGACTTCGGCCCGGGCCGCGCCCACGCTGGCGTTGGCCTCGTCCACGGAGCCGTAGGCATCGACGCGCGGATCGGACTTGCTGACGCGCCCGCCGGCCAGGAGGCCCGTCAGGCCGCCGTCGCCGGTCCGGGTGTACAGCTTCATTCGGCGCCCCCGGCGGCCTCGGCCTTGTCGCTGGCGCGCTCGCCCTTGCCCGCAGCGGCTTCGCGACGGGTGAACCCGCACCCCTCGCGCTGGCACAGCAGCGTGCGGGCGTTGCGGAACGACCGTGCAAACAGCGTCGGTGCACCGCAGGACGGGCAGATTTCGGAAACGGGTTCGTAGGACGTCAGGAACTTGCACTTCGGGTACTGGTCGCACCCGAAGAACGGCTTGCCCTTCTTGGAGCGTTTCTCGGCCAGGTGGCCCTCGCAGCCCACGACCGGGCAGCGCTCGACGCGGGTATAGGGGCGCGTGAAGTCGCATTTCGGGTACGTCGTGCAGGCGACGAACTTGCCGAACCGGCCCGACCGGACCTGCAGCTCGCTGCCGCACTTCGGGCATTCGCCCGGGCTTTCGGAGTCCTTGGGGGCGACGTGGCCGTTTTCGTCGCGATCGAATTCCTTGGTGTTGCGGCACTCCGGGAAGCCCGAGCACCCCAGGAACGCGCCGTTCTTGCCGAAGCGGATCAGCAGGGGCTTGCCGCACTTCTCGCAGTCGATGCCCGCCGGAAGGGCTTCCGACTTCACGCTGCGCATTTCCGTCGCGGCCAGCTTCAGCGTCTTGTCGAAGGCGGCCCAGAAGGTGCCCAGCAGTTCCAGGCGCCCTGTGCGGCCCTCCTCGACGCCGTCCAGCGATTCTTCCATGCGCGCGGTGAAGTCGTAGTCCACGATGTCCGCGAAATGGCGCACCAGCAGGTCCGTCACCACGCGCCCCAGCTCGCTGGGACGCAGGCGGCCTTCGACCTTCTTGACGTAGCCCTTCGTCTGCACCGTGCCGACGATGGTCGCGTAGGTGGACGGGCGACCGATGCCCTTCTCCTCCAGCTCGCGGACCAGCGTGGCCTCGTTGAACCGGGGCGGCGGCTCGGTGAACTTCTGGACGCCGTCCAGGTCGCGCAGGCGCAACGGCTCGCCATCGACCAGGTCCGCCGGCAGCGTGCCCTGCCCTTCGAATTCGTCGTCGCCCTCGGCGGCGTCGGTCTTTTCCTCGACCTTCGGCAGGTCCTTGCTGTCGCGCCAGGCCGCCAGGTAGCCGTCGAACCGCAGTACCGAGCCCGTGGCCCGGAATTCGGCCGAACCGGCTTCCACGTCCACGGCCGTCTGGTCGTACAGCGCGGGCGACATCTGGCAGGCCATCGCGCGGGCCCAGACCAGCCCGTACAGGCGGAACTCGTCGCGATCCAGGAAGCCCTTGAGGTCCGCCGGCGAACGCCAGGCCGACGACGGCCGGATGGCCTCGTGGGCGTCCTGCGCGGATCGCTTGTTCTTGTAGATCATGGCCTTCGCGGGAACGTACGCCGCGCCGTAGCGCTCGGCGATGCACTCCCGGATACCCTTCACAGCCTCGTCCGACATGCGCACGGAATCGGTACGCATATAGGTGATCAGGCCGACGCGGCCCTCCTCGCCCAGGTCCACGCCTTCGTACAGGCGCTGCGCGACGGCCATCGTGTGAGACGGGGAAAAACGCAGCAGGCGCGAGGCCTCCTGCTGCAGCGAGGACGTGATGAACGGCGGGTTGGACGGGCGCTTGCGCTCCTTGCGCTCGACCTTCGCGACCTTCCATTCGGCGCCCTTCAGCGTCGCCAGCAGCGAACGGGCCAGATCGCCGTTGTTGACGTCGGCCTTCTTGCCGTCGATGCGCCGCAGCGAAACGTTGAACGGATGCGACGCGCGCGGCGCCGTGCGATCGACGTCCGCGGTCAGCACCCAGTACTCGCGAGGCTGGAAGGCCTCGATTTCGCGCTCGCGATCGACGACCAGACGCACCGCCACCGACTGCACGCGACCCGCGGACAGGCCGCCCTGCACCTTGCGCCACAGCAGCGGCGAAATCTGGTAGCCCACCAGCCGGTCCAGGATGCGCCGGGCCAACTGGGAGTCGTACATCTTCTCGTCGAGGTCGCGCGGGAATTCCAGGGCCTTGCGGACGGCGTCCTTGGTGATTTCGTGGAACAGCACGCGACGGATCTCGGGCGCAACGCCTCGGATTTCCTCGGCGATGTGCCACGCGATCGCTTCCCCTTCGCGGTCGGGGTCAGGGGCCAGGTAGACGCAGTCGGCCGTCGCCGCGGCCTTGCGCAACTTGTCCACGATCTTGCGCTTGCCCTTCACGACCTCGAACTTCGTGCCGAACTCGTTTTCGACATCGACGCCCAGCGAGCGTTCCGGCAGGTCCTTGATGTGGCCCGCCGAGGCCTCGACCTCGTACTCGCCCAGCAGGTACTTCTTGATGGTCGCGGCCTTCGCCGGCGACTCAACGATGATCAACGACTTCCCCAACTTGACCTTCCTTCACGCAGGCTGGAACCCGAAACTTCGGCGCCGCCGTTTCAACCCAGACGACCCGGCGCGCGCCTCCTATACCATGGATCCGCGATGCCGCCCATGCGACGACCGCCCGCCCCTGTCGTCGCACAGGCTGCGCGACACCCGAGGGACCGGGTCGGTCGATCATGCGCATCGGTTCGCCGCACCGCAACCGGTCGCGCCGGCGCACCCGGGCGTACGCGAGGAGGCCAGTCGGCCGCGCGGGAGGACCGGCGTCAGTTGGAAGGCGGGTCGGGCGTCCCGGACGCGCGCGGAGCACCCGCCGTCGCCGACGGAAGGCGGGACTCCACCATGGCCTTCAACTCCGCCGACTCGCGACGAAGGGCGGCGACCTGGGCCTGGGCCCTCAGCACGAACAGGATCAGGATCAACCACAGCACACCGTACGCGGCGACCACCATGGTTTCGCCCGACACCTCGTCCTTCGCCTGTCCTTCCTCGACACCGGACTTCCATCCGCCGTCCCACGCCTTGTTCGCGGGCTGCGCCGGGGCCGCCGCTGCCGCAGGGGCTGCCGCCGGTGCAGGGGCCGCCGCAGCGGCCGGGGTCACTGCCGTCGGGGCCGCCGCCGGCACCGGGGCCGCCTCCTGGGCCAGCGCGGACACCGAAACCGCCAGGAAGGCCACCGCCGCCAGCCGAAGCGCCCATCGTCCGAAAGTCACGTGCATCCTGAATCCTCCACTGCGTGCTCGGCTGGGCTACCCCAACCGCCGATCGACTTCCAGGTACAGTTCGTCCAGATGCTGGCGCTCCCGCTCGATCGTCAGGCGCAGCCAGGACAGGGTCGTCGCCAGCAGGAACACCGCGGCGACGCTCAATCCGAAGGCGATGCGCATTTCCGGCTGGGTCAGGCCGCCCTTGTACACGACCTGAGGATGGGCGCCGCCCCATCGATCCACGGCGAAATGGATGAAATACACGGCCGGGATCCCGAGGATCGACAGCCCCGCGGCGACGCCCCGGCCGAACCGGTCGCTGCCCGCGAAGGCGCGCAGGGCCAGGTACGCCAGGAACAGCAGGAACACCATCAGCGACAGCGTCAGGCGCGGTTCCCACGTCCACCAGGTGCCCCAGGCCTTGCGGGCCCAGAGGGGACCGGTGATCAGCACGATCGCGCCCAGCGTCACGCCCACCTCGGCCGTGGCGACGCCCACCGCATCGGCGATGTCGGCCCACCGGCGGTTCATGCCGCCAATCGACAGGTACACCAGGCCCGCCAGCGCGCAGAACCCGAAGGACAACAGCATGTTGATGGCAGCGCCGACGTGGAAGTAGAAGATCTTCTGGGAAATCCCCAGGGTCGCTTCCAGCGGGGCGACAAAGAACACCATGTAGAGGGCCGCAGTCAGCAGCCCGGCGGCCACGACCGTCAGCCCGAAGCCGATCCTCGCTGAAACAGGCCCGCCCTTCCCCATCACCCTTCGCCCCCTTCGACCCGGGCCTCAGGCCCGGACCATCCGGCCGAACAGCATCACCGTCACGACGCCGAAGATCATATCAAAACCCAGCAGGAACTTTAGCCAGACCTCCGGATCCTCGGCGATCGGCGCACCCACCGCCACTGCGGTGACCTTGACCCCGGCAATCACCACCGGCACGAACAGCGGGTAGGTGACCAGGGGCAGCAGCACTTCCTTCATCCGTGCGTTCATCAGCATCGCCGCGAACAGGGTGCCGACCAGGGCCAGCGCGACGTTGCCCAGCGCCAGGGCGGCGACGAAGGCGAACGGGTCGGTGACCCGGAGGTCGAAGAACACCAGGATCAGCAGGATCGTCGGCACCTGCATCAGCAGCGCGAACGCCAACTGGGCGGTCGCCTTGGCCAGGAAGACCGTGGACGGCGCCGCGGGCGACAGCAGCAAGGACCACAGGCAGTCGTTTTCGCGCTCGCGATCGAACAGGCGGTTCTGGCCCACGGTGGTCGCGAACAGCACCGTCACCCAGATGATGCCGGGCCCGTAGTCGCGGGACTTGGTCGGGTCCGACAGGAACGCGAACGCGAAGATGACCACCAGCAGCAGCGCGAACAGGGTGGTGGTGTACAGGATCTCGCGGGTCCGGAACTCGACCCGCAGGTCCTTGCCGACGATGGCGGCATAGCGGCGGAGCTCGTCCATCAGGAGCGACCTCCATCGACGCGGGCGAAGGCTGCGGCGGCGCCCTGGGATCCGCCCGGCAGGTCCTCGACCAGGCGCCCGCCATCCAGCACGAGGACCCGCGTCGCGGCGGCCTCGACCTCGGACGGGTGATGGGTCGAAAACAGCACCGTACGGCCCTCGCGACCCTGTGCGACCAGCAGTTCCAGCAGCCAGCGGCGCCCCGATTCGTCGAGGCCCGTGGAAGGCTCGTCCAGCAGCCACGCGCGGGCACCGGACGCCATCAGGCGGCCGATCGCGGTGCGCTGTTGCATGCCCCGCGAAAACGTCCGCACTGTCCGATCCCCGTCCACGGTCAGACCCACCGACGCCAGTACCTCGACCGCCCGTTTCGCGGGGTTCGGCTGCCCGTGCAGGACGCCGGTGAATTCGAGGTTTTCGCGGGCGGTCAGGTCCGGGTACACCAGGAGGTCATGCGGCAGGAACCCCAGCCAGGAACGGGTCTCGGCGACGGTTGCAGGACGCTCGCCCGCGGCCACCAGCACGCGCCCACGGTCGGGCAGCCGACGTCCGGCCAGGATCGACAGCAGCGTGCTCTTGCCGGCGCCGTTGCGCCCGACGATGGCGACGACCTCGCCCGACGATGCAGTGAACGACACGTCACGCAGCACGTGGCGGCGACCGAAGACGCGCGCCACCGCCTCGCAACGCAGGTGCAAGGGGCCGTCGCTCATCCGGCCCTCCGGCGGACCAGGCCGACCGCTGCGACCGCCCCGACCAGCAGCAGGAGCGCCAGGCCGGCGGCGCGGTAGGGCCCAGTTCCGGTGGGCAACCGGCCGACCGCGACACGCAACGGTTGGCCCGCCGGGATCGGCTCCAGGAGGTCCTGGTACCGCCACGTCCCGTCGCCTTCGGATTCTTCCCGGTACACGAAGGGTTCCAGCAACCGGACCTGCAGCGCGTAAGGCCCGCCGCGGTGAATCACCTGGACGCGGGCGATGTCCAGCAACGGCGTCGCCGCCAGGACCAGCCGTGCATCCCGCACCTTGACGTCCCAGTGGACCTCGACCCCGAAATCGCCCGATGTGCCGGGCGAACCGGACACCACGACGGCCCCGTCGAGGATCCGGGCCGTGGCGCCGCCCTTCGCGTGGAGTTCCAGCCCCGGCGCGTCCCCCATCTTCTCGATCATCCGGGGCGAGGGGCCCGATTCGGGCAGCAGCAGGGGCATCGTCCAGGTCCCCGACCCGCCGCCGACCAGCGAAAAGGCCTGGGCCACCGACAGGGAACCTTCATCCGCGCTCACCTCGACCACGACGGTGGCCATGGGGCCCTGGGGCATCGCGGCGCCGGCCGGTCGGGCCGCCAGGGCAACGAAGGCCGCCAGCGCCAATCCGCACGTCGAGGCCACGCGGCTCATCGCTCCTCCCCATCGCCCCGGTCCAGGCCCCACGCGGCGCCCAGCATGCGCACCACCGCCCGCATCGCCAGCGTCACCGCGCCGGCCGCCAGCATCGCGAACACCAGGTCTTCAACGCTCATGACGCCCCCCGGATCCAGGCGGGCCTGCAGGCCTGGTCACGGCCGCGACGCCCGGTTCATCCTTGCGAACCGTTTCACGCCGACGACGCACCGGTGCGATCAGTGCCGCACCGGCCAGCAGGGCGATGACCGCCCCGAGCCACAGCGACGACATCATCGGGTGGTCCATCGCGGTCAGGTTCACTTCGCCCGCGCCCTGGGCCGGTGTGGCCGCGAGGTACAGGTCGGACAGCAGGCCCGGCTCGATCTCGACCTCGGTGGTCGGGTTCTCGGACTTGAGGTAGTGCCGCACCTCGGGCGACATCAGCAGCCCGGCGCCGGCCGGCACCACCTCGACCACCGTCGGCTGGTTCCCGACCGCGCGCGCCGCAAGGATGGGTGATTCGTCCCCGGCCTGCCAGCCGGCAAGCAACGCATCGAAGGCGGAGTCGTCGGTCGCAGCCACGGTCATGGTCGGGTCGCCTCGGCCCCCGACCCGCAGCGTCATGCGGTCCTTGCCGGCACTTTCCACGACGCCGTTCGCCGCCTGCGCCAACCGCTTGAAGGACTCGGGCAGAACGCGAAGGACTTCCGGACGCCGGGGCACCAGGCGAACCTCGCGCCGACCGCGATCGACGCCCGAAAGCGCAAGGGAGGGCGCCAGCGTCGCACGAGCGGAGGTGGTCACCAGGAAGCCCTGGGCCGCGGACTCGGAAGCGAACCGGACCGTCACGAAGGGGGGTTCGCCCCCCTCGACCGAGGACGCGTCGGGCAGCGCCGCGCGCACGGAATCCACCACGACCGCGTCGATCGGCCGACCCTTCGGGTACACCAGGAAGAACGCCTCCAGGGCTGCGTAGCCACCAGCCGGCTCCCAGCGGTCCTTGGTCCCCAGGAACCGCAGCGCGCGACCGCCCAGCGTCGTTTCTTCCAGCGGCGCGAGGACCGCGTCCTTCTTGACCAGCTTGCCCGCCGCGCCCGCGTACCCCAGGAACGTCAGGGCGACGCCGATGTGGACCAGGTGCCCGCCGTAGCGCCTGGGGTTTTCACGGAACAGCACGCCTGCCGCGGCCCGGACCGATTCGCCCTTTGCCGACCGCCGCGCCCGCACGCTGCGGACCCAGTCCAGGGACGCCACGCCCAGCACCTGCATCGCGAAGGTCACCGCAAGCAACCCGTAGACGCCGGCCCAGGACAGGCTGCGCAGATACAGGCTGCAGGCCGCCGCAAAGGGCATGCCCGACGCCGTCGATAGCCCCGCGCCGCGGGCCAGCACCAGCGCCGCAGCGATGACAACCGCCAGGCCCGCGCCGACCGCGAGGGTCCGCCATGCCGTTCCCCGGGCCACGTCGCCCGGCGCCTGCCGCAACGCGAATACCGGACCCAGGGCCGTGAGGGCCAGCACCGCGATCCCGATGGGACCCACGGCCTTGTTGAACCATTCGGGGCCGACGTTGACCGCGCCGGTCAGGGGGACGTGCACCTGGCCCGTCAGCGAGGCGATGGCGGCCAGCGCCTGATCGACGACGGCCAGCACCGCGGGCGATTCCGAGAACTTGGGCAGCAGCGTGCCCCAGACGACCACGAACACCGCCATCAGCAGCAGCAACACCGCGGCGACCACGAGGGCCTCGCGGGACAGGAACGACTCGATCCGGCCCGCGGGCTTCAGGTCCTTCCATCGGTAAAGGATCAGGCCCGCGGCCGCCACGATCAGGACCACCTGGTACCACAGGAAGAACGGCGTCAGGACCGATCCGGTGAACGAGTGCAGCGACTGGATCAACTGGCTGCGGGTCAGGAAGGTCGCGAAGATCGTCAGGAAGAAGGTCAGGAACGCCAGGAACACGTTCCAGCGACGCAGGAGCCCGGTCCGGTACTCGACCGAGAAGGTGTGCAGCATCGCGGTGCCGGTCAGCCAGGGCAGCAGCGCGGCGTTTTCCACCGGGTCCCAGCCCCAGTAGCCCCCCCAGCCCAGTTCCAGGTACGACCACAGTTCCCCGACCACCAGGCCGGCCGTCAGCATCACCCAGGCGAACAGGGACCAGCGACGGGCGTCCACGACCCACGATCCGTCCAGCTTGCCCGAGGCCATCGCCGCCATCGCGTAGGCGAACGGGATCGTATAGGCGATGAACCCCAGCAACTGCGGCGGCGGGTGGACCGCCATCAGCGGGTTCTGCAGCAGGGGATTCAGGCCCGAACCGTCCGCCGGCCCGCCGGACGCCAGGAACGTTTCGAAGGGGTTGGACGCGAAGACCATCAGGATGTCGAAGAACAGCAGGGCCAGGGCGGTCGTGGCCAGGAGCCAGCCCGTGTAGGACGAGGGATCCTTGCGGCGCGTCCAGGCCAGCACCCCTCCCAGCACCGACAGGCTGAGGACCCAGAAGGCCAGCGCGCCCTTTTCCCCACCCCAGAACGTGGTGATGAGGTAGAGCAGCGGCAGGGTCGAGTCCGAGTAGTGGGCGACGTACTGGATCGAAAAGTCGTGGGTGATGATCGCGTGCAGCAGGACCAGGGAGGAAGCGGCGCCCAGCCAGGCCAGCGCCCGCATGCCGAAGCCCGCGGCCCGGACCTGCCGCCCGTCCCCCCGAACCGCGCCCACGATGGCCAGGCCGGCCACGACGGCCGTCAGGACGAGGGACGCGAAGACCAGGACCTGACCAAGCGCAGCGCTGTTCATCCTCGCCTCGAAGGGGCGCGCCGTCGCCGTCCGCCCATCGCGTCCGGCCCTCCCCGGCGGTCCCGGTACGGGTCACATCAGAATGTCCGGTTCGGATCGGCCTTCGCGCCCTGGCGTGCATCCGTCGGTGCGGCTTCCTTGTGACCGTTCTCGTACTTGTTCTTGTAGTACTGGTCCGCCTGCTCCTCGGTGACTCCGGCTTCCTGGTATTTCGACGGGCACTTGACCGTTATCTTGGATATCCGCATCCGGCCCGGGCCCTCCAGGTGTCCCTGGACGATCACCTCGCGTCCCTCGGCGAACGGATCCGGCAGGGCACCCTGGTACAGGCAATCCAGGCGATGATTGCCGATGTCCGTGATGGTGAAAGACGTTTCGAAGGTGTTTGAACCCTTCGCGACGGACCCGGCCAGGACGTTCCCGCCGACCTTGAATTCCTTCGAACCCAGCGTGTCGGTCGCCGCCAGGGCCTCCTCGAGGGTCAGGTTGAACACGCCGCTCTGCATCGACGACGCGACAATGGCGAAGCCGCCGCCCAGCACGGCGACGGCAACGACCACCGGCACGATCTTCCGCGCGTTCACGATCCCCCCCGCCCGGCCCCGAAGCCCGGAAAAGGTACCAAGCCGAAGAACCGGTGTAAAGGCGGCAGCCTGCAAGGCCGCGCAGACCCTTCGCCCTCAACGATCGCGTGCCGGCCCGGAAGCCGGCTCACGAGCCTGCCGGCCGAGCGGGCCGACGCGCCCCCGCAAGAACAAGGTACGCCGACACTGCGACCTCGATATTCAGGACAACCTGCCTTCCGGGGGAGACGATGCGATGACGGAGGAACGACGGTTCACCAGGAGCCGTGCGACCCGTGAGAGCCGTGCGACCCGTGCGACCCGTGCGACCCGTGGGAGCCGTGCGACCCATGAGAGCCGTGAGAGCCGTGCGACCCGTGGGATCCATGGGAGCCGTGGGAGCCGTGGGAGCCGTGCGACCCGTGGGAGCCGTGGGATCCATGGGAGCCGTGAGAGCAGTGCTGCTCCACGCCCAGGTCCGCGGCGGGGCCATTCTCACCCATGCCCTCCGAACTGGCGGCAAGGGCGTGACCGCTGGTACCTGCCATCAGCAGGAACGAACCAATCGCGGCCGCCTGGCCTCGAGTGACCTTGCCTTCCTCGCTGGACAGGAAGTCCTGAACGCGCTTCTTGAACGTCGGCAGTCCCGAGGACATGGCTCCCCTCCAGAAATCACCCGCCCATTATCTCAAATCAACAACCGTCGTGTCAAAACAATTCTTTCGCCCTGGGCCCGGCTTCGCCCGATGGCCCGGGACATCCTCCGCTCCGATCGTCGCGCACCCGCGTCGGGATTGGTCGGACGAGCCTATGGACAAGGCTCATCCTCCCGCGGGTTCGTCCGCGGCCGGCGCGGGCGTCGGTGCTTCCCCGCTGAGGAAACGCGCCTGGATGACCTCGGGAGAGAACCGGACCTCGTTCAGGCGGATGCAGGCGTGGACGTCCTGCTTGTCGAAGGACAGCAGCAGCTCGTCCACGAAGTCGCTGGCCTTCGCATCCTCGATCTTCTCGATGTTCTCGACGTCTTCGCGGATCGTCCGCACCAGGGCCAGCATGGCCTGGTACAGGTCCCGGTGGGTCTGGTTCCACAGCAGGATCAGGACTTCGGCGACCGTTTCGTTGCGCTTCTGGAAGACCTCGAAGCGCAGGGCGTCCACCACGCGCTTGCGGCCCAGCATCTGGGGACGGTAGCCCTTGAAATGACGGGCGAACGCCATCGTGTCCAGCCGGCGGATGTGCTCGATGAGCATGGCCAGGTCCAGCGTCCTGACGAGGTGATCGAAGTCGTCCTGCAAGGCGATGAAATTGTCGGTCGAACTCATCGTTCCTCCGGTGCGGCGGTCGTGCCGCAACGTATCATGGAACTGCCCTGAGGGGGGCCTCAAGGGCCTCAGGCGATCGCGCGAGCCACGAGGGCGGCCAGGTCCGGGCCCGCCACCGGGGTCAGTTCGTAGCGCACGCGGACCATCGGCTTGGTATCCTGGATCAGGCGGCCCAGGTCGATCGGCGTGCCCACCAGCACGACGTCCGCGGGGGTGTTGCGGATCGTCAGGGCCAGTTCCTCGATCTGCTTGTCGCCGTACCCCATGGCCGGCAGGATCTGCTTGCAGTGGGGATACTTGGCATAGGTCGCCAGGATGCTGCCGACGGCGTGGGCGGTCGGGTCGACGAGGATCGCGCCGGCCCGCTGGGCCAGCACGAAGCCGGCGCCGATCGGCATGCCGCCGTGGGTCAGCGTGGGACCGTCTTCGACAACCAGCACGCGCTTGCCCTTCAGGTCCATCGGGCGATCCAGCGTGACGGTGGACTCGGCCTCGACGACGGCGGCCTTCGGGTTCCACCTGGCAATGGAGGCCTTGACGGTCGCCAGGGCCTCGGCTGTCGCCGAGTCGATCTTGTTGA
>CAIOFV010000116.1 GCA_903857665.1 uncultured Myxococcales bacterium
CCATCGGCGCGACGCTGTTCCTGGGCGGCTGGCAGATCCCGTGGGTCGACCCGACGGGCATCGCGGGCGGCTGGATCCTGGCCGGGCAGGTGGCCGGCTTCGTGTTCAAGGTCCTGTTCCTGTGCTGGTTGCAGATGCTGATCCGGTGGACGCTGCCGCGATTCCGGTACGATCAGTTGATGGCGCTCGGCTGGAAGATCCTGCTTCCCGCGAGCCTGGCGAACATCGTCGTGACCGCCATCGTGCTGGCGGCTTTGTAGGGCGCGGCTGCATCTGGGCCGCCTTGTAGGGCGCGGCTTCCCAGCCGCGCCACGGTGCGTTGATGGCCAAGCTTGTCGTCCGCCCGACGGCGGAACTCTCGATCCAGAGCTACCTGCCCGAGATCTGGCACGGGATGAAGGTGTCCGCGCGGCACTTCTGGGTCAACGTGCTGACCCGCCGGGACATCGTCACGAAGCAGTACCCCGAAGAGAAGCCGGTCTACCCGGCGCGCTTCCGCGGAAACCACCGGCTGATGCGCCGCGAGGACGGGTCGGTCCGCTGCGTCGCGTGCTACATGTGCGGGACCGCGTGCCCGGCGGACTGCATCCGCATCGTGGCCGGCCAGCACGACGACAGCACCATCGAGAAGTACCCGGTGGTCTTCGAGATCGACCACATGAAGTGCATCTTCTGCGGGATGTGCGAAGAGGCGTGCCCCTGCGACGCCATCCGGCTGGATTCCGGCCAGCACCGCATCCCGTCCTACACCCGCGAAGGCGAGCTGACCCAGAAGGCGAACATGCTGGCGCTGGGCGGGCTGGCCGTCGCCCGCCAGGGCGGCGATTTCAAGTAGCGGACCTCCGACCCCCGCCGAGGAACCTTCCGCCGTCCTCCTCCGTACGCAGGAATGGAACTCTTTGGAGGACGTCCATGAACCGCACGATTGGATTCCTGGCAACCCTGGCCCTGGCGTTCCTGCTGGCCGGACCCGCGTGGGCGCGTCCGCACGACCCCGTCGTCAAGGAGCGCGAGCGCAACCAGAAGGCGCGCATCCACGAGGGCGTGAAGTCGGGCGAACTGACGAAGGGCGAGGCGAAGGGGCTGCGGCACGAGCAGAAGGCCATCCACCAGGAGGAGAAGGCGTTCAAGTCCGACGGCAAGCTGACCCGGGCCGAGCGGCGCAAACTGCACCACGACCAGGACAAGGCCAGCCGCGACATCTACCAGGAAAAGCACGACGCCCAGAAGCGCCCCGGCGCGCAGTAGAAAACCCAGGGACAGTCACCTGGTTTTCGCCTGCAAACCCCAGGGACAGTCACCGCCGCACAAGGTGACTGTCCCCGTTCCTGTCCCCCTGACCTGAACCGCGAAAACCCCAGCAACCACGGGACAAAATGCCTCGTTCCCTTGCCCGGGGGGGGGCGTTTCCCCGATTATTGGAAGACTGCAGGGCAGGGTTTCAACCCCGCCTGAAGCGTTGAACCCGCGCCGTTTCCGGGTCAGGGGGGAAAGCATCCCGTGGCAGAGAATCGCATCGAGGTCCACAAGTTCGGCGGCACCAGCGTGGACGGCGCCGACCGGATGGTCG
>CAIOFV010000117.1 GCA_903857665.1 uncultured Myxococcales bacterium
CCTCGGCCTGCTGGGGGCCACGGGCGTGCCGTGGACGCCGCAGCTCCCGGTGCCCGCGGCCCCGGCGGTCTGCCCGGCGTGCCCCGTGCCCCCGGCCACCCCGGACGCGACGGACCCGGGCGTGCCGACCGCCGAGCGCGACGGCGGCCCGGGCGCGATCGGCCTGGTGCTCGGCCTGCTGGCCGCGCCGATCGGGTGCGGCAACCCCGCGGCCCAGCAGATCGGGGGGAGCGTGAGCCGCTGCCTCCTGTCGTGCGGGGCATCCGACGTCCAGGCCGTGCTGAAGAACCAGCAGGGGGGGCAGGCGATCGATGGCGCGGCCATCGGGTGGAGCACGCTGGACTGCGTCGTGCCGTGCCTGCTGACGGCCGGCTACTCGCTGCTCGCGCAGGTCGCTGGGTCCGAGGGCATCGGGGACGCACCGGCCGCGCAGATCCCGGTCGAGCGCTCGACCCCGCTGGAGCGCGTCTGCGGCTCCCGCGAAGGCTTACCGACCTGCCGCATCATCGTTTCGCCTCGATGAACATGCCCAGCCCCGTCACCCAAGAAGAAGGTCGATGATCGTGCCCTGCACCCCTGGATTGTGCTCTTCGTAGAGGGTGACGGTCCGAACCGGGTTCTTGTCTGCGATCTTGCCGAGGCGGCGTTCCTCGCGAACCGCACCAGGCCAAACCCAACGAACAGCGACGCCGTATCCCAGGTCGGGAACCTCCCGGACCTTACCCTCGGTGATGACGCCGACCGCCTTGATGGTCAGACCAGCCCCTGGAGCGGGCGAGAACGACTTGATGAAAATGATGTCTCCGGTCCGAAGGTGACGGAGGATCGCATGGGCAGTCGGGTTGTCTTGGTCATCCCATCCGACGCATGCCACCCCTCGGCTCAAGAACTCGCCTGACACGTCGCGCTTGCCGTCCCAAAAAGCGCCGATTCCGAAGATCGCCATTCTGACCTCCTTCAATGAGTTGAACCAGCCTACCACCCCCAAAGCGTGTGAAGGACGGAAATCGGCGGACGGGTTGAATCGTGCCTGGAGCGAGCCCCCTCCCTGCCCCGACTCTCGGGTCAGGAGGTGGCACGCATGGCCGCGCGTCCCGACACCATCGATCGCGACTTCCGGACGGCGACGACGCTGCCCGAGACCTGGGACGAGGACACCCGCTCGATCGAGGTGGTGTTCTCGACCGGGGCTCGGGCCACGAAGTTCGACAAGCGCCGGGGCGTGCCGTGGATCGAGGATCTGCCCCTGCGCGGCATGGACGTCACCGAGTTGAACGCGGGCGCCCACGTGCTCCGCGCCCACGGCCTCGACCCGAAGACCGGCGAGGGGCTGGACGCGGTCATCGGCAGCGTCGTCCCCGGCACGGCCAAGGTCGTCAGCGACACCGAGGCCCGCGCCCGGATCACCCTCTCCCGCACCGCCGGCAAGGCCGACGTCGTGCAGGACATCCGCGACGGCGTGATCCGGAAGTGGTCGTACGGCTCCCGGCGCGTCGGCCGCCCGACCACCAGCACCGACCCCGAGTCCGGGCTCGAAATCCGGTCCTGGGCTCGCCACGTCCCCGACGAGATCAGCGCCGTCGCGCTCCCGGCGGACGGCGGCACGAACACCCGCAGCGCAGACCAGGAGGACACCGGCATGGACACGACCACCCAGGACACCCGGCAGGCCGCCGCCCCGGACGAGGCCGCGCTCCAGGCGGCACGCGAGGAGGGCCGCAAGGCCGAGGCGACCCGGCAGGACACGATCCGGAAGCTGGCGACGAAGGTCCGGCTCCCGGACGACGACATCCGGGCGATGCTGGCCGATCCCGCCCTCACGGTCGAGGCGGCCCAGGCCCAGATGCTGGACCTGATCGGGACGCGCGACGCGGCCTCCCCGACGCATGCCGGGCACGCGACCGTCACGCGTGACGAGCGCGACACCCGCGCCGCCGCGATGATCGACGGGCTGGCCTACCGCGCCTACTCGCAGGGCAAGCCGTCCGACCTCGCCCGGCCCTACGTCAACTACTCGATCCTCGACGTGGCCCGCGAGTGCCTGGAGGCCCGGGGCGTCCGCACGCGCGGCGTCGCCGCCTCGGACGTCTTCGACCAGGCCATCTTCGGCCGGCGCGACGGCGGCGCTGCGTCCACGTCCGACTTCCAGGCGATTCTGGCCGGGGTGGTCCACAAGAACTTCCTGAACGCCTACAGCCAGGAGTCCCGCAACTTCGACGAGCTGGCCATCCGGCGCGTCATCGCGGACTTCAAGCCCGTCCGCGAGATCAAGATGTCCAGCTTCTCCCTGCTCGACGCGCTCCCCGAGGGTGGCGAGGTCAAGTGGGGCGTGCTGGGCGAGGGGCAGGAGACCTGGGGCCTCGCGTCCTACGCGAAGGGCTTCCGGATCACCCGCCAGGCACTGATCAACGACGACATGGGCGTCTTCGGGACGATCCCGGCCCGCATGGGCTCGGCGGTCATCCGCCTGGAGAAGAACCTCTTCTGGGCGCTGTGGACCGCAAACCCGAAGCTGGCGGACGGCAAGGAGGTCTTCCACTCCGCGCACAAGAACGTCACCGCCTCGGGCGGGGCGGCCCCGGACGTGGACCAGATCGCGAAGGGCCGCCTGCTCTTCCGGCAGCAGACCGACCTCGCGGGCAACCTGCTCGACCTGGTGCCGACGCACCTGATCACC
>CAIOFV010000118.1 GCA_903857665.1 uncultured Myxococcales bacterium
CGCACCGGCCACCGCAAGGGCGACGACCCGCACGTCAAGCTGACGACCGACGTCGGCCTGGGCAAGTATTTCGTCCGCATCCAGGCCGACCACGACAACGACAAGACGGGCTACTCCATCCGCGCCCTGGTCCGGTAACGCCCGTGGACAAACCCGGGAATGCCCGCGTCGCAATCCCCCTCTTCGTCGCCTTCGTCGGGATCTACCTGCTGACCGCCAGCGCCGACGTCCTGCACCTGACCGCCGACGGCCGCGAGATGCTGGACGTGGCCCGCCGGGTGGCGGACCACGGCTTCGGCGAGGTCCCCGGGACGGCCTGGGCGGACTCGTGGTCGCGGTACCCGCCGGGGCAGTCGATCCTGGACCTGGCGATCCTGGCGCCCGCCGACGTCCTGGCCGCGGACCCGGCCGGCCGGCACCCGCTGGCGGCACTGGCGGTATCGTGCCTGCCCGTCCTGCTGTCGGCCCTGGTCAACGTGCTGGTGTTCTGGTGTGCGCGCCGGCTGGGGGCCGGCCTCCGGACCGCCGCCCTGGCCGCGGGCATCCACGGGCTGGCGACGATGCAGTGGCCCTACGCGCAGACGCTGTTCAGCGAGCCCGCCGTGACGCTGGCCTGGCTGCTGGCGTTCGCCGCGCTGCTGCGCTTCCGCGACGCCCCTTCCCTGCGGTGGCTGGCCGCGGCCGGGCTGGCCGCCGGGTTCGCCGCGATCACGCGCGTCACCGCCCTGCTGGCGCTGCCGGCGTTCGCGGGGTACGGCCTGTGGCTGGCCGGCCGCGCGCTGTCCGGCCCCGACGCCCGCAGGCCGGCGCGCTGGGTCGGGCCCGCCTTGGCGATCGGGGTCCCGATGCTGGCGATGGTCGCCGTCGCCCTGGCGTTCAACGCCGTGCGTTCGGGCGACGCGCTGGACTTCGGCTACGGGGCAGGCCGCAGCGTCACCATCGGGTTCGGGACGCCCCTGCTGGTGGGCCTGTCCGGCCTGCTGCTGTCGACCGGCAAGGGCGTGTTCTTCTACAACCCGACGCTGCTGCTGTCGCTGGCCGGCGCGCGCCGGTTCGCCCGCGGCTTCCGCGCCGAGACCGTCTTCATCGCGGTGCTGGTCGCGACGCAACTGCCGGTCCTGGCCACCTGGTGGGCCTGGCACGGCGACTTCGCGTGGGGCCCCCGGATGCTGCTGCCGCTGCTGCCGTTCGCCGGCTTCCTGGCGCTGCCGTTCCTGGAATCCCTGGCTGCGCGCACCGACACGCCGCGCCCCGCGTTCCGGTTGGCCGTGCTGGTCACCGTGGCGCTGGTCCTGTCCGGCGTGGCCGTGCAATCGCTGGGGGTCGCCATCCGCGCCCGCGACTTCCTGCTGCATGTCGCGGGCAGCACGCGCGTGCTGGAACGCCCGTTCTACGACGAAACGTCCTGGCCCATCCGCGACGACCTCGTCCAGGTCCACTTCGTGCCGGAATTCTCGCCCATCGCCGGCCACGCGTGGATGCTTCGCTGCGCCACGCTGCGCGACGACCCCGAGGCGTTCGCAGCCTGCGCGGCCAGCCCGCCGTGGGCCGGCCTGAACCCGAAGTGGGTGGCGCCGCCCGCCGACCCCGCGACGTGGGGGGCCAGCCACTTCTGGTGGGCCGCCCTGCTGGAACCCGGCCGCGACGACACGCTGCCCGGCCTCGCGCTGGCCGCGGGGCTGCTGGCGATGACGTTGTGGGGGCTTGTCCGGGTGATGCGCGCGCCCCGGAGTCCGGCGGCCTGACGCGGTCCCTTCCCGATCGCCCGCCCTCGGCCCGCGGCCGCCCGGGTTGGAACTACCTCCATTTCGACGTACGTGCTAGACTCCCCACGAACTTGGCGAGCACGTCATGAGCGCCCGTATCTGCCCGGAATGTGACACGAAGACCGAAGGGGACGTCTGCACGAAGTGCGGCAGTCGGACGCTGCGCGATCGTCGTGACGAAGCCCCGGTCGACCCCATGCCGGGACGGATCCTCGAGGGGCGCTACCGGATCGAGTCCCTCATCGGAAGGGGCGGCATGGGCGCCGTCTATCGCGGCATCCAGCTGGCCACCAAGCAGGTCGTCGCCATCAAGATCATCCGTTCCGAACAGAACCCAAAGCTGGACGCGGCCAAGCGGTTCCACCGGGAGGCGCGTGCCGCCAGCCTGCTGACCCACCCGCACGCCATCCGGGTGGTCGACTTCGGCGAGTCCGAGGACGGGGATCCGTTCATGGTGCTCGAGTACCTGAGCGGACGAACCCTGGGCCGCCTGATGAAGGAGCTGCGGCGCGTGCCCGCCGCCCGGATCGCGAAGATCGGGTGCGAGGTGGCCCAGGCGTTGACCGAAGCCCACGCGAACGGCCTGGTCCACCGCGACCTCAAGCCCGAAAACGTGATGCTGCTGGATTCGTTCGGGGACCCCGACTTCGTGAAGGTGCTGGACTTCGGGATTGCGAAGTTCCTCAGCGGGGATTCCGGCCAGTCGAGCGTGACGGGAACGGGGCTGATCGTGCGCACGCCCCACTACATGGCGCCCGAGCAGGCGTCGGGAAGCCGGGCGCTGTCCACGGCCATCGACGTTTACGCCCTCGGGGTGATCCTCCATGAAGCCGTCAGCGGGTCGAAGCCGTTCGACGGCGAAACCCCGCTCGTCGTGATGATGGCCCATGTCAGGAACCCGCCGCCAGCCCTGCCGGCGGACGTGGAGGTTCCCGAGGGGTTCCGGGAGCTGCTGCAGCGGATGCTGGCGAAGGATCCCGATGCCCGGCCGTCCGCCGCCGAGGCCGCGGCGGCCCTGGACCTCATCCGGATGCGCGCCCTGGTGGACGGGACGCGGGCGCGCCAGACCCCGGCGACGCCGGACGCCCGGAAGGGCACGCTGCTGGACCCGCTGCGGGGCGCGACGGGGACCCCGTTCGCCGGCACCCCGATCGCGGCTCTCGCCGACGCCGATCGAACGCTGGCGGTGCCGCCTGCCCCCGCACGGGCACCCGATGCGGCCCCCCCCCGGAAGATCACGGCCCGGGACTCGGCGGTCAGCGAGGTCACCGGCGCCATCGCGACGTCGCCTGACGAGCTTTTCGGAACGAAGGCGAAGGCGGGTTGGGCGTGGTGGGTTGCGGGCGCGGTCGGACTGGCCGGGCTCGTGCTGCTGCTGGTGCTGGCGTTCGGCTCCGGGGGCAGCGACAGCGACACGAAGGCTGCGTCGGCGGCGCCCGCCGCGATTCCCGCGACGGCAGGCCCGGCGTCCGTCCCGGAATCCTCGCCGTCGGGCGGGGAAGCCCGGCAACCGTCGGCTGCGCCTTCGCCCGCCCAGCGGGACGTCGAGCCCCCGGCTGCGACGCCCCCCGCCCGGTCCGCGCCGGCCGTTTCTGCCCAGCG
>CAIOFV010000119.1 GCA_903857665.1 uncultured Myxococcales bacterium
AAAAGCACCAACTCCAGTGGCATCGCCAAGAAGACGCACCCCTCCATCGCGAAAATCTGCACCACCCAGCAGAGTCGCGGTTGTCAGGGCTACCGTGGGGGTATGTCAGGGACTGCGCCGCGGATACCGGTCAGGTCTGGCACGTCTGTCGGCCTTTCCCAAACAGGCGAATGCGCTACAATGCCCGGCAGTCTGGGCGAGGCCATCGATGAACGACGACAGCGGCGGGCAGAACGAATTCGAAGCATTGCGCGTCGAAATCGCGAGGATCAACACGACGCTGCTGGAACTGCTCAGCGAACGCGCGAAGCTGGTCCTGGCGATCCACGACGTCAAGCAGGGGCGTGCTCTGGAGGCGTTCGACCCGGATCGCGAGCAGCAGATGGTGGACTCGCTGGTCGGACAGAACCGCGGCCCGTTCTCGGACGACGTCGTCCGGCACCTGTTCAAGGAGGTCTTCACGGCGTCGCTGAACCTGATGGATGACGAGCGCCGTCCTCCTGCGGTCGCGCGGCGGCCCGGCGACGGCGACCTGGTGATCCAGGCGGGCGCGCGGCACATCGGGGGCCGTCCGGTGATCATTGGGGGCCCGTGCGCGGTCGAGGACGAGGACCAGATCGAGGCGGCCGCCGCCGCGATGGAACGCCTGGGTGTCGGGTTCCTGCGCGGGGGAGCGTTCAAGCCCCGCACGTCGCCCTACGCGTTCCAGGGATTGGGCGAGCCCGGGCTGAAGTTGCTGGCCGACGCCGGCCGTCGTCACGGGCTGACGACGGTGACCGAGGTGGTGGACACGCGAACCGTGGACATCGTCGCCCGCCATGCGGACGTCCTGCAGGTCGGCAGTCGCAACATGGCCAACTACGAACTGCTGAAGGCCGTCGCCGAGGCGGGAAAGCCGGTGCTGCTGAAGCGCGGTTTCGCGGCGACGCTGGACGAGTTCATCCATGCCGCGGAGTACCTGGCGTCCTCCGGCAACGAGTCCGTGATCCTGTGCGAGCGGGGCATCCGCACGTTCAACCGCGAGACCCGTTTCACGCTGGACATCGCCGCCGTGCCGCTGCTGCGCCAGATGACCCGCCTTCCGGTCATCGTCGATGTCAGCCATGCGGCAGGGCGCCGTGACATCCTGGTGCCGCTGGCCCGTGCCGGGCTGGCCGCCGGCGCCCAGGGCGTGATGGTCGAGGTGCATCCGAACCCGTCCGTCGCGCGTTCCGACGGCCAGCAACAACTGGATATCGCGCAGTTCGAGCGGTTCCTCGCCGCGATCGAAGACCTTCTCCACCAGCACTGATCCCGTTTCTTCGAGGTTGCGGCGCGGGCGACGCGGGAGCATCGATCCGGACGGGTCGCCTTGCGGTCGAGGGCGAACACCAGGCCCCCTCGGGGGACCGTCACGGCGCGAACAGAAGCAGCAGGTGCGCGGCCGACCAGCCGAAGTCGTTCGAGTTCTGCCCGGTCCCGTCCCGGGGATCGTAGGTTTCGCGGATCGGCCCGTTCGCGCGGAACAGCCCCTGCGGGACCTCGATCATCCGGCGGGCGGCCTCCCGGGCGTCGTCGGCGAACCCGTAGCGCTGAAGCGCCTGGATCGCGAACCAGGCCTGGTCCAGCCAGACCGGCCCACGCCAGTAGCCGTTGAACGGCTTGAAGCCGGGCGTGTCCGCCGCGACGGAAGGGAAGGGCAGCGGGGTCCAGAACTTCGCCGGGTCCGTCATCTGCGCCCGCACCCGGGCCGCCTGTTCCGGCGTGGCCAGGCCCACGTACAGCGGGGTCCAGCCCTCGGGGCCCTGGATACGAACGAAGGAACGGTCCGCCAGCCGGACGTCGTAGAACCAGCCCGAGGCGTCGTCCCAGAAGGTCTGGCGGATCAGGGGGCCCAGCACGTCGGCCTCGGCGCGCAGGCCCGACGCGGTGGTCGCATCGCCCATCGCGTCGTAGAGGCCTGCCAGGATGCCCTTTTCGGCCCACAGGTAGGCATTCAGGTCCACCGATTCCCGGTCGAAGCTCCAGGTGTCCGGGCCGTTCTGGAGCATCGTCGCGCCGTCGAAGCGCATGGCGTTGTCCATGCCCGAGTCGTTGCCCCCGTCCAGCAGGGTGTCGTGCGACGAGCCGTACTCGCACAGCCCGTTGCCGTCGTGGTCGCGCGCCTGGTACCGCCAGCGGTGGTACTTGAGGATCTTCGGCACGACTTCGGCCAGGAAGGCGGCATCCGGCGAGCGTGCCTGGATTTGTGCGACGGCCCACGCGGCCAGAGGCGGCTTGGTGCAGTACCAGTAGTCGGCGGCATGGTCCGTGTTGACGGTGTCGGGAACCATGCCGTCATCGCGCTGCCAGTCGAGCATGGCGCGGACCTGGTCCTTCGCCAGGGCCGGGGCGAAGCGGGACAGGGCCACCGCGTGCTTCCAGGAATCCCAGGCCCACAGTGCGTGGTATCCCTGGACATCCGAGGATGGCCAGAGCCCGTCGTGGAGCAGGTCGCCCCACGCGCCACGCCAGTTGAAGGCGAGCGTTTCGAGCGCCTTGACGGCCACGGCCCGGTGATCGGCGTCCGCGGCCCAGGGGTTGCCGGGGATCAGCACGGCGGCCAGCCAGGCGTTCCAGCGCACGTCGTTGGCCGCGAAGGCGGCGGCGCCGTTCGCCAGCATTCCGGGCAGCCCCGGGGCGCGTGCCGCCCGCTCGCCGGCGTCCAGGTAGCGGGCGATCGCGAAGTACCGGGTGAGGGAGCCGCCCGCCGGCAGCACCAGGCTGCGGGTTGGGCGACCGGACCAGGAAAGCCCGTCGGGGGATGCCACCAGGTCGATGCCGAGATCGGCCGGGAACGCGACGACCACCGAGTCTTCCTGACCCGGGGCGGACGCGACCACGGTGCCGTCCGCGACGCCGAGCCGGGCGGGCTGCAGCGGGAAGACCGTCCCGCGGAACGCGAGGGCCAGCGGCACGTCGTGGCCGGCCGGGGCAGTCGCCGAAAGGCGGACGATGGCCGTGCGGGCGTCCGCGAAGACCAGGGCCAGTTCCAGGAACACGTCACCTGCGGCCAGGTGCTGGACGAGGGCACCCGGCCACGCGCGCAGATCCGTGTCCGCGTTCGCGACGAACGGGAGCTCGGTCCCGGCCTCGTCCATCACGCGCACGACCAGCAGCGCCTCGGACAGCCAGTCCACGAACGTCTGCGAACGCTGCTGCAACGGGCCCGTGAACCCGCCCCACAGATCGTCGCGGTCCGCGGAGGGCAGCGCGAATTCGTGCCAGGAACCCTGGTCCCCGAACGCGAACGCGGTCAGGTCCAAGTCGGCCACCGGCGTGTTCTTCAGGTTCAGCAGGTCCGGGTATTCGAGGCGCACGCCGGTCGGGAAGGCCGGGGCGGGAGGTTCGGACGGGACGTCGGGCGGCACTTCGGGCGGGCCGTCGTCCGGAAGCCCGACGTCGTTCGCGACCAGTTCGATCCCTTCGGCAGGATCGGGGGCGGCGGAGCCCTCCCCGGACGCGCCCTCGTCCGGGGTGTCCCGGACCGCATCGAGGTCGGGCGCGGAGCCCGGGCTGGCTCCGCCGCAGGATGCCGCCAGCACGGTCGCCATCAGGAGGACCGTCGTGGATCGGCAAACCATCATCGCAATCCTCGAAAAGGATCGGGCCCCGGGGGCCGGCAGCAGCGCGACGGGCCTGCCGCGCCCTACTTGCCGCCCACGTATGCGCCCAGGCGGCGCGCACGCGCCATCTCGTCGGCGGCCATCGGCCCGTCGTCCAGCGTGGCAAGCGACTCGTCGAGCTCGGAGGCGTTCCTGGGACCGGTCATGCAGACGTTGACGTCCGGGTTGCTGAGTACGAAGCGATAGGCATCGCGTCCCCGCAAGGGGGCCTCGCCCGCCGGCATCTTGCGCGGGTTCAGCAACTGGCCCCAACTGGTGGCGGTGTACGCGACGATGCCGGGCCGCCCGATCGGCTGAACGTGCGGGAAGACGTCGGTTTCGGCGCCCGGGTGGGCCGCGTTGTACCGGACGTGCAGCGCGCCGTACCGCGGGTCCCGGGCGAAGCCGACGAACGCCGGGCGGTGATGGCCCGAGATGGCGAGGTGGCGCACCAGGCCCTTTTCGCGCAGCCGCTCGGCGCGCTCGAGGATCGCGTCGCCCGGCGTCCCGTTGTACCAGCCGAGGAGCAGCACGTCGGCGTGGTCGAGGCCCAGAAGGCGCAGGCCCTTCGCGAGGCTGCGCTCCATGAACCACGGCCAGCGGGTGTAGCTCTGCAGCACGACCACCAGGGCCTCGCGCTTCCCGGCGGTGACGATCTCGCGGATCGCCTCGGTCATGCCGTCGCGCCGAATCGAGCCGTGGTACCAGTAGTTGACGCCCCGCTCGAAGGCCCGCAACAACGAGGCCTTGTCGATGCCGTAGCCGCCCGAGACGCCGAGCGGTCCGACCGAAAGGCCCGTGCGGCCGAGCACGATGCGCTCCGGAAAGCCGGGCATGGGGTTCCTCCCGAATGCTGGACGGTCGGCGAGCCTGCACGGGGCCCGGCGCCCGACCGAGCGTACCACGAGAAGTTGCCGGGGCCGATCCGGACGCCTGGTGAACATTCCTGCCCCTTGCAGACGTTCACGGTCGGATTACACGAGGGCCTGGCCGATGGTGGCGCGGGCCACGCGTCGGCCCGCGGTCACCCCCCGGCGCCCTCCTTCAGAAAGCCCAGGATCGCGGACATCGCGGCCTGCGACTGCGGCAGCACCTGCGCCACGGCAAACCCGTGGACGGCCGTGAACCCGGTGCCGTGGAAGCGCCGGCATTCGACGCCGAGGCGCTCGAGGTCGTCTGCGAATTCCCGACCGCCCTCGCCCAGTTTGTCGCGCGACGCGGTGATGACGAAGGACCTCGGGAATGCCTTCGTCAAGAAGAACCGGGGACTCATGGATCGGGCGTCGGGATCGTCTTCCAACCCACCAAGGGGCTTGTCGTAGTAGGCGGAAACGAAGGTTTCCATGTAGGGAAAACCGCTCGAAAGCGCCGTCTGCATGTCGTAGACGCCGCAGTTCAGCACCAGCCCGCTGAACCGGAGGTTCCTGGATTCCCCGGCGAGGTTGAACAGATCGCGATACCCGGGATTGGAACTGACCGCGCCAAGCGCAGCCGCGAGGTGGGCCCCCGCCGATTCGCCGCCCACGAAGATCCGCGACAGGTCGATGTCGTACCGGTCCGCATTCCGGACCAGCCAGGCCAGCGCCTTGTACAGGTTTTCGATCGGGAGGGGATGGTGGTACCGGGGCGAAAGTCCGTAGAAGACGTTCAGCGTGAAGTGGCCCGCCTCGGCGATCCTCGACACGAATCCCTCGCGATGCTCCGGGCAGCCCGACACCCAGCCTCCGCCGTGGATGTACACGAACACGGGGAGCCTGCCGCCGGTGCGGCCCTTCGGCTCGCAGAGGTTCAGGTAGAGGTCCGGGTCGCCTTCGTCGTACCGGATCTTCCGGGTGTAGCGGACGTTTCGCGACTGGCCCCAGTTCAACAAGGGCTTCATCCACCACTCGTTGAAGATGCACAGGTACTTCGCGACGCACGAACGATCCATGGCTGCCACCCGCCCCGGACATGCTATCTTCCGAATGTACAGCAAAGTCGGGGTGCGGCGCAGTCGCTGGACGGAGGGACCCATGATCTCGGAGATCGGCCTGATCGCCAACCCGCGAGCCGGAAAGGGGTTCGTGGCACTCGCCCCCGTCCACCAGATGGCCGAGCGTCGCGGCGTGCCGATACACATCACCAACAACATCGGCGAGATCGCGGGCACCCTTCGCAAGCTGGTGGCCGAACGGCAGGCGAAGGTGCTGCTGGTGTACGGCGGCGACGGGACCCTGCACCAGGTCATCGACATGCTGCTGTACGAGCGGGAGCTCGGCCGGATCCCGTGGGTTCCCCTGGTGCTCCCGATGGGCGGCGGGACGATGCGTTCGGTGTTCCACTGGCTGGGCTGGAAGGAACGACCGCTGGAAATCCTGCGCCGGGTCCTGAACGCCTCGCTGGACCGGCTGCCGATCCGGAAGTTCAAGCCGCTGGCCCTGACGTTCTTCAACCGGGACAAGGGGCGGGTCGAAACGCACTACGGCTTCATCTTCATCATGGGGGCCGTGAACCGCGTGATCGAACTGTACGACCGCAACGACAAGAGCCCCGTCGGCGGGATGAAGCACATCGCCCTGGGCGCGCTCGGGTCCATCACCGGGTTCCCGCGAAGCCACGGGAAGCTCGTCCAGCAGTTCGATGCCCGCGTGCTGGCCGATGGCACGCCGCTTTCGCAGAACGCGCCTTTCAGCGTCATCTGCAGCGTCTGCGACAGCCTGCTGTTCGGCATCAAGCCGTTCGCGGTGCCCGCCGAAAGCAACCAGTTCCACGCGTTGTGCTACTCGGCCCCCGCGTGGTTCATGTCGGCGCTGGTGCCGCTGGAATGGCGCGCGACGTTCGTCCCCCCGGGCTCGCGGTTCTTCAACGACGCGGTCTTTTCCTTCGAGATCGTCCCCTCGAAGGAGGACACCTTCTTCCTGGACGGCGAGCACATGAACTGCAAGCCGGGGGAACCCATCCAAATCCAGTTGGGGCCGGAGATCGAGTTCGTCGCCCACTTCGATCCGGCTTGAGGCGTTTCGCCGTCCTTGCGCCGTGCCCCCGCGAGGCGTAAAATGCGCCCAGGCAAGCCGATCTGATTCACGGGAGTCTTCCGGTGGAAAAGAGGCTCGGGACAGTTTCGATCATCCTGGATCCACAGGTCACCCCGGTCGCGACCGTCAACGAACTGATTTCGCAGTTCGGTACGGATGTCGTTGCCCGGATGGGCCTGCCCCATCGCGATCGAGGCCTCAGCATCATCACGCTGGTCACCGAATCCTCCAGCGAGCGCCTCAGCGCTCTCACCGGCAAGCTTGGAAAACTCCCGGGAGTCCAGGTCAAGGCTTTGATGGCCAAGGCCCGGTCCGAGGGGGTTTCCGATGATGATCCGACCCGACAGTGATGGTCTGACCGACTTCATTCCCGCCGCAGCCATCGAGGAATTGATCCGGCGGCCTCCCGCGACCGCGGACGAGATCCGCCCGATCCTCGCCAGGTCCATGGCCTTGCAGCGCCTGGGACTGGAGGAGATGGCCGCGCTGCTGTCCGTCACGGACCCGGCGGTTCTTGAGCCGATGTTCCAGGCCGCCCGCGTCCTGAAGAAGACGGTCTACGGCAACCGCATCGTGCTGTTCGCGCCGCTGTACGTCGGCAACAAATGCGTCAACACGTGCCTGTACTGCGGCTTCCGGGCCGCCAACGGGGACGTCGTCCGCCGCACGCTGACGGAAGACGAGCTGCGGGCCGAGGTGCTGGCGCTGATCAACAAGGGGCACAAGAGGCTGGTCGTGGACTTCGGCGAGCATCCGGACTACGGCGTGGACGTGCTGGCCCGCACGGTCGAAATCATCTACTCGGTGAAGTCGGCGCACGGCGAGATCCGGCGGGTCAACCTGAACTGCATCCCGCTGGACGTCGAAGGCTATCGCCGGATGAAGGCGGCGGGGATCGGCACCTACCAGATCTTCCAGGAAACGTACCACCGTCCGACCTACGCGGTGATGCACCCGCGCGGCCCCAAGTCCGATTTCCTGTGGCGCCTGTACGGCCAGGACCGCGCGATGGAAGGCGGCTGCGACGACGTCGGCATCGGCGCGCTGTTCGGGCTGTACGATTGGCGGTTCGAGGCGCTGGGCATGCTGGCCCACACCATCCACCTGGAGGAAAACTACCACGTCGGGCCGCACACCTTTTCCTTCCCGCGGATCAAGGACGCCAGCAATCGCGCGCTGGACCCGAAGTACGCGGTCAGCGACGCCGAGTTCAAGCGCCTGATCGCGATCCTTCGGCTGTCCGTGCCCTACGTCGGCATGATCCTGACGGCCCGCGAACCCGCCGCGCTGCGCCGCGAATTGATCGACTTCGGGTGCTCGCAGATCGACGCCGGGACGCGCATCGGGATCGGGGCCTACGCCGGCGCCGACGAGGAGCAGGACCTCAGCCGCGAGCAGTTCCGGATCGGCGACTGCCGCAAGCTGGACGAGGTGGTCGGCGAACTGGTGGACATGGGGGAAATCCCGTCCTGGTGCACGGCCTGCTATCGCAAGGGGCGCACGGGCGAGCACTTCATGGAGTTCGCGATCCCGGGATTCATCAAGCGCCTGTGCACGCCGAATGCGCTGCTGACCCTGAAGGAATACGAGGTGGACTACGCCTCGCCCGAGGTTCGTGCGAAGTCCGAAGCGCTGATCGCCGACGAACTGGCGAAGATGCCCGACGGCGTGCAGAAGGCCCAGTTGGTGGAGCGACTTGCGGCCATCGAGATGGGCGACCGCGACCTGTTGTTCTAGGGCCCGCCAGGCGCTGGCTCGATCGTCAGGGCTTCAGGAAGGGGGGGCGTGTCTACTGGCGGCAGCGGCGGCGCAGTGCGACGAGCGAGATCAGAAGGAGGCCGGCGAGTGCCGCGGTCGTCGTGCCCGACGTACCCGACGTGGCCGGTGTGGCGGAGCAGGAAAGACCCTTGCCGGTGACCGTGATGCTCCATTCGTCCGTGTTGACGTGGTTGCCGAGGGAGTTCAGGTAATCGACGCACGCCTGCACGTCGGTGGTATCGACGAACTGGCCGTCGCAGAAGATGGCGCCCTTGGTATCCTGGCAACGGGTCGTGCAGCCGCCCTCGAGGGTGCCGCTGCAACTGACCACGCACGCCACGTCACACTGGACGTTCTTCTGGACCGTGCAGGAGGTGTCGCAGGACGTCCCGCACTTGGTTTCGCAGGTCGCCGTCGGCGCAACTACCGTGCACTTGGAGGTGCAATCCGTGTCGCACGACGTGCGGCACGACGCCTCGCACTTCCCCTCGTCCGGATGGTCCTTGCAGTTCCCGGGACAGGACGACTCGCAGTTGGTGGTGCAACTGGCCGCGCAACTGAACGATCCGGGGTTCGTCGTGCATTCGGTGTTGCAGGTTGAACCGCACGTCTGCGTGCACTCGGTCGTGGCGGTCTCGCTGCACGTGCCGGTGCAGTTGCCGTCGCACTCCAGGACGAAACTGGCGGGCTTGCACAGGGTCGAGCAACTGGTCTGGACCTTGGCCGCGCACTGCGCCGACGCGGAAATCTGGATCTTGCCGCAGGCGGTGGGGTTCACGACGACGTCGGTGCCGGTTTCGGCTGCGACGGCGGTGTCCACGGCGGCGCCGACTTCCTCGGCACTGGTGGCGTCCTGGGCGAACGCGGGTGAAGAGTTGATGAACAGGCCTGCGACCACGGTGATCAGAGCCACGAGCATGCGCATGTCGATTCTCCTGGTGTTGGGATCCGGTACTGCCGCCACCGCACCTGCGAACTGTCCGATACGACGTGACATTTCCCACTATGCGCGCCGCCTGGCGCGCCACGGTGTGGCACGACCCATCCCAGTGCAGGTTCCGGGCCACGGACCGGGCGCGTCCAGAATCCGTTGCCGGCACTGGGGATGGGACCCCGACGACAGGGCCGTGTCCCTGCGTTGAAATGGGATTCCCGTCGTTCTGGTCGATGATCGACCATCCTGACCGCCCCGCAGGAAGCGCGTCATGACGTCGCACCTTCCTTCGTGCAGGGATTCCGCTTGTTTTCGCCCCCGCGCAGGAAGGGAGGGCGCTGGCCCGATCCCTGCACTGCCTTCCGGTCCGTTGGGGGATCGCCCCTTTGGTTTCGTCCTTCGTCATGAGTCACACCCCGGAGGTCCAGGATGCGAGTCCCCTTGCTGGCAGTCGTGGTCACGATGTTCCTGGCGTCCGAGGCTGCGTGGGCCCAGGACGCTGAACCGTCTTCGGACCCTGCCGGTAGCGATGCTGCCGGACCGGGGGGCAGCCCCAAGGGAGCAAAACCCAAGGGACCCGTGTCGCGCGCCTTCGGCGGCGCCGACCTGCTCGTTGGCCGCACGATGAAGCAGCCCGTGAGCGACAAGGTGTTCACGGTGGGTATCGACGTCGGCGCCTCGCCCCTCGACGTCGGCCTGTCCGCGGGTCGCGACACCCTGGTCAAGCAGGCGATCAACAGTGCTTGCCAGCAGAGTGCAACATGCCGGGACGGCGCCGACCGGGCGATCAAGTCCCTGGGGATCGTATCGAACAGCCAGTGGGACGCGGTGACGGCCGCGGCCGGCAACGATGCGGACCTCCTGGCGGCACTGCAGAACGCGGGCGTCAGTGCGACCAACGCCCAGCAGATCGTGCAACTGGCCGATCAACAGGTGTCGCCCGAGGGTCGGCAGCGCATCCTGAGGCTCGTGCGAAGGTCCCAGGCCGGCGCCCACGTCCTGCTGGATCCGTTCATCGACGTGAACCTGAAGTGGATCGACCTGAAGGCTACCATTCCGTTCACCCTCGCCCACCTCGACGGCAAGACCAGCGCGTACATGGCGAATGTCGGACTGGAGGCGAAGGCCGGGCACGCGTGGGAGTGGGGCCCGATCGGCGTGGGTTTGACGGGCGGCCTGTCGCTGTACCTCCCCACGGGGATGGAAGGGGCATCCGCCGCACAGACCGCCGACCTCCTCTCCGCGCCGAAGTACGCCCATGGCTACCTGACGATGGCCCCATACCTGGTCGCCGGCGTCGACTTCACGTGGGTGACGCTGCAGACCAGCGTGGAAATCGACTCGATGCACGGGGTCCGCGGCACTCCGGCCATCACGTCCATCCAGTACTTGCGATACGGGGTCGGCCTGGTGATCCTGCCGCGCCTGGCCCCCAAGTGGACGGTATCCGTGATCGGCGAGATCAACGGCCTGTCACCGATCCACAACGCGGCTCCATACAACGCCGTGTTCGCGATGGCCGGGCTGCAGCTGCGCCTGTACCTCGTCAAGGTGGCCGTGGCCGTCCAGGTCCCGCTGATGTCGCACAAGGAGGACCTGGGACAGATCTCCGGCATCGACGTGGGCAGCCTGGCGAAATACTACGTGCTGACAAGGCTTGCGTTCGTGTTCTGACCGGTGATGCGGGGCCGCAAGACAGGGAGGCGACGACATGCTGCGCAGCGTACGGGAGTTCGAGGGGTACAAGGTGGGCGCCAACGATGGCGACGTCGGGGGCGTTCGCGATTTCTACTTCGATGACGAATGCTGGGCCATCCGGTACCTGGTGGTCGATGCCTACTTCACGGGACTTCGCGTGCTGGTGTCCCCGATCGCCTTTCGCCACGCGGACTGGGCGACGCGGCACTTCGACATCGACCTGACGCGGGAGAAGGTGGTGAACAGCCCGGGCATCGATCTGGAACAGCCGATCACCCGCCGGTATGAGCGGGAGTACTTCCGCTATTTCGGATGGCCCTGCTACTGGGGCGGCGGCGAAGGGGGAATCTGGGGCGGCGAGGCATCTCCCGGCCTCCTGGGCAGCCGCGCCTGGAGCGGCCTGAACGACCCGGAGGACCAGGAAGACAACCCGCACCTGAGGAGCGTGCGCGAGGTCATCGGCTATCACATCCAGGGGACGGACGGCGAGATCGGGCACGTCGATGACTTCATCGTGGACGACGAGACCTGGGCCATCCGGTACCTGGTGATCGATACGGGGAACTGGTGGACCGACAGGAAGGTCCTCGTGGCTCCCCACTGGGCCGAAGACATCCGTTGGGCCGACAACATCGTCGCGCTCGACCTGACGCGAGAGGCGATCCGGGAAAGCCCCGAGTGGCACGCCGACGCAGGCGTGAACCGCGAGTATGAGGAGCGGCTGTACGACTACTACGGGCGACCCGCGTACTGGACCGCCGAGGATTGACGGTGACAGGACGGCCCTATCCCAGCGCGAACGCGCGCACCGCCTCGATGGCGGCCGCGACGTCGTCGTCATCGACCTCCAGGCTGGTGACGAACCGGATGCCGTCGGGCAGCGGCGGGTAGACCCGGATCCCGTGCGCCTCCAGGAACGCGACGCAGCCCGGTTCGGTCCTGCCGGGCAGGTCCAGCCGGATGTAGACCATGTTGGTCACCACGTCCCGCAAATCGACCCGCACCCCGGGAACTGCCGACAGGCCTTCCGCCAGGAGCCGCGCGCGGACGTGATCCTGGGCGAGGCGGGCCCGGCCCTCGGTCAGCGCGATCAGGCCGGGTGCGGCCAGCACGCCCACCTGCCGCATCCCGCCGCCCATCACCTTGCGGCGCCTGCGAGCCCGGTCGATGAAGGCCCGCGGGCCGCAGAGGAGGCTGCCGGCCGGTGCGCCGAGCCCCTTGGACAGGCAGAACGACACGGTGTCGCAGGCCGCCGCCAGGTCCGCCGGTTCGACCCCCAGTGCCAGCGCCGCGTTGAACAGGCGGGCCCCGTCCAGGTGCACCGGGACGCCGCGCGCGCGGGCCAGCGCCTCCACCTCGCGCATGGCCTCGAGCGGCATCACGGTGCCGTCCGACAGCGCGTTTTCCAGCAGGATCAGCGCGGTCTTCGGTTCGTGGATGTCGTCGCCGACGCGGATGCGCGGCAGGATGTCCGCCGCGGTCAGGTAGTGGCCGTTGCCCGGCATCACCGTCCGGATCTGGACGCCTGACAGGGCGCCTGCCGAGCCGGCCTCGTGCTCGACCACGTGGGCCTTTTCGGACACGATCGCCTCGTTGCCGGGCTGGCAGTGGACGCCGATGGCGCACTGGTTGCCGAACACCCCGCTGGGGACGAACAGCGCCGCCTCCTTGCCGGTGATTCCCGCGGCCGTGGCTTCCAGCCGGTTCACCGTCGGGTCCTCCCCGCACACGTCGTCCCCGACCTCGGCCTCGGCCATGGCCCGGCGCATCGCCGCCGTGGGCCTCGTCATCGTGTCGCTGCGGAACTCCCGCGCCTTCATCCGTGACCTCCCGGATCCCTGCCCGACGCGTACCCTATCCGGCCGGGCGGCCCGCTGCAAGCCGCGAACCGTCCGGCAAGGGGGTGTCGGGGAAGCCGATCGCCAGAAGGGTTCCCCGCAGAAATGGACGGACTTCCCCTCCCGGTGCCTGCCGGCGTGACTCGCTGCCTGCCGGCCTGAGGAAGGTAGGTGCGGCCGACCGCAGTCTCGCGGCCGGGGCAGGGGTCAGTTGATGACGGGCGGGGTGCTGTCGCCATAGGGGCCGACCCAGTAGTTGATCACGAAGAAGCTCTGCATGACCTTGCCCTGCGGATCCAGCAGGACCTGCTTGTACGGGAACAGGCCCCACGAGTAGCGATCGAACGTGGAACCCTGCGGCAGGCCGTAGACGTCGCCGCCGAACGAGATCCCGCTGTCCACGGAGCGCCCGAGGTAGCCGCCCACGGAGAAGCCGGAGTTCATGCCCACGGACACGCCCATGACCGCGATCTTCGCCGAGAAGTCCAGGGTGAAGTCGATGCCGTCCTGCCATGCCGTGGATTTGTCGATCGACACGCTGCACCCGGTGGAGGTGTTGCCGATGGCGACGTTGGCCGGGCCGCAGATCGGGACCCCGTTGCCGTAGACCGGGAGGATCGTGCTGTCCACCACGAGGCCGTTGCCGATGCCCACGCGCCGGTTTACCGGCCCCGGCGGCACGTCCGCCTTGGCCGGGTAGGAGGTCGTATCGAACGGGTTCGCCTGCATCAGGTCCGGGGTGATCAGCAGCCCGCCGGCGAACTCGTCGTTGTATGCGGCGCGGGACACCGCCATCACGGACGTCCCCTGCGGCACGTTCACGTCGAAGGTGCTGCCCGCCAGGCGCTCGGTCGGGCTTGCGCTGACCAGGTAGGTGAAGCGGTCGTACGGCGTGGCCGAGAAGACGACCAGGTCGTCGCCGTCGTGGGCCGCGAACGAGTACTCCTGGGTGATGGTGGTGGTGTAGCTGGTCTCGTGGTTGTACTCGAGCTGCATCGAGACCTCGAACTCGGCCTTGAACGTCTGGACCGACACGCCCAGGCCCGCCGACAGCTCGAACTCGTATCCCACGGTCACGCCGGCGTGCGTGCCGAACGTGTAGCCGGCGGTGACGCTGGACCCGCTCGACGTGCCGAAGGTGGTGTCGCTGTTGTTCGTGTCCTGGCCCGGGTCCGCGGTCAGCGGCGGCGCCGCAAGCAGCGCGATGATCTTGTTGTCGCCGTAGTGGATCGAGTGCCCCGTCAACGTCAGCTCCCGCTGCGTCACGGTGTGGGTCCGGGCGCGGCTGGCCGCGGACGCCTTCCCGGCGTACTCCAGGATCATGCTGTCATTGTCCACGTTGACCGGGACCAGGATCGCGTTCTGGCACGGGGCCGAAGTGAACTCGCAGGCCGGGGCGCTGATCGTGCTGGTGTCCAGGGTCACGAAGTCGGGCGTCGCCTTGTAGTGCTTCTGCAGCGGGTACCCGCTGACGGTGTCCAGGTGGTCGCGAAGGCCCTTCGCGACGATCTGCCCGTTCTTGTACAGCATCACGATGTCCTGGCGCATGTCGCCGTTCACGTCGCCAGCCTGGAGGTCGGCGATGTTGTAGTGGTACGTCCACTTGTCCACGGGCCGCAACGTGGTCTGTTCGGCGATGGTGCCGGTGCCGCCCGCCGTGGCGGGCGCGACGTACTTGTACAGGTACGGCCCGACCAGGAACTCCTGGATCTTGTCCTTCCCGTTGTAGTCGAAGTCCAGCGGCACCACGAAGTTCGTGGGATACAGCCTGACCTGGACCGAGACGTCCTCGTGCGTGCCTTGCCCGGAGAACAGTTTGGGCAGCTCGAAGGCCGGACCCGCGGCCGCGTCCAGGTCGTCGCGGATCTCGATCAGGTTCCAGGAATTCGGCTGGCTGTTCGTGTGCCACCAGCCGCTGTCCCAGCCGGCGACGATCAGTTCCTTCTTCTGGTCGCCGTCCACGTCGGCCAGCGCCAGGTCGAACTTCGCGAAGTTGGACAGGGTCCAATCGTACTGGACATCCTGCAGCGTTCCGGTCTGGTGGTTCCCGCCGATCTGGGTCAGCGTCATTCCGTCGTAGATGGCGTAGGAGATGGCGCCGATGCCGTACTTCAGGTAGTCGGACCCGTTGGACACCAGGCCCTGGCGGAAGCGGGGGTTGTCGTACCAGCCGACGACGATCTGGACGGAGCCATCGCCCTTCATGCTGCCGATGGCGACCCGGGCCGTGGACAGCCCCTGGGCGACGCCGCTGGAGTTGTTGTCGCCCTTCAGTTGGATCGGGGTCGCGGACATCAACTGGTAGTTGTGCAGGGCGTCGTCGAACACCCACATCTTGCCGTACAGGATGGCGCTCTCGCTGACCACGTCCCACTGGAGCGTGCCGACCACGACGATCTCGTCGTAGCCGTCGCCGTCGATGTCGCCAACCGCCAGGCTGTAATCGGTCGCCGGGTGGTCGACCAGGATCGTCAGGTCCACGGGCGGGATGACCACGTCGATGACCGGGGCGCCGCCCAGGTCCGGCAGGCTGGCGTCCAGGATCGTCATCTTCGCGACGGTCGCCCGCATCGCGTCCGAGCCCGTTGCCAGGGCGGGGGAGCCCCAGACCTGCGGGGTCCACGTCAACACGACCGTCTCGTCCGGGAAGTCGTCGTCCAGGTTGCCGGCCTTGGCGACCTTGCGCGTCGTGGCCGTGAAGTCGGTGTTGCGCGTCTCGTACAGGCGAGCCTTGGTCGGGACCTTCACGTCCGGGGCCAGGCTGATGGGCTGGTCGTCGATCTCGCCGTAGGCGAGGTACGGATCGATGATGAACTCGTTGTCCTGGCTCGACTCGCTGGTCTGCAGGCCCAGGACCATGTACTCGACAACCTTGTTCAGCGTGATGAACCGCTGGTTGGACAGCGGCGGCTTCTTGTCGGTCACGGTGGCCTGCACGGTGATGGTCGTCGATACCGTCAGGCCGGCGGCGGCGGCCGTCACGATGACCGGGGACTGCAGGCCGACCTGGGCGGGCGGCGTCACCGTCACGGTGGTCCCCGTGGTGGCCGACAGCCTCGCGCCGATGCCGGTCTTGTCCTGCATCGCCCAGGTGATCGTGTCGGTCGAGCCGGTCAGGGTCGCCGTCAGCGTCGCAACGGTGGTCGGGTCGATCGTGGCGCTGTCCACCGCGACCTGCAGCGTCGGGGCGGGGGTCACGGTGACGACCGCCTGGCCCGTGACGCCTTCGACCGTCGCGTACACGGTGACGTCGGTCGCGGCCGGAACGGTCGCGGGCGGCGTGTACTGGACGCTGGCGCCGGTGGTCGCGGACAGGGCGCCCAGCGCCGGGCCCACGCTCCACGTGATGGTGCCGGTGACGTTCTGCAGGGTGGCCGTCAGGGAAATCGGGGCCCCGCTGCCGGCGACGGTGGCGGTGACCGGGTCGATCGTGACGCCGGCCACCGGGGCGACCGTCGCGGGGGACACGTCGATCGTTGCCTCCGCGGTCAGGCCGTCCGCGGACGCGGTGATCGTGACCTGCGTCCCCGTCGCCAACGTCGCCGGGGGGGTCCAGGTGACGCTGGCGCCGGTCGTGGCGGACAGGCTGCCGACGGCCGGGTCCAGCCTCCAGGAGATCGTGTCGGTCCCACCCAGCAGCGTCGCGGCGAACGCGATCGGGGACCCGCCCGCCTGCACGGCGGCCGTGGTCGGGAAGACCGATAGCGACGGGTTCGGGTGGACCACGACGACGGCGTGGGCGGTGGCAGTACCCGCTGTTGCGGTGACCACGACGGTCGTTTCCGCGTCCAGCGTCGCAGGGGGGGTATAGCCCACGGCCGCGCCCATGTCCGCTGTCAGGGAGCCGACGGCCGGGGCCAGGGCCCAGTGGATCACGTCGGTGGCGCCGGTCAGGGTGGCGGCCAGGTTCACCGCATCGCTGCCCGCCGTGGCCTCGGCCGCGACGGGATCGATGGCCAGTGCGGCCGTGCCCCCGACGGGCTTGACGGTGACGACCGCGTTCGCCATCGCGCCGTCGGCCGCTGCCGTGATGACGACCGGTGTGACCTCCGCGACCGTGGTCGGCGGGGTGTAGGTGATGGAGGCTCCCGTCGTCGCGGACAGCGCGCCGACCGCGGGGGTCATCGTCCACTGGATCGCCGCCGTCGAGTTCGTCAGCGTGGCGGCCAGGGCCACCGGGGCGCCGCCGACCAGCACGGTCGAGATCCGGGGATTGACGTCCAGCGCGGGCGCCGGAGTCGTGGTGGTGGTCTTGCCGCCGCACCCGACGAGCAGGGGCAGGGCAACCAGGTACCGGACAACGGTACTTGCATTCATCGGCGACTCCGGGTTGTGCGAAGGCCTGCGAAGCCTTTCGTATGCATTGGCGATAGGGACTTCCATCCGTGTTTTCCGGTCATGGGGGCAGTATCAGGCGGCGGACGCGGGGGGTCAACCCATCCTGCTTCAGATACTTTCCTGCCTGCCGCAATGGGCCCATCCTGTCTTCGTCGTCACCTGCCGGGTCGTGGGCATGCAGCGTGGGCTCGCTGGACGACCGGGTCGCCCACGCGTCCCTTCCGCGCGTCCGGTCAGTGGGGATCCCGGGTGCTGACCGCGGCCCCGTACCAGGCGTGGGTGGTGGTCAGGAAGGGCTTGAACGTGGCGGCGCTGGTCGTGTCGCCCTGGTAGATGACCCCGGACGAGTCGAACGCGAAGACCTTGCCCGCGTACCACCCCGCCAGCCCGAAGATGTTCTCCCCGGGGATCGCGCCCAGTTCCTGCTGGACCGCGCCGGTCACCGGATCGACAGCCACCAGCAGCGTGCCGCCCGTGCCGTGGTTGACGGCCGCCCAGGTGCCGGCGCCGACGATCGAGTAGGCGTCCCCGGCCGAGGTGTAGCCGGTGCCGTAGTCCCCCTGGTGGGTCAGGACGGCCTTGCTGGCCGACACATCGACCCGGTACCAGCCGCCGGCGTTCGAGATGGCCACGAGGGTCTCGGCGGAAGGCTGGATGGTCCCGGCCGGGACGACGGTCATGCCGTTGAACTGCTCGCCCAGGGACGCGAGGTTCGTGCATTTCGCGGTGTCCGCCATGCAGTGGTAGAGGCCGCCGAAGGTCACGCCGTACAGCCGGCCGTCGTAGTCGATGGCCATGTCGGTCATCGTGTGGTCCAGCCCGTCGCTGGGGAACGCGAAGTTCCCGACCTTCAGCGGGGGAGTCATCGACCCGTCCCAGACGAACAGCTCGGACGACGTGTGCGGGTAGATGGCGTGCGCGATCGCGAGGCCGGGTTCGGCCGGGGGGACGTCCTTGCCGGGGTCGAAGCCGGGGTCCTCCGGGAGATCCTGGCCGGGATCCTCGCCGGGGTCGGTACCGGGGTCCCCGGGTACGTCGATCCCCGGATCGCCCGCCGCGTCGGCCTCCAGGTCGTGCCCGGCGTCGATGCCCGATGCGTCGTCGTTGGGGATCGTCCCATCGCCAGTCGCATCTTGCGCCGCATCCCCGCCCGGGTCCGCCAGGTCACCGGCGAGATCGGTGGCCGGGAGGTCCCACGAATCCGGGCCGGTTCCACGATCGTCCTCGACCCCGTCCGGGAGATCGGTTCCAACCCCGTCGCGTGGCACGTCGTCAGGGAGGGCGGGATCGAGGTTCCCGACCGCGTCGTTGTGCGGGATCAGCACGCCGAGATCCCCGCCGGTACTGGCCCCGCCGCACCCGGCGATCGCGATCGCAACGAACACCAGGACCCGCCACAGCGCCAGGCGCACGATGCTCCCCCGGTTTCCGGACGGAACGACGGTACCAACGCGGGGGTCCAAAGTCCAGGCGCCCGGCCTACGGCTGGCGAAGTGGAAACGTCCGGGCACCCGGCCCACGGCAGGCGCGTCATCGACAACAAGGCCCTCGCGGGGGAATCCTGCGTCGCGGCCGCACCGGCGTCAGTCCTGCACGGGCTTCAGGCCATAGGGATTCAACGCCGACGCCGGAATTTGCACCGGCAGCAGTCGCGTGTCCGGCGCATCCTCCCCGTCGCGATACAGCACGGCCCATTGGCCCGCGGCGAGGTCCAGCGCGTAGGACCCGTCTGCTGCAGCCGGGATTGTTCCCCGCAGGTCCCCCCCCAGCCGCGCCACGGGACCCAGGTCGGCCCGCACCCGGCAGGGCTCGCCCGCCAGGCTGCGGATCCCCACGAAGGCCGTCTTCCCGCCCCGGCGCGCCGCGCTGACCAGGAAGGCGCCCTCGGCCCGCAACTCGTGGAACGCCACGTCCAGCCACGTGGACGGCGCGGCCGGGAACACCAGGATCGCGCCCCCGCGGTTGCCCAGCAGCAGGTCGTGGATCGACTGGGCTGCCGACAAGGGCGTTTCGATGACCGGCCCGCTCTCGACGTACATCGTGGCAGGATCGAACCGGGGCGCGACGCGCTCCAGGTACCCCAGGGCGCGGTCCCCGTCCCCCAGCCGGCTGGCCATGGAACTGGCCGCGGTCCACGAGTAGCCCTCCAGCCCGCCATCCCTGGCGCCCATCGCCAGCCAGTGGTCCAGCGACGTCTGGATCAGCGTCCGGTCCGCGGGGACGTCAGGGTCCAGCAGGCCCAGCGGGTGGATCGCCAGCAGGTGCGAGAAGTGGCGATGGCCATGGTCGAAGGGCTGGCCCGCGCCGACGCGCAGGCCGTCGGCGTCCACCGGCAGCACGGTGCGCGCCAGCACGTCCCGCCACCGGTCAGCCAGGGGATCCTGGATTCCCAGGCGTGCCGACAGGTCCAGCAGGGTCCCGCAGCCCCAGCGCATCAGGCTGATCGCGTAGGTGCAGTCGGCGTAGGTCGGGGGGGGGAAGCCGTCGCCGAACTCGGGCGAAAGGGTGGGGGGAAGGTGCAGCCGGCCGTCGTCCCCTTCCTGCAGCATCTTCAGGTACAGGTTCACGGACAGGCGCAGCAGCGGGAACAGGGTGTCGCGCAGCAGGCCTTCGTCCATCGACGTTCGCCACTGGCGCCAGACGTCGTGCAGCGCCCAGGTCAGGTTGCCCAGTTCCAGCACCTGGGTCACGTCCCCGAGGATGGACCAGGACACGAGGTCGAGGGAGGTGTAGCGATCGACATGGGCCGCGTCGCCGTCGGTCCCCCACTCGGCCGCGTTGGTCTTGAGGCTGTCCACGTGCCCCGCCAGCGCCTCGAACAGGGATCGCCCCTGGTCCAGCCGGTTGGCGGCGTACACGGGGGAGTAGCTGAGTTCCACGTTCAGGTTCCACCAGGCCCCGGGCCACGGCGTCTGGGTCAGCCACGGGCCCTGGTTGTCGATGAGGGGGCGCCCCGGCCGGGTGGCGCTGGCGTGCTTGTACATCTGGATCCAGTAGAAGGCCTGCCATTTCCCGTCGGGGATCGACAGGAAGGACGCCGGCCAGTACGCGTGCCACCAGGCGCGGTGCGACGCGACCAGCGCATCCGGTCCCGCGGTCGCCGCCTGCTGCACGGTCGCGCCCGCCTTGGCCGCCGCTCCCCCGTCCGGCCAGCCGTCCGCGATGGACAGCAGGGCCACCTGGGTGCCGTCGGCGGCCGTGTCCACCCGCCACGCCGTCGCCACGTCCCCGCCGGGCTGCAGGGGCTGCACGCAGGTTTCGACGGCGCCGTCCCGGGTGCAGGCCGGTTCGGGCGGCAGGTCCGCCGGGTCCACGCTGGCGCCGGCGTCCGCGATGCGCGGGCTGATGCCGTGGATCGGGGCCAGGGACAGGGTCGCCTGCTCCCCGCCCGAGGACCGGGCCTCCAGCACGATGACCTCGTCCACCGCGTGGGTGTAGACGCGCCAGGCGACCGTGCCCCGGTCGGTCACCACCTCGCCGGTGACCTCCGCGTCGTACAGGCGCAGGCGCATCGATTCCGACACCACGGCGCCCTCGGTGGCCAGCAGCAGGTCCCCGATGGGGATGCGTGGGATCGACCAGTCCACGAAGGGGATGCGGTAGTGGGCGGTGACGTCGCTGCGCCCCAGCCGGAAGCGCAGCGCATGGTCGTCCTGGCGGTAGGTCATGGTGCCCAGCAGGCCGTTGCCGGTGAAGGCGCCGTCCTGCCAGCGATCGGTCAGGCGGGCCCAGGTCGGGTCGCTGCCGGCCAGGAACACCGCCCAGCCCACGTCGGCCCGCGGGGCCTCGGGGCCGGCGGCCGGAACGGCGCAGGCCGTCGCCAGGGCCAGGATCGCCAGCACTCCGCACGACGACGTTCGCGACATGGTTCCCTCCTTCGGCGGAGTATATCCGCCCGCGGGACAACCGCACCGTGAAGCCCAGGCGCGCGCCCGAGGCCGCGACGCTTGCACCCGTGGCCCGCAGGCGCACAATACGGTCGTTTCCTCGGGTCGGTACCGGTGGGATGCGGGAGGATTGCATGCGAACGGTCGGGCGGACGGGATGGTGGGGCCTGCTGGCGCTGGCGCTGGTGGTCGGGACGGGATGGCCGGTCCGGTCGGCCCGCGCGAACGGGAACTACAGCCACATCTGGGTCGCCCGGGACGCCGTGCGGTTCGTGCCTGCGGGCGGGCTGCGGGACCTGCTGGACCGGCCGGGGATGGTCGACATCGTGCGCAATGGCGCGATGTATCCCGATGGCGGCTACGCGATCGGCGACGGCTACGGCGAAATCAGCCACTGGGAACCCTTCCACAAGGTGTACCTCGAGTGGATCCGTTCCACGTATTCCCCCCCGTGGTCCGACGAGGCGGCGAAGCACATCGCGTTCCTGCTGGGGATGGTCGCCCACGGCCTGACCGACCAGTTCGACGACGGCATGTACCTGGAACGGCACGCGGCCTTCGACCCGAACGTCGGGGAAGCCCCGTACGGCGTCGATGGCGCCACCGACTCCTGCTTCGCGGCCACGCAGGGACAGATGGACCCGCCGGATCCCTGGGTCCCGGCCGAGGCCCTGGCGCCCCTGTATGACCTCCTGGGCCACCACGTGGATCCTTCCACCATCGAGGACGGCTCCCAGATGGTGGCGTTCGCCGTCGTTCACGCCAACATCGAGGGCGCCGACCCGGCCACGATCGCCGGGTTCCGCGCCCTGTACCCCTGGGCCTGCGACCACCAGGCGGATCCGGCGGCGCCGGGCAGCCCGGTCACCTGCGGCCCGGGCATCGCCGCCTACTGGCAGGTGTTGTGGCAGCGCCTGCAGGGCACGGGCGAGGGTGGCTTCGAGCCGCCGCTGCTGGCCACCTTCTTCTCGGGCGGCTCGCCGTGGGACTATCCGCGGGACTCCACCAGCCCCGACTCGTGGGTGTCGTTCGTGATGCCCCGGGGGCTGGAGCCTGCGACGGTGGATTCGACGACGGTGGTCGTCACCCGCGACGGTGGGGACGTGCATCCTGCGACCGTGCAGGTCTATTACGGCCGCACCTCCCACCTGGTCAACGTGAAGCCGATCGGGGACTGGGACCCGGACGCTTCGTATACAGTCACCGTGTCGCCGCCGATCACGTCGTGGGACGGCGTGCCGTTCGGCAACGCCGTTTCGTTCACCTTCTCGACGAAGCCCGCGCCGCCGGTCGAACCGGTGCCGGAGGTTGCCGAGGTCGTGGAAGTGGCTCCGGAGTGGGTCGAGGTCGAGGAAGTCGCGCCGGAGCGGGCCGAGGTCGCGGAAGTCGTCGAGCCTGCGCCGGAGTTCGTCGAGGTGCCCGACATCATGGCGCCCCTCCCGGACGCGCCGACTTCGGATGCGTTCGAAGCCGCGGGCGACGCGGGTGCCGACGCCGGCCCCGTCGCCGGGAAGTCCAGCGGGTGCACGGCCGCGACCGGTGGCACGCCGCACCTGGCGACGACGCTGCTGATGCTGACGTGCTGCGCGGCGTTCCTTGCCGTTCGCCTGGGCCGCGGTTCACGAGCCTTTGCGCGGGGGCTGCGGGGTTCCGGTTCCTGAATTCGGGTCCGGGGGCGTTCCACCACGCCGCATTCGCCCGGTCCTTGCACAGCACCTCGGGCTGCCCGATCAAGGTGATGACCGCTTCTTCGCGCCTGTCGGGCGGATAGCCGCGCTTTCGCTGCAACAGGTTCACCTTCGACCGCGTGGGGGAGCCCTTGGGGAGGGATCAGAAGGCCATCGACGTGCGGAGGAGGGGTTCTTCGGAAGGGATCAAAGGACGTCGTCGAACGGATCATGGGTCCTTAATGACCGATCAATCCGTTCCGCTGGACGACGATGCCTTCCGATCCACCCGCTCGAACGCTGCTACCGGACGCAGATGCCTTTCCAATGTCGCGATCGAACTCCCGATCCGTGCGTGCGGACGAAATGATCGGGTTGGAAAGAGGGTGATGCAGCGTTCGTCCGCTGTGTTCGTCCGCTGTTGACCGCCCCCGCGAAGCCGGTATCCTTGCGCCATGAACGACCGCATCCCTTCGCGTATCGTGGCCCTGGCGTTGATGATGGTCCTTGCGGGCGCCTGCGCCGGGAGCGGGAAGCCCGGCGACGTGCCTGCCAACGACCTCCTGGACGTCGTCCAGGACGTCGCGCCCGACACGTCCGTCACGCCCGACACGTCCGACACACCAGACACGCCCGACACGTCCGATGCACCCGACACGTCCGACATCCCCGCGACCCGCTGCGGCGGCGTGCCGCTGCCCGCGGACCCGGTCGCGGACCAGGTGACGGTGTTCCAGGGGGGCGCGGAAGGCTACCCGGTGTACCGCATCCCGGCGTTCGTCACGACAGCAAGCGGGGTGCTGGTGGCCTTCGCCGAGGCGCGCCAGTCGCTGTCGGACCCCGGCGCCGGCCTGATCGTCGTGGTGATGAAGCGCAGCCTGGATTGCGGGCAGACCTGGACTCCGCTGGCCGTGGTGGCCGCAAACGGCGAGGGTGACGCGCACAACCCGGTCGCGCTGGACGTGCCGGATCCCGCCGGCGGCAGCACGCTGTTCCTGTTCTTCAGTCGCCGCCCGGCCAGCATCGGAGGCGAGTTCGACCTGCCGCCGGGCCTGGACGGGACATCGGCGTCGATCTGGGTGATGACCAGCCGGGACGACGGCGCCACGTGGGCCGCGGCCCGGAACATCACCGCGGGGGTCAAGCCCGCGGACTGGGCCATCATGTCGTTCGGCCCGGGCCGGGGGCTGCTGACCCGCTGGGGCACGCAGGCGGCGCCGGCGGGGCGGATCGTGGCCCCGGGCTGGTACACGTCCGGGACCTCGACAGACGAGGGCGACTTCGTGGTCCTCAGCGACGACGGGGGCCAGAACTTCCGGCTGGGCGGCAGGACGACCGGCGCCGGCGAGCCGCAGGTCGTGGAACTGACCGACGGCACGCTGCTGATGGATGCCCGCAACAACCCGCGCAAGCTGTTCCGCAGCACCGACGGCGGCCAGACCTGGTCCGAACCGACCGACGGCCTGCCCATGGAACCCATCATGTCCAGCGTCGTCCGCCACATGGCGAAGCGGGACGGCGACCCCGTGGACCGGCTGGTCCACAGCGGCCTGGGCGCCAGCGGCCGGGTGAACATCCGGGCCTGGCAGAGCCTGGACGAGGGCGCGACCTGGACGGGCGAAACGCTGCTGAACCACGACATGGCCCAGTACTCGGTCCTCTCGGTGCTGGACGACCGCTCGATCGGCATGGTGTACGAGGGCTACGGCATCATCGGCGAGATCTTCGGCCCCGCGATCTTCTTCGCCCGCTTCGACGTCGCCCTGCTGGAAAAGGGCGTGGCCGCATCCCCTGCCGCGTCGGCACTGCCGGTCCCCGCCCGCCGCTAGTTCGTGTAGTACGACCGGTTGATGATCTCCATCTTCAGCTCGTCCGACAGGTCGTCGAAATACGCGCAGTAGCCCGCGATGCGCACGACCAGGTCCTTGTGCTTGCCCGGGTTCTGGTACGCGTCCAGCAGCATGTCGCGGCTGACCAGGTTGGGCTGGAGCTGCATCCCGCCCTGGTTGAAGAAGCCGCGGATCAGCCCGGCCAGGTTCCGCACGCCGTCTTCGCCCGGGAACATGCCGGTGTCGATGGTCGGGGTCAGCGTGGTGCCGTTGGGGGCGAACCGGGCGAAATCGACCCGCGCGACGGCGTTGAGGGCGGACGTCAGGTCCACCATCTGCATGCCGTAGTGGGGGCAGAGGCTGTTGGCCAGGGGCTCGCCGCGCTTGCGGCCGGAAGGGAGGGAAGGCGTCTTCTTGCCGTAGATCCGGTTCACGTTCAGGCCGTAGTACCCGGCGACGTACTTGCCGCCGCGGGTCGCGTGCGGGGCGCCGTGAAGCGCCTGTACGTACAGTTCCAGCACCCGGGGCACCCACAGGTGCGCGCCGGTCGCGGCGTCGTTCCCGAACTTGGGAACGGCCAGCAGGCCCTTGTGCAGCTCGCGGTAGCGATCGCCCTCGAAGTCGGCCTCCATCGCCTCGATCACCTGGGCCAGCGTGTAGCGGCGCTGCCGGAACACCAGTTCGTCGATCGCGGCCAGCGAGTCCGCGACGTCGGTCACGCCCACCGCCTGGATGCCGCTGCTGTTGATGGAGGTTCCCCCCTCGTAGGCATCCTTTCCGCTGGCCATGCAGCCCCGGTACAGCGACGAGGCCAGCGGCGTGGTCAGCGTCTGCGACAGCGTGGTTTCGATGCGCTGCTGGTCGGCCAGAACGTCCCGGACCACCTCCTGGAGGCGCTCGCCGAAGCGGTCCATCAACTGGTCCATCGTGGTCGGGAGGTCGTGCGGCCACAGCCGGGCGCGGATCGCGGCGGGCAGGTGCTGGTCCAGCGTCCCCAGATCGCCGTTCTTCCACAGGTGCCGCGTATCCCCGTCGAGGGCCTGCAAGAAGGGCAGGACGACGTTGATGTTGGCGCTGTCGGTATTGGCGAAGTGGTCGTCGGACGCGACCGGCTCCACGCAGCCGACGATGGAGTAGTTCCGGGCGTCCTCGAGCGTCGTGTCGTACTCACGGCGCAGGGCGGCAATGTAGGGCTCGTCGTTGTACAGCGCGGGCATCGGCGAGCCGTTCAGGAAGATTTCGGCGATCCGCTCGACGTACTCGGCCGGGCTGCCGCGGTGGATGCGCGCGGTCATGTTCACGCCGATGGGCCGCAGTTCGCAGGCGTCGAGGATCATGTAGGTGACGTCGTTGGTGCAGTCGTGGCCGTCCCGGTCCACGCCGCCCACGGTGACGGTTTCGACCGGCGACAGGCTTTCGAACAGCTTGCCCAGTTGGAACAGGTGATCGCCGTCGTTCAGGAAGATGAATTCGTCCATCTTGAGGATGAAGCAGGCCACCAGTTCCCGGGCGGCCTCGCGGTCGATCCGGCCGGCTTCGACATCGGCCTTGTAGAACGGGTACAGGATCTGGTCCAGCCGGCCCAGCGAGATGGCGTTTTCGAACGACTCGGTGCACAGCGCGATTTCCAGGAACAGGATCGACTGCAGCGCCTCGTGGAAGGTGCCGGCCGGGTTCCTGGGAACGCGTTCGCAGACCACCGCCATCCGCTCGATCTCGGCGCGTCGATCGGGGTCCGGTTCCGCGCGTGCCATGTCGCGCAGGCGCGCCACGTACCGGTCGGCGAACTCCTCCAGGCCCTTCAGGGCCAGCAGCACGCCGTCGTAGAAGCCGGTGCCCGGATGCAGCGCGCGCTGCTCTTCCGCCTCGCGGGCGATTCCCGTCGTGCCCAGCCGGATGAAACGCTCGCAGTTGACGATGTAGTGCGCGATCCCCGCCGTGTTGTTGTTGAAGCCGGTGCGCTTTTCGAGGGTGCGCATCATGAAGCCGCCCAGGTCCCGGAGCCTGGGGAACGCCTGCGCGAAGAGGCCCCGGGAGGCCCAGTAGGGCGCCACCCGGGTATAGAAGCGGATCTTGTCCTGCAGCGTGCATTTGAACTTGACCGGCGTCTGGCGGTCGATGTTCCACAGGGTCAGCACCATCATCGCGCCGAAGTACTCGACCCAGACGTTCCCGCCGACGCGCCTGGCGGTGAAGTTGCCGACCAGCAGCTCGTGGGGATGCACCGCGATCGTCTTGCGGTTGAGCAGGTAGCGCAGCAGGCCGGCCCGCCGGACGGCGAGGGGTTCCGCGGATTCATGCTGCTTGCAGTAGGTCGTCTTCAGTTCGGCGGACTCGATGCACACCGCGTAGCCGGCGTCGCGGATGTCCCGGTGCAGGTCCTGCACCCGCTGCGTGAAGGCCGCGGGCCGCCTCGCCACGTCGGTGGCGGTGGTGTGTGCCTGGATCCCCAGCGACGCGAAGGCATCCGCCGCGACCTGGAGGGCCTGCAGGCTTGCCTCCATGCTGATGCCCAGCGGCTGCTGGGGCAGGTGCAAAGTTCGGGCCTTGTTTTCGTGCAGGTTGAAGTAGCGCATCAACTCGATTTCGGAGTGGCCGATGGACGTCAGCAGCGCGGCGGTCGCCTGGAGGTTCGCCGGCGTGTCGTTCTGCCCGGGGACCACGCACATCCGCACCCGGACGTTGGCGCCGGTGCGGACCAGGCGCCGGAGGTTGTCCTCGATCCGGCGTCCGTCGCGGCCCGTGAGTTCCCGGTGCAGGGCCGGGTTGCCGACGGCCTTCAGGTCGAACAGGAACAGGTCCACCCGGGACCGGACGGCCTCGAAGACCCGCCAGGGGACATCCCCCGCGGTCTCGACGGCCACGTGAAGCCCGTCGTCCCTGGCGCCCCCGAGCAGCGCGTCCAGCCCCGCGAGGTTCTGCGCCAGCGGTTCGCCCCCGCTCAGCGTGAGGCCGCCGTGCGTGCCCTCGTAGTACTCCCGGTCTCTGGCCACGACGCCCAGGATGTCGGAAACGGTCCGGCCATGCTGTTGGGACGAGGCCGGGACGGTGGCCTGCGCTTCCGGGTTGTGGCACCACTTGCACTTCAGGGGGCAGCCCCGGAAGAACACGGTGGTGCGGATCCCCGGTCCGTCGTGGACGCAGGTGCGCTGGACGTTCAGGACCGAAAGCCTCGCCTTCGCGGGGTCCGATTCGGGTTCGGCAAGCAGCGGGTTGTGGAGGTTCATCCTGGACTCCAACCATCTGTCATCTTTATGGTAAACGAAACGGACGGACTAGTCAATCCCGAATTGACGCGGCGCGTAAAGTCCTTGGGCTGCGTGGAGTTGCGAAGAAGCCGCGGGCGGTTGATACAAAACACGGAGGAAAATAGTCCAAGTGATTGACGCCGGTCTCGGTGCGCCTTAGTTCTGAAGAAGGTGTCGCGGTCCCTGGGGACGTGCGACCCATCATGTCCCCGCTTCCGATTGGAGGTCCCCGTGCGTTGCGTACGCATTTCGAACCCCGTTTCGACATTGTTCCTCCTTGCGCTGGGCGCGTGCGCGACGTCCGGCAGCCCGGCCGACGTGCAGGGGCTGGCCGACGTCCCGGCCGATTCGTCCGCAGTCGATGTTCCCGCAGAGGACGCACCCGCAATCGATGTTCCCGCCGGGGACATACCCGCGGGTGATGTCGATGCGGTGGTCGCCGACCTGGCGTCCGAGGTGCCCCTCCAGGTCGGAGGGACGCTTGCGGGCACGGTCGCGACCGACCTTCGCCTGTCCGGCGCCGTCACCCTCGCGGGCGCGGTGGCCGTGGACCCCGGTGCCACCCTCACGCTGGAGGCGGGCACCACCGTGACCGCAGGCACGGGCGCGTCGCTGGCGGTCGCGGGCGTCCTGGTAGTCGAGGGCGGCAGTGGGACCCCTGTGTCGTTCGCACCCGCTGCCGGCGGGTCCTGGCAAGGCCTCAGCGTCGAGGCGGGAGGCACGCTGACGGCGTCGAACCTGGCGATATCGGGCTTCACGGCCCCCTTCACGGCGAAGGCGGGCGCGGCGTGGACGATCGACGGCTTCCAGGCGCAGGGTACGGGCGGCCTCCTGCTGGACCTGCGCTCGTCCGGCCACCTGACCCACGCGGCGCTGCACGGGGCTGGCGCCGGCCAGACCACCGATTCGGTCGCGATCCTGGACGCCTCGCCGGTCCTGTCTTACGTGCTGGCCGACGGCGCGAACCGGGGAAACGACTTCTTCCGGGTGGACGGCGACACGTCGGCCCCGGTCTTCGACCACGTGGACGTTTCCACCGCCCACTGCGGCTTCCATTTCAACGGCGGCACGGGGATCCGCGTCACGTCCACGGTGGCCCACGACCTGGCCTACGGCATCATGGTGCTGCAGGCCCAGGATCTGCAGGTGAGCGGGTCTGATTTCACGATGGATGATGTGGTCGTCGGCATCTGCGGCGGCGGGACGGTCGCCCTGAGCGACGTGTACGCGGACAAGGTGCTGTTCGACGCTTCCTGTGCCGACCAGTCATCGACGACGCCGGCCGCCGCGCCTCACGCGGGCGTGGGCGTGGGGAACTAGCGACCGGATCGGCGCGGGTCGGGGGGGATGGGCGAGGGCCTGTGCCAGGAACAGGGGCTTGTAAACGGGGAGTCGAAATGCGGACGTTGACCCTGGTCGCGGGGGTTCTGGTGCTTGGCGCCTGCGGCGGTTCGTCGTCCGTCGGCATCCCGGACTCGATGGGCCCGGAGGACGTCGCGGATGCGGTGGGCCCGGATGGCATCGCGGGCACCGACGACGGCGGCGCGGTGTGCGGGACCTGCGTGGTGCACGGGCGCTGGAAGATCGACAACCTGTCGCCCTGCTTCAACACCTCCGTGCCGGGGAGCGATGGCAGCGTGGAAGTTCTGGGCGTCGTATCGACGATCCTCGAGGGAACGATGGTGTCCTGCCCGGCGGACCTGTCCAAGGCGCCCGCGGCCGCCTGGTCGATCGACGCCCTCACGACCGACTGCCCGGGGCACTACCGGCTGTGCGTCACGCTCAAGGCGGGCGACGCCTCGAATCCCGCGCCTGCCGACTGCACGGTGGCGCAGTCCTGCGCCGAGGGCGACTACGCGGCCGGTGGCCAGCAGCAGGCATGGGCTGCATTGCCGGGCTGGATCGCCGTCGGGGCGCCGGCGATCGCCTGCGCCAACACCATGTACCTGGGCGGCGGGTACTCGGAACTGAGCGTTGGCGGCACTGCCACCGGCTGCGGCAGCGTCTCCCGGGCGTTCGCGCGCATCCCCTATTGCCCGGTCTCCTGCAACCTGGCCCCCGCGGGTCCCGGCTGTGCCGCCTGTTCCTCCGGCGTGGGGGACGGGAGCTTCTGAGGCGGTCCCCGGGCATCGGGGGCGAGGTCGCGACGCGGGTCGGGCCGCGGTCTACGGGCAGGTGACCTTCACCGAGTAGTGGCCGGATGTGTACGGGTTGCTGTCCTCGACCACGATGAAGTAGGACGCGCCGGCGGCCATCGGGGTGCCCAGGCCGGGATCGAAGCAGCACGCCCTGGCCGCGCACACCGAGGGGTTGCAGATCCCCGACAGGACGTAGGCGTGGAACTGATCGGTGGACACATCGTCGTGCGTCACCTGGACCTGGAGGGTGCCGGTCTTCGGGGCCACCAACTTGAACACCGAGCTGTACAGGTTGTTGAAGTTGTCCCCGCAGCCGGAACCCGACACCTTGCGCAGGGTGTTGAGGTTTCCCGCCAGCGTCGCCCCGCACTGGAGCGTTGCCACCACCGCGCCGCTGCACGAGTCCGACGGGCAGGGCGACACCCCGACGCAGTTCGGGTCCAGGCAGTCGGTCAGCCCGTCGTGGTCGTCATCGACACCGTTGCCGCAGGAGGTTTCGGTGGTCGGGCAGGCGCCGCAGTCGGCCGGGCACGAGGCGCAGTCCTCGCCCGCCGCGTAGCAGGCGCCGTCGCCGCACTCGGCGCAGGTCGGGGCGCCGGGCACGCAGGCCCCCCCCGAGCAATGGTCGCCGGTGGTGCAGGCGTGGCCGTCGTCGCAGGCCGCGGTGTTCGCGGTGGGCACGCAGGTGTGGGCGACCGAACAGGCCCGGTCCATGCAGGGGTTGCCCGGGTCGGGGCAGTCCGCCGCCACGTGGCACTGGCAGGTGTCGGGCCCGGGGACGCATGCGCCGTCGCTGCACGTGTCCGGCGTGGTGCACGGGTCGCCGTCGTCGCAGGCGCCCGCCACCGGCGCGTGGGTGCAGGTGTGGGTGGACAGGTCGCAGGCGTCCTGCGTGCACGGGCTGGCGTCGGCGCAGTCCGCGTCCTTGCGGCACTGGCAGGCCAGTGTGCCCTGGCACGTCCCGGCCCGGCAGGTGTCGTTCGCCGTGCACGCATCGCCGTCGTCGCAGGCGGCCGTGTTGGCGGTATTGCTGCACGTGCCCGATGCGCAGGCGTCGTCGGTGCAGGGATTGTCGTCGTTGCAGTCGGCGGCCGTGTGGCACTGGCACGTGAAGGTCCCGCCCTGGCAGGCGCCCGCCTGGCACGTTTCGCCCAGGGTGCATGCGTCGCCGTCGTTGCAGGCGTGGCCGTCCAGGCGATGGGAGTCGAGGTGGCAGTGGTTCGTGGCCGTGTCGCAGACGTTCGGCTCGCACGCGACGTTGTACGCCGGGTTGCAGTGGTTGTCGGCGGTGCACCAGCAGGACGTGTCGCCGGGGGCGCAGGCGCCGATGGTCACGTCGAAGCCGGCATCGACGGGACCGGGATCGGACGGGCCTGGATCGGACGGCCCGGGGTCGATCCCGCCCGGGTCCTGCGCGCCCGGATCCGAAGCACCCGGGTCCTGCGGGCCGTCGTCACCCGGGCCGGGATCCGGGGACCCGGTTTCGCTGCCGGGATCGAGCGGTTCGCCCGGGTCCGGGGCGGCGTCCGTGGAAACGTCCGGCAGCGCGTCGCTGGCGCCCGGGTCGCCCGGGCCCGGGTCGATGCTCCCCGGATCGACGAGGTCGTGGCGGGCGTCCGGGAGGCCTGGGTCTGTTTGCGTGTCACCCACGGCATCGTGGAGGAACACCACGTCGAGCGGGCCCGTTCCGGAGTCCGCGTTCCCCGTCCCTGCGCCGCAGGCGCACGCCAGCATCAGTCCGCCGATCCAGGCCCTTCGCATGTCGCCCTGCCCGAGGATTGGCGGAAGGATAGCAGATCCGTTCGTTTCGGAAACTCGTCGGTTTCGAGTTGCGCGCCATCCCGCACGTACCCATAGTCGGGAGCGACCTCGCATTCGAGGAAGCGTGACACGACGGGAAGCACTCGGGGCGCTCGCGGCGATTCCATTCCTGGCAGCCGCCTCGTGCTCGCGACGGGAGGTGGGGGGCATGACGATGCAGGCCGGGACCGCCGGGACTCTTGCGACCGCGCGCATGCCGGTCGTCTTCGCGGCGCACGGCGCGCCGATCCTGCTGGACGACGCCGCGTGGATGGCGGAACTGGCCACCTGGGCGTCCGCCCTGCCGCGGCCGAAGGCCATCCTGATGGTGTCGGCGCACTGGGAGCAGCGGCCGACCACGCTGGGCGCCACGCGCCCCGTGCCGCTCGTATACGACTTCTACGGGTTCCCCGAGAAGTACTACCGGACGCTCTACGCCGCGCCGGGTGCGCCCGACCTGGCGTCGCGGGTCCGCGGGCTGCTGCGCCAGCGTGGCATCGCGGTCGCCGACGACCCGGAGCGCGGGCTGGACCACGGGGCCTACATCCCGCTGCTGGCCATGTACCCCGCTGCCGACATCCCCGTGCTGCAGGTATCGATGCCGGCCCTCGATGCACGGGAGCTCTTCGCCTTGGGCCAGGCGCTCGCGCCGCTGCGCGACGAGGGGGTGCTGGTGTTCGGCAGCGGCTTCCTGACCCACAACATGCAGTACGCGTTCCGTCCCGGGATCCCCCAGTGGGCCCGGGATTTCGACGCCTGGGTGGCGGATGCGCTGACGCGCTTCGACGTCGATGCGCTGATGGGCTTCCAGGAGCGTGCGCCCGCGGCCCGGACGGCCCTGCCGACGTGGGAGCACTATGCGCCGTTGCTGGTGGCGGCGGGGGCGGTCGGCGATCCGCGGCCGGCGACGACCTTCCCGATCACCGGATGGTGGATGGACGGGGCGTTCACGAAGCGATCGGTCCAGTTCGGCTCCGGCGGGCCGGGTTGACGCGGGCGCCGCCGGGCGCCCTTGGAGGAGCACGCCATGAAGGAACGAACGGTCATGAAGGTCGTGACGCCGATGGCCGCCAGCGACGGCGCCGGGGTGCGCCTGAAACGCAGCATCGGGACGCCGACGCTGGACCACCTGGACCCGTTCTTCCTGCTGGATCACTTCGGGTCGGAGAACGCCGCCGACTACATCGCCGGGTTTCCCATGCACCCGCATCGCGGCATCGAAACCATCACCTACATGCTGGACGGCAGCGTCGCCCACCGCGACAGCCTGGGGAATTCCGGCGTCATCGGCGCGGGTGACGTGCAGTGGATGACCGCCGGCAGCGGCATCCTGCACGAGGAGATGCCGAAGGTCGGCCCGAAGCGTCTGGACGGCTTCCAGATCTGGGTCAACCTGCCTGCGAAGCTGAAGATGACGAAGCCGCGGTACCAGGACGTCCCGTCGGCCCGGATCCCGGAAGTCACGCGTCCCGACGGGACCCGCATTCGCGTGGTGGCCGGCGACGTGGACGGCGTCGCCGGGGCCGTGCGGGAAATCTACGCGGATCCGACGTACCTCGACGTGGCGCTGCCGGCTGGCGGCACCTTCGAGCAGCCGGTCCCTGCGGGCCACACGGCGCTCCTGTACGTGTTCCAGGGGGACATCGAGGTGGGCGGATCCGGGGCCATCCCGTCCCCGCGCCTCGTGATCCTGTCGGACGGCGACGTGGCCCGCGTCCATGCCGGCAGCGCCCCCGCCCGGTTCCTGCTGCTTTCGGCGCAGCCGCTGGCCGAGCCGTTCGTGCGGTGGGGCCCGTTCGTGATGAACACTCAGGACGAGGTGGCGGTTGCGCTGAAGGAACTGCGCGACGGGACGTTCATCAAGGGGTGACGCTCGGGGGGGGAGGGGCCATTGCGGCACGCTTCCGATCCGCCGCCCCGGACGCTTGACCGGGGCGCCGCCGCTGGCCATACTTCGCGCGACGGCGCCGTGGGCCATCGGGCCGACGGAACCGTTTTCGCCCACGCAATCGGCAGGCAGGCATGATGAAGATCGGTTGTGCTCGGACTGACATCACGGTGTACGAAGAGGGCATGGGGCTGCTGGGCTGGGCCTACCGCGAGAACGTCGTGCGCGGCGTGGCGATGCCCCTGAACGCGCGGGCCTTCGTGCTGGAGGATTCGGCCGGCGGCGGCCGGGTGGCCATCGTCATCGCCGAGATCTGCTTCATCACGCAGGCGTTGCGACAGGCCGTCGTCGATGAGATCGAGCGCCGGCCCCATCTGGGCCTGTCCGACGAGCGGATCATGCTGTCCGCCACCCACACGCACAGCAGCCCCTCGGGCTTTTCGCAAGTGGCGTTCTATGCCGCGACGACCCCCGGCTGTTCGGAACACGTGTTCGGGGGCCTGGTCGAGGGAATCGTATCGGCCATCGAGCAGGCCGTCGCGCGCCTGGTCCCGGGGTGGGCCAGCGTGGGTTCCGGGCCGATCCCCGTGTCCGAGCCCGTCGCCTTCAACCGGGCCATCCATTCCTACGAAGCCAATCACGACGTGCACACGCGCACCGGCGAGGATCACTCGCCGACGGCGATCGACCGCGACATGACCGTGCTGCGCCTCGACGACGATTCCGGGCGGCCCCTGGGCATGATCTCCTGGTTCGGCGTCCACGGCACCAGCATCCACCGCGACAACCTGCTGCTGCATCCCGACAACAAGGGCATGGCCGCGGCCTGGTTCGAGCGCTTCGCCACAGAAGGCCTCCGCGCGCCCGGGTTCGTCGCCGCCTTCGCCCAGTCGCCCTGCGGCGACGTGACGCCCAACCGCAACTTCTCCATCCGTCGCGGGCTGACGATTGGCGAGCACGACGACGACTTCGAGTCCGCGCGTCGGAACGGCGAGATCCAGGCCCGCCACGCCCGGACGCTGTTCGAGTCGGCGCTGCCCGTCGGCGGCAGGAAGGTTCACCTGGACGCCGCGCTGCTGACCGCCGACTTCGCGGACCTCCCGGTGGACCCCGCGTTCGTGGACGGTCGGCCCGGCCGCCGCACCAGCCCGGCGGTGGTGGGCGTGCGCATGCTGTTCGGCACCAGCGAGGGTCCGGGGCTGCCCTACCTGCTGGTCCCGTTCATCGAGGCGCTGGCGCGGACCAGCGCGCGAATGGTGGCCTTGGCCCGCGGGTCCGACGACCCCCAGGCGCCCAAGCTGCCCCTGCTGGAAGTGGGCCTGGGCACGAAGGGCCGGGCGCTGGGCAGCGTTCCGATGGACCGCCCGTTCCCGCTGGTCGGCGATCTGGACCCGACCGTGGGCTTCCTGAACCGGATCCTGGAGGACGGCGCGGTGGACGAGCGCCCCTGGGCCCCGCAGGTCCTGCCGGCGCAGGTCATCGTCATCGGCGATTTCGCCATCGCCGCGGTGGCCGGCGAGCTGACCACCGTCGCGGGGCGCCGGCTGCGCGCCGGGCTGCTGGATCGCCTGAAGGGGCGCGGCGTGCGACACGTCGTGTCGATGCCGTACAGCAACACCTACGCCGGGTACATCACCACCCCGGAAGAGTACGAGTGCCAGGGCTACGAGGGGGGGCACACGCTGTTCGGACGCTGGACCCTCGGCGGACACCGCACCCTGTTCGACCGTGTGGCTGCCCGGCTGCTGCAGGATCCCGCCGATCGCGGCAGCGACCGCGGCCCGGTGCCGCCGCGAGCCGATCCCGCCCTGGTGAAGCGCTGGGCCTTCGTTCCGCGCCCCTGATCGTCCTGCTCCCACGGGAGCCTGCCGGGCGCAGGCCACTTCCCGTCACGAACTCCATTTCCCGAAAGGCTCCCAGGCATTGCCAGCCCGGCGCGGTCGGGGATACCATGCCCCCATCCGGAGGCCCGTGGGAGGAACCCGTGCACAACCGAGCGCTGCCCGTGCTGTTGACGGCCGGCCTTCTTGCGATCGTCGGCTGCGCATCGACGTGCCCCTGCCAGGATTCCCCCGACGTCAAGGAGGGCCCCGTGACCGTCCGGACGTCCCCCTTCGGGAACCTTGCCGACGGGACCGCGATCACGCGGTACACCCTGCGCAACTCGCACGGCATGACCGCCCGGATCATCACGTACGGCGCGACGCTGACCGAGCTGCTGGTCCCGGACCGCGACGGCAAGCCGGGCGACGTGGTGCTGGGCTTCGACGACCTCGGGGGATACCTCGACCGCAGCCCGTACTTCGGCGCCACCGTCGGGCGCGTCGCCAACCGGATCGCCAAGGGGCGGTTCCAACTGGACGGCGTCGAGTACAGGCTGGCCACCAACAACGGGCCGAACTTCCTGCACGGCGGCCTGAAGGGATTCGACAAGGTCGTGTGGCAGGCCCGGGCCGTGGAGTCCCCGGACAGCGCCGCGGTGCGCTTCAGTTACGTGAGCCGGGACGGGGAGGAAGGCTTCCCGGGGACCGTGATGGTCAACGTGATCTACACGCTGACGAACGACAACGTGCTGCGGCTGGACTACTCGGCCACGACGGACCGGGCCACGCCGGTCAACCTCAGCAACCACACGTACTGGAACCTTCGGGGGGAGGGGGACATCCTGGGGCACGTGCTGTGGATGGACGCGGACCGATACACCCCCGTCGATGACACGCTGATCCCCACGGGCCAGATGGCGCCCGTGAAGGGGACCCCGATGGACTTCACCACGGCGACGGCCGTCGGCGCACACATCCAGGACGTACCCGGCAAGCCGGTCGGATATGACCACAACTTCGTGCTGAAGAGCGGTGGCGGCAAACTGGCGCTGGCGCTGCGGCTGACCGAGCCCGGGACGGGGCGCCAGATGGAGATGTGGACCACCGAGCCCGGCATCCAGTTCTACACGGGCAACTTCCTGGACGGGACCGTCACGGGCAAGCGGGGCGTCGTCTACCCGTTCCACGGGGCGATCGTGCTGGAGGCGCAGCACTTCCCCGATTCCGTGAACCAGCCTGCCTTCCCGTCGATCGTGCTGGCGCCTGGCGGGACCTACACGCAGACCACGCTGTACCGGTTCACCGCGAAGTGACGCGTCGTGAAGGCCCGGGCGGTTGGGGTGCCCGTCGCGAAGGCGCCCGACCGGGACGAAGGCCCGCCCCGCCTACCGGCTGACCACCTGGTTCCCCTGGATGAAGTAGTTCCAGCCCACCTGGGCGTCGCCTTCCTGGGGGCGCCGCAGCGTGATCGTATGCAGGGCGTCCGGGTCGTCCACCTCGGGGTGGTGGTACAGGATCTGCGTCGCCGGGTCCCAGTCGCAGCGCCCGTCGCTGATCCGCACGAAGAAGCCGTCGGGATACTGGATCTGCGGCACGAAGACCTCGGTGGGCGCCAGCGTCGCCCGGCCCCGGTAGGTCATCTGGAACTCGCCGTAGGCGGGCACCTCGCCCTTGTCGGGGTCGAAGGTGTGCACGTCGGACCAGTAGTGCATCGACACGGGCTTGCCGGCCAGCGCGTTCGGATGGGGCCGATCCCAGCCGTCCACCGCGCGCCAGTTCCCGTCCGGGTCGATGATCGACAGGTCCTCGTGGTTCCACAGGTCGCCGAACTCCCAGGAGTTTTCCGGGTTGTAGTCCCACAACAGGCGGCTGACGTTCAGGCGCTCCAGCGCCTCGAAGTAGTTGTTCAGCAGCACGGTGGTGACGATGTAGTCCTGCGCGCGCGCCGTTTCAATCCCGTTGAAGTCGAAGAACATCCCGAACTCGCCGAAGACGGCCGGCAGGTTGCCCAGCGAGTGCGTGGCGGGGGCCAGCACCTGCTCGATGCTGGCCTGGTAGTCCCGGTAGCGGACCTCCTCGGGGTTGAAATTGCGGGGGGTACGGAGGAAGGAGGGGAACGGGTACATGTCGGGATACCAGTGCGCCGCGAACACGAGCTGGTCGGGGTGGGGCAGCGTCGGGGCCCTCATGGACTGGTCCCACATCCCCTGCGTGAGGCTGCCCGAACCGGCGAAGATGGTGCTGGCGGACAGCGCGGGCTCGATCCAGATCACCGCGTCCGGGTCCGCCTGCTGGATGGCCGCGCCCAGCTTTTCCCAGAACGGCCGCATGAAGGTCTCTTCGTAGTTGACGTTGACGGACAGGGCCGCGCCGAAATCCAGCTGGTCGAGGCCCCAGGCGTGCAGCGTTTCGGGCGTCGTGTCGGGCGGCAGGATCCCGAAGGCGACCAGCAGGTCGTAGATCGTCTGGCCCTGCTCCTTGCCCAGCACGCCCTGCAGCATGCCCAGGGCCCCGTCGATCGCGCCCAGCTTCACCGCGGCCGCCACCGCGGCCAGGACCAGGAAGTTCGCGTTCGGCTCGTTGTACACGTCGTACCCGGCGACGTTCGGCAGGTCCGCCACCGCCACGGCCAGCGCGCGCCAGGAATCCACGAAGGCGTCCTGCAGGTAGTCCTGGATGTTCTTGCCGTCGTGGGTCAGGTTCGGGAACAGCGTCCTGCCCGCGAAGAAACTGCCCCAGCAGCGGGCGGTGTCGATCGAGATCGCCGCGGAGAGGCCCCAGGAGGACAGCGGCAGGAAGTCGGTGGTCGCGTTCAGCGGGAACGGCCCCGGCAGGTGGTCCTGGAAGTACTGGACGAACTCGGCGGAGGGGGTGTCGGTGCTGCCGGTCAGCGTGCGGACCGCGTTGACGAAGCCGGTGATGTCGCCGGTCTTCAGGCCGCTGACCAGGCGCGGGATGCCCCAGCCGGGCGACGACAGGTCGCGCTCGGGCAGCACGGCAGAAACCACCCAGCGGGGCGCGCCGTTGCCGGACACGACGTCGTCGTAGGGCGGCAGCAGCGCGGCCAGCGTGTTTTCCAGCGACCCCGGGGCCCCGATCGTGGGGTGCTGGTTGTAGCGGGCGAAGATATGGCGGGTGAAGTCGTCCTGGTGCATTTCCAGCAGCACACGGATTCCGTGCCGCCCGGCCGCCTTCGCGATTTCGCGCAGGTAGGCGACGTAGGCGGTGTCGATGGTGTCGGGCCCGGTCGGCTGCAGGCCCTCCCACAGGATCAGCAGGCGGATGACGTTGAATCCCATCGACTGCATCGTGGCGAAGTGCAGGTCGGCCTGGTCCAGCGGGAAGGGCTTGCCCACGTAGGAAGGGACGCCGTTGGCATCGATCGACGCCGGGATCTTGTCCCCGCCGCTGGTGTTGATGCCGTTCAGGAAGACGTAGCGGCCGTACTCGTCGCGCAGGTGCTCCAGATCGCCGTGGATGGGGGTCAACGGGTACGGGTCCGCCGGCAGGTCCCGCCCGCCGCACGCGATGCACGCGATGGACGCGAGGACCACGCCCAGCATGCCGACGATTCTTGCCACGCCCGCCTCCGTCCGCCTCACAGACGGCAGGAGTATCAAACGCGGAAGAATCCCGGTCAACACGGATGCGCCCGAGGCGGGTTCGGCTTCCGCGCCCGATTCACGCGGGGATCTGGAAGCCGTCGACCTTGAACAGCCGCAGGCAGGCGTCCGCCACGTCCACATCGTAGAACGAGCCCCTGTGGGCCCCGATCTCCTCCAGCGCCTTTTCAATCCCCAGCGCCGGTCGATAGGGGCGATCGGACGACATGGCCTCGACCACGTCGGCGACGCAGAGGACCCGGGCGCCCAGGAGGATCTGATCGCCCTTCAGGCCGAGGGGGTACCCCGAACCGTCGATGCGCTCGTGGTGCTGATGGGCCATTTCGGCGATGGGCCAGGGGAACCGGATGCCCTTCAGGATCTGGAAGCTCATCGTGACGTGCGCCTTCACGATGTCCATCTCGGCCGCGCTCAGGCGGGACGGCTTCGCCAGCAGTTCCACCGGGACCGCGATCTTCCCCAGGTCATGGACCAGGCCCGCGGTGCCGATACCCTCGATGATGTCCGGCGACAGGCCCATCCCGGTCGCGATGGCCATGGCGATGGCGGACACGCGCCGCTGGTGACCGGCCGTGTAGGGGTCGCGCAACTCCACTGTCAGCGCGATGGCCTGGATCATGCCGTCCAGCGTCAACTTGCGCAGTTCGTCGGCCCGCTTGCGCTCGGTGATGTCCCGGACGGTCGCCTGGAGCACCCGGCGCCCGCCGAGGTCGAACGCCGACAGCATGACCTCCGCCCAGAAGTCCTCGCCGCCGCGTCGATGGTGCATCCATTCGAAATCGTGGGAGCCCTTCTCGAATGCAGTCCGGATGCACTCCATCGATGCCGCATACGACGCGCGTCCGTCGGGCTGGTTCGGCGGCGAGATGTCGGCCGGGTGGACCCGCAGGAACTCCTCGCGATGGGTATACCCGAACATCTGGAGGGTGCAAGGGTTGCAATCGAAGAACCCGTCCGCGGTCAGCAACATGACGGCGTCGTTGGACCCATCGAAGACCGCCTGGAATCGCTTCTCGCTGCGCTCCCGCGCGATGATGCCGGCGATGACGTCGGCCGCTGCCAGCAGGAACCTCTCCTCCCCCTCGCTGCGGACGTGGCCTGCTCCCAGGTAGGTGGTGAGGACACCCACGACCTTCCCGTTGGCGGTCAGCGGCACGCAGTAGTGTCCGTGGGGCGCGATTCCGTCGTAGCGCACGTCGTGCCGGTCATCCAGGTCTTCGGCAAACACGACCTTCCCGGTTTCCACGGCGCGGCCGCAAAGGCACGTTCCCCGGGGGACGGACTTGCACATCTCGACGCAGACGGGCGACATCCCGAGGTTCACCGCCATGCGGAGGTTCCCGGTGTCGTCGTCCACGATCAGGATGGCGCCCTTCTTCTGGAGTTCCAGCCAGGGCAGCGAAAGAAGATCGGCAAGGATGGTCGTCAGCACCCCTTCGATGGGCGTTCCCGTCAGCGAGTCGCGCAGCATCTGATCCAGCGCGGCCTGGGTCCTGTAGTGCGTTGCAAGCCGGTCCTCCCCCTGCCGGGCCAGGGTGATGTCCCGGACGACGTGCAGGAAGATCGACTTCCCGTCCTGCGTCTTCGCGCTGGTAGGGTACACCGCGGAGTTGAACCAGCGCCCGGTCTCGATGTCGTGCAGATCCCTGTCGATGGCGCGGCCCCCGGCATGGACGGACTCCTCCAGCGGGCATCCGGGGAACGGCGTGTCCATTCCATGGATCGCCTTCGGACAGTAGGCCCCTGTCAGCGCATCCTGCGTCCTGCCTGTCGAGGCTCGAACGGCCTGGTTCGCGTACAGGATCCGGTGCTCGGAATCCACCAGCATCGCGAAGTCAGGCAGCGCATCCAGCAGGCCCGGAACGGTGACTGCGCGCGGCAGGACGGGTTCGGGTGCGTCCATGGGGGGACTCCTCGTGTCAGTAGAGTGCGCCTCGTTTCGCGGAGTTCTTGGACCTGACTATACCACTAGGACTGTTGGTACGTGCAGGTCACCGTGACATAGACCGGGGCGTTGATCGTGCCGACGGCCGTGTCCCCCAGCACGCAGTCGAACTGCGCGGGCCCCGACACGATGGTCACGGCGTAGGCGGCACCCTTCTGGACCGGGTTCGGGAATGCGAAGGCCCCGCACGACCCCGTCGGCGAGACGTTCGGTTGTCCGTCCATCCCCAGGACCAGGCCCTGGTCGATGTTCGCCAGCGTAACGCTGCACTGGCCGAGGTCGGTGCCCGGGATCTTCGCCACGACGGTCCCGGAGACGTACAGCCCGCCCACGGTGACGGTCGCCGAGTCGGTGCCCACCACGTAGTCATTGTTGGCCGGGCCGGTGCTCGGGGTGAAGACGACCTCCACATCGACCTTGTCCGTGTCGCCCGACTGGGCGTTCGAAGGCGCAGTGTAGAGGACCGTGGAGCCGTTCGAGATCAGGCTTCGACCGCCTTCCGACGAGACGTCCCCCTGCGTGCCGACGCCGGCCAGGGTGCCCTGGACGCAAGAGAAGTCGTAGAGCAATTGCCCCACGGCGCCCAGGCCGCCCCCGACGTTCACCGCGAACGTCTGCGTCGCGCCGGCCCCGACGAAGGCCTCCTTGGGACTGATGGCCACCGAAGGCGTTGCCGTGGTGACGTCCCAGGCGTTGTACAGACTGGATCGGCCGATCTGGTAGAACACCGACGCCGTGTCGGCAGCCGTCATCGCGATGTCGACGACCTTGATGGCGCCGCACACGGTCGCCAGCGAATCCGCCCAGACGGACGAACCCGCGGCGTTCACGCCCAGCGTCTTCAACTGGTCCTGCGCGGCCTTGAAGATCGCCTCGCGCACCAGTTTGTTGCCGGCCATGGCCTTGAGGATCGCGGACAGCGCGTCCTTGATGTCGCCCGACGCCACGTACTGGTCGATGTTGAGGCCGGCGGTGCCCAGTTCGTACGACAGCTGCGTGATGAACGTCGTCCACTGGCCGGGGTCGTTCAGCAGTTTCCCGATCGACTTGGCCGGCACCGCCTTGGTGACGATCGGCCAGACCAGTTCCTTGGCGATTTCGAACAGCACGACCAGCTTCGCCTGGTCCGCCAACTTCGTCGCGAAGGTCGGCTGGCCGGCCAGATCCGCGGGCACGGCCAGGCCTCCCGCACCGGCCCCGACCACGAAGACCCGGAAGCTGTTCGCCTTCGCGTCGGGCGGGTCCATGGGCAGCGGGATCGTGGGGGTGACCTTGGGCGCCCACGCGACCTTTCCGACGAAATAATCGATCAGCGAGCCGATGACGCCGGTCGCGCCGGTCGTGCCCGACTGGAAGCCGCCGCCGACCTGGACCCACGCGGGGAGGGCGATGGGCGGGTCGGTGGACTTGCCCGTGACGGGGACGAAGCCGGTTCGGTAGACCGCCCAGAAGCGATGGATGCGGGCCGTGTTCCGGATGAAGACCCCCAGGTCGTCCAGGCTGTCCAGTACCTCGAGCCCGTAGGGGTTGGCGCTCTTGACCAGCACGGACACGGCCTTGCCCGTTTCGGTGACGACGGCCGACGAGCGGCTCGCGGGAGCATCCGACGAAGCGAGTGGCGCGATGATGCTGGCGGCGGCGCCGGTCGCGGGCAGGAGCGAAACGGTGGCGGCATCGAGGGCCGCCAGGAGTTCGGCATCCAGGTCGGCCAGCGCCGTCGGGTTGGCCGCGATCCGGGCGGAGATCACCTGGGCGAGTGTCGCCGTTTCGGGGGCCGCCGCCAGGATGTCGTACACCCCGGGCCATTGATCCTGGGGCAGCACGAACGACAGGGTCGAAAAGAACAGCAGTTCCTGGGCGGTGGAGGTCGGGCTGACGTCGTTGAACGCGGGGTTGTCGGTATCCACGTGGCCGAGCATCACCAGACGGCCCTGCGCGTCCGTCGCGGTGACCGTCGCCGGACCCCCGCCCGGCGGCTCTGCGACCGTGAAGCGGCCATCGACGCCCACCGGCGCGTCGTCGCTGGACGAGGAGATCGTCAGGTCGACGGCCGAGAGACTGGTACCAGGGGGCAGCGTGACCCTCCCCGAGGCGGATGACGTCGCACCCGGGCCGGGGCTCGCACCTCCGCATCCGCACAGGGATGCCGATACCGCAAGTCCGACTGCCGCCGTGCCCAGGAAGGAAGCCCCTTTCGAACATCGCGTGCGCATACCCGTTTCCCCCGGTCAAGGGTCCCCACGGCCCGAACGGGGCCGTCCGTCCTGGCCTGCTCCCCCGCGACGTCGCGACCTTGCCTAGGAACATGGATACGATGACTCCGAATACAAGGCTGAAGCGCATGGCGTTGTTCCCTGGACGTGCGGAGGGTGTCCATCGGACGAGGCTCGGCCGCCCACTTCGCGCAGGTCTTCCAGGAGGTCCTTCCCAAGCCGGTCAGGCTGCCGGTTGTGGAATCCGTCCTGTCTGCACAGGACCGACGCGGGCGACTCCGCGGCGCTTCAGGAAGTGTGGTATTCGTTCAGGCCGCTGGATGCGGGGGAACGCGACATGGCGAAGCGGGTACTGCTGGTCCACACCGGGGGGACGTTCGGAATGGCGCCTTCGGGCACGCCGGTGACGCTGGCGCCCGGGCCCCTGGTGGCCCGGATCCTGGAGGAGGTCCCGGAACTGGCGGAGGTCGCGGAGCTGCGCCTGACCGTCGCCTTCAACCGCGACTCGGCCTCCGTGGAGCCGGGGGACATCCTGGACCTGGCCCGCATCATCCGGCAGCAAAGCGGCGATTGCGACGGCGTCGTGCTGATCCACGGCACCGACACGATGGCGTACACGGCGTCGGTGCTGGGGTTCCTGCTGGCGGACCTGGGCAAGCCCGTGGTCCTGACCGGCTCGCAACGGCCGCTGGCCTACGTGCGCAGCGATGCGCGCGGCAACCTGGTGGACGCGGTGACGCTGGCCACGCGTGGGGTGCCGGAGGTCGGCGTCTGCTTCGGCGAGCACTGGCTGCGCGGGGTGGCGACGGAAAAGCGGAGCGTCCACCGGTACCAGGCCTTCGAGTCGCCCAACCTGCCGCCCCTGGCGGAGCTGGGCCTGCACATCCAGATGCACCCGCACGCCGGGCGGTTCGAGCGCCAGGTGCCTGCCGGGCTGGGGCAGGCGATGGAATGCGCCCTGGCCGTGTATGCGCCGTTCCCGGGCATGCCCTGGGTGTTGCCGCACGAGTCGATCCGGGGCGTGCTGATCGAGGCGTACGGGACGGGCAACCTCCCGATGCAGCGTCCGGACCTGCAGGCCCTGATGGACCATTGCCGGCGGCGGGACATCCCGCTGGTCGTCGGCAGCCTGTGCCCTTCGGGCGGCGTCGATCTGAAGACCTACGAGCTGGGACGCATGGCGGCGGAGCGGGGCGCGATTTCGGGCGGGATGCACACGCGGTGGGCGGCGCTGGCCAAGATGGGCCTGGTGCTGGGAGCGGGCGGGACCCCCGGTGACGTGCGGGACGCCTTCGGGAAATCGTGGGCGGGGGAACCGGTGTGAGTGCGCGGGGCGGCGGGTTCGGGAGCAACACCCGCCTGGCGAACCGGGATGGGTTCGGCGGGTCCGGCGAGGGAGGAACGCGCATGCGATGGCCACTGCGTCCGAAGTGCTCGAGGGCAGGCCACCGGCTGCGGTTGGCTGCGCTGCTGCTGGCGTTCGCGGGCATGGCCTGCGGGGGCGGCACCCGTGGGCAGGGCCCCGATGCCGCGACCGATGTGCCGGCCGAGGTCGTGCAGGATGCCCTGCCCGATGCGCTGCCCGACACGCCCGGGCCGGACGCGGGCCCCTACCGGTTCACCGGTCCCGGGTGGTACCGGGACGCCGTGCTGTACCAGGTCTGGGTGCGCTCGTACGCGGACTCGGACGGCGACGGCATCGGCGACCTGAAGGGCATCCTGGCCCGGCTGGACCCGATCGCCGCGCTGGGCGTGGGCGCGATCTGGCTGTCCCCGTTCCACCCCACGCCCTACAAGGATTCGGGATACGACGTGGCGGACTATTACGGCGTGGACCCCGCCTACGGCACGCTGGCCGACTGGGACGCGCTGGTGGCCGCGGCCCACGCCCGGGGCATCCGGGTGATGGACGACATCGTGCTGAACCACACGTCCAGCGAGCACGAATGGTTCAAGGCGTCGCGGTCCAGCAGGGAGGACCCGAAGCGCGACTGGTACGTGTGGTCCGACGATCCGCCGCCGTTTGCCTGTCCCAACAGCGACACGAAGAACTTCGGCAGCGAGCGCTGGACGCTGGATCCCGTCACGGGCCAGCGGTACTACCACATGTTCAAGGTGGACCAGCCGGACCTCAACTACGACAACCCGGACGTGGCCAGCGCCATCCAGGACGTCGTGCGCTTCTGGCTGGATCGGGGCGTGGACGGCTACCGGGTGGACGCGATCGGCAGCCTGATCGAGGAGCCGGCCTCGCCGGCCACGGGCGGCGTCGAGGTCTGCGACGCGTCCCCCCGCACCCACGCGTACCTGAAGGGGCTGCGGACGGTGGTGGACGGGTACCCGGACCGGGTGATGCTGGCCGAGGCCTGGCAGCCCGAATTCTTCGGCAACGGCCGGGACGAGTTCCAGATGGCGTTCAGCAACGACGCGCAGGTGGGCCTGCTGGGCGCGGCGATGACCGACAACCCGGCGGGCGTCTTCGACATGATGCCCGGGATGTTCGCGGCGATGCCGGCCGAGGCGCAGGTGGCCTGCTGGCTGTCCAACCACGACTTCGGCCGGATCTCGTCGCAGGTCGGTGGCGACGCCGGGCGCGAGGCGGTGGCCGCGGTGCTGCTGCTGACGCTGCCCTGCACGCCCATCGTGTACTACGGCGACGAGGTGGGCATGGCGCACGGCACCGGCGTCGTCGTGGACGGCCGCGACCGGGCGCGCACGCCGATGGCCTGGAACGCGGGGCCCGGCGTGGGGTTCACGACCGGCACGCCCTGGCTGGCGCCGTCCCCCGATCCGCAGGGCACCTCCAACGTGGCCGCGCAGGACGGGGTGGCCGGCTCCCTGCTGACGCTGTACCGGGACCTCATCGCCCTGCGGAACCGGGTGGGTTCGCTGGGCGGCCGGGAGTGGGCGGCCGTTCCCGTCGTCGCGGGCGACGGCCCGTACGCCTACGTGCGCGGCCCCGAGGGCGCCCGGGTGCTGGTCGTGCTGAACGCGGGCGACGCGCCGGCATCGGCCACGCTGGACGCGTCCGCCTTCGTCACGCGGCCCGCGGACTGCGCGGTCGCGAAGGGCACGGCGGGCGCGCTGGATCCGGTCGGCGCGGCGGCATGGCCCGTGGACCTGCCCGCGCGGGGCTACCTCGTCTGCGAACTGTGACGCCGCCTGCGGCGCCGGGTGGGGGGGATCGGATGATCGGCGTGGCGAACACGATCGTGCGCGGCCTGAAGGCGGGCGAAAGCGACTACCGCGGCGAGGACGTCGAGCGGACCGAGTTCCAGGATTGCGACTTTTCGGACACCGTCTTCGTCCAGGCGGCGCTGGAGTCCGTGACGTTCACCCGCTGCAACCTGGGCCTGGCCGATTTCCAGCACGCGAAGCTGCAGGGCGTCCGTTTCGTCGAGTGCAAACTGGTCGGGATCAGCTTCATGGACGCGGATCCCTTCGCCCTGCAGATCCAGCTGGACGCCTGCAAGGTCGTCGGCTGCCTGTTCGGCGGCATGCGGTTGCGGAAGGCGTTGCTGCGAGGCTGCGATTTCCAGGACTGCTCGTTCGTCGGTGCGGACCTGTCGGAAGCCGACTTCTCGCGGTGCACCTTCCTTGGGTCCGAATTCAATTCGACCAACCTGCAGAAGGCGGACTTCCGGGGGGCGGCGGGGTACCAGATCAACCCGCTCAGCAACAACGTGAAGCGCGCCCGGTTCACGCTGCCCGAGGCCCTGAGCCTGCTGGGTTACCTGGGGGTCGAGATCAGCCCCTGAGCCGCGTGCAGCCGGCCCCCTCCGTCAACCGCGGGGCGGGGGAACGACCCATCCCCCAAGCGCCTGCTCCAGCGCGATCGCCACCGCGATCGTGCGATGGTCGTTGCCGTGGGTGGAAACGACCTGGCACCCCAGGGGAAGCCCGCGTTCGTTGAGGCCCAGCGGCACCTGGGTGACGGGCATTTCCAGGACGTTGAAGATTCCCGTGTAGATCCAGTTGATGGGGCGCAGCAGCGGCTTGTTGTGCCGCGGCGCGGGCTCGACGTACGACGGGTACAGCATCACGCCCTCGGGGCCGATCCGGCGGGCGAGGTCCGCGCGGAGGGCGGCCGTTTCCTCGATCAGCGGACCGAAGTTCGGCGGGAACCGGGCCGACACGGCCTCGATCAGGCCCAGTCCCAGGGCTGGCAAGGTGTGGCGACCGCGACCGGTCGCCCAGCGCAGCAACTCGATGCCCAGGTGGAACGGCTTGCCGTCGCCCAGCAGGTCCAGGTAGGTCGATTCGCCGCCGGACGCCACCGTCGCGGTCCACATCAGGATCGCGCGGGCCATCGCCGGGATGCGCTCGGTGCGGACCCGGGCGCCGCGGGCGGCCAGGCTGGCGGCGGCGCGGCGCTGGGCGGCGTGCAGGTCGTCCGACACCGACAGGAAGCCGTCGTCCTCGACCGACACCACGTCCAGTCCCTCGATCGACACGGTCGCCGGGTCGAAAAGGGGCATCGCGGTGCAGCCCGTGTCGATGCCGTCGGGGCCCTGCATCAGGCGCAGCAGCGGGTACAGGTCCTCGGCCTTCCTGCAGATCGGGCCCGTGGTCAGCACGCGCACCAGGCCGTGCTCGGCGCAGGGGAACTGGCCCGTGTTGGGGACCCGCCCGCCCGAGGGCTTGTGGCCGAAGACTCCGTTGAAGAAGGCCGGCATGCGGATGGACCCGCCGATGTCCGAGCCGACGCCGAACGGCGACGCGGCCGAACCGATCAGCGCGCCCTCGCCGCCGCTGCTGCCGCCCGAGGTCCGCCCGGTGTCGTAGGCGCAGTTGGTGCGGCCGTAGTTCGGGTTGCTGGCTTCCATCCAGAGGCACAGTTCCGAGATGTTGGTGACGCCCAGCGGGATGGCGCCGCCATCGCGCAACCGGGCCACCGCGGTGGCGTCGCGCGTCGCAAGCCGGCCGACGCGAGTGGGCAGCCCGCCGGTGTTGGGCATGCCGGTCAGGGCGAAGCACTCCTTCACGGTGCAGGGCACGCCATGGAAGGGAGGCAGGGTGGCACAATCCTCGCGGGCGACCCGGAGGTCCGCGGCGCGTGCCTCGTCGCGGGCCACGTCGAAGCGGTCGGCGACCATCGCGTTCAGGCGGGGGTTGACCTCGCGGACGCGCCGGGCGTGGGCTTCGACGACCTCGACGGAAGCGACCTGGCGCGCGCGGATCATCGTGGCCAGCGCGGTTCCGGACAGGGTCAGCAACGGGTCCATGGTGTTCTCCTCGCCATCAGGGTTCCCAGGGCGACACGACCTTCAGGCTCAATAGCACGTTCCGGCCTTCCAGCACCGGGCCGTGGCCCGGAAAGACGGTGTGGGCCGGCAGATCCTGCAGCGTGACCCGGGTGGCCTGCATCGCCGCCGGGTCGACCTGGATCGGGTTCCATTCGCCGCCAGGAAGTTCCGGACCGTGTCGCCGGTGATCAGGAAGCCGGCGCGTCGGTGGAACAGGGCGATCGCATCATCCGCGTGCCCCGGCGTTTCCAGCACCGTCCATCCCGGCAGCCCGGGGATGCGCGAGCCGTGCTCCAGGGCCCGCACCTTGGCCTGGAAGGGGTTTGGCGCGTTGGGGAAGCCGAAGCGGGGGCCATCGGGCCAATCCTGCCCGGACGGGGTCGGAAGGCCCGCCATCACCCAGCCTCCGACGAGGTGCCAGGCATCGCGGTGGTCGGGAAAACGGAGCGGCGGCCCGCCGTCCGAGGCGTGGACCGCAGCGCGGCCGAGCGCCACCGTAGCCCCCGTTTCCTGGGCCATCGCATCGATCCCCATCACGTGGTCGCAGTGCATGTGGGAGGCGATGATGCAGCGGACGTCCGAGGGCGCCCGTCCCAGCCACCGCAGGGCCTCCAGCACGCGGGGGACGTCTGCGCGCGAACCGACGTCCACGATCGCGACCCCGTTGCGAGCCAGCAGGAGGTAGGTGACGGAGTAGCGGTTCGGCAGCGCGACCACGGTGGCGCCGGCGCGGGACACCACGCGGACCCCAGGGGCGCCCGACGGCGCCAGTCGCGCCGCCAGGGGGCGCGAGGTTGCAAACGGGACGGGAGGGAACAGGTCCATGGGCTCCTCCACGCGGACGAAGGTACCCGAACGGCTGTCACGGCGCGGTCACGGGAACGGCGGGTACCCGGTGATGTCCCGGATCGCGCGGTACAGCGGTTGCAACCGCGCGTACAGGGGACGATAGACCGACGTGTACAGTCGGTCGTACCGGCGCACGTTCGCCGGCACGGGTTCGAAGATCCGCCCGACGCCGGTCATCGCCGCCACGGCCGAGGCCAGGTCCGGGTGCAGCCCGACCCCCACCGCGCCCAGGATCGCGGCGCCCAGACCGGAGGCCTCGTCGCAGGAGGGGCGGCGGGCCGGCATGCCGAACACGTCGGCGGTGATCTGCAGCACGAGGTCGCTGCGGGAACCCCCGCCGCACAGGGTCAGTTCGGTCAGGGGCGTGCCGGTGCGGGCCACCACCAGGTCGCGGCCGCTGCGCATCTCGTATGCCAGCCCCTCCAGGATCGCCCGGTACAGGTGCGGCTTCCGGTGCGCGGCGCCGAAGCCGATGATGGCCCCCTTGCCCTCGGGACCCGGGTGTCGCAGGCCGGGGGTCCAGTAGGGTTGCAGCGTCAGGCCCAGCGAGCCGGGGGGGACCTCGGCAGCCAGCGCCTCCAGCAGCACCTCGGGTTCCAGCCCCTGTTCGGTGGCACGTTCGCGTTCCAGGTGGGCGAACTGCTCCTTGAACCAGGTCACCATCCAGAAGCCGCGGAACACCTGGTACTCGATGTTGTAGCGGCCGGGGCGGGCACTGGGGTACGGCGGGACCAGGCGGACGGGTTCCACGTACTTTGCGGAGTCCACGTTCAGCGTTGCCGTCGTGCCGTACCCGATGCAGCCCTGGTGCGGCTCCAGGCAGCCCGAACCCAGCACCTCGCAGGCCTTGTCGGACGCCCCGGAAATGACGGGCAGCCCTTCCGGGATCCCGGTGTGGCGGGCGGCCTCGGCGGTCACGGATCCCAGCGGCTGCCCCGGGGGGACCAGCTTGGGGAGCGTTCGCGGGTCAACGGCCAGGGCGCTCCACTTCCAGTCGGACGGCGCGCTCCAGGCCAGCTTCTTGAAGTCGAACGGGACGTAGCCCACCGTGCACGCCACCGAAACGCGCGCCTCGCCGGTCATCCTCAGGGTCACGAAGCCCGACAGCAGCAGGAGGCGGGCGGTCTGCCGGTGCACGTCGGGCTGGTGCTCGGCGACCCAGTTGCATTCCGCCTCCGCCTGGAAGCGCTGGACGACGCCCCGCGCGCCCGCCAGGGTCAGCGCGGCCTTCCAGGGCAGGGGCAGGGGGGGCGTGCGGCCCGCCCGGCGCTGGTCCAGCCACAGGATCGCCGGGCGGAGGGGCCGGTTCGCGGCGTCCAGGTGCACGACGGTCCCGCGCTGGAAGGTCATCGCCACGGCGGCCAGGCGGTCCACGGACACGCGCCCCTGCTGCCACAGCAGCCGGCACGCGGCGCCGACGCGCTCCCAGAACACCTCGGCGTCCTGCTCGGCCCAGCCGGGCTCGGGCGACTGGTACGGCGGGTCGTACGCGGCGCGCGCCTTGTCCAGCAGGCGGCCTTGCGCGTCGAAGGCCAGCGCCCGCGTGCTCTGTGTGCCCACGTCGATCGCGAGGAGGACGTCCTTCATCATCCGACTCCCGTTGATGCCTTGGGATCCGCCAGCAGGGCAGGGCTGTAGGCGCTGCGCCAGAGGTTGCGGTACCGGGCGACCTCCCGGTCCCACCGTGCGTCGTCCCAGCCCAGGGCGGGGCCGACCCGGGGACCCAGGCGCGGCAGCAGCGATGCGCCGCCTTCGGGGATCAGCAGGCCCACCCGTGTCCGCCGCAGCAGCAGGTCGTCCAGGTGCACCACCTGCTCGTGCCGCACCGCCCAGTCCAGCTCGGCCCAGTTGAACGGGGTGTCCTCGATGGCCTCGAGGCCGTCGGGCCCCGCCCCGGACAGGACGGCCGAGGCGTCCGGGCCGTATCGGCCGGCCAGCCGGGCAGGCACGTCGGCGGGCATCGGCGCCTCGGGGCCGGCCACGATCGGGGGCCGCGACGGGCTGCCGAGGGTGCGGACCGCCAGATCCAGCGCGCGACGGGCCATCTGGCGGAAGGTGGTCAGCTTGCCGCCCGAGATCGTGACCAGCCCGTCGTCCATCCAGAGGGCCTCGTCGCGAGACTCCCGCGACGGGTCCTTCTTGCCGGTGCCCACCACCGGCCGAACCCCGGCCATCGTCGACAGCACGTCGCCGGGCACCAGGTTCGCCTGCGGGAAGGTCGCGTTCGCCGCCCCCAGGAGGTAGCGCCCTTCCGCGGGCGTGATGGCCGGCTCCAGGGACAGGGACGGGGAATGATCCAGGTCCGTAGTGCCCAGCAGGATCCGGCCTTCCCAGGGCAGGATGTACAGGTTCCGTCCGTCCGCGGGGCTCCGCAGGGCCACCGCGCGATCCAGCGGGATCCTTTGGCGCGGCAGCACGAGGTGGCTCCCCCTCAAGGGACGAAGGCGCGGCGGGTGATCCGGGTCGGCCCTCAGCCGGTCGGCCCAGGCGCCCGTCGCGTTGACCACGGCCCGGGCCAAGACCTCGCGACTGCGGCCGGATTCGACGTCCACGACCGTCACGCCGGTGACGTGCCCCCGGGCGTTTCGCAGCACACCCGCGACCTCGACGTAGTTCAGCGCGGTGCCTCCCAAGGCCCGGCCTTCGGCCAGCACCCGCAGCACCAATCGCGAATCGTCCGTGGTCGCGTCCAGGAACGACCAGGCGCCCTGCTCGGCGCCCGCGAGGCCCGGCACCCGAGCGACCAGGCCCGCCCCCCGGTGGAACTGTCGGCTGGGGCGTCCGGCCATCTGGTCGTACATCGCCAGCAGGGCCGCCAGGCCCCACTTCATGAAGATCCCCCCCCGCCGGGGCATCGGGATCACGAACTCCAGCGGCGTGACCAGGCCCGCGTACCGGCGTAGCAGGTGCTCCCGCTCGCGGACCGAATGGAACGACGTCCGGATCTGGCCCTGGGCGATGTACCTGAGGCCGCCGTGAACCAGTTTCCCGGACCGGCTGGAGGTGCCCCAGGCGAAATCGCGCTGCTCCAGCAGCAGGCACCGGTAGCCCGCGGCAACGGCCTGCGAGAACACGCCGGCACCCGTGATCCCCCCGCCGACCACCACCAGGTCCCAGGGTGCATCCAGGGCGTTCCAGGCCTCGTCGCGCGTCATGCCCCGACCTCCTCCCCGCCGCCGCGCAGCAGGTTGCCGGTGTCGAACAATCCATCCGGGTCCACCGCCCGGACCGCCGATCGCAGCATCGACATGCCGACGGCGCCCTTTTCCGCCGGCAGCCAGGCCCGGTGGTCGTGGCCGACGCCGTGCTGGTGGCTGATGGTGCCCGCGAAACGGGCGATCGTGTCGCCGGCCGCGGTCTTGGCGCGGCCCCATCGCGCGAGCAGTGCGTCGGGGTCGTCGCCCAGCCGGAACAGGTACGTCGTGTAGGCGCTGGTCCCGTGGGGGTACACGTGGGACAGGTGCGTGAAGATGTGGATCTTCTCGTTTTCGGTTTCGAACGCCTGGCGGATGGCCGACTCGACGGTCGTGATGTATTGGGGCACACGGCCCCAGGGCATCGCGGTTTCCAGCGTGTCGATCCCGTATCCCCGCTCCCACAGGCTGTTGCGCAGGTAGGGGAACTCGAAGCGCGTCCGGTACCACTTGTTGCCCGCGATCCCGCCGATGACCACGCCGCCATGCTTGCGGACCAGGGCGTGGCTTTCGGCCAGCGCCGAACTGACGCGGCTGCTGCTTCCGGCGGCACCCACCAGCATCAGGCAGGCGTCCTCGCGCACCCCGTGCAGGGCCAGCCAGCCGTCCAGCACCCGGGCCTTGAACCCGCCGTGGCCGCTCAGCACCAGGCCGGTGCGCGTCTCCTCGGGCAGGCTCAGCCGCGCCATGATCAGGTCGGTTCCCGACTGGACGATGTCGCGGATGCAGGCCATCCCGGCGGCCGGGTCGGGCAGGAAGCACCCGGAAAAGGCCTGGCGGGCGGGCAGGGGCATCACTTTCATGGTGGCCGACGTGATGACGCCCAGTCGCCCTTCCGAGCCCAGCACCACCTGGCGCAGGTCCGGGCCCGCCGCCGACGCGGGCACGGGGGCGATGCGCAGGGTATCGCGGGCGGTCACGACCTCGCCGCCCGCGAACAGGCCCTCGATCCGGCCGTAGCCCCGCGAGAAGTGGCCGGCGGAGCGGGTCGCGACCCAGCCGCCGAGGGTGGACAGTTCGAAGGACTGGGGATAGTGCCCGAGGGTGAAGCCCCGGGCATTCAGCGCGGCTTCCAGCGCCGGTCCCTGTACGCCCGCCTGGAACGTGGCCAGGCACCCGGCGGCATCCAGGTCCACAAGATCCGTCATGCGTTCCATCGACAGGCCCAGCACGGGCTTGTCCACGCCCGCCACGGACAGGTGGCCCGCCACGCTGGTCCCGCCGCCCCACGGCAGCACGACGGCGCCGGCGTCGCGGGCGGTCGCCAGGAAGCCGCGCACCTCGTCCGCATTGGCGGGAAACGCCACGCCGTCCAGCAGTGCAGGCAGCCTGGCGTTCCGGACCGCGACCCAGTCGGGGAGGCTCTGGCCGACGCCGTGCCGCAGCCGCGCCTCGCCGCCGGTGTCGATCCCGGGGACCTCCTTCAGGCGGGAGGGCGGCAGCGCGCCGATCGCCTGCTCCAGCGTGGCGTCCTTCGGCGGGGTTGCGGTCCCAAGGCGGGCCTCCAGGAAGGCCTGTGCCCCCGGGTTCACGTCGTGGGAGGTCGTGTCGTCGCCCCATCCGTTCCAGCGTCGCATGCTCACTCCTTCCTGCCCCGGCACGCCGGCCCGGGCGCGATCGAAAGCGCGGCCCAGGCGGGGGCGCCGCGGGCGCACCTCAGGTCCCGGACGTCTCCTTCCACGCCAGCGCGGCGGCGGCCAGGGCCTGCACCGCCACTTCCCGTGCACCCCCGGCATCCCGGCCCATCGCCGCGGCCAGCAGGGCCCGGTAGTACACGCGCGACGACTCGCGGTTCGCCGCGAGGGCGAAGTACCGGCCCGCGAGGGCCACGTAGAATGGATCGAAACTGTTCAGGATCAGCTGGAACACAGGGTTCGGATGCAGGCGGGCCAGCGCCCGGTGCACCTCCCAGTCGAACCGCGCGAAGGCCTCGGCGTCGTCGGGCAGGCCGTCGGCCTCCGCCAGCGTCGCCACCACCCGTGCCGGGTCCCGTGCGACGGCGTCCCCGATGAAGACCGGTGCCAGCACCGTGCGGATTTCCAGCATGTGGGCGACGAAGGCCGCCCCTGCCGGCGACGGATGCCCGATGATGGCCGGGATCACGTTCAGCGTGCCGGTGGACAGGTAGTCGTTGACCACCGTGGCAGAACCCTTCCGGACGGTGATCCACCCGTCCCGCTCCAGGCGGGATATCGCCTCGCGCAACGTGGGTCGGCCGACGCCCAGTTCGACCGCCAGATCGCGCTCCAGCGGAAGGGCGGCGCCGGTGCCGAGGCGGCCATCGACGATCCAGCCGATGATCCGTCGCTCCACCCGGTCCGACAGTCGCTGCTTTTCCGGGGTTGTATTCGAGGTCATACCTGTAAGCCTCCAGGTCAGACCTGCTTCTACCCCCAAGGGTGGCGGCTGTCAAGCGGGCGCGATCTCGGATGTCGAGGCGAAGGTGGCGCAGCGGGGAATGGGGAGGCGCGGGGCCGTCGGCGCCGGGCCGGCGGCGCCGGGCTGTGTGCGCCGGGCTGCCGGCGGTCCTAGTCGTCGGCGCCGATGAACCCGAAGTACCTGCCGGCCCAGTAGGGCAGCAGGTAGCCGGACGGGATCATCGCCTGGGTCGGATCGGCCCCGCAGGCCTGGCGCGAGTAGGGGCTGCCCCACCAGGGGAACAGCGACGCGCAGCGCTCCTCGATCGGCACGGGCTGGTCGGTCAGGCTGCCGTGCCGGTTGGACACGCAGGTTTCCGCATGGTTGGTCGAGTCCTTCGCCACCTGGATGTTCGTTTCCGGGAAGGCCTTCAACGTGCAGAGGCCGTCGTTGACCATCTGCAGCGCGTGGGCCTCGTCGATCAACGGCCCGAACGTGCCCGTGTCGCCGGATTCAAGCAGGCCGGCCAGCAGGAAGTTCCAGTGCGGGTTCTGCTCGGCCCACAGGTCCTGCCCCGTCGCGTCCGGCCCCTTGGTGTTCTTCAGGAACGACGCCCGGTAGTTGGCCCGCTGCGCCGGGTCGTTCTCGGCGAACATCAGGATCAAGTAGTTCAGCAACGCCATGTTCACGTTGTCGTAGTTGTTCAACTGGCAGCCGAGGGTCAGGCCCAGGTCGTCGGCCATGTACCCGCGGTAGTCTGCGGGCGATTCGAACTCGGTCGGCTGGTCGATGCACTCCAGCGGCCCGTTCATCTGCATCAGGCACTCGAAGCAGGCGTCGCGCAGCACCGGGTCCTGCGTGGCGGCCAGCCCCGAGCGCGTCGCCGCCAGCGCGTGCAGCGCGTTGAAGCCGGGGAACTCGTCCAGGGACAGGGCGTAATACGAACCGTACCGGGTCGGGATCCCGTCGAAATCGACCAGCTGGTAGGCGTGGGCGACCAGGTGCCGGGCCAGCGCCCCCAGGATCTCGGCGGCCTTCGCCTTCAGGTCCGCGTCATCGACGATCGCGTAGATGACCGCTGCCGCGAAGTTGTGGCCCGACGACTCGTCCTTGCTGCAGTTCCGCTGCCAGCACATGTTCGCGTACATCGCCTCGACACAGTGCGGCGGGTCGTCCTTCACCATGGCGCCCGCGCCTCCGCCGGCCGCCGGGTCCCAGTACCAGCTGCACGCGTCGGCATCCAGCTTGACCCAGCGGTTGCCCTTGCGATCGACCGGCTTGGCGTACTCCTCGCCGTCGGGGGGGCAGGCGTCGCCCGCGATGGTGTTGTCGCGATACTCCCGGGTGAAGATCCCCGGCACGCCGGTGATCTTCATCGCGTGGTACAGCCCCGTGAACGACCGCTTCAGCGTGTCCAGCGCCGCCGCGTCCTTCGTCACGGCGTACCGGAACGCCTGCGACGCGACGAACAGGCTGGACCAGAGCCCGTGGTTTTCGCCGAACTGGTAGAGGGCCACCTTCGGGACCTGGGCGTCGGCGACGATGTCGGTCGGGACCGCGGCTTCCAGCGTGACGTCGTGCACCAGCGAGTAGGGGCGCACCGACGCGGGAACGAGGTGCAGCCTGCCGCCGATCCAGTCGTAGTAGTCGGCCTTCTGCTTCAGGGTCTTCGCGGTCGGATGATGCGGGTTGGCGCATGCCGGCGCGGATGCAGGCTTCCACCGCCCGCCGAGGTCCCAGCCGGGAAAGGTGGTCGGCGCATCCGCGACCGTGTCGGCAGCGACCGCGTCGGTCGGAACGTCCGGGCCAACGTCCGCCGGCCCGAGGTCGTCCCGTTCCCCGCCGGCGTCGGCGTCCCCATCGGTGGTCGGGAGGTCGCCCGTCGGCACATCGATGCCGATGTCGGGCCCGACGTCCTTCGACGTGCTGCCGGCGCAGGCCAGGCCCAGAGTCAACATCGTTCCTGCCAGGGTCCAGGCAAGCCAGCGCATCCGGTGCTCCTTGCGACGCAGAAGGCGGCCACTCTACTGCGGGACCCTGCCGTGCCGCAACCCGCGGGGCGTGGCCGGGGCTGCTACTCCTCCTTCCGCGCCTTCCAGACCAGGGCGGCCAGCAGGATCGACAGCACAGCGGCACCGATCCAGTACCCGAAGATCACGTCGAAATCGTAGACGGGCTTCCCGTCCACCAGCGTCTTGTGGGATTCCAGCACCGACCCGCTGACGACGTCCTGCAGGGCGGCCCCGGCATACGCGAACAGGCCGATGATCCCTTTCACGGCGCCCGCCGCCCGCTTGGGGCACAGGTCGATGGCCGACAGCCCCCCCAGGAACACCACCAGCGCCCCGATGCCCAACCCCAGCACGCTCATCGACAGCAGGTCCGCCAGGTAGTTGCCGGGCGGGACGTCGCGCAACGCCAGCAGGGAGCCGACGCATAGGACCCCGTAGATCACGGTCGGCCAGTTCCGGCTGCCCCCGAAACAGCGGTCCGAAAACAGCCCGCAAGTGGACGCGCCCACGTATCCCAGGATCGGGAACGCGGTGAGGATGGACCCCGCCTCCATCAGCGTGTAGCCCTTGCCGACCTGGAGGTACATCACGCCCCAGGACATGATGGCGTAGCGGGTCACGTACATCATCGCGCACGACAGCCCCAGCACCCAGACCGCGGGTTTCCTGATGACCATCCACTGCAGTTGGCCGACGGTTTCGGTTACGTGCGGCGCGCCCGCCGACAGGTCGTTGCGGAACTCGGCCACGTGGGGCAGGCCGTAGGTCTGCGGCCGGTCGGCGAGCAGCCGGAACAGCAGGATCGACGCGACCAGGCAGACGATGCCCGGTCCCCAGAAGCCCCACCGCCAACTGGTGTAGCTGACCAGCGTGGCCGTGCCCAGGAAACTGATGGCCTCGCCGATGTGGTCCGAGCCGCACCAGATGCCGTAGTACGTCCCGCGCTCGTTGTTGCTGAACCATTGGCACAGCGACACGGTGCTGGGCGCGGAACCCATCGACTGGAACCAGCCGTTGATCGTCCACAGGGCAAGGAACAGCCAGAAGTAGTCCGTGAAGCCCAGGCACAGGTTGGCGAGGGCGGACACCAGCAGGCCCGTGGACATGAACCGCCGGATGTTGGCGCGGTCCGACAGGAACCCGTTCGCGAAGCGTCCCAGGCCGTTCACGATCAGCAGCACGGCCCCGATGATCCCCATCAGGCGCGCGTCGAAGATGCCTTCGTCCAGCATCGGCTTCTTCGCCACGGACAGGCTGAGGCGGCAGGTGTAGAACAGGCCGTAGCCGAGCGTCAGGCTGACGAAGACCTGCCAGCGCATGCGCGTGTACAGCCGGCGGACCCGGTCCGGGTCCAGGATCGGGGGGCGGTCGGGCCCCGTCCGGTAGAAGTCGATGATGCGCTTCAGCACGCGTTCTCCTCGGGAGGATCTTGTCCCCGAACGTCCCGGGGAACAAGAAGACGTTCGCGATGGATGACGTGGGCGCATCAGCCTGCTATCGTTCGGCAATCCCGACGGAGCCCCGCCGTGAAGCAGGTACGTCGCCCGCTGGTCGTCCTGATGCTGGCCCTGGTCGTGGCCGCCGGCTGCGCGAAGGGCGGGTCGGGGGCGGATCCCGGGCCGGCCGATGCCGTGGTCGCCGATTCTCCGGCGGACGCCCCGGACGTCCTCGTGGACACGGTCCCCGGGGAGGACGTCGGGGGTGTGGAGGACGCGTCTGACGCTCCCGACGTTCCCGAGGCGCCCGACGCCCCGGACGTGCCCGAGCCCCCGTCCTGCGACCTGTCGACCGCCGGCAACCGCATCGAGATATCGCCGGACAAGCCGCTGTTCATCTTCAACATCTACGGCGACCCGACGCTGATATCGGACCTGAAGGCCCTGCTGCCCGCCGACGTCTGGGCGCGGTTCGCGATCCACTACGTACCCCCCGAGCCCTACGACTTCGGGGAATCCTGGCAGGCGGCGGTCGAGGGCATGGCGCAGGCCGCCGATGCCGCGGGCATCCCGCTGTTCGTGCAGGTCGAGCACGGCAACACGCGCAACGCGGCCACCGGCGAGTACTGGCACGGGATGTTCGAAAAGCACGCGTCGATGACCGGCCTGGTGTTCGCCGAAATCTGCTGGACGGGCCTGTGGTTCACGGGCCTGGACGACGACTACATCGCCCGCATGATCGCGGACCTCGACGTGGTGGCCGCGCACGGGGGCTACCTGCTGTGGCAGGACATGGCCACCGACAACGTCGTCGAAGTGCCCCACGTCTACCTGAAGGCGGGCGCGGACCCGGGCCTGATGGCCGCCTTCCGGAAGAACGGTCGCCACGTCATCGTGCAGGACAAGCACAACGGCTCCGGCAAGCGGTTCGTCAACGCGGCGGCGCCGATGGGCCTGTGGGCCTCCTGCGCGATCGGCAACTGGGGCGTGCACAGCGAGGACTGGCTGTGGTGGGAGGCGGGGTACACACACCTCTTCCAGCCGTCGTCGGGAGCCAGCCGCAGCGGCCCCTCGTGGCAGACCGTGATGTCCTTCCCGGACGCGCTGTTCGGAATCGACTGGATGGCGGGCCTGGCCGGGGGCGCGACGGTGTTCGGGTTCGAGAATCCCGGCAAGCTGCTGGCGCCCGACGGGTCCACGCTGCAGCCGGCCTTCCGCAACGTGATGCTGCCGCTGATCCGCCGCATGCTGGCCCAGCGCCTTCCACCCACCCGGGACGAGGCCCGGGAGCGCATGAAGGTCGCCTACCAGCCGCTGTCCCCGACCCTCGAGGGCCTGATGTACGACACGATGTTCAAGGGCCTGTACGGCCCCGAGGAGTCGTGCCTGTGGGAGTGGCTGCCGTCCACCGGGCGCTACTACTACGTGCCCATCCTGCCGGTGCTGGCCACCCCGGGCGAGCGCGCCCTGTTCGGCGAGGTGGTGGATTCGGATCGGTGGTCGGCCGACCTTGCGGACGTCGCGGCGAAGCAGGCGTTCTTCGACGCGCGGTACCCATCGACCGGCGATGGCGACGCATGGTTCGTGTCGTTCCCCGGGCGCCTGTTCGCGTTCAACCCCCGCGAGAACCAGAACCTCGACGCGACCCTCCGGACCGCGCTGGACGCGCCCGGCCTGTCGCTGTCGGCCGCGCTGCCGGCCCACACGTCGCTGCTGGCGATGCAGCGCGATGACGGCCTCGATGTGGACCTGTCCAACTACCGCATCGATTCCGAGGCGGACGTCTGGACCGACCCGTCCATCAACGACGATCCCACGAAGTACCTGCAACAGAAGTATGCCGTCGATCCGACCGACGGCGCACAGCGACGTACGCTGGTGTCCGTCGAGGGCCTGTCCGCGGCCGCGTCGCTGACCGTGTCGGGCGACCCGAGGGCCGCGGTGACCGACACCTTCGCGGAAGGCCGGCACACGGTGACGGTCGATCACAACGGGCCGGTGACCCTGCGCCTCGTGTGGCCGGTGCCTTGATCAAATCGAAGGGGGCGAGGCGGGGACCCGCGGGCGTCCGCGGCGAAAGGGCTAGCGGCAGGCCCGGGTGCGGGCCTGCGTGTTCTGGTCGCAGGCCCCGAAGTTCCACGTGCAGGAGATCAGCCACTGCGCGACCTCGCCGCAGTCGCCGGTCCCGTTGACGAAGCCCGATGTGGTGTTGCAGGACAGATCGACCAGCCGGCAGCCGCCGTAGCCCGGGTACTCCTTGTCCTGCACCCCGTTGCAGTCGTAGTCCCACGAATTGCAGAGGTTCATCGACGTGAACCAGGAGTACTGGTAGGGGTGGGCCCGGCTGTCCTTGTCGCAGCAGTCGCCGTCCTTCGACGTCGTGTACTTGCCCGGAAGCGGCTGGCCCTTGCAGATGCAATGGAAGTCGGTGTCGGACGTCACGCCGTAGCCGTCCTGGTCCTCGTCCAGGTAGTACTTCACACAGCCGGTGGCGCCTTCCTCGTCGGTCTGGCCGTCGCAGTTGTCATCCTTCCCGTTGCATGTCTCCTCGGCCCCGGGATGGATGGTGGCGTCGCCGTCGTCGCAGTCGTCGCTGAGGGCGACCGGGTGGGCCGCGTCCCCCGCGCACAGGCAGGCCGAGTCCATCCCGTCGCCGTGCCCGTCGAGGTCGGCGTCAGCGTAGAACAGCGTGCAGTCCAGGGCGCCCGCATCGTCCGTCACGCCGTTGCAGTCGTCGTCCTTGCCGTTGCACACTTCCGTCGCGCCGGGGTGAACCGCCGCATCCTTGTCGTCGCAGTCGCCGTCCACCAGCGCCGTGTAGGGCGCGGCGGGCGCGCACAGGCACTGGTACAGCGTGGCGGACGACGAGTAGCCGTCCTGGTCGTCGTCGCGCAGGTACGGCTGGCATCCCGGCGTCCCGGGGTTGTCCACGATGCCGTCGCAGTCGTCGTCCTTGCCGTTGCACGTTTCGGTGGTCATCGCGGTGCTGTTGGGCACGCATTCGGGAACCTTGCCGTCCGCGCATCCCGGGACGGTCACGGCGCAGACGCCCTTCCCGCAGGTCTGGACGGCGATGCCGTTGTCGGTCGTGCCGTCGCAGTCGTTGTCCTTGCCGTCGCAGATTTCGACCCCGGCTTCCTTCGGCGTGCATGCCTGCAGCTTCCCGGCCAGGCACTGCACGTTGATGTTGGCGCATTCCCCGACGCCGCAGTGCAGTTCGCCGCCGGTGCGGGGCGCGTGGCTGCACGTGCCGTCAGCCGTGCACGTGTCGTCGGTGCACGGGTCGTCGTCGTCGCAGACGGCCGCTTCCGGCGTGCATTCCCCGGCCTGGCACCGAAGGACGATGCCGCAGGCGCCGTGGCCGCAGATCATGCCGTCCTGGACGGTGCTGAGCACCTCGCAGGCGCCCGCGTCGTCGCAGGACTTCACCGCGCAGGCGTTCGATGCGTCGGGCGCCACGTCCAGGTCGCTCGACGAAGCGTCGTCCTTCGGAACGACCAGCCCCGGGCCCGAGCCGGAGTCGCACGCCAGCGCCCAGAGGAGCATCGAAAGGATCATCATCGAGCGCTTCAAGGGAACCTCCCCGAGTTGTCCGGAAAAACGGCCGAGCCCCGGTCGATGAGGCAATATCCCGAAAGGCAGCGTCCGTGTCAACCTCCTGTTCTCGTTGTGGGACTGGCCGCGCGGGGCCGATCCGGCTGGGCCGGCCGTCGATCGTCTTCGCCGGGCTTCCCCTCCGGGCGCATCGTTGATAGCGTATCCGGGCCGCTTTCGGAGGTGCTCCATGCGTCGCCTGTTGCTTGCAGCCGTGCTGATGCTGCCATCGATCGCCGTCGCGAAGCCCGCCTTCGCGCCGGGGACGGACCCGGAACTGGACCGCAAGATGCTGAACCACACGCGGGTCCTGTACCAGATCAGCGCCCGCCCCTTCGGCATCGCGGTCAGCGGCGGGTACAAGGACGCGGCGGCGCTGCAGACGATCAAGGACTACCTGGCCCAGGACGCCACCGACGACTTCGAGACGGCCACCGGCGTGCATCCGTACACGCTGCTGTCGCCGTACGAGGGGGCGGCGGGCATCGGCCTTCGCGGCGCCGGCGCGGCCCCGGCGACGGCGTTCCGGTACATGGCGCTGAAGGCCGAGGGCGCCCCGAAGGCTGCCGTCGATGCCGCGCGCCGCGACGTGGTGCGGGCCATCAACGCGGTGATCGTCGCGCATACGATCACCGGCGTGCCCCGCGTGCTGGCCCGCGGGCTGGCCCGGATGAAGTCCGAGGAAGCCACGGGCCCGACGGACATCCCGCTGAGCGCGCCGACGTACTATCCCCTGGCCGACGACCAGGGGGTCCCGCAGCCTCAGCCCAAGAACAACGGCGTGGACCGGAAGGACAACAGCGGCGGCGCGCTGCCGGCCGACACGTGGTTCTGGGAGGACAGCTGCAGCAAGGACCAGATGGTCGGATGGGTGTTGGCCATGGCGACGCTGTACGACGCCGCCAAGGGCGACCCCGACATCGACCAGGGGCTGGTGGCGTCCCTCCAGACGGAGGCCCGGGAGATTGGTGCCGGCCTGCGGGAAACGCACCCCTTCTCGGCGATGGACGGCCAGACCTACGACTACGACCTGGTCATCATGGACGCCGATACGCGGCCGACGCTGCATTGGGACCTGAACCCGCTGTCGGTCGATGCGAACGTCAACCTCCCGCCGGACTCCCAGTCGCTGAACCGCTTCAACATGGTGATGGCGATGGGGATCGTGAAAGCGCTGTATCACGTCAGCGGCGACCCCGATGCGGAAACGTTCCTGTACGGCGAACTGCTGGGCAACCGGAACTACCTGGACCACCTCGCGTCCACCAGCGACGTGGACTACATCTACATGGACGCCAACACGAACTTTTCCAACGTCAACATGATCGCGATGGCGCTGTTCCTGAACGTCTGGTTCGAGAAGGACCCCGTCGTGCTGGCCCGGACGCGGGACTATATGGAAACCCAGTGGTGGAACGTGGCGGGCCTGATCCAGACGGCGAAGAACTGCAAGCAGCCGTTCTTCCACGCGCTGTACCTGGCGATGACCGACAAGGGGTTCGACGCGTCGTTGGCGACGCAGACGGCGACGCTGCTGAAGGCGTACAACCTGGAACCGTACGTGGACGAAAAGCGCAACAACTGCGACCCGGACGAGTTGGCCGCCTTCGAGTGCACGGCGCTGGACGGAACGACGATCCTTCACCTCCAGAAGGATGCCAGCGGCCAGCCGTTGCTGGGCTGGGGCAAGAACTATGTGGCGACCGAGGCGCTGGACCCGTCCTTCCGTCCCACGTCGAACTTCGACGCCCGCAGCAACCCCTTCCAGGTGAACAGCCAGGACGGATCGACCGATTCCGGGCTGACGGGGGGGTTGAACCCGGGCGGCGACCTGAACGCCGCGTACTGGCTGCTTCGCTGGCTGCCGGACCCGGGCAACGGCGTCGTGTCCGGCAACGCGCGGGACCACATGGCCGTCCCGGGGACCCTGCCCGACGCGGTGGAAACGGTCGAGCTGGTGCCCGAGGCGATTCCGGAGACCGTGCCCGAGGCGACGTCGGACGTTGTGGAACCGGCCGACACGACCTCCCCGGATGACGTCGTGCGCGACGCGATGGGCGGGGACGCCGTGCAGGCCGACACGGCCGGCATCGACACCGTGTCGGACGCCCCGACATCCGACACCCGGACCTCGGGCGGCGGGGGGGGCGGTTGTGCGTCGGGCTCTTCCGGCACGCCTCTGGCCGCGTCCCTGCTGGCGCTGTCGGTGCTGCTGGCGTTGCGGGCATCCCGGCGCTCGCGTTTCCAGTCCTGAACCCGTCCGGCCCCACCGGGCCCGCCTGGGCCCGACCCGGTCCGACGCCCCTGTCCCGTCGCTCCTTGATCGCCAGGACGACTGTCCGTATCATCCCGCCATGCAGTCTTCCCACGCGGCGTTCCTGCAATCGATGGACAGTCTGGCCCGCACCCGGGGATGGGCGATCGGTGAACCGGTCTTCCGGGACGGTCTGAGGCTGCCGGTCCTGCGCGATTCGGACCATGCCCCCCTGTTCGAACTGCGGCTGTGGTCCCCCGGGCCCGGGCCCCGGGAGCCGTGCTATGCCGACGCCAACGGATTCCAACTGGCCTATGGCCTGCAGGCCGGGGTGATCCTGTCGCCGGCCGAGCGGCAGGCGATGCTGGCATTCCTGGATGCCGTGGTGACGCGGTTGAACGAAGGCATCCTCCCGGACGCGGTGGGGATCCTTCCCCCTCCCCCGAAAGCCGTGGAGGCATCCCGCGTCGTGCTCGAGACCAGCCGGGGCCGGGAAGTCGAGCACCTCCTCCGCATCGACTTCCATTGCAACCAGGCCTGTCCCTTCTGCTTCGTCCGCCTGGGTTCCACGCGCCTGGACCCGTCCGACCTGGATGGGCTGCTGGCCGTTCAGGGGCCGATGAGCGGCGGTGAATCGGTGGTGTTGACCGGCGGGGAGCCGACCCTCCATCCGCAACTGCTTCCGATCATCGAGCGTGTGCGGGCGCTGGGCTACCGGAAGATCGCCCTCCAGACGAATGCCGTCCGGTTGGCGGACCTGGGCTTCACCCGGAGGATCGTCGAGGCGGGCGTGGGAACCTTCTTCGTTTCCTTCCATTCGCACCGGGCCGCGACGTACGACCGGATCACGTGCAGCCACGGCCAGTTCCCACGGGCGATCGCGGGGATTCGGAGCCTGCTGTCGCTGGGGGGGGACGTGACCCTGAACCTGGTCCTCAACCGCTGGAACATCCGGTCGCTGCGCGGCTACCTGCGGTTCGTGGCGAGGCTGTTGGCTCCCTATCCTGGGAAAGGGACCGTGTTCCTCACGATGATGAACGAGGACGGGCACCGGAAGGTCCCGGAACTGGCCGTTCCCCTGGACGTGATGGGACGTGCGCTGGACCAGGCGATGCCGCTCTTCGATGCGTTGGGATTGGCGCTGGAACCGTTCTTCGGGGAGTGCTCCCCGCCTCCGTGCGTGGTGCGCGAACCTGCCCGCGTCGTCCTTCCGGAGGGGCGGCCGCTGCCGGAAATCGTCTACCTGGCCCCGGGGGAAGCGCCCCCCCCGAATCGGCGGGTCAAATCCGGGGACTGCGTGCGGTGCCGCTTCGACGACCGCTGCTGCGGCGTGTGCAGCGCCCATGCCAGCCTCTTCGGGCTTTCCGGGCTGAGGACGATTCCTGTCTGACAGGCGAGTCGCGTCGGCCATGCCTGGCGAGGAACGTCACTTCGCGTGGAGCGTACCGCCGGGCAGGCACACGGACGACCTCGCCTTCGACGACCCGAAGCGCCTCTGGCCGGACCGCCTCGCAAAGCCAGTGAAGCGCCTGCACTGGTTGTTGAATCCGGACGCCTCGATGGTGCACATGCCCCGTTCCGTGGCGTCGGGATCGACCACGCAGACCGAACCCGCCTGGCCGGCACGTAGGGGGCAGGCGGCGGTGCACGCGGCGGTGCAGAACCCGTTCTGTGCATACGGGTTCTTCCGGCAGATCCCGCCCTTGAAACTGCAATCCGCGTCCTTCGCGCACTCCGACAGCAGCCACCGGTCGGGCACATCGACCGCGATGCCGTCCTCGCGCCGCTCGGCTTCCTCGAGGATGCGAATGGGGAATCGCTTTCCGCGCGTCCGGGCGTACAGGTCGAGGATGCCGTCCGGATCCATGCGGATGCAGCCGTGCGAAACGAACCCCCGGCGCAGCCTGCCGCCGTCCTCGCGGCGGGTGTCCTCGGCCGGTCCGTGGATTCCCAGGTCCGAGCCGCCCGCCTCCTGAATGCGGATGAACGGCAGCCCTGCATAGACCGGCAGCAGTTCGTCCGTCTTCGGATCCTGCCACCAGAACCGGCAACTGTAGTTCCAGGCCCAGCGGACCCTGGGTTCGCGAAGGTCCCGGAACGCCGGCACGTCCAGCTTCGCGTGGTACCGGCCCTTCGGGGCCGCCGCCGAGGTCCCGGTCAGCATCCTGCCGCGCCGGATCGCGCCGACGCCGACGGGATAGACGCGATCGAACCCGGTGGAGGTATCGACCAGGTGCAGCGTGAGGCCGTCGATCGAGATGGTCACCTCGGGCGACGGCAGCACCGGGCGGTCGGGGATCGGCTTGCATTCAAGCGCGTGTCCCCATTTCCGGGCGTCCTTTTGGGCCTCTGCCGCGGGAGGGGACGGCGTCTTGCCGGCGTCGCGCTCCTTGCCCGAGGCCAGGGTGGCCGGCAGGCAGATCGCGAACAGCGCGAGCAGCGCAGGCAGCTTCGAACCTTCCGGTTGCCGCAGATGGAAAGCGAATCGCTGCACGGGCATCGTCCCCCCTCGATCGATCCTTCATACGGAGCGGCCACCGTCCCGGGTTCGTCCCGGGCCCCGGCTGGCATCCGGTTTCCCTCGGTGCGGGCATGCAGCATCCGCGCCAACGGGGCCGGTTCATGCGGGCCTGGGAGAACCGGGCGATTCGGCAACGAAACGACGGCAGACGCGGCTGCGCCGACGGTTGGCCCCGGTCAAATCGGGCCGGGCAGCGACCAGAATGATGGACGCCCGCGCCGCAGTCGCGCCTGAGGCCCGGTGGCCTGGGACGTCCCGGCCATCGTCCGAGGGTACCGGCATGCCTATTGCAGCATCCCGTGCGGTAGGGCGGATCGAGCCGAGGTCGGCACTCCGCGCTGTTCCGGGGCAGGGCCGCGAACACCCCGCGGCAGGGAAACCAGACGATGGAAACGACGGACAACCGTCCGGTGACCGAACCCGCTCCTGCTGCCAGCCCGCCGTCCGCGACGCCTCCCACGGCGCGTCCGCGGGGGTTCACGGCCTTCGTGCGCCGCCGCTACCCGTGGCTGATCGGCGCTCTCATCGGCATCATCGCGGGCGGGTTGGGGTTGTGCTGGGGACTCGGCAAGGCCGAGGTGCACTACGTCACGGCGACCGTCGAACGCGGCGACGTCGAGAGCACCGTCGTGGCGGCGGGCATCGTGCAGCCCATCCAGTATGTCGATGTCGGCGCCCAGACCTCGGGTAAGCTGAAGTCGCTGAAGGTCATCCGGGGCGACCGGGTCGAAAAGAACCAACTGCTCGCCGAAATCGATCCGGTGCTGGCGGGCACCGCCCTCACGTCGGCCCGCGCCACGCTGGAAAGCATGACCGCGCAGCGATCCCTGAAGCGGGCGCAGTTGGGCCTGGCCAGGCTGCAGCGTTCACGCAACGACGCGTCGGCGATGGAAGGGTTCATCGCGCCCGCCGACCGCGACATCACGCAGGCCGCCTACGACGTCGCCCTCGCCGACGTCGCGTCGCTTTCCGCGCAGATGAAGCAGGCCACGGCCGCCATCGACACCGCCGAGGCCAACGTGGGCTACACGAAGATCACGGCTCCCATGGCGGGCGAGGTGGTTTCCATCAGCCTGCTGGAAGGGCAGACGCTGAACGCCAACCAGCAGGCGCCCAACATCCTGCGGATCGCCGATCTGGGCACCGTGACGGTCTGGGCGCAGGTCTCGGAAGCGGACATCGTGCGCGTGAAGCTGGGCCAGGACGTGCACTTCACGGTGCTGGGCCAGCCGAAGCGCTGGGATGGCACCATCCGGCAGATCCTGCCCACCCCGGAGCTGATCAACAACGTGGTGTTCTACGACGTGCTGTTCGACATCCCGAACCCGGAGCGCGAACTGAAGATCCAGATGACGGCGCAGGTCTTCATCGTGCTGGCGCAGGCGAAGGGCGCCCTGCTGGTCCCCACGGCCGCGATCGACAATGCCGCCGAAGGCGCCGCGATCAACGTCCAGGTGCTGATGGAGGACGGCAGCCTTGAGCCGCGCGCGATCCGGCTGGGCATCAAGAGCGAGATCTTCGCGGTGGTCGCGAGCGGCCTGAAGGAAGGCGAGCAGGTCGTGATCCGGGAAGCCGTGGCACAGGACGTTGCGCAGGGCTCGCAGAGCGCGCTGAGCGCCCGGAAGGCCCGATGAGGACGCAACCGCTGCTGGAACTGGTGGCCGTCGGCCGGACCTACACGTCGGGCGGCGCGCCGCTGACGGTGCTCACGGACGTGGGCCTGGTGATCCAGGCCGGCGAGTTCGTCGCCATCATGGGCGCCTCCGGTTCCGGCAAGTCCACGTTGATGAACATCATCGGCTGCCTGGACAAGCCGTCGAACGGGACCTATCGCATCCGCGGCGTCGACGTGGCCAGCCTGAACGGCGATGCGCTGGCCGCGCTGCGGCGCGACACCTTCGGCTTCATCTTCCAGCGCTACAACCTGATGTCCGACCTGAGCGCCGTGGAAAATGCGGAAATCCCGGCGGTGTACCGGGGCATCGCGAAGGCGAAGCGCGCGGCGCACGCCGGCGACCTGCTGCGGGAACTGGGCCTGGGCGACCGGCTGCAGCACCATCCCAGCCAGCTGTCGGGAGGCCAGCAGCAGCGCGTCAGCATCGCCCGCGCGCTGATGAACGGCGGGGCCGTCATCCTGGCCGACGAACCCACCGGGGCGCTGGACAGCCAGGGCGGGAAGGAAGTCATGGGCATCCTGGAGACGCTCCATTCGCAGGGGCGCACGATCATCCTGGTGACGCATGACAGCGACATCGCGGCCCATGCCCGTCGCATCGTCCGCATCAAGGACGGGCGGATCACGTCCGACGAACTGCAGCCCGGGGGCGACGGAGGGGGGCAGGCGCAGCCGGGCCGCGTGGTGCCGGATGCCCGACCGGGCGTGGCGGTGCTGGGCGAGGCGCTGATGATGGCGTTGCGGTCGCTGCTGCACAATCCGCTGCGGACCGCCTTGACCATGCTGGGCATCATCATCGGCGTCGCGTCGGTGGTCGCGTTGATGGCGATCGGCAACGGCGCCAAGCAGGAGGTGCTGGAACGCATCCAGGCCATGGGTACCGACCTGTTGACGATCGAGCGCGGGCCGCCGAACGTGCGCGCCTCGGGCCAGGTCGTGACCAGCTTCCTGCCCGAGGACCTGCCCTCCATCGCCGGCGTGCCGGGTGTCGAGGCGGTGATTCCCGAAACCGAGCTGTCGTCGCTGCTGCGCTTCGGCGAGCAGGACCTGACCATCACGGCGGTGGGGACCGGCGAGGCATTTCCGGGGGTGCACGACTGGCCGGTCGAGAGCGGGGTGTTCTTTTCGGCGGAACACGTGAAGCGCTATGCCCAGGTCGTCGCGATCGGGAAGACCGTCGCGAGGAACCTGTTCCCCGGCGGGACCGACCCGCTGGGGCAGTACGTGCTGATCGGGAGCGCGCCGTTCCTGGTCATCGGCGTGATGGCGAGCAAGGGTTCGACCCCGCGGGGGGACGACCTGGACAACTCCGTGTGGCTGCCCTACACGACCGCCGGGGCGCGCATCTTCGGGCAGCGCTTCTTCAAGCACATCGTGGTGAGGGTGAAGGCGGGCGCCGACATGAGCGCGGTGCAGGCCGGGCTGCACACGCTGCTGATGACCCGCCATCGCAAGGAGGACTTCAACATCCGGAACATGGCCGACACCATCGCCACGGCCAACGAGACGCAGAACACGCTGACCTACCTGCTGGCGGCGATCGCGGTCATCTCGCTGGTGGTCGGCGGGATCGGCGTGATGAACATCATGCTGGTGTCGGTGACCGAGCGGACCCGCGAGATCGGCATCCGGATGGCGATCGGCGCTCGCAGCTTCGACGTGATGTTCCAGTTCCTCACCGAGGCCGTGATGGTCTGCTTCATCGGCGGGCTGGCGGGGGTCCTGGTCGGCATCGGCGGTGGCCTGTCGACGTCCGCTATCGCGGGATGGCGCGTGATCTTCACGGTCGCGCCGATCGCCATCGCCTTCGGGTGCGCGTTCCTGACGGGGATCATCTTCGGCTATCTTCCCGCCCGGAAGGCCGCCCGGCTGGACCCCATCGAGGCGCTGGCCCGGGAGTAGCCGGCCGCGTGGACACGGGCCCGGACCCGCGCGATGTTGACGCCCGCCAACGACCCTGTAGAAATGGGATGGGACCCGGGCGTGGCGAGGAGGAAGGCGCATGGCGGAAGACCGCTTCGTGGCGCTGCTCAGGGGCATCAACGTGGGGCGCGCGAAGCGGGTGGCGATGGCCGACCTGCGTGCGCTGGTCGAGGATCTGGGCGGGCGTGACGTGCGCACGCTGCTGAACAGCGGCAACGTGGTGTTCGCGGCGTCCGGCGCGTCCCCGGACGATCTGGCGGCCCGCATCGCCGGGGCGCTGGTCACGCGGCTGGGCGTCGAGGCCCGCGTCACGGTGCTCACCGGGCAGGAACTGGACGTCGTCGTCGCGGACAACCCGCTGGTCGGGATCGCCACCGACCCGTCCCGGCTGTTCGTCGCCTTCCTCGCGAACCCGGCGGACCGCTCGCGACTGGAACCCCTGTCGCACCCGCAGTGGGCGCCCGAGGCCCTGTCGATCGGCGTGCGCGTCGCGTACCTGTGGTGCCCCGACGGCCTGCTGGAAAGCCGCCTGCCCGAGGCGGTCGGCCGCGTGCTGGGCGAGGCCGTGACGATTCGCAACTGGGCCACGACCATGAAGATCCACGTCCTGGTGAAGCACGGGCAGGCGTAGGGGAGCGGCCGCGAACCGATGGGTCCTGCCGGCCGAAAGCCGGTTCGCCTGGCGGGCCGACGGCCCGGGCCGGGTGATCGTGACATCGCAGGAGGAGCGTGCCGCCCGGGCCTACTTCGCCGGGAACAACCGGGCGTCCAGCTCCGCACCATCGACGCAGAGGCCGTCGTTGATACGCGCGTCCGGCACGCCGCCGGGGCAGAAGATCGACCCCAGGTGGGGCAGCGCGCACAGGTCCGGCGCGGGCGTGCAAGGAACGCCCGCCAGGCACGGCCGCAGCGTGTCGCAGGTGCACACCGGCGAAACGGTCGTTCCGGCGGACGTGACGGGTTCGAGGATCTGCGGGAGATTCGCGCAGCTCCGGCCCGCGCCGCAGCAGGTCGATGACCCGTCGCAACTCCCGTCCAGCGCGGCGCAGATTCCCCCGTGTTGAGGGGACGGGATTGCGCATCGCGCCGGCATCGGGACGCAATCGGCGTCGGACATGCAGAACGCGAAGCAGCCCGACCCGGCGCATGGCTTTCCGTCCGGCCACACGCACCGGTTCACGGGGCCGCCCACGCAGGTGCAGGACACGTCGATCGGGGTGCACTCGTAGTCGGACATGCAGGGGGGGCTGGGCGTCGGGCAGATGTTCCCGACGGTCGTCACGCAGGTGTAGGTCGGGTCTCCCGTGCAGGTGCAGGGCGCCTGCCCCGCCGGCACCTGGCAGTCGAGGTCGCTGCCGCACTGCACGCACTGGGGGACGTTGTTGATGGTCAGGCAGACCGGGAACTGGGTTCCCGGGCACTGGCCGTTGCAGGGATCGGTGTTTCCTCCGCAGACGCCGTTCTGGCAGGCTCCCTGGTAGTTGGGTGCGCAGTCCTCGTCCCGGCAGCAGTCCATGCAGAAGCCGTCGGCGCACTCGTGGCGCCCGCCCAGGCAGTAGCCGCCGCATGCGAACGTGCCCGGGTCGCAGTGCTCGTCGGGGCCGCAGGCGCTGTCGGCCAGGCACAAGGGAGGGTTTGCGACGCAGATGTGCGTGTCCGGCGAACACGACAGGAGGGGGGGCCTCGTGCAGTGGCTGTCTTCCGCGCACGCCCAGCAGTCGCCGCACGTCCGGCCCGGGTAGGGGCGGTCCGCCGGGCAGGCCCCGCAGATGTCGGGGCCGAGGGGTTGGCACACCGGGATGCCATGGGAATCCTCCCGGCAGGCGAACTTCGCCGTGTCCTTGCAAGGCCGGCCCGGGCCGCACTCGTCCACGCACGCGCCCAGGGCCTGGCCGACCTGCTTGAAGCAGCGTCCCCCGGGCACGCAGTCGAAGTCCCAGGTGCACGGGCAGCAGGTCGTCCCCCCGGCCCTGCACTCGCCGGTGACGAAATCGCAGGCGAGGCCGTCGGCGCACGGCGCATCGAACGCGCACGGGACGCAGGCCGCTGACTGGGGCTGGCAGAACCTCCCGTCGGTGCGCCCGTCATAGCAGAAGTAGGCCGGGGGGCAGTCCCGGTTGTCCACGCATGGCTGAAGGCAGGCCCGGGTCGTGCCCATCCTCAGGCACCGGGCGCCGCCCCCGCATTCGAGGTCCGTCGTGCAGGACTTGCAGTCCACTCGCGGGCCCGGCGGCACGTCGGCCGACCCGGGATCCCCGGGGCCGGGATCCCCGGGGCCGGGATCCGCGGGCTGCACATCCGGCGTCCGCACGATGTCGATGCCCTCCGGGTGCGACGGCTTCCAGGGAAGGCAGGCCCCGAACAGCAGCACGATGGCCGCGCAAGCGCGACGGTGCGGTCGCATTCCCCCCCCCCTGGGATCTGTCCAGGCGCAATGATACCGAATCCCCCCTCGGCCTGCCGGCGGCGAATCCGACCCGAAGGTTGCGTCGAACCGGGACTCCGCGGGCCGGTCCGATGGCCGCATCGAAAACGGTCCCAGCGCCCGGGAACATCAAGAAGAAACCTGCGCTTCGCGCCGCACCCATGGTACCCGGGGACCGGGCCTGTAGCATGGGATCGAAGGGTACGCGGAAAAGGAATCTACCAGGTGTTCCCAGGGAGGCTTGTCATGCGGAAAGGCTGGTTGCTGCTCGTGCTGGGTGTACTTCTCGTCGCGGCTCCCGCGAAGGCTGTCGATGGCGACTGGACGGCCCAGGGGGCCGAACTGTTGAAGCCGGGACCGATCGCGTTCGACGTCGCCGCCGGCTACCCGGAACTGTACCTGGGCATCCACATCCCGGTCGCGGGGCTGGAGATCGTGCCCCGGTTCACGTTCTTCTACGGGGAAGACCTGTTCCTGAACCTCGGGAACACGATCGGGGCCCAGGTGAAGATCAACGTGATGCACCAGGGCATGTGGGACCTGTCCGTCAACCCGGCCCTCGACCTGGTGTTCGGCTACTGGGGCGGCGGCTATGGCGGCCTGGGCTTCGGTGGACACCACGTGTACCGCACCGGGTTTTCGTTCGGCATCCGGCTGGAGCCGGACGTGACCGCCACGGTGCGTCCGCTGGGCTGGCTGGCGGTCTATTTCGGGATGCACATCCCGTTGACGTTCATCGCCACCCCCGGGTTCCTGGCCCGGATCCCGCTGCTGGTCCGGGCGGGCGTCGAGTTCACGGTCCTCCCCAAGCTGAACGTCTGGGTCACGCCCATCGACGTGGGCCCGTCGATCCGGGTGGTGAAGGGCGGGACGTGGGTGTGGCCATCGGCCAGCTTCATGGCTGGCGTGGCGATCAAACTGTAGGCGCATCGGCCGCGCTTTCGTTCGCGCCAACGCGCCGGTCCCGGGGAAAGGGGAACCGGGCTCAGGGGGATCCGGTCGATCCGATCCCCGGCAGCCACGGGAAGGCGTAGGACCACCCGTCGATGCGAGGGCGGCCGTCGAGGTCGTCGGGCGAGGGGTAGTCGTCGGCGCGCTGCGATGCGGCGACCCGCGCCACGATCGGTCCCATGTCGTCGCACGGGACCTCGCGAGCCGACAGGCTTCCATAGTCGAACCACTGGTACACGCAGTCGCGATCGGCATGTGTGGCGCGCAGGTACGCCACCGACGGCCCCGAGGCTCGCGGATACCGGACCACGGTGTCGTCCGGGGAGCGGGGCCTGAAGGGGATGCCCCACACCCACCCGGCGATCGGGCGTCCTGCCGGGAAGCGTTCCTGCAGCACCAGCGTCGGCCGGTCATGCGGCGTGGCCGGGGCCGCCATCGCGATCCGATCGGTCAGGCGCACCAGGCGGGCTGCCTGCTCTGCGAAGAACGTGGTGGTCCCCAGCAGCACCATCGCGACCAGGATGCCCGCGGCGACGCCCCGCCAGCGCGTGGCGGCCAATTTCTCGACGACCGCGGCGGCCGACAGCGCGAAGAACGGGATCGCCGCGTGGTGGTAGATGGCACCGGTATCGCTGGTGCCGATCGAGTAGTAGCCGATGTGGAACACGAACGTCGCCAGCGCGATCCACGCCCACGGCGCGACGGCCTTGCGCCGCGGCATTCCGCACGCCAGCCAGGCGATCGGCGCAGCCAGCGACACGGGCCAGCCCAGGGCCCAGCCGTTCAGCCGGATGGCCGCGAAGGCCGCCGCGAGGAACCCGTCGCCCACGGTGTGGGAGATGCCCGGCGCGACCTCGGCGCCGAACCCGAACTGCTCGGTCCCGGCCAGCGCCCACGGCAGCGTCAGCGGGTTGCCCGTCACCGCGGCGTCGTAGGCCAGGATCGCCAGCACCCAGGGGGCGATCCCGAGGACCATGCCGCCCAGCGCGCGCCGGTCGGACCACAACGCCATCGCCCCGACGACCGCGCCCGCGGGCAGGGCCATCTGCGGGCGAGCGGCCAGCGCCAGTCCCATCGCCAGGCCCGCCCACACGCCCCCCGACACGCCCCCGCGCCCGACGGCCCAGACCGCCACCGCCACCCCGGCCAGCGCCGGCGCCTGGCTGAGCGGGCAGGCGGTGGTCAGCACGAAGCCCGGGCTGAGGGCCAGCAGCATCGCGGCGCCGCCGGCAACCGCGTCGGTCGAATCCCGGCGGGCTGCCCGGCGCACGAACGCCACGGTGGCGGCGGCCAGCAGCAGGTGCAGCAGCAGCGGGAACCCCAGCCGGATGCCGAACGCCAGCATCAGCGGTTCGCCGAACAGGTACTTCCCGGTGGTGCCCTGGTCGGTGAAGATCGTGAACGCTTCCTGGAACTGCGCGGCGGCGGGGATCGGCGGCGCCAGCAGATCGCCATCCGCCAGAAGGTGCCCCTGCACCAGGTACGTCGCCTCGTCGTCCTGCAGCGGGATGCCGCGCAGCACCAGCAATGCGGCCAGCAGCACCAGCGCGGCCGCCGTCACCGGCGCGGCGGCGCCGATCCACGGCGGCAGCTTCCGGCGCCCCGCGAGACCGGCCAGCGCCACGCCGATCAGCACGCAGGCCGGCCCCAGCAGCATCAGGCGCGCCGCGTGGCTGGACAACTGCTCGGGCGTGAACCCGCACATCGGCGCGAACAGGGCCGTGCGGAAGCGGGGCGCGTAGTCGAAGAAGTCGAACCAGGTGTAGGCGAACTCGCGCCAGCCGCGCGGGATCGAACCGATCGCGGCCGCCGCCGCGGCCAGCAGGAGCAGGCCGCCGACGAGGGCCAGGATGCGTCGCCCGGTCACGTTCACCTCGGTTTCCCGACCTCGCCAGGGTGCGTCGTCCTGTGTAGCACACGGGCCCGGTCCCGGAAAGGAGGCCGCAGGGTTCGAGGTCGTCCGGCGGGAAGGCGCCGAGGCGCGGGCCTTGCGCGGACGATCCGCGCGCCCGATGGTACGGGCGACGGCCCGGGTTTTGTGGCGGTGCGGCCCCGGGACGGCGCGTGGAGGTGCAGCATGTGCGGGATCGATTTCAAGTGGGCGCGGACCGAGCAGGAAGGCCTGTCGGGAGACGCGAGGACGGGCAGGGAGTCGACCGGCGATGCGGAATCGCCGGTGGCCGAGGAACGGCCGGATCAGCGCCCGGGCTTCTTGGGCCCGCCGCGCGTGAACGGCCTGCGGCCCTCATCGCGAGGCGCGGACCGCGGCGAGGAGCGCGTTTCCGGACGTTGATCGGGGCGCGAGTCCGGGCGCCCGTCGGTCCGCGGTCCCGTCTTCCAGGCCGGCTTCGGCCCGTAGCGCGGCGCGTAGGGCCGGCGCTCCCGATCGTCCCCGTAACCGCCCCGGGGCGGTTCCGGGATGTCGAATCCCGAGTGGGACTCGGTTTCGATCATCGACAGCAGGATCGACACCAGCGCTTCCGGCGCGCGTTCCGCCAGCAGCTTCCGGGCCAGCCCGATGAAGCGGGTGGGAGCCTCGGGGGTGCCGACGCGTTCCGCCAGGCGGCGGGAGCGCGCCTCGCGGATCTCGTCGCGGGTCGGCACGGGACGCCAGTCCAGCGTCAGACCGCCCCGGCGCGCCCAGGCCGCCAGGATGCGCGACTCCTTGAACCCCACCAGCGCCAGGCTGGTCCCCTTCTGGCCGGCGCGGCCCGTTCGTCCCGACCGGTGGATGTAGTTTTCCAGCAGCATCGGGATCCCGACGTGCACCACCAGCGGCATGTTCTCGACGTCGATGCCCCGGGCCGCCACGTCGGTGGCCACCAGGTACCGCAGCTTCCCTTCCTTGAACGCGTTCATGATCCGGGTGCGGACGCTCTGGACCAGGTCCCCGTGGAGGTACTCCGCGGCCAGGCCGGCCTCGCGCAGGGCCTCGGCGATCTCCTCGGCCTCCTGCCGGCGCTTGGAAAAGATCAGCGCCGACGACGGTTCGTCCAGCAGCAGGAAGTTCACCAGCGCCCGCGTGTGCTGCCGCTCGTCCACCAGGCACGGCGTGTGCGCGATGTCCGCGTGGGACGTGACGCCCCCGGAGTCGCCCAGCGACACCCGGTGCGGGTCCTTCAGGAAGCGGCGCGCAAGGCTGGCGATGGGGGCGGGCAGGGTGGCCGAAAAGAGGTACGTCTGCGGGTCGTCGTGGGTCTGCGCGAGGATCTTTTCGACGTCCTCGATGAAGCCCATGTTCAGCATCTCGTCGCACTCGTCCAGCACCACCATCGTCACCGTGGCGAGGTCCAGCGTGCCGCGTTCCAGGTGGTCCAGCACGCGGCCCGGCGTCCCCACTACCACCGGCGCGCCCAGGCGCAGGGCCGACAACTGCGGGTCGTAGCTGCTGCCGCCGACCAGCAACGCGATCGGAAGCCGCGGCATCACGCTGCGCAGTTCGGCCGCCACCTGCTGGGCCAGTTCGCGGGTCGGCGTCAGCACGATGGCCTGCGCGTGCCCCTCGTTGGACAGCCGGTGCATCAAGGGCAGGCCGAAGGCCAGCGTCTTGCCGCTTCCGGTGCGGCTCTGCACCAGCAGGTCCCGACCTTCCATCCCCGGCTGGAAGCATTCCGCCTGGACCTCGGTCGGGGTGTGGAAGCCGCGCTGGTCCAGGGCGGACAGGAAGGGCTCGGCGCAACCGAGTCCCAGGAACGTCGTAGTGTCCAAGAATCCTCCGGGGCATGGGACGAAGTGGAAGGATGCGACCTGCACCGGTCACGCAATCGCCGGGCACAGTATCCCATTTCGGGCGTCGCGCCGCCAGCCATCAACGCGCGGACGAAGGGGCGAGGCGGTCAGGCCAGGGCCTTCGGGACCTTGTAGTTCAGTTCCGACTCGATCTGGTTGCCGGCCAGTTTCTCGATCAGGAACGGCAGTTCCATCGTGATCTGGACGGTCGTGTCGGTCACCACCACCTTGGCGCTGGTGCCCTTGCCGGCCATCTCGAACCCGGTGTCGGTCGAGGTCACCTTCATCATGTACTTCTTGGCGAGGTTCTCGGCCATCGGCGCCGCGCGCTTGATGGCTTCCTCGCGTCCCAGTGCATGGGGGAACGTGTACGTCTTGGCGCCCATGGAATCCTCCTCGGGAAAAGGCTGTAGCGGAGTACCACCGGCGGGGCCGTTTCGTCAATCCCCGCTTTGTCTGCAAAGGGGGGCGACACCCTGTCGGGGGCGAGGTCGCGTCGAGCCCTACCTCACGATGCAGCAGAGGACGGCCAGCATCGCGATGCCCATCAGGACCAGGTCGCCGATTTCCGCACGATTGATGCCCATCACTGAACCTCCGTTCACCCACTCGCGAGGATAGATCGGGGGTGCGACATGGACCCGGGGGTCCGTGCATCCGGGCTTCCCCGGAGGGCGCGGATGTGTAGGATCGCGCATCGAGGCCGCGCATCATGCGGCGGCCCCGGGCCCTTCGCAGGAGTGCAGGATGACCCGCTCGATTCGCCTGTTCGCGCTGGTGACGCTGCTGATCGTGGCCGCGTGCGGAGGCGGCTCCGACCCGGGCACCGACCCGGGGGCCTTGGACGTGGGGTCCGACCCCGGTCCGGCGGACGTGATTGCCGACGTCTCCGTGGACATCGTCACCGATCGGCTGGCCCCGGACGTCGATGAATCGGACCCCGGCGCGCTCGATCCGGGCCTCCTGGACCCCGGCACCGTGGACCCGGGAGTGATGGACGTGCCCGTGCAGGACCCGGGCCCCACGGACCCCGGCGTTTCCGATCCCGGGGCTGCCGACGTGCCGGCCGTGGGCACCAAGGGCGCCGGCGAACTGTGCAAGGACGCCAGCGAATGCGCCATGAGCATGGACTGCATCGCGGGCCAGTACACGCCGGCCCACTGCAACATCCAGTGCACCACAACGGACCAGTGCCTGGCGATCGCCCCCGGCACCACGGTGACCTGCCAGGCCATCGGGGGAACCGGCGTCTGCCTTTGGACCTGCAGCGGGGGCAAGAAGTGCCCGGGCCAGTTGCCGTGTTCCGACGGCTACTTCTGCGGCTGACGATCGTCCTGCGGTCCCGTCCAGGCGGCGTTCACGGGATCGCGATCCCCTCGGCGCGCAGCGCGTCGGGCAGCGACGCCGCGATCCCGGTCCCGGCCCGCAGGAACACCGGCGGTTGGCCGAGGGGTGCCGCCACCGTGACGTCGGTCCCCGAAGCCCCTCCGGCCGTCCCGTACGTCGTGCCTGTCCACAGGTGGACCCATTCGCCCGGCGGAAGCCAGGCGGCCCGGGTCAACGCGCAGCCGGCAACGTCGCCGCAGGGCTCGAACACCGGCGCCACCAGCACGTCGCGTCCCAGCAGGAACTCGTCGCTGACGGTCCAGGCGCGTTCGACGTCGGGGGCGTGCATGGCCAGGGGGCGCACCACGGGCCAGCCCTTCGTCGCCGCCTCCCGGTACAGCGCTCGCCGGTAGGGCGCCAGCGCGGTGAAGACCCGGGTGAACCGCGCGAAGTGGTCGGCCAGCGCGTCGTCGCCGTACACCTGCGCGTTGGCGGCCGGCTGGTTGCCTTCGTGGGTCCGCAGCAGCGCGGTGAACGCGTTCATTTCGACCCAGCGCTGCAGCAGGTCCGCGCTCCTGACGACCGGGACGTCCCCGATCGGCACGCCGGTGTACCCCCCCGCGTCCGAGTGGTTCAGCGCGATGCCGGACCAGGCCCCGTTCAGCAGGCCGTTCAGCGCGCTGCGCATCCCGTCGAACCGGTCCCAGGTCACGGTCTGGTCGCCCTCCCACTGCATCCCGCTGAACGTCGGCGTGGCGGTGAAGCCCGAGCGGTGGAACACCAGCACGTCGTCCAGGCGCCCGGCCTCCTCGAGGGCCTCCCGCTGCAGGCGCGCCCACTGGACGGGATACTCGTTGTGCCAGTCCGCCGCCGGCACGCCCGACGCCAGCACCGCGTCGAAGGGCAGGGCCTCGCCGAAGTCCGCCATCCACCCGCTGCAGCGGGCCCGGCCCAGCAGTTCGTCGCGCAGCACGCCCTTCATCCAGGTCCGGGCGGCGGGGTTCGACAGGTCCAGCAGCGCCACCTCGAACACGCCCTGCTGCAGCAGGTAGGGCGGACCCTCGGCCGTGCGCACCACGAACCCGCCATCCACCGCCTCGCGGTACAGGTTGCGCGTGCCTGCGTCGGCGTCGGCCGGCAGGTCCCGGAACATCGGGTTCACGTAGCACAGGGCCCGTGCGCCGGCGGCGTCCAGCGCGTCCACCCAGGCTCCCCAGGGCGCCTCCCGTGCCGGCGACAGCGCCCAGTTCCACAGCACCTGCTCGCCGATCAGCGTCTTCGCGGTGCCGCACCAGGTCTGGTTCCACACCGCGGCGATGCGGGCGCCGTGCTGGCGCAGCAGCGCCGCCTTGTCCAGCCCGTCGGACAGGTCCCGGGCCAGCGCCACGATGGCGCCCTGGTCGATCCAGGCGGGTGGCTCGCGCATGCGCCCCGTGGTCTCGGTGAAGCGCTCGACCAGTTCCAGCGGGGAGGCGCCGTGCAGCACCCGCAGTCGCATCGCGGGGCCGTATACCCGCACGTCGATGCGGTCGGGCGCGGTCAGGTCGAAGAACGACACCTCGCCGTTCAACAGGAAGAACGACCGGTTCCGGCTGGTCACCACGTGGGGCGCCGCGTAGTAGGTGCTGTCCTCGCTGCCCGAGGATCCCGGGGACAGCAGTTCCATCGTTTCGCTGATCGTAGCCTCGCCCCGACCGATGCCCTGTTCCTGCACCACGACCGGGATCTGCCGCCCTTTCAGGTCCAGCGTGTCCCGGGGGAACTGCTCGCCGAGGCCGAAGACCCGCTCGTCCGGGTCCGACGACACCGCCAGCGCCAGCGCGCCGCCCGATACGCGCTGCAGGCGGATTTCGATCGACAGTTGGTGCGCCACGGGCTGGCACACCTGGGCGTTCCAGGTCATCCCGGCGCAGGCCGGGTCGCCGGCCTCGAAGGCACCCCAGAGGATCAGGCGCCGGCCGTCCCGGGTCACCGTGGTCGGCGGGGCGGCGACACACGTCGGGCCCGGCGCCTCGGTCAGGGTCAGCGCCCCCTGGCTTTCCGCGACCTGCAGCACCGTCCGCAGCGCCCGCAGGCCCGCGGCTCCGGGCACGTGGAACAGGCTGCGGCCCGGCTCGTCGATATGGGTGACGTCCAGCGAGCCGTCGATGGCCAGGCCGATGCGGAAGTCGCCGGCACGGTAGGACCCCGGGGATGCCGGAACGGTCGCCTCGGTCAGCGTGTCGAAGTCGCAGGGGTCGCCTGCCGGAGAGAGGGGCGGCGAGTCCGCGCACCCGCCCAGGCCCGCCAGCAAGGCCAACCCGGTCGCGAGCGCGGTTGAACGGTGCACGGGAGCCTCGCAGAATGCGACACCGTGCGAGCGTAGCGGAGGAATCCGACCGCGTCGAGGCGGACGAGGGCCCCGCCCTTCGCAGATCGATCTCTGGGACTTGCGGATAACCGGGAAAGCGGTTATATGCATGTCCGGGACCGGCGAGTGCCGGAAGGAGGTCCCCATGCGGAACCTGTCCGACGTCTTCAAGGCGCTGTGCGACGAGACGCGGCTGGGCATGATGGCGCTGATGCTGCGGCGCGGGGAACTGTGCGTCTGCGACTTCGTCGTGGCGATGGGGATCACGCAATCCAAGGCGTCGCGGCACCTGCGCGCGCTGGCCCACGCGGGACTGGTCCGCGACCGGCGCGAGGCGGTCTGGGTCTACTACCGGGTGCGACCGGATCCCGAACCGGATCCGGCGGCGGTGCTGGACGCAATCGGGCCGATCCTGGCGGCACGGGACCTCGGCGAGGTCGAGCGGCGGCTGGACGAGTGGTCCTGTGCGAAGGGGCAGCTGCAGACCTGCCGGGAGGCCGCCGCGGCCGGGGCAGACGGGGGCGCGACGTGTTGACCGACGGGGGCATTCCCGGGGGCCGTCTCGGGATTCGTGCGGGTTGCTGCCTCCCGGTCTCGGGGCGGCTTTCATGGAGGACGAAGTGAAGGCGCACGTGGACGAGTCCCGGGGTGTCGTGGCGCGCCTGTCCTTCCTGGACCGGTACCTGACGCTCTGGATCTTCCTGGCGATGGCGGCCGGGGTCGGGTCGTTCTACGTGTTCCCCGGCGTCGTGCCGTTCCTGAACCGGTTCAGCGTCGGCACCACGTCCCTGCCCATCGCGATCGGCCTGATCCTGATGATGTACCCCCCTCTGGCGAAGGTCCGCTACGAGGACATGGGGCCGGTGTTCCGCAACTGGCGGGTGCTGCTGCTGTCGCTGGTCCAGAACTGGATCGTGGGTCCCCTCCTGATGTTCGGGCTGGCAGTGCTGTTCCTGCGCGATGCTCCGGAGTACATGGTCGGCCTGATCCTGATCGGGCTGGCCCGCTGCATCGCGATGGTCATCGTCTGGAACGAGCTGGCGAAGGGCGACAGCGAGTACTGCGCGGGCCTGGTCGCGCTGAACTCCGTGTTCCAGGTGCTGTTCTACCCGGTGTACGCGTGGCTGTTCATCACGGTCATACCGACCTGGCTGGGCCTGCCGGGCGTCGCGGTCGATATCACGATCGGCCAGATCGCGGGTAGCGTGGCGATCTACCTGGGCATCCCGTTCGTGGCGGGCGTCGTGACGCGGTTCAGCCTGATCGCCTGGAAGGGCCGTGACTGGTACCACGCGAAGTTCATCCCGAAGATCAGCCCGATCACGCTGGTGGCGCTGCTGTTCACGATCGTGGTGATGTTCAGCCTGAAGGGCGAAACGATCGTGCAGTTGCCGCTGGACGTGGTCCGCATCGCGATCCCGCTGCTGATCTACTTCGTGGTGATGTTCCTGGCGTCATTCTGGATGTCCTGGCGGGTCGGCGCCAGTTACGGCCAGGCGGCCACGCTGTCGTTCACCGCGTCGTCGAACAACTTCGAACTGGCCATCGCGGTGGCGGTGGCGACGTTCGGGATCAACCACGGCGCGGCGTTCGCGGCGGTCATCGGGCCGCTGGTCGAGGTGCCGGCGCTGATCGGGCTGGTCAACGTGTCGCTGTGGTTCCGGCGGAAATGGTTCGCGGGGGAGCCGGCCGACGCGGCCGGGCTGGGAGGGCATGCGTGATGGACGACAAGGACCAGGTTCGCAAGAGCGTGTCGGAGTTCTACACGAAGGCCGTGAAGGCGGGGACGGGATGCTGCGGCGTTCCGGCCGCCGACGAACCGGCGATCGCCAAGGGCTTCGCGGCGCAGTTCGCGGGCTATGGGGACGACACCGCCGGGCTGCCCGCCGACGCGGTCGAAAACAGCTTCGGGTGCGGCAACCCGCTGGCGTTCGCCGGGGTGCGGCCCGGGGACGTGGTGCTGGACCTGGGCAGCGGCGCCGGCATCGACCTGCTGGTGGCCGCCCGCAAGGTGGGACCCACTGGGCGCGTCATCGGCGTGGACATGACCGACGAGATGATCGACCGGGCCCGGGCCAACGTGGCGCAGGCGGGGTTCGCCAATGTCGAGGTCCGCAAGGGCATCATCGAGGACCTCCCCGTCGAATCCGGCACGGTGGACTGGGTGATCAGCAACTGCGTCATCAACCTGTCGCCGGAAAAGGACCGGGTGTTCGCCGAGATCGCCCGGGTGCTGAAGCCGGGCGGCCGCATGCGCGTGTCGGACATCGTCGTCGAGGACCTGCCGGGCTGGGTGCGGGCCAGCGTGGCGCTGTACGCGTCGTGCGTCGGCGGCGCCGTGTCCGAGGCCGAGTACGCGGCGGGCCTGCGGCGCGCGGGCCTCATCGACGTCGAGGTGGTGGAGCGCTTCCCCTACGGCGAGGAGATGGTGAAGGGGTTCATCGCATCCGAGGTGCCCGGGCTCGAGCCCTCGACCTGCGGCTGCGGGTGCAGCTGCAGCGAAGGCCCCCAGCCGCCCCTGGACCTCGATGCGGTGGCCTCCGAGATCGCCGGGAAGATCGTCAGTTCCAAGTTCGCGGCCCGCAAGCCGGCGTAGGCCGGGCCGTGGACCTGCGACGCGGGAGGGCGCGATGGACGGGAACGAGGCGCAGTGGGAGCCTGAGGCCGACCGGCTGAAGGCGCGGCGTCCGCGAGGCATCCTGTTCCTGTGCGTGGCCAACTCGGCCCGCAGCCAGATGGCGGAAGGGATCGCGCGGTCCCTGGCGCCGCCCGGCGTCGAGGTGTTTTCCGCCGGGTCGAACCCGGGCACGCTGAACCCGCTGGCCGTCCAGGCGCTGGGCGAGATCGGCATCGACATCGCGCACCACCGGTCGAAGGGCATCCCGGAGATCCCGGCGGATCGCGTGGACGCCGTGATCACGCTGTGCGCCGAGGAGGTCTGCCCGGCGTGGCTGGGACAGGCGGTACGGCTGCACTGGGGCCTGCCCGATCCGGCGGCCGCGGTGGGTGACGACCGGGCTCGCCTGGCGTCCTTCCGTACCGTGCGGGGCGAACTGGTGCGGCGGCTGGGTCGGCTGTTCCGGTAGGCGGGAGGGCACGTGACGGCGAAGCGGATCGTGACCGGGGCCTTGCTGCTGTTCGTCGCGGCGAGCCTGGGGTTCGTGGTGTTCCGCAAGGCGGATGCGACCGGGACCGGCGCGGCATCGCCTGCGGTCGAAGCGAACGCGATACCCAGGAAACTGGTGGCGACCTACTTCCACGGCACGAAGCGGTGCAACACCTGCCGGGCCATCGAGTCCATGGCGAAGGAGGCCATCGAGACCGGCTTCCCCGAAGCGCTGATGTCCGGCGTGCTGGAGTGGCGCGAGGTGAACACCGACGAGCCGGCCGACGACCACTATTACGCGGACTACGGCCTGACCGGCAGCAGCCTGGTGCTGGTGGATTTCCGCGACGGCCGTCCGGCGCGCTTCAAGGTCCTCGGGAAGGTCTGGGACCTCGTCGCGGACAGGCCGGCGTTCGAGGAGTACGTGCAAGGCGAGACGCGTTCCTGGCTGGAGGCGCCGTGATGTCCGAACTGGTGGTCGCGTCCCTGTCCGCCTTCTGGCTGGGCGTCTTGACGTCGATCAGCCCGTGCCCGCTGGCGACCAACATCGCGGCGATTTCCTACGTCGGGCGGCGGCTGGAAAACCCGCGCCAGGTCTTCCTGGGCGGCCTGCTGTACACCGTGGGGCGCGCGGCAACCTACGGGGCCCTGGGGGCGCTGCTGGTCGCCAGCCTGCTGAAGGCGCCGTCGCTGTCCCACCTGCTCCAGCAGTACCTGAACCAGATCCTGGGCCCGCTGCTGATCCTGATCGGGATGTTCCTGCTGGAACTGCTGTCCCTGCCGACCGTCGGGGGATCGTTCGCCGCGCGCTTCCAGGAGCGCCTGGGCCGCAGGGGGCTGCTGGGCGCCTTCCTGCTGGGTGCCCTGTTCGCCCTGTCGTTCTGCCCGATCTCGGCCGCGCTGTTCTTCGGCAGCCTGGTGCCGCTGGCCGTCGCGAACCAGTCGGGGGTGCTGCTTCCTTCCCTGTACGGGGTCGGCTCGGGCCTGCCGGTGCTGGCGATGGCCCTGGTCGTGGCGCTGGGCGCCCGCTCCGTCGGCGTCGCGTTCAACCGGCTGGCGGCGTTCGAGAAGTGGGCGCGCCGGATCACCGGGGGGGTGTTCCTCCTGGTGGGGGTCTACCTGGCGCTGGTCTACGATTTCGGCGTGCTGTCCTGAACCGCGGCCTCCCGGATCCAGGCGACGATCTCGGGGATGCCCGGGAGGCGGCCCGCGGCCTTCACCTGGCCATCGATGACGATCGCCGGGGTCGATGGGATGTCGTACTGCAGGATCTCGGACATGTCCGAAACGTAGGCGACCTCGGCATCCGCTCCGGCCTGCGCGACCGCCTGGCGTGCGTCCTCGACCAGCCTCTTGCACCGGGCGCAGCCTCCGCCCAGCACCTTGATTTCCATGGCTCCCTCCGTGGTCACTCGATGGTGATGTCCGGCTCGATCACCACCTCGGACTTCACCGAGTTGGCGACCAGGCTGTACTTGCGCGCCGCCGCCAGGGCCTTGTGCGTGCGCGCCTCGACGGCCGCCCGGTCCTCGGCGCCGGCCGCGATCCGGATCACGGGCTTCAGCAGCAGGCGCGTGAACGTTTCGGTCCGGTCCAGCTCGACGACCTTGGTGCCCTCGGCCCGGCAGTCGAACGACACCAGGTCCAGCTTGAAGCGCTCGCACGCCCACAGGAACATCATCATCACGCAGGTGTTGGCGGCGGCGACGAAGGCGTCCTCGGGCGTGAACACTCCCGGGTGGCCCTGGGCGTCCGGCGGCGCCGAAAAGGGCATGTCCGGGCCGTTGCCCATCGTGAGGCGACCCCAGTGCTCACCGGTCCAGCGGACCGTCGTGTGGTAGGTGGCGGTGCGGCTCATGGTTGTCCCTCCCGGGCAGGTCCGGTCCGGCCCAGGGCCTCGTCCACCAGCGCAGCCAGCACCTCGGCGGTGGCCTCGACGGCCCGTTGCCCAGCCTCGTTCAACCGTCGCCGACCGTCGATCCCGCTGATCCCTCGCTCGGCCGCCAGTTCCGTGACCACGAGGCTCGCCGCGGGCTTCGCCGAGTAGCGCTCGGTCGCGCGGGCAGCGCATTTCAATTCGCAGCCGTCCACCGTGATGGTCGGGTAGAAGCGCGCGAAGGTGCGTTCGCCTTCGCCACCCGCAAGGAACAGCGGAAGGCAGAGCGTGACGGTGTCGTCGGCGCGCAGCTGGTGCAGCACCTTCAGGGCCGCCAGCCGCGTCACGGTCCCGCAGGCGATCTCCTCGCCCGAGCAGGCGATGATCCCGGCCTTCTTCCGCGGCAGGTCAGGCATGGTCGTCCTCCTTCGCCGCGGCGGCCAGGGCGTCGATCGCAGGCAGCAGCCCCTCCGCCAGCACCCGCGCCAGCCTGGAACCCGCCGGGTTCAGCTGCGCGATGCCCTCGGGCTTCAGGTCCTTGTGCTGCCGGAAGACCTCCAGCACCGCGACCTCGCGAGAGGGGGTCCCGCCGCTTTCCTTCACCATCTTCGCGGCGCAGTTGAGCTTGCAGCCGTCGATGGTGACGACGGGATGGGACGCGACGATCGCCCGGGCCTCCTCGTCGCCCAGCACCAGCTTGGACAGGGCGACCAGGATCGTCGCATCCGGCCGCAGGTCCTCCACGAGGTCGTAGGCCGCCTCGCGCGCCACGGTCCCGAAGGGCTTCCCGATCCCGCTGCACGGGACGATGACCACCTTGCGCCTGCCCTCCGTCACGGCGTCCCGACCTCCTCTTCGGCAGCCGCCTTCATGTGCGCGAGGTACGCCTGCGGGTCCAGCAGGCCAGCAGCCTGCGCGTCGCCGTCCGCGACCTCGATCTCGGCCAGCCACCCCTCGCCGTACGGATCCTGGTTGATGACCTCCGGAGCCGCCTTCAGGGCCGGGTTGACCGCGACGATCCGGCCGTCCACCGGCGACAGCAGTTGCAGCGTCGCCTTGATGGTTTCGACCGTGCCGACCTCGTCCCCCGCCTGGACCGTCGTCCCCACCGGCATCGCCGTGGCGAACGCGACGTCGCCGCCGTGCTGCTGGACGAAGTCGGTCACCCCGACGCGCACCCGCACCACTGGCGCTCCGGGCAGCCACAGCACCCAGACGCCTTCCGGGCTGTAGAAGCGGTCGGTGGGCACCCGGAACGTGAACTTGTCGATGGTCGTCACGAGGAAGTCCGGCATCGTCGCCTCCGCAAGGGGAAGGTACCACGTGGCGAAGGCCCGCGGGCGCTACCAGGTCACCTGGTGATCCTCGACGACGCCCAGCACATCCTTGACCTCGTGCCGGATGCCGTCGTCGTCCACCATCGTGCCCGAGAACAGCCCGACGGGCTGCCGGAAGTTCGACGCCAGCACCAGCAGGTTCAGGTTTTCGCTGCGCGCCCCCTGCGGCTGGAACACCAGGTCGACCCGGCCGTCCAGCGTGCGGATGTGCCAGGGGGCGGTCGGCGACGGCGGGATGTCGAAGCGCGCGGCCCCCAGCGGCGACAGGCGGTTGCCGTGCCAGAGGGCGTTCTCGTTCTGCTCGGCGTCGTCGGCGATGACGTTCTGGGTCAGGTTGACCCCGAGCACCTCGCCCTTGCCGTCGCGACACGCGAACGTCGCCCAGCGCCAGAAGGTCCTGCGCGGGTAGAACGCCTTGTGCTCGTCGAGGATCGCGAAGTCCCGGGTGGCGTCGAAGACGATGCGCTCGGCGCCGATGGCCAGCGTTCCGGACACCGGGCAGGGCGCCTTGTGCGAGTAGAACGGCCGACCGGGGCCGAAGGGCAGGGCGGTGACCAGCGGGTGGACCTCGGTGACGTCCTGCCGGGCGACGACCTCGCCCCGGATCGCCGGAAGCCCCGGCCGGCCGGCGATGTCGATCGCGATCCGGTGGCTGCCGCGCGCCAGTTCGTTGCGTATCGCGACGCGGAACCCCCGGGCGTTGAACCGGGCCTCGCCGTCGTACACGTCGGCGGGGATGCCCAGGTCGTGGAAGGGCGCCTTGCGGTTGTGCTCGAAGACGCGCCGGGTGCGCCGATCGAACACGCTGACCCACGCCGTCGCCAGGTACTTCGCATCGACCAGTGCGATGCTGACGTACACGTCCGGATGCAGCAGGCCCCAGTGCTGCCACTCCTTCAGGCGCCAGCGTCGCAGGCACGGGGGGATCCCCGGCGCATCCATCAGGTTGGGGGCGTGGAACGGCGTGCGGAACAGGCCGTACTCGGCGTGCTCCCCTTCGATCATCCGCACCGGTGTCTCCCGGATCGTGCGCATGGTGTGGGTCCCTGCCTGCAAAGGGGATGCGTCGCACGGCCTGCAACCGTGACGTCGAGTATCGGCCTCGCGCGTCGAACGCGTCAAGCCTCGCCGGGGTTGCGTTTGCCGGTTCGGCGAAGCCAATCTATGATTCGCCCGGAACCGAGAGCGAGGGAGCGATGCGCAGGACGATCTGGGTTGGCAAGGCCGTGACGGCCCTTCTGGTTGCGGGAAGCGTTTGCGGTTGCGGCGGCCAGGCTTCCGGCGACGCCGGCATTGACGTCTTTGAACTGGTGTACGTCGAGGACACTGGCGACGTCGGTGTCCTCGACGTGGCGCGCGACGTCCCCGCGGACCGGGTCGTGGAGGTTCCGGTCACGGAGGACGCCCTGGACGTGCCGGACGCGGCCGACGTGCCGCTGGTCCCCTGCGGCGCGACCGACGAGGCCTGCCCCGAGGGCAGCACTTGCCGGACCGTCCACAACGGCACCGGCGACCTCCGGATGTGCGTGCCCGGCCCCGACCTGCTGTGCGCGCCGTGCAACCTGTCCACCGACTGCCAGCCTCCGGGCGTCAGCACCGCCGACCGGTGCCTGGACGACGGGGCGGCGGGGAAGTTCTGCGCGATCGACTGCTCCATCGGGAACGGATGCCCCGAGGGGTACGACTGCGTCACGCCCGCGGACGCCCCGCACACGGTGCTGCAGTGCGTCCCCGCCGCGGGCGCCGAATGCGCCTGCCCGCCCGCCGCGGTGGAGCGGGGCCTGGCGACCGTCTGCACCCGCACGAACACGTTCGGGACGTGCAAGGGCCAGCGTCGCTGTACCGCGGAAGGCCTGACCGCGTGCGACGCCATCGACGCCGCCGAGGAGACGTGCAACGGCATCGACGACAACTGCGACGGTTCTACCGACGAAGGCATCGTGTTCGGCACCTGCGCGCTGCAGTGGGGCAAGGTGATGTGCGTCGGCCCCCGGGTGTGCGTGGACGGGGTGCCCACCTGCAAGGCGGGACCGCCGACCGCGGAGATCTGCGACGGCATCGACAACGACTGCGACGGCGAAACCGACGAGGACGGGACCGCCGACTGCACCAACGTCTGGATCGACCGCGACGGCGACGGGCATGGCGTCGGCGAGCCGCGCTGCGGCTGCGCGTTCAACCCGCCGTGGACCGCGACGGTCGGGGATGACTGCAACGACGACGACCCGGCGATCCACCCGGGCGCCACGGAAATCTGCGACGGCAAGGACAACGACTGCGACGGCCGGACCGATCCGCCCGGGCTGGCGGACTGCACGCTGGCCTACGTGGACGCCGACAAGGACGGCTATGGCGACCCGGCCACGGTCCGCTGCCTGTGCGGTGTGGACACCGCGAACCTGGTCCCGGACGGCACCGACTGCAACGACGGGGACCCGGCGATCCACCCGGGTGCAGCGGAAGTGTGCAACGGCGCGGATGACGATTGCGACGGGTTGACCGACGACGGGCCGGACCGGGGCGGCTGCCAGGTGTACCACGCGGACGCCGACCTCGACGGCTGGGGCTCGGTCGTGGACGGCCCGTGCCTGTGCCACCCGGACGGCGGCTGGGTCACGACGAAGGGCGGCGACTGCGCCGACGACGATCCCGCCCGCAACCCCAGCGTCGCCGAACTGTGCAACCACATCGACGACGATTGCGACGGGCTGACCGACGAGGACTTCAACTGCGACCCGACCACCATCGGTACCGAGCCGTGCGGCTTCTGCGGCTCGCGCCAGCGGACCTGCGGCGCGGACTGCATGTGGCCCGCCGACTGGTCGGAGTGCGCGGGGTCCAAGACGTGCCAGCCCGGGACGCTGCTGACCTGCGAAACGGGGTGCGGCAACCACGTCTGCACGGACGGCTGCGAGTGGCCGACCGAGTGCACCTGGACGCTGGACGCCTACGAGCCGAACGAATCGCAGTTCGCGGCGCGCTCGTTCGGATATTTCGAGGAACCGAACGCGCCGCCGCCGGTTTCGGGCTGGATCCACGGCCCCGACGACGTGGACTGGTACGGGTTCATCGCGGACGAGGCGTTCCCGATCTTCATCGACGTCGTGCTGACGCTGTACGGAAGCGTCCGCCTGACCGGCGGGTCCGGCACGCACCACCTGTGCATCTACTGGGACAACAACGCCGACGGCGTGATCGACGAGACCCACTGCGTCGATGGCGTGGGCGACCTGTTCGTCGAAACGTCCAACGTCGATCCGGGCCCGCTGGACGAGGCGTACGGCATGATCTACGTGTCGGTCAGCGGCGACCCGTCCTGCACGCCGTACACGCTGTCGTTCACCTGGGACAGCTAGGCGCCTCCCCCCGCTAGAACGCCAGGTCCAGGTCCAGCCCGATCGTGGTGTCGCTGCGCGCAACGACGACCCGGTCGATGACGCCCTGCCGGAGCATCCGGTTCACCGAGGCGCCGACGCGCGCCGCCGAGCCCAGGATGCGGTACCCGAGGCGGGCGCCGTAGGCGATGCGGCGCTCGGACGTGTGGATGTCCTGCGTGACCTGCTCCTGGAAGCGATCGGCGCCGGCCAGGCTCCATGCCTTGTCCAGGCTGACGAAGGCGGACGCCTCGAACCCCTGGTAGCCCACCTGGGCCTCGCCCAGCGCGGTGGCCCCCAGGCAGTAGGCGTACCCCTGCTCCCCCAGCACCGAAGGCAGCCCGCCATGCTTGCGGCCGGCCAGCCAGGTAGGCAGCGCCAGCGCGCTGACCAGCGAGAACACCGGGTACGCCTCGAAGGTCGCCGACACCGTCCAGCCGTCCAGGAAGCCCTCGGCGACGATCAGCGGGCCCAGCAGCCCCGCGTTGGACCACAGGTCCCAGCGTCCGCCCAGCAGCCGGGCCGCGTCTTGCGCCGACAGGTCGAAACTGGTCGCGCCGCCGAAGTACAGGCTGTACCCGCGGCGCCCGCCGGCCGCATCCTGCTGGATGCCCTGGATGTACCCCCCGATGATCCCGGCCCGGGACAGGAAGGACATGCGCCGCAGCCCGCGGGCGCCGAACGCCGCGGACGCCGCCAGCCGGGTGACGTTCCCCTCGGCGAGGTGGTTGGCGAAGGTCCCCGGGGCGCCGGCCCCGAGGATGTTGGACAGGCGCATGTCCAGGTCCAGCGTGGCGTCGTTGCGCCATGCCGGGCCGGGCGCGTGGCTGGACGTGGTGCGGGTCGCGGACCATCCGGCCCAGAAGGCGAAGCGGTGCGCCACGTCCGCGGGCAGCCCGAGGGCGTCCACGCGGTCGGCACGCCGGGGCGGGGACTTGTCCATGTGGTTGTGCAGCGCGCGGGTCGGGCTGAGCAGCAGGGCGATGCCCTGGTGCACCCACGAGCCGGTGCCGCGCTCGAAGAACGCCCCCAACTGGGCGACCGTTTCGCCCAGCGCCATGCCCGCCACCGTCGTCGTGACCAGGTCGTTGATGGCGACCTTCTCCCGGAACTCGCAGACGTACTCCCACGTGGCTGCCCCGAGCGCCGTGATGGCCAGCGCCGGGCCCGGGCCCAGGTCGTTGGTGCGCGCCACCTGGTAGAAGAAGCTGCCCAGCAGCGGGTGGGACACGTTGTTGTACCAGAAGGCGTTGTTGTCGAACCGGACGTCCTGGAACGTGATCCATCGCCGCAGTGCGTACTTGCGGTCCAGGCGCGCATCCCAGTCCCGGTGCTGCGTGGGGGAAATCGCCGCGTAGATCGCGCTTTCGAACGCCAGGATCACCCCCAGTTCCACCAGTGCCCGCCGATGGTTGGGCCGTCCTGCCTCGCGATCGGGATACAGGGCGTTAGGGTGGTGGTCCCGGAAGATCCTCCACAGGCGATCGCGATCGGCATCCGAAGGCGACCGCGACGGACGGGGCGGTGCCGACGCCGGCAGCGCGGGCGCCTCCGCGGTTCCCGCGCGGGACGTCGCGGAACCCAGCGCGATCAGCAGTCCCAGCGCGGCCCGCAGGAGGGTTGCGTACAGGCGGCAGGGCGATGGTCGGCGGCCTTGAGTCATCGTGCAGCGGTGTATCCGATCGGCCCGCGGGATTCAACGTCGAATCGAGGCCCGCGGCGGCCGCGATCGACCGGGTCAGGTCCCCAGGCGGACCAGCATCACCTCGGCGTCCTCGCCGTCCCGGTAGTAGCGGGGGCGCACGCCGATGACCTTGAATCCAAGATCCACGTAAAGGCCTTTCGCGGCGACGTTGCTCTTGCGCACCTCGAGGGCCACGAAGTCGGAATGCTCGCGCCGCGCTTCGTCGATCACGCGGTTCATCATCAGCCGGGCGATGCCCAGGCGTCGCGCCTCCGGACGGGTGGCGACGTTGAGGACGTGGTACTCGGGGCCGGCGACCCAGAAGATCGTGTAGCCCAGCAGGCGCCCTTCGGAGTCGCGCGCCAGCAGCGACCGCGAAAAGGTGTTGGTGGTCTCCCGCTCGAACGCCGACTTGTCCCACGGGTCCGGGAAGCACAGGCGCTCGATTTCCATCACTTCCGGGACGTCCTTGCGGCGCAGGGGATGCAGCGTGATCCGCCCCGCCTTCGTCCGCCCGTCATCGAGCCTCGACGCCACGACGTCCTCCGCGCCTCGTTCAGTCTTCCAAGAGTTCAACAACCGAAAGCACCGCGGGCTTCCGGTCCATCTTCCTGCGGAAGAACGACCGCAGCGCCGCGACCAGCGCCTCTTCCAGTTGCTTGCGCGTCGAGTCCGGCGACAGGTCCGCGACCTGGTCCGCCGCGTACCCGGCGGCCTCGTCCAGCAGCGCGTCCGCCGCCATCGGCACCCCGACCGAGTGCAGGTCCACCACCGTCTTCCAGCGCCGCCGGCCCCGCTCGGCCCGCAGGCGCGCCGCGACCACGCCGGTCCACCCGATGCGGCGGCGCTCCTCCAGCACCAGTTCCGCCGCGTCGCCCACCAGCGGCTCGTCCAGGTAGTGGAACGTCAGCGCGATGTGCTCCGTCACCACCGCGTCATCAACCGTGACGTCCAGCAGGTGCCCGTTCTCGATGACGCGGACGTCCGTCACGCCCAGTTCCGTGGCCAGTTCCGCGTGCGATCGCAGGAACGCGAACTCGCCGTGGATCGGCACGAAGGTCTTCGGGCGCACCAGCCGGATCATTTCCGCCAGTTCGTCCCGCTGGGCGTGGCCGGACCCGTGGATCGGGGCCATGCGGTCGTGGACGATCCGGGCGCCCAGCCGCGCCAGGTTGTTCGCCATGCGGTGGATCGACTGCTCGTTGCCGGGGATCTGGCGCGCCGACATCAGCACCAGGTCGCCTTCCCGGATGCGCAGGTCCGGGTGGTCGTTCGCGCCGGCCCGGTACAGCACGGATCGAGGCTCGGCCTGGCTCCCCGTGCAGATCACCACGACGCCCTGGTCCGGGACCCGGTGCAACTGGTGCGAATCCACCAGGTCGGGCAGCGGCGGCAGCTTGAACGCCCGCTCGGCCGCCTCCTGGTACACCATCAGGCTCTTGCCCATCAGGCACGCCCGCCGTCCGCAGCGCGCCGCCGCTTCCACCAGCGCCCGGACGCGGAACACGTTCGACGCGAACAGCGCGATGATGACGCGGCCATCGGCCTCGCCGATCCGGCGCTCGATTTCCGTGATGACGTCGCGGTCGGGCCTCGAGTGCCCGGCGACCTCGGCGTTGGTGCTGTCCGACAGCAGCATTCGCACGCCCTGGTCGCCCAGCTCGCGGAACCGCGCGGTGTCGAAGTGCTGGCCGTCCAGCGGATCGGGATCGATCTTGAAGTCGCCGGTGTGGACCACGGTGCCGACCGGCGTCCGCAGCACCAGCGCGTGGCAGTCCGGGATCGAGTGGGTGACCCGCACGAACTCCACCGACATCACCCCGGCCGTGACCACGTGCCCCGGGGCCACCGGCCGCAGGTCCGCACGCGCCACCGCGCCGAACTCGTTGGCCTTCAGGCGCAGCAGTTCGCACACGAACGGCGGCGCGTAGACCGGCACCTTGAGGCTGCCGACCACGTACTCCACCGCGCCGATGTGGTCCTCGTGGCCGTGGGTCAGGATGATCGCCTGCACGCGGTCGCGGTACTCCGCCAGGAGGTCCAGGTCGGGCATCGTCAGTTCCGCGCCCACCATGCACGGGTCGCAGAACTGCACGCCGCAGTCGACGATCAGCCAGTCGTCCCCGACCCCGTACAGGGTCAGGTTCATGCCGATCTCGCCCACGCCGCCCAGCGGCAGGATCCTCAACGTCTTGTCCACATCGCCTCACGCCGGCCCGTGGGCCGACCGTCGCTGCCGCAGTCACCTGAACATCGTCGATGGAAGAGCGTCCCGTGTCGCCGTCATCCGCCCTTCAGCAGGCGGGCGGCTTCCAGGCTGAAGTAGGTGAGGATCATGTCGGCCCCGGCGCGCTTGATCGCCACCAGGGACTCCATCATGGCCCGATCGTGATCCAGCCAGCCGTTCAGGGCCGCCGCCTTCAGCATCGAGAATTCGCCGCTGACCTGGTACGCCGCCAGGGGCAGCTGGAACTCGTCGCGCGCCTGCCGGATCAGGTCCAGGTTGGTGCCGGCGGGCTTGATCATCAGGATGTCGGCGCCTTCCTCCTCGTCCAGCAGCATTTCGGTCAGCGCCTCGCGGGCGTTGGCCGAATCCATCTGGTACGAACGGCGGTCGCCGAACTGCGGCGCCGATTCCGCCGCCTCCCGGAAGGGGCCGTAGAACGCCGACGCGTGCTTGGCCGAGTACGCCATGATGGGAAGGTCCTCGAAGCCGGCCTCGTCCAGTTCCTCGCGGATGAAGCCGATGCGCCCGTCCATCATGTCCGACGGCGCGACCATGTCGGCGCCCGCCTTGGCGTGCGACAAGGCCTCCTTGGACAGCAGTTCCAGCGTCGCGTCGTTGAGGACGTCGCCCTTGTCCACCACGCCGCAGTGGCCGTGGTCGGTGTATTCACACAGGCAGACGTCCGTGATCACGCACAGGTCGTTGCCGTACTCCTTCTTCAGCGCGCGGATTGCCTTCTGCACGGGGGCACTGTCGCTGTAGGCCTGCGTGCCCAGCGCGTCCTTCTTTTCCGGCAGCCCGAACAGGATGACCGCGGGCACGCCCAGCTTCACGGCTTCGCCCGCAGTGCGGACCGCCTCGTCCACCGACAGCTGGAACTGGCCGGGCATCGCGCCGATGGGCTTCTTCACCTTCTGCCCGGGCACCACGAACATCGGGTAGATGAAGTTGTCCACGGACAGCCGGGTTTCGCGGACCATCCGGCGCAGGGTCTCGGTGCGACGAAGACGACGCATGCGACGCTCGGGAAAACCCATCTGGAAACCTCGCAAAATCAACGCGCAGGCAATACCACGGCGGCGCCGCGGCGGTCAAGGACAGGACGGCCGCGCCGGCGCAGGGACCGGGTTCGATGCGGCATGGGTGGGGCGGCGCTCTGCACGGCAGTTGACAAGGTCCCATCGTTCGGTTACAAACCCCTCGCTTTGATGCTCCCTGGGGGTGTAGCTCAGTTGGGAGAGCGCTTGAATGGCATTCAAGAGGTCGGGAGTTCGATCCTCCCCACCTCCACCCGGGAACGCCAGTAGGTTCGGACGCTTAGGTGTGGGACCCGACAGGTCGGAAATGGCCTGTCGGGTCGTGCACAACGATTGCACAACGAAATCCATCAGCCCTTTCCGCCTTTGACGAGTTTGAGGACGGGACGATCCTCGGGCGCGCCGATGTAGTGGCCCTTCGCAGTCACCCCCTTGTCGGCATGGCGTAGCGCCTCCCCGATCTGGGCAGCTGACTCCTTCAGAAGAACGTGTCGCAGGGTTCCGTGCACGCCCCGGAGACCGTGAGGGGGCACGTTCCGGACCCCCGCGACAAGACAGACCGTGTGGACGATGTCCTGCAGCCATCCCTTGCAGTGAGCGGCGTCCGTCTTTGGCCGTTTCCCACCCGCCTGGAAGTACTGCACCGTCCCCTTGAAGATGTACTCCGTCGGTTCGAGCCCGTGCACCAGTTCCCCAAGGTCGGAGCGGAGTTCGGGAGGAATCTCCAAGGTATCCTGCCGGCTCGCCGTCTTCACGTCCCAGTCTGGGTTCAGCATTCCGGCAGCCTCGTCGCCTCGGATCCAGATCCTTCCGGGCCCGTCATCAAGATCCACGTCGCCAGCGCGCAGGTGTCTAATTTCTCCAGAGGCAAGGCCAGTCAGAAGGGGCAGGGCGGCGGCGACGCGACCTTCGGGAGTGGGCAATGCCAGAGCCGCATCCAGGTACCTGTTCGCCTCGGATACGCTACGCAGTTGTGGCTTCCCCCTTTTCATCAGGGCCTTGCCTTTCTGCGTTTTCCAGGGAAGCGGGTCGAGCCGATCTTCGCGCCGTTTCTGGTACGCAGCCGCAACGTTGCGCCCCGTCATGCCGCGCTTCGCCAGCCACGAGCACGCCCGGACCATCGCGAGCCAGTTGCTACGTCGCGTGGCCATTGCGCAGTGACTGCGAGCACCCAAGAAGCTGTCCATGTGGCGGTAGGAAAGATCGGACACGGGCAAGGTACCGAACGCAGCGACCAAGGGCTTCAGGGCATTCCTCTCCCAACCAACGGTATCCGGGCTCAGGACGATACTTGCCATGTGCTCCAGGTACTTCTCGAATCCATCCTCGACCGTAATCCCCTCCGGAATCGTCACGCCTTGCCGCGCTCCCTCGACTTCTTCGCGGGCCTCTTCCTCCGTGCATCCTGGACGGCAGTTCTTCCACGTTCGCGCGCTGCCATCAATGATCTGGTAGCGGAATCCATCTCGATCGGGGTAGGGTCCAAGGACCCGGCTACCCCGTGGGCGTCGTCCCATGGGTCCTCCTCAAGTTCGTTGGCAAGAATCAGTTCAACCGCGCCCACGATGCGGGCGCGAACCTTGACGCTGCGGAAGATGCCCCCCAGGCAGACCGAGACGTCCACGTCTCCGAAGTCCTGGTTGATGGGCAGACGCAGCGTCACGAACACGAACTCCTCGACGGCCTCGCCGTCGTCATCAGGAAGTCGCCCGGCGGCGCCTGACTGTCGGCGTACCTGGGACGGCCTCCACATTGCTAGCGTTGGGCGTGGCCACCTGGGTCTCGACCGGCACCTGCGCTCGCAAGGTCTGGTGCAGGATGTTCTTGAGCCCCCGAAATGCGGTGGCGAACCGCAACGGCTGCACGGACCCGCGCAGCCCGAAATAGTCGTTCACGTCGGTGCGAAGTTTCTCGTCGTCCGCGAACAGGAAGACGACCTGGTTCGGCCCGTCCTTCCGGACCCCCAGCAGGGGGTGGTCCAAGGACAGGAACGTGGCAAGTCCGAGATCCGTGGTCTTGAAGTTCGGTGTGGCGCACGGAACGCCTGCGGGCCGCCCGACTCTACTCGCGAACCGCGTTGCGTCGCCTGGCCCTCTCCTTGACGGGCAACTCCGGCGGCGAGGACGCAAGAGCCGAGTTGCTCACCCAGATGAAGGGCCTTCAGGAAAGCATACCCTACCAGAACGTCATCCTGACCGATCCCGACGGTGCGGTCCTGCTGGCCGCAGATTCCCGTGTCACCCAACTCGACGCGAACGATCGTGCGCTACTGGCCCAGGCCGTGGCTGCGCGTGACGCCGTGTTCGGGGAGCCCTTCCGATGCACGACCTGCAACCACCTTCACCTGGACGTGGCCGCCCCGATCCTGGACGACCAGGACCGTCCGGTTGCCGTGGTGATCCTGCGAAGCGATCCCGAGAACGTGCTCTTCCCGCTGGTCCAGTCCTGGCCCACGGCGAGCCCGACCGCCGAGACGCTGCTGGTCCGGAAGGACGGTGACGACGTCCTGCTGCTGAACGTGCTGCGCCACCGGAAAGACCCTGCCCTGACGATCCGGTTCCCCTTGTCAAGAACGGAGGTTCCCGCCGTGCAGGCCGCGATGGGCCGCACCGGGGTGTTCGAAGGACGCGACTACCGGGGCATCCCCGTCGTGGCCGAACTCCTGCCCGTGAACGGCTCGTCGTGGTTCATGGTGTCGAAGATCGACGAGGAGGAGATCTTCGCGGAGGTTCATTCAAAGGCGCGCGTGGTGTTGGCCCTCGGCCTCCTGGTCTTCGTCCTGGTTGCCTTGGCAGGCGTCCTGATGTCCCGCAGCCGCAGGCTGGCCCTCAAGGACGCGCTGCTGCGGTCGGAACGGGAGCGTCGGGAGGCCGCCGAGGAGGCCCGCGAGACCCTGTACAGCATCGGCGACGGTGTGATCGCGACAGACACGGCAGGCCGCGTCACGCGGATGAACCCGGCGGCCGAGACCCTGACCGGCTGGACCGAATCGGAGGCACGAGGCCAGCCGCTTGCCGAGGTGTTCCGGATCCTCAACGAGGAGACCCGCGCCCCCGTCGAAAACCCCGTCGAGCGCGTGCTGCGGGACGGGGTCGTCGTCGGGCTGGCCAACCACACGGTGCTCGTCGGCCGGGACGGCACCGAGCGCCCCATCGCGGACAGCGGGGCGCCGATCCGGGGGGAGGACGGCGAAATCGGTGGCGTCATCCTGGTGTTCCAGGACCGGACCCACGAGTGG
>CAIOFV010000120.1 GCA_903857665.1 uncultured Myxococcales bacterium
CGGCCTGTCCGAAAAGGGCCTGGACCACCCCTGGCTCTCGGCCTGGCGCGACCTGGTCGCGGAGTGCGCCGGCGCGTCCACCGAGCCGGTCCAGCGCGAGGTGCAGATCGGGCCGACCTGGTACCGGCAGGCGCTGTACCGGGTCCCGGGCGAGGACGTGATCCGCGTCTACGGCGTCGACGTGACCGATCGCAGGAAGGCCGAGGACGCGCTCCAGCAGCGCGAGGCGTTCCTGGAAGCCATCGTCGAGAACATCCCCGACATGATCTTCGTGAAGGAAGCGAAGGAACTGCGCTTCGTCCGCTTCAACCGGGCAGGCGAGGCGCTTCTCGGCTTCAGCCGGCACGACCTTTACGGCCGCAACGATTTCGACCTCTTCCCGAAGGCCGAGGCGGAGTTCTTCGTCGGCCGCGACCGCGACGTGCTGGCCGGGGGTGGTGTGCTCGACATCCCGGAAGAACCCATCCACACGAAGCTCCAGGGCACCCGGGTCCTGCACACGAAGAAGATTCCCGTCCATGACGCGACCGGCCGCCCGGTCTACCTGATGGGCATCTCCGAGGACATCACCGAGCGGAAGCGGGCCGAGCAGGAACTGTACGCGTCGCGCCAGATGCTCGAGAACGTCCTCGACATGATCCCGCTGGGGGTGTTCTGGAAGGATCGGGATTCGCGTTGGCTGGGCTGCAACCGGCTGTGCGCCCGCGACATGGGGGTGGGCCAACCGGACCAGGTCAAGGGAAAGGGCGACGACGACCTCTTCTCACGGGAGCTCGCCAGGGCGTATCGCGCGGACGACGTCGCGGTGATGGAGTCCGGGATCCCCAAGCTGTTCTTCGAGGAGCGGATGGACCAGCCCGGGGGGAAGTTCGCCTGGATCCGCACCAGCAAGATCCCGCTCCGCGACGCGGCGGGGCAGGTCATCGGCGTGCTCGGGACCTACGAGGACATCACCGAGCGGAAGCTGAAGGAGGAGGAACTGGCGCGGTCCAACCGCGAGCTGGAACTGTTCGCGTACGTGGCCTCGCACGACCTCCAGGAACCCCTGCGGATGGTCGCCAGCTATGTCCAGCTGCTGGCGCGCCGATTCGCGAACGTGGTGGACGACGACGGCAGGCAGTTCGTCCGGTTCGCGGTCGAGGGGGCGCAGCGGGCCCAGCAGCTGATTGACGACCTGCTGGAATTCTCGCGGGTCGGGACGGCGGGGCAGCCCCTGGTCCCGGTGGACGCCGGCATCGCGGCCGGCAAGGCTCTGGCCAACCTGGCGGTCGCGCTGAAGGAGGCGGGGGCCCGCGTCGACATCGGCCCGCTGCCGCGCGTCCTGGGCGACGAGTCCCAGCTGGTCCAGCTGTTCCAGAACCTGATCGGCAACGCCGTGAAGTTCCGGGGCAGCGATCCGCCGGTCGTCGAGGTCGCGGCGCAGCAGATCGGCGGCTGGTGGGAGTTCCACGTCCGGGACAACGGGATCGGCATCGCGCCCGAGTACCTGGAGAGGATTTTCGTGATCTTCCAGCGACTTCACAACCGGGACGCCTACCCCGGAAACGGCCTCGGGCTGGCGCTGGTCAAGAAGATCGTGGAACGCCACGGGGGTCGCATCCGGGTCGAATCCGAGGTCGGGAAGGGATCGACGTTCCGCTTCACGCTTGGCGACGCCGGCCCCGCCCTGGAGCGGTGAGTCAGCGAGCCAGTTCCAGCACCGCCGCCTCGACAATCCGCGCGACCTGCTCGAACAGGGCGGTCCCATCGCCGTTCCGCAGGCTCCCGTCCGGGGCCCGGCGGAAGCTGCGCCGACCGACCTTGACCTCGGCCAGCTCGGCCCCCCGCATCTCGATGGCGATGGGCTCGCCGAAGTACCCCGGGTCGATGCCGCCGGTCAGGTTGCCGTCCGGCGCGCGGCTCACGATGATCAGGATCTCGAGGCCGTCGACGACCACCGACCGCGTCGTCAGGTGGGGATCCACCCCCGCGGCCAGCCGGCGCCGCGCCGTCGAGTCGAGCCGGCGGACAATCCGCGGAACCCAGGGACCCCTCCGGCCGGTCTGCGGCGGCCCGGACAAGGGCTGTGCAGGGGAAGCCATGCTGCTACCACCATCTGTCTGCCAATAGAATGGGCCTTGCCGCAAAAAATGCCAGTCCCCGGCCGGAAGACCGAGCCCGGGCGCGGGGTTGGACGGACCAACCCGCCTTCGCGTCACGGTCGTGAGGAATGTCGTTTCGGAGGCGCCACCCGGATTTGAACCGGGGGTGGAGGTTTTGCAGACCTCTGCCTTACCACTTGGCGATGGCGCCCTGGGTACCA
>CAIOFV010000121.1 GCA_903857665.1 uncultured Myxococcales bacterium
CTGCTCGGCATGGTGCGCGACGACGAAGTCCACCCGCGGCACGTCGGCCAGTTGGGCCATCAGGTCGCAGGCCATCGAGTCGTCCACCGTGTCCAGCAGGACGGTCTTCTGCGTACCTTCCACCAGCCACGCGTTGTATGACGTGCCCTGGGGCGTCGGCACCAGCGCGTCGAACCAGCGCCGGTCCCAGTCCACGGCACCCATCCAGTGGATGCCCTCGCGGATCACCTTTGCGTGCATCGGAGCCTCCGATTCGACGAGGGGGAGTCTATCACCGGACCGCGCTCCCGGCACAGGGTCAGCGGGTCAACACCGGGAAGGAATTGAGGCGATTGGCCAGCGCCAGGGCGTCCACCTTCGGTCCCTGGAACACGCTGAAGACCCAGGTGCGCGACGCGTCGGGGATGGCGGTCTCGTCCACGAACTGCACGGAATTCGCCACGCCGTCCTCGTGGTTGACGACCGCCGCCAGGTGGACCGTGTCGCAGTGCTTGATGACCCACCAGTCGTTGCCCAGCCCGATCAGCCCGTTCGGCAGCGGCAGGTAGACGTTGTACGCCTTGGCGTCGTCCTTGTCCGCCTGCAGGGTGAAGCCGGACAAGGGTTGTTCGAGGACCTCCAGGTCGGACAGCCCGGGCGTGTAGCGCAGCACGTCGTCGTAGCGGGGGAAGGTCACGGAGACACGGCGGTTCGGGGCATCGTCGGGCTTCGACGGGTCCGCCATCGGCCCGAACGCGACGTTCAGAAGGAGGTGGTTGGCGCCGGCCTGCGCCCAGGTCACGGCAAGCGTTCGGGTGGGCGCCTCGACCGCCACCTCGAACGGGGCGGTGGCCGGCGGCGGCAGCGTGGGGACGGGCAGGGCATCCAGGCTGGTCGCGACGTTGTTGCCGACGTCGATCGTCGCGTGGGGCCACGAGAGGGCCGCCAGGAGATCCGTGAACGCCTGGTCCACCAGCGCGTCGGCCGCGGCGGTGTTGGTCATCCCGTACACGTATTCGCCGGGAAAGGGGCTGATCCCCGTCGCGTCGGACACCTGGGCCTTCAGCAGGTCGCGCCAGGCGTCGTTGAGGGCGCCGCGGATCGACTCGATGTCGTTGCCGGCGTCCTTCGCGGCCTGGTAGAGCACCTCGGCGGCCGCCAGCGATTGGCTGGTCCGGTAGGTCGCGGTGCGCTCCTCGTTGTCCCGCTCGTAGGGCCACATCGCGGCGAGGCTGCCGCGATGTCCCATCCATTGCTGGATGCCCTTCGTGTCGATGGGCTGCCACGTGGAATCCGTGATCGGCGGAAGGTCCTTGACCGGGACGCCCCGCGCCTCGAGGTCGCGAACGTACGCGGCGATCGTGCTGACCGTGTAGCCCTGGTCGACCCACCCCTGGACCTGGGCCTCGTAGGTCGCGACCGCGGAGGCATCCGCGGTAGTGACCGGCGCCAGGTACGGGCTGCCCACCGTCGCCAGCACCTCGCCGTCGTCGAAGAAGGGCCACACGACCTGGATGCCCGAGGTCGCATCGACGCTGGGACCTTCCTTCAGGCCCTCCCTCATGCCGGCGATGACGGTCACGCCCCGGTCCTTGTACACGGGCCAGGGGGTGGTTCCCCACTGGAAGTAGCGGAACATGTTCTCGTGCAGCACGTCGATCGTGAACCCGTGCTCCGCCATGAAGGAGTGCTTGCCCGGGCCGCTCATGCCTTCCTGGTTGAACACGACCGGCGACAGGGGCAGACAGTCCTGCAACAGGATCTGTTCGTTGATGTCCTGCGACTTCACCAGGTCGCGGGCCGGGTACGCCAGGAACAACTGGGCCGACCAGTGGAACGACACCAGTTCGATCTGACCGGACTGGACGCCCGCCTGCAGTTTGTGCAGGACGTCGGGATGCCGCGCGGCCATCGCCTCGATCATCAGGCCGGGGCATTCGAAGGTCGTTCCCCAGGTGGGATGGGACAGGTACAGGTCCAGGACGGGTTCGAAGGACTCGCGGATGATCCAGTCGTTCAACACGTCGTCGGTCCATCCTACGCACAGACTGTCGTCGCCGAAATTGATGCCGCAAGCGGTGATCGGCTGGCCGTTCCAGGAGGTCACGAGGCCGCCGGCCACGTACTGGATGTTCCAGTGGAACATCGACAGGGCGAACTTCGTGCGGGTGGGGTCCGCTGGGCTTTTCGGAACCTGGTCGTACGTGCAGGGGGGCGTCGGCACGTCCGCATCCACGGTATCGACGGGCAGGTCGTCCGGCAGCACGTCCGTGGGCGCGTCGTCGGGCAGGCCGTCCGGCGGCGTGTCGGGCGGAACGTCCGGGGCCAGGGTGTCCGGGACGTCGGCACGCAGGTCCCCGACGTCGCTGGAACCGCCGCTTCCGCAGGCGACCAGGGCTGCCCCGAGGAGGAACGTCAACGCGCAACCAGGCGCACATCGCATCGCAGGCCTCGCAGACCGGACCCGAGGAGTCCGAGGGTGGCAGGATCGTACACCACACTGCCGGTTGGACGGAACCGTGTCATACTATTGCCGTGACGGAAACATCATGGATGGCGGGGGGGTGAATCCCTTGACCGGAATGCTGCAACACCGCCGCGACTGGCTCGTCGAACGGGCCATCGCCCATGCCGATGAAGCGGGCGACCTGAAGGACGACAGCCCCTCCCGTGCCGTCTGGATCACCGCGATCGACCAGGCGTCCCTGATCGTGTCCCGTGCGCTGGCCGAGGAGGCGACCCTCAACCCGTTCGACACGGCGGAGCGGCTTGCCATCGACCCGGTGGCCGCGTTCGTCCGCGAGGAGGCCGGCCGCCAACGCGCCAGAGGCGTGCCTCTGGGGCGGTTCCTGGGGTCCCTGAAGCACGTTCGCACGGCCTTCCTGGACCTGATCGACGAGGACGTCGGCGACGCCAGGGAGCGTGCGCGGACGCGGGAACGCGTGCTGCGGATCTTCGATCGCCTGGAACTGGCCTTCTGCGTCGAGTGGATGGCTGTCGAAGCCGAAAGCGAGGAACTGCGCCAGATCAAGGCGTCGAGCCGGGTCCAGAGCGAGGAGAGGGCCCGGATCATGGCCCTGATCGAGAGCCTCCCTTCCCCCCTGTTCCTGCTGGATGCCGAGGCCTGCATCGAATACTGCAACCCGGCGGCGTGGCTGCTGTTCGGCGGCGCCGACACCCGCGGCACCCTGCGCGGCCGGCCGATCGCCGAACTGGCCCCCGAGGTCGCCGTGGCCCTTGCCGCCCTGGAACAGTCGCATGGTGACGTCGCCACGGTGGAACGGCGTTTCGAAACGCGCCAGGGCATCCGACACATGGACGTCCGCATCAGCCGGACCCTGGACCTGCGACGCAACGTGAACGGGACCGCGGTGGTGCTGAACGACGTGACGCTGCGGCGCGACGTCGAGGTCCGCCTGCGGCGTGCGCGGGAGGAGCTGGAGGCCAGCGTCCGGGAACGTACCGACGAACTGGAACTGGCCAACGAACGCCTGCGGGACGAGGTCCGCGAACGCGCGCTGGCAGAATCCGTGCTGCGCGAAAGCGAGGCTCGATACCGCAGCCTGGTCGATCTGTCGCCTGACGGGATCATCGTGCACAGCGCGGGGATCGTCGTGTTCGTCAACCCGGCGGCGCTGAGGATGTTCGGCGGCGCGGGGACCGAGGCGTTCCAGGGCCGGCGCGTGCTGGACTTCGTGCACCCCGATGACCGGCCGAAGGTCGCGGAGCGGGTCAAGCGGATGGTGGAAACCGGCAGCCAGGAACCCGCGCTGGGCGAAAGGTTCGTGCGGCTGGACGGGACGCCGTTCAATGTGGAAGTGACGGCCTCGGGCATCCTGTACCAGGGCGAACCCTCCGTCCAGGTGGTGTTCCGGGACATCAGCGACCGGGTGCGGCAGGAACGGGAAGCCGAGGAGCGACGGGCCGCGGTCGAGGTGCTGCTGCAGGCCCGGGACCGGATCGCGATGGTGGATCCGGACGCCACCGGACCCCTGCTGGTCGATGCGATGATGCGGTCGTGCGGTGCCGAATGGGCGGAGTGGTTCGCCCTCGATCCGGCCGACGGGTACCTCCGTGGCTCGGCCAGCGTCGGCGTCCCCGCCGAGGTGGAAGCCTGGGTGCAGGCCCAGGCGTACCCCCCGGACTACGACGACGGCTTCATGGCGGAGGTTCTGCGGTCCCGCGGGCCGATCTACCTGAAGGACTGTGCCTCGGACCCGCGATGGCGCGCGCTGGAAAGGGATACGCGCAGCGCGTTCTTCGTTCCGGTGCGGTTCGCGGAGCGGCTGTTCGGCGTGGCGCTGCTGATGTCGTCCGTGGAGGACGGCTTTCCGGAATCGCGCCGCTCGCTGGGGGTCCAGGCTGCGGACTACCTCGCCGCGGCGCTCGAAAGCGCCCGCCTGGCCGCCCAGACGCGGGAAGCCGAGGCACGCTACCGGTCGATCTTCGAAAACGCGGTCGAGGGGATCTACCAGTGCCTGCCCGGGGGTCGGATCCTGACGGCCAACCCGGCGCTGGGCCGCATCCTCGGGTACGAGGACCCCCGGGATCTGCTGCGCGAAACCGGCGATTTCCGGCAGCGCATGCACATCGACCCGGAGCGGGGCGCGGATTTCGTGCGACAGATGATGGAGCACGGGGTCGTCCGGGGGTTCGAGTACGAAGCGCGCTGCATGGACGGCCGCCGCGTGTGGGTGTCGGAAAGCGCGCGGGTCATCCGGGACGACGGCGGCACGACCGTCCGCTGGGAGGGCGTCGTCGAGGACGTCAGCCGGCGCAAGGAACTGGAAAGCCAGCTCCAGCAAGCCCAGAAGATGGAGGCGGTCGGGCGGCTGGCCGGGGGCGTGGCGCACGATTTCAACAACCTGCTGACCGCGATCCTGGGCTACAGCGGGCTGCTGCTGGATCGCATGGATCCCGACGACCCGTCGTGGCGCGACGTGCAGGAGGTCCGCGAGGCGGGAAAGCGCGCCGCGGCGTTGACGGGGCAGTTGCTGGCGTTCAGCCGCAAGCAGGTGCTCCAGCCGACGGTGGTCGATCTGAACGAGGTCGTGTCCACGATCGACAAGCTGCTGCGCCGGCTGATCGGCGAGGACATCGAGTTGCTGACCGTGCTGGGGCCGGTGCCGGTGCAGGTGAAGGTCGATCCGAGCCAGCTGGACCAGGTGATCATCAACCTCGCGCTGAACGGTCGGGACGCGATGCCGGGCGGCGGACGCCTGGCGATCGGCGTGGAAACGTTCGACATCAAGGACCCGCTGGAGGGCGAGTTCATCGACCTGGCACCCGGCCCGTACGCGATGATGACATTCATCGACAACGGGACCGGCATGGACGAGGAGGCCCGGACGCACCTGTTCGAGCCGTTCTACACGACGAAGGGCACGGGGAAGGGAACCGGCCTGGGGCTGGCGGTCGTCTACGGGATCGTCAAGCAGAGCGGCGGGCACATCTGGTTCGACAGCGAGCCGGGCAAGGGGACCACGATGCGGGTCTGCCTGCCGCGGGTCGAGGGCAAGCCCCCGCTCGACGCCCCCGTCGAAAGCAGTTCGCCGCGGTCCAAGGGGATGGAAACGGTGCTGGTGGCCGAGGACGAGGCCGCGGTGCGGGGGCTGGTGCGCGTGGTGCTGGAAAGCGCGGGGTACTTCGTGCTGGAGGCTTGCGACGGGCGGGAGGCCATCGATGTCGCCCGCGATCACGAAGGACGCGTGGACCTGCTGGTGACGGACGTGATCATGCCGGGCATGAACGGACGGGACCTTTCGCGCGTCCTGCGGCAGGCTCGCCCGGGCATCCGGGTGCTGTTCACCAGCGGCTACACGGATTCCGTGGTCGTCCAGGCTGGCCTGCTGTCGCCGGCCACCTCGTTCCTGCAGAAACCCTTCGCGCCGGCCACGCTGCTGGAGGTGATCCGCGATCTGCTGGATCGGGGCCCCGAGGTGGCCGGCGAAATCGACCCAGGGGCAACCGGCGATCCGGATTCGTAGCGCTTCACGCGAAGGCCCGGGCCAGCGCATCCGCGACCAGCAGGCCGCGCACGGTCGGGACCGCGCGCCCGTCGGCCACCTCCAGGCGCCCGTCGGCCACCTGGGCATCGAGGATCGCCTGCCACCCGGGGGTCGCGCGAAGGATCGGCAGGCCTACGCCGGACGACGTGCGAAAGCCTACGGCCAGCACTTCCAGGCGGTGCTGCTCCGCGGTCGGGCGTTCGGTCGCGGCGGTGGGCAGTCCTCCCTGGCCCAGGCGTCGCAACCAGGGTTCCACCCCGCGGACGTTCCACCAGCGACGCGCGCCGTCGAACGAGTGGGCCGACGGGCCCAGCCCCAGGTACGGGACGTGGTGCCAGTACTTGTCGTTGTGGCGGGACGCGGACCGGGGCCCGAGGGCGAAGTTCGAAACCTCGTAGTGGACGTACCCGCTGGCGGCGAGTCGGCGGGAGGTTTCCAGGAAGAACGCCTCGAAGCGCGACTCGTCCGGCATCACGACGCGGCCGGCGTGAACCGAGCGGGCCAGCGGCGTGCGGGGTTCGACGGTCAGCCCGTAGCACGACAGGTGCGCCGGCCCGAAGGACAGCGCCCGGTCCAGTGTGTCGCGCCACGTCGCCAGAGTCTGCCCGGGAAGCCCGTAGATCAGGTCGATGCCGACGTTCGTGAAACCCGCGCCCCGCAGCGCTTGCAGGGCCGCGGCGGCCTGCGACGCGGCGTGCCGCCGCCCCAGGAAGCGCAGGTCGTCGTCGTCGAAGGACTGGACGCCCAGGCTGACCCGGTCCAGGCCCATCGCGCGCCAGGCCGATGCCCGGTCGCGGGTCACGTCCGCCGGGTTCGCCTCGATCGTGGATTCGACGTCCCGGGCGAAGGGCAGGGCGCGACGCAGCCCGGTCACCAGGCTGGCCAGCAGGTCGTCGTCGAGCAGCCCGGGCGTGCCCCCGCCCAGGTACAGCGTGTCGAAGGTGCCGAAGCTTCCCGCGCGGCGACGGGCCTCGGCCAGCACGGCGTCACGCCACGCGGGCGCCAGGTGTCCCAAGCGCGTGCACGAGGCGAAGGCGCAATACGGGCACTTCGAGGCGCAGAAGGGGACGTGGACGTAGAGGCCGGAATCCGCCACGCCTACTCGTCGTCGGAGGTTTTCAGCACGGCGATGAACGCCGACTGCGGGATTTCGATGTCGCCGACCATCTTCATGCGCTTCTTTCCGGCCTTCTGCTTTTCCAGCAGCTTGCGCTTGCGGCTGATGTCGCCGCCGTAGCACTTGGCGGTGACATCCTTGCGGAAGGCGGTGATCGTCTCGCGGGCGATGATGGTGCCGCCGATGGCGCCCTGGATGGCCACCTTGTACTGCTGGCGGGGGATTTCCTCCTTGAGGCGCTCGCAGGCGTTCAGGGCGCGGGCCCGGGCGCGGTCCTTGTGGACGATCATCGACAGCGCATCGACCTTTTCGCCGTTGACCAGGATGTCCAGCTTGACCAGGTCGCCCTTCCGGTACTCGAGCATCTCGTAGTCGAACGACCCGTACCCCTGCGTGATGCTCTTGAGGCGGTCGTAGAAATCGAAGATGACCTCCGCCAGCGGCAGGTCGAACTTGATGTCCATGCGGCCCGGGGACGGGTACGCGATCTCGCTGTTCACGCCGCGGCGCTCCAGGCACAGCTTCATGATGGCGCCCATGTACCGGTCGGGGGTCAGGATGGACGCCCGGATGTACGGCTCCTCGCCGCCGCGGATGGCGGCCGGGTCGGGGTAGTGGGCCGGGTTGTCGACCTCGAGGGCCCGGCCGTCCTCCATCGTGAACTTGTAGATGACCGAGGGCGCCGTCAGGATCAGCGACTGGTCGAATTCGCGCTCCAGCCGCTCCTGCACGATTTCCAGGTGCAGCAGGCCCAGGAAGCCGCAGCGGAAGCCCTGGCCCAGCGCCGCCGACGAGTCCTTCGTGTAGACCAGCGACGCGTCGTTCAGCTTGTAGCGTTCCAGCGAGTCGGCCAGGTTCTCGTAGTCGTCGGACGCCACGGGATACAGCGACGAAAAGACCACCGGCTTGGACTCGCGGAAGCCGTGCAGCGCGATCGGCGCCGGGTTGTTGTCCATCGTGATGGTGTCGCCGACCCGGGTGTCGGCCACGGACTTGATGCCGGCGATGATGTACCCGACGTCGCCGGCCCGCAGGATCGGCCGGGGCTCACGGACGATCCGGAAGACGCCGACCTCCTCCACCTTGTAGGCCTTGCCGATGGCCATCGGGCGCATCAGGTCCCCGGCCTTGATCTCGCCGGAGAACAGGCGGACCGCGGCGACCGCGCCTCGGAACGCGTCGTAGTGCGCGTCGAAGATCAGCGCCTGCAGCGGGTCGCCCACCTCGCCCGTGGGCGGCGGGATGCGTTCGACGATGGCCTCCAGCAGTTCCTCGACGCCGGTGCCCTGCTTGCCGGACACCAGCAGCGCGTTGGCGCCGTCCAGTCCCAGGTCCCGCTCGATCTGCATCCGGGCCATGTCGATGTCCGCGGAGGGCAGATCGATCTTGTTGATGACCGGGATGATTTCCAGGTCGTGCTCCATCGCCAGGTACAGGTTCGCCAACGTCTGCGCCTGCACGCCCTGGGTCGCGTCCACCAGCAGCAGCACGCCCTCGCAGGACGCCAGCGCGCGGCTGACCTCGTAGGTGAAGTCCACGTGCCCGGGGGTGTCGATCAGGTTCAGTTCGAACTCGCGGCCGTCCTTGCTGGTGTAGGGCAGGTTGATGGACTGCGACTTGATGGTGATGCCGCGTTCGCGCTCGAGGTCGAGGCCGTCGAGGATCTGGTCCCGGAAATTGCGGTCGGCGATGATCCCCGAGTGCTGGATCAGGCGGTCGGCAAGCGTCGACTTGCCGTGGTCGATGTGGGCGATGATGCTGAAATTCCTGCGTTCGGCCATGGGCCCTCCGGCGGCGGCGTGCCGCGGCGCAAGGATGCCGGCGGCGGGCCTCCGTGTCAAGGTCGTGGCCAGGGACGGGTCGTGGCCCGGGACAGGTCGTGGCCTGGGACCTGTCGGAACCCTGGAGGGGGCCGGGCCCGGGGTCGGCGGCGCGCTGACCCATCCCCTCATACTCGGGGATCGACGTGGCGGCGCGAGGTTGCGGGGGCGGGCGACGTGACGCAGAATGGCGGACGTCCATGCGGAGCGAGACGTGGGAACCGGGCTGGGAAGGAAGGCCATCGCGCTGGGCGTCGCGGCGGCGCTGTCGATGGCGGCGCTGCCCGGGCCGGCGAGGGCCAAGGATGCGGGCCCCGATCCCTGGACAGGGCCGGACAAGGCGGCGCACCTGGCGGCGGGGATGCTGCTGTCGGGCGCTTCCTACGCACTGTGGATCGAGCGCCGGGACGGCCGGGGGTGGGGCACGCTGCTGGGCGTTGGCGTCGGCCTGGGCGCGGGGGCGGGAAAGGAACTGGCCGACCTGGCGGGGCTGGGGCATCCGTCCGCGAAGGATTTCGCCTGGACCGCGCTGGGGACGGTCCTGGGCGTGGGACTGGCGCTGCTGATCGACGTGGCGGCCCGGGGCGCCGCGACGCACGGTCGCGAGGCACGGTAGCCGAGGCCCGCCCGCCTGCCTGCATGGACCCGCCGCACCTTTCCGGCTAGAATCCGCGCACCCGAGCCTGGAGGGAGGAGCCATGCATCCTGTCGTCACCCGAACCGACTTTTCCGAGGTCCCGCTGGTATCCCGCGGGAAGGTCCGCGACATCTACGACCTGGGCGAGCACCTGCTGATCGTCAGCACCGACCGGATCTCCGCGTTCGACCACGTGCTGCCGAACGGCATCCCGGACAAGGGCGTGGTGCTGAACCTGCTGTCCGATTTCTGGTTCAGCCGGACCCACAGCCTGGTCAAGAACCACGTGGTGTCCGTGGACGTGGCCGACCTGCCCGCCTCGCTGCAGAAGCACCGCGACGCGCTGGAAGGGCGGTTCACGCTGGCCCGGAAGGCGGCGATGCTGCCGGTCGAATGCATCGTCCGCGGGTACATCACCGGGTCGGGCTGGAACGATTACAAGAAGACCGGGACCATCGCCGGCATGCCGCTGCCCGCGGGCCTTGTGGAATCGGACCGGCTTCCGGAGCCGCTGTTCACGCCCTCGACGAAGGCCGAGTCGGGGCACGACGAGAACATCAGCTACGAGCAGTCCGCGGCGCTGCTGGGCCGCCCCCTGGCCGAGCGGGTGCGCGACGCGTCGATCGCCGTGTACCGCCACGCGGCCGCATACGCACTGACCCGCGGGATCATCATCGCGGACACCAAGTTCGAGTTCGGGCTGATCGGCGACGACCTGATCCTGGCGGACGAGGTGCTGACCCCGGATTCGTCGCGCTTCTGGCCGGCGGACGCCTATGCGCCCGGCCGTTCCCAGCCGTCGTTCGACAAGCAGTACGTGCGGGACTACCTGCTGGGGATCCAATGGAACAAGGAACCGCCGATCCCGACGCTGCCCGACGACGTGGTCACCGGAACCGCCTCGAAGTACCGCGAGGCCTACGAGCGCCTCACCGGAACCCCCCTGCCGTAGACGGCCCGCCCGGGGCGAAGGCGTCGGGGTCGATCCGGCGCAGGAACGCCTCGATCGCCTGGTGCAGCGCCCGCGGGACCTCCATCATGCTGTAGTGCGTACCGCCTTCCAGGAGGACCAGTTCCGACCCGGGGATCAGTTCGTGCAGCCTGCGCCCGACCGAGGGCGGCGTCAGGAAGTCCTTGGTGCCGGCGGTGATCAGCGTGGGCACCTGGATGCGGTGGAGGTTCGGTTCCGTGGTGTGACGATCCAGGCGGGCAATCATGCCGAGGTAGCGATGGAAGTCGAGGCTGCTGAATTCCCTCAGGATGGGCCGAAAGAGCGGCACGGGTTCCTTCAGGACGCCCGTTCGGGCCAGCACCATCGGCAGCCAGTCGGCCTGGAACACCGACGGCGCGATGGGCTGGAGGGCGGGCATGGCGACCCGCAGCACCCGGAGGGCGTTGCGGCACAACCCTTCGGCGCCCGGCAGGTTCAGAACGTCGTGCAGCAGGTGCCCATAGTGGCCGTTGATCAGCACCAGCGCCCGCGCCATGCCGGGATGCCGGATCGCGTATTCCAGCGCGATCTGGACCCCCATGCTCCAGCCGCCCAGCACGAAGCCCTGCAGGCCCTCCGATTGGACGATGGCCTCCATGTCCTCGACGTGGTGCGGCAGGTCCAGGTCGCGCTCATCGCGCGGCGTGCCGGATTCGTACGTTCCGCGCGGGTCCCAGGTGGTGATCCGGTAGACGCCCTGGAACCCTTCCAGGATGTACTTCCAGCACAGCAGGTTGGCGCCCAGGCCGGGGGCCAGGACGAGGTTGTGCTGGCCGCGGCCCGCGACGTAGACCCTGATCGGCGTGCCGTCGCGCGAAAGGACCTGCTTCCGGGTGATGGGGGCATCGATCCGTCCCAGGTCGAACATCACCCCTCCTTCCGGTCGATGGTCTCGTGCGGCACGACCCGGTTTCGGCCGGCCTGCTTGGCCGCGTAGAGGGCGCGATCGGACGCCCGCAGCAGTTCTTCCACGGACGTTCCGTCCGCCGGGAACGTGGCGACGCCGATGCTGATGGTGAGGCGCCCGCCCGGCTGGTGCTCCTCGCCCTCGAAGGGCGTCGCCTCGATGCGCTGGCGCAGTTCCTCGGCCACTTCGATCCCCGCTGCCTTGCCCGAATCCAGCAGGATGGCCGCGAACTCCTCCCCACCGTAACGGCAGGGAACGTCCGTGGCGCGCAGGCGGGAGCGGAGGATTTCGCCGATGCGGCGAAGGATTTCGTCGCCCGCCGGGTGGCCGCAGTGATCGTTGAAGTCCTTGAAATTGTCCACGTCGAGCATCAGCAGGGTCAGCGGGGCCGACAGGCGGGCGCTGCGGCGCAGTTCAGCCCGCAGCGTGGCATCGAAATGCCGGAAGTTGAACAGGCCGGTCAGCCCGTCGGTGGTGGCCAGGTGCTGCAGGCGGTCGTTGACCTCGCACAACCTGCGGTTGGATTCGGTCAGTTCAGATGTGCGGGTTCGCACCTGGTCTTCCAGGCTGCGCGTGTTGCGTTCGAGGGTGTCCGCCATCTGGTTGAACGTTTCCCCGAGGTGCGCGATCTCGTCGCGCCCGTTGATGTCGGCACGGACCGAAAGATCGCCTGCGGCCAGATCCGCGGCGGCCTGCGTCAAGCGCCGGAGGGGACGGACGATCTGGCCGTCCAGCACCGCCGCTGCCAGGGCGGCTGCGACCAGCGTCACCAGCAGGATCGATGCGACGCTGCCGACCAGGGTGCGGAACAGCGCCGACGAGAGCCGATCCAGGCCGAAGCCCGCGATGATGGTCCCCCAGCGGATGCCGTGCTCGTCCGGGATCTGGGTCTGGATCGGGAGGCTCACCAGGAGGGTTTCCCCGTCGTCATCGTGCTCCGTACGAACCAGCGACAGGTCCCTGGCGGCAGCCTCCCTGGCGAACGCGTCGCCGAGCGTCGAGCCGTAGAGCGCCTGCCGGGAATGGGCGAGCACGCGGAGGTCGGTATCGACGATCGCCACGAACCGGATGTCCAGCGCGTCCAGGTTCTGTTCGATGAGGGCCGCGAGCTGCTGGTCGAGGACATCGATGCGGTTGCCGGCCATCGGGCCGACCGTCGCCACCCCAAGCACGTCCAGGAAGGTGCGGGCGCGCAACTGGACCTCGCTGAGGACCTGCTGGCGCTGGACGGCCAGCATCACCGCCCCGAGGCCCAGGTTCGCGGCGAGGATGAGGCCGACGCCGAGGAGCAGCACGCGGGTCCGGAGGGTCATGGCACCCCCCCCGCGTAGTGCGTCATCAGCCGAACCACCTCGCGCACCTGGTCGTAGACGCCGTCCGAGCTGGGCACGAACCCCGAAAGGCCATCGCTGAAGGCCAGCGCGGAACGTCCTTCTGCGGTGCTGGTGTTCAGGGAGGCCAGGGCGTCCACGAAGGCGCGAGCCTGGGCAGGGTCGATGTCGGGCCGGAGGACGACGGCGTCGTGGGGGATGCGTCCGGCGATTCCCAGGATGGCGAGGGATCCGACGTCCAGGCCGTCGCGCCGCGCCGATTCCATGGCGCCCGGGTAGGTGGCCCCGGCCGTGGCGCGACCGGCGAGGACGGCCTGGATCACCGCCCGGTGGTTTCCCAGGAACAGGACGTCGGACAGGTTGCGGAGCGGATCGATGGACATTTCGGCAAGCCGGGCAACGGGGAACAGCCACCCGGATGCGGAGGTCTGGTCCACGAACGCCACGGAATGACCGACGAGGTCGCGCAGGCCCGTCAGGCCGGAGTCCTTGCGGACCACCAGGTAGGAGGAGTAGTGGACCGTCCCGTCGAAGACCAGCGTGAGGCGGGCGGTGAGGCAGGGGGCGCGGTCCCGGGCCTTCACGTACTCCAGCGGCGGCAGGACGGCCGCCTCGAGGAGGCCGTCGCCCAGGCCCTGGGCCAGTTCGTCATAGCGGTCCAGCAGCACCAGATCGACGGGGACCCCCATGCGGCGGGACAGCGCGGCGGCGAGGGCCTCGTGGCCGAGGGTCATGGGCGTGCCGTAGCGCGGCAATCCCAGTCGGAAGCGCGTGGCGACCACCGTACCGGGGATGCAGCCGGGGGCGAGGGCAGGGGTGCTCGGCGGCCTGGCAGGGGGCATCCTGGCCGTCTGGCCGCAGGAAGACGCGACGAGGACCAGCAGCGCCAGGGTCGGCAGCCCCGAAACGGGAAACCCGGTGTTGCGGGGATGGGGGATCAGCATGTGGGACCGGGCCCCTGGCATGTCCTCTCCGGACTCGCTGACGGAGATCACTGGCCGAGTCTATGGAATGGGCGCCGGGTTGGCAACGGGTATATGGAGTAGAGCCCCAGGCGGATGCTGCGCGCGCTCGCGAGGATTGCTTGACTCTATCGGGGGCCGCGGTACCCTGTGCGGGCTTCGAGGGGCGGTTCGGAAATGTTCGAACGCCGGATCACGATCGTCGTCGGCCACTTCGGCAGCGGGAAGACCGAAATCGCGGTGAACGGCGCTGTACGGATCGCGGAAGGCGGCGTGCCCGTCTCGCTGATCGACCTCGACGTGGTCAAACCGTACTTCCGGACCCGCGAGGCCAGGGAACTGCTGTGCGGCCTGAAGGTCGAGGTGGTCGCCCCCGACGGCGAGAACGCCACGGCGGACCTGCCGATCGTGCTGCCGCGGGTGCGGACGCTGTGCCGCGACACGTCGCGCAAGGTGGTCGTGGACGCCGGCGGCGACGACACGGGCGCCCGGGTGCTGGGGTCGCTGTCGGACGTGCTGGCGGGGCAGGATCCCGACCTGCTGCTGGTGTTGAACTTCCGCCGCCCCTTCACGCCGGACGTGCGCTCGGCGGTGGCGATGGCGCGGGAAATCGAGGCCGCTGCGCGCCTGAAGGTGACCGGCATCGTGTCCAACACGCACCTGATGGCCGAAACGACGGCGGACATCGTGCGCGACGGGCTGCGCATGGCCCGGGAAGTGGCCGACGTGCTGGGCGTCCAGGTGCGGGCGGTGGCGGTCGAGGAAGGGCTTGGCCGGGTGATTGCCGCGGCCGAGGGACCCGGTTGCGAGGTGTTCCCGCTGAGGCGCATCGTGCAGCCGCCGTTCGGGACGCCCCGCCTGGGGGTGCCACGGAGCGGGCCGCTGTTCGTTCTGAGGTGAGGGAGGTGCCACGTGCCCCGGATCGCGATTGAAAGGGACCGGTGCAAGGGCTGCGAACTGTGCGTGAAGGCCTGCCCGCAGAAGGTGCTGGGGATGACGAAGGAACTGAACGCCAAGGGCTACTTCTTCGCGTCCGTGACCGAACAGAAGCGATGCATCGGGTGCCGCGTCTGCTGCATCACGTGCCCCGACGTCGCGATCTCGATGAGCGTGAACGGCACGGTGGTCCACTACTTCCGCTATTGAGGGCCCAGATGGCGAAGAAGCTGATGAAGGGGTGCGAGGCGATCGGCGAGGCGGCCATCCGTGCGGGCTGCAAGCTGTTCTTCGGATACCCCATCACCCCCCAGAACGAGATCCCCGAATACCTGTCCCACCGGCTGCCTCAGGTCGGCGGAACGTTCGTCCAGGCCGAATCCGAGGTGGCCGCGTCCAACATGATCTACGGGGCGGCCGGCACCGGGGAGCGGGTGTTCACGTCGTCTTCGTCGCCCGGGATCAGCCTGATGCAGGAAGCGGTGTCCTACCTGGCCGGGGCCGAACTGCCGGTCGTCATCGTCAACATCATGCGCGCCGGGCCTGGCCTGGGCGGGATCCTTCCGTCGCAGGCGGACTATTTCCAGGCGACCAAGGGGGGCGGGCACGGCGACTACAACACGCTGGTGCTGGCGCCGTGGTCGGTGCAGGAGGCGGCCGACCTGGTGGCCGATGCGTTCGACCTGGCGGACTACTACCGGAACCCGGTGTACGTGCTGGGGGACGGGCTGATCGGCCAGATGATGGAACCGGTGCTGTTCCGCGAGGACCGCAAGCCGCTGAAGGACCTGCCGCCGAAGGCCTGGGCATCGACCGGGTGGAAGGGGGACCGTCCGCGGGCGGTCATCAACAGCCTGTACCTGGATGCCGACACGCTGGAGCGGCACAACCAGGACCTGCAGGCCAAGTACGCGACGATGCGCCGGGACGAGGTGCGATGGCAGGGATACGGTCTGGACGAGGACTACGACGTGCTGATCGTGGCCTACGGCACCGTCGCCCGGGTGTGCCTGACCGCGGTGGAAGAACTGCGCGAGGAGGGCGTGAAGGCGGCGATCCTTCGCCCGATCACGCTGTACCCGTTCCCGTACGAGGCGCTGCGGCAGGCCGCGTCGAAGGCGCGCGCGGTGCTGGTGGTGGAGCTGTCGGCCGGGCAGATGGTGCAGGACGTCCAACTGGCCGTGGCCGGCGCGAGGCCGATCCATTTCCACGGCCGTACCGGCGGCAACCTGGTGTCGCCCGACGAAGCGGCCGCCAAGGTCCGCGAGGTGCTGGACGGCCGGTCCCAGGAGGTGCGCGATGCCTAGCGGAACCCAGCCGGTGTTCACCTACCCCGATGCGTTGCGCGACGTGACGACGCACTACTGCCCGGGCTGCACGCACGGCGTCATCCACCGGATGGTGGCCGAGGTGCTGGACGAACTGGGCGTCCGGCAACGCACGGTGGGCGTCGCGCCCGTGGGCTGCGCTGTGCTGGCCTACAACTACTTCGCGGCGGACATGCACGAAGCCTCCCACGGTCGGGCGCCGGCGGTCGCCACGGGGATCAAGCGCGCCCGGCCCGACCTGATCGTGTTCACCTACCAGGGC
>CAIOFV010000122.1 GCA_903857665.1 uncultured Myxococcales bacterium
CGCGGGCGGCGTGCCGGCCGCCGGCGGGACTGCGGCGACGTAGGTTGCCCGCCCGAACACGGAGACGGAGCCGGTGGGTTTCCGGAAGGAAACTCCCGGCGGAGGCGGAGTCGCTTCGGGCGCACAGGTGAGGAAATTCGATGGCCGAGCACGCGTGCGTGGATCTGAAACCCGTGGAGGCGATCCTGTCGCGGTACCCGCGGGAGGAACCGTCCCTGATCCAGGTGCTGCAGGACGTCCAGCGCGCCTACAACTACCTGCCGTGCGATGTGCTGACGCGCGTCGCTGGCGAGTTGCGGGTACCGCTGGCCAAGGTCTTCAGCGTCGCCACGTTCTACAAGGCGTTCTCGCTGAACCCCCAGGGCAGGACGATCATCAAGGTCTGCACCGGGACCGCGTGCCACATTCGCGGGGCCCAGCAACTGATCGAGGAGGTCGAGCGCCGGCTTGGCATCAAGCCCGGTGGGACCACCGAGGACATGGCGTTCACCCTGCAGACGGTGAACTGCGTGGGCGCCTGCGCGATGGCGCCGGTGGTCATCGTGGGCGAGAAGTACGTGGGCGCGGCCAAGGCGACGACGCTGGCGGCACACCTGGCCCGGGGGGAGTAGGCCATGCGAATCGAGTCGCTGGAGCAGTTCGGCGCGGCGGTGGCGGCCGCCCGCGAGGCGCGGTCCGCGAAGGGCCGCGAAGTGTGGGTGTGCTGCGGTACCGGATGCCTGGCCAACGGGTCGAAGGCCGTGGCGGACGCGTTCGGCGCGCAGATCGTGTCCGGGGGCCTTGCGACGACGCTGGGCCTGTACCACAAGTCCACCGGGTGCCACGGCTTCTGTGAGCGCGGGCCGCTGGTGGTGATCCAGCCCGAGGGCCTGCTGTACACCAAAGTGGGTGTCGGGGACGTGCCCGAGGTCCTCGAAAAGACGGTCGGCAAGGGCGAGGTGATCCCGCGCCTGCTGTACAAGGACCCGGCCACGAAGCAGGCCATCGCGAAGTACGACGACATCCCGTTCTACAAGCACCAGATCCGCGTGTCGATGCGCAACATCGGCCGCGTGGACCCGGCAAACCTGGACGACGCGCTGGCCCACGGCGCCTACGCGGGCCTGGCCCGGGCCCTGTCGGGCATGACGCCCGACCAGGTGATCGCGGAAATCGAGGCGTCAGGCCTGCGGGGCCGCGGCGGCGCCGGGTTCGCCACAGCGCGCAAGTGGAAGTCGTGCCGGAAGGCGGGTGGCGATCGCAAGTTCGTGCTGTGCAACGGCGACGAGGGCGACCCGGGCGCGTTCAAGGACCGGTCGATCATGGAGGGCGATCCCCACAGCGTGCTGGAAGGCATGATCATCGGTGCCTACGCGATCGGGGCGCACGAAGGCTACCTCTACGTCCGGGACGAATACCCTCTGGCCGTGGTGAACCTGCAGAAGGCGCTGGCCGACGCGCGCCAGCGGGGCTTGCTGGGCGCCAACATCCTGGGGTCGGGCTTCGACTTCGACCTGCGGATCAGTCGCGGCGGCGGCGCGTTCGTCTGCGGCGAATCGTCCGCGCTGATGCGGTCCATCGAGGGCCGCACCGGCGAGCCGCGCGCCAAGTACGTGCACGCGTCCGACAAGGGCTTGTTCGACCTGCCGACCAACCTGAACAACGTGGAAACGTGGGCGGACGTCGGCGCGATCATCGCCAACGGCGGCGCCTGGTTCGCCGGGTGGGGCACGAAGAAGTCCAAGGGCACGAAGGCGTTCAGCCTGGTCGGGAAGGTCAAGAACACCGGCCTGATCGAGCTGCCCATGGGGACCACCCTGCGGCACATCATCTACGACATCGGCGGCGGCATCCTGAAGGACCGCCCGTTCAAGGCGGTGCAGACGGGCGGCCCCTCGGGCGGCTGCCTGCCCGCGGACAGGCTGGACCTGCCCGTGGACTACGAGATCCTGGCCGACAACGGGTCGATGATGGGCTCGGGCGGCATGATCGTCATGGACGACCGGACGTGCATGGTCGATGTGGCGAAGTACTTCCTGAAGTTCCTGTCCGAGGAGTCCTGCGGAAAGTGCGTGCCGTGCCGGGAAGGGCTGAAGCAGATGCTGTGCATTTTCGAGGACCTGTGCACCGGCAGGGGCAAGGCGGGCGACATCGAGCGCAGCGAGCGCCTGGGCCGGGCCATGCAACTGGGCAGCCTGTGCGAGCTGGGCAAGTCCGCGGCGAACCCCGTGCTGTCCACGCTGCGCTACTTCCGCGCCGAGTACGAATCGCACATCGACCTCAAGGCGTGCCCGGCGGGGATGTGCCGCGACCTGACGGCCTACGAGATCGTTTCGGAGCCGTGCACCGGCTGCCACCAGTGCGTGAAGGTCTGCCCGACCGAGGCGATCAGCGGCAAGGCCCGGCAGAAGCACGTGATCGACCCGGCGAAGTGCATTTCGTGCGGTGCGTGCTTCGACGTGTGCCCCGAGGACTGCATCCGGTTCATCCCGAAGAAGGAACAGGAGGCGGCGCATGCCCACGCTGACGATTGACGGTCGTACGGTCCACGCGGATCACGGCACGTTCCTGCTGGCCGCATGTCGGAAGGCGGGGATCGAGGTGCCGACGCTGTGCGAACACCCGGCGGTGGAGCCTTACGGCGGCTGCCGCCTGTGCGTGGTCGATGTGACGCGGCCGGAGTGGGACGGCTGGAGCAAGATGGTGGTCGCCTGCCTGTTCCCGGTCGAGGACGGCATCGTCGTGCACACGCGGTCCGAACGGGTGATGGAAACGCGCAAGGTCGTGCTGGACCTGCTGCTGGCCCGATGCCCGGAAACGCCGCTGATCCGCGACCTGGCGGCGGCCCATGGCATCGTCGCGACGTCCTTCGTCACGAACCCGGAACCGACGGACTGCATCCTGTGCGGCCTGTGCACGCGGGTCTGCGACACGATGGGCATGTCGGCCATCAGCAGCGTGGACCGCGGCGCCGGGCGGGAAATCGCCCCGCCGTTCCGGGCGCCGCCCCCGGCCTGCGTGGGGTGCCTCGCGTGCGCGGAAATCTGCCCGACGGGCTTCATCAAGTTCGAAACGGGCACCCGGAAGCGGCGCATCTGGGACAAGGACTTCGACATGCTGCGCTGCCCGCGGTGCGGCCGGTCGCACATCACGGCGGCCCAGGCGGACTTCTTCGCGGGGCGCGGCGGCGTGCCGCGCAGCTACTTCGAGATCTGCGACCATTGCAAGCGGGCGGAACTGGCGGCGACGGCGATGCGGCTGGCGGGCCAGCCCGCGACACCGGCCCGGCAGGGGTGAGGAGGACCATGGATCGCATCTACTGCGTGATCCCGGAACGATGCATCGCCTGCGGCAAGTGCGAACTGGCCTGCGCATTCGCCCACGGCAGCGAGGGACAGCCGGCGGCGACGCGGATCCACATCCACCGCCGGGGACCGGACCTGGGGACGCCCGTCGTCTGCCTGCAGTGCGACGACCCGTCATGCCTGGCGGCCTGCCCGGTCGGGGCGCTGACGTGGAACGCGCGCACCGCGGCGATCGAGGTGTCCCGCGAAACGTGCATCCGGTGCCGGATCTGCGTCGCAGCGTGCCCGTTCGGCAACATGATCTGGGACGACTCGCGGCACGAGGTGGCCAAGTGCGACCTGTGCGGCGGCGACCCGCGCTGCGTGCCGTTCTGCCCGACGAAGGCGCTGGACTACGTGCCGGCCGACCGGGCGGCGATCCTTCCCGACGCCGTCGCGCCGGGAGCGCTGCGCTAGCAAGGCCCTGACAGGAGGCTTCCATGCCCGCCAACCCCGAAATCCTGACGATCCTCCAGAAGGCCTGGCAGATCGAAACCGATGGATACGCCTTCTACAGCCTCGTCGCGGATCGGACGGAAAAGGACGCCGTCCGGGACGTGTTCGCGAAGCTGGCACGGGACGAGGTGCAGCACAAGGCGTACCTGAAGGAGATATCGGGCCGCTACGAGGAGCAGGGCGTCGCGGCCTTCGTGGTGCCGACGCGGCCCGACGCCTCGATGAAGGCGTTCGCGGACCGGGTGCTGACCGATCGCTTCCGGGAGCAGGCGAAGGGCGCGACCTTCGAGGTGTCGGCCGTGTCGATCGGCATGACCCTCGAAACGAACGCCATGGCGCTGTTCGGCGGCCAGGCCGATGTCGCGCCTGACCACGAGGTGCGCGAGTTCTACCGGTTCCTGTGCGACTGGGAGCGCCAGCACTACGAGGCGCTGCGGGACCTGTTCCAGGAGGTCCGCCAGGACCTGTTCGCGGGTGGCGGGTTCGAACCCTTCTGATCCACGCGCGTCATCGCTGCGGAATCGTCGGAACCCCGGCCAGCCGCGCCACGGTTTCGATGGCGGTCCGCGTGATGGCCGCGGCATACGCCCAGTCGATGCGATCGCTGCGGTCGAGAGTGTCGTGGTAGCCCTCTCGCTGCATCGAGTGGGCCCGGCTCAGGTGCTCGTTGAGCAGGATCACCGGGAAGCCTGCCGCGTCGAAGACCCAGCCATCGGTGTTGTACAGGTAGGACTGTGGATCGAAGATCGGTCGAACCGCGGCCTTGAAACCCCGGGCGGCGAGCGCCGCGCCTGCAGCGATTGCCGCGACGTCGGCCGATTCGGCGGACCGGCCCGGGCTGACCTGGAACACCGGGTCCCCCTTCGCCCGCCAGCCGATCATGTCCAGCAGCACCAGCGGCCCCAGGTCCTGCTTGCGGGCCAGCACGTCCGCCAGGAACCGCCGGGCGCCCAGGTCGTCGGCCGGGAACTCCTCGCCGGCCAGGTGCACCAGCCAGATGTCCCGCAGGGGATGGGAATCCTTCAGGACCCGGGCAGCCATCAGCAGCGCCGCGGTCGCCGCGCCGTTGTCGTCCGCGCCGGGGGCCGATACGCGCTGCCACGTGCGGTCGTACACGTCCTCGCAGAACGCCGTATCGACGTGGTCCGCCAGCAGGATCGGGCGGCTGCCCGCATCCTTCGCGGTACCGGGGATCACCACCACGAGGTTCGACTGGGGCACGCCGTGCCAGGGGAAGCGCTGGCGGCGCGTCTGGAGGCCCAGTGCCTTGTAGCGTGCCTCCAGCCAGTCCACCAGCGGCTCCAACTGGTTCAGCGGATCGATGGCGTTGCGACGCGTGAAGCGGACAGGTCGCCCGTCCGGAAGGACGGTTTCATCCTCGCCCGAAAGGACCCGCACGTCCGCCCTCAGGCCGTCCTCGATCCCCGGCGGCCACTGCGTCACCAGCGCTGGCCGGGGTTCGGTGAGGGGGATCGCCGGCAGCGGCTCGAACCGGAGGCATCCGGGGAAATCCACGCGCCCGTCGGGCTGGACCTGGATCTCGAAGGTCCAGGAGCGGCCGTTGAGGCGGGCCGGCTGCGGGATTCGACGACAAACGGTCGCGGACGGACCGGCCTGCGCCGCCGCCGTGGCACGCTTCTCGCGCAGGTCCAGCGGCTCCCATGCCTCGACGAGGCTGCCCGACGCGGTGGTCCAGGCGCAGTCGCCAAAGGCCGGCTTGTCGTACAGGCCGGGCTGTTGTGTGACGTCGTCGAAGATCGCCGCGCGCTCGGCCGGAAGGGAAGGGTGCAGCGTTTCAGGAAGAAGGGGAGGGGGTTCCAGCGGCCTCCCGCGCTGCCGTCCGGAAAGGAGCGTCGCGTCCAGCCAGGCCCACGGCTGGTGATCGACGCGCCACCGCGCCACGGCCCAGGTCGCGCGGCCCTCGTCGTCCAGCACGGGCCAGGCCTCGAAGGAAACGGGCGCCCGGGCGGCGGCCGCAGGGTGCTGGACGGCGCGGGAGAGCACGGGGAAGATCGATCGACCCGACCGGCGAAAGGCCTCGGGCAGAATGGCCGGCGCGTCGGCCGCGGCCATTCCCAGCGCCATCTGGCGGGGCGTCAGGCCCAGGTACACGGGTTGGCGCTGTTCCGAGTTCGCCTCGATCCGCGACCAGGTCGCGAGGTCGGTCGTGGGCGTGACCAGGCCGCCTTCGGGGCGGGCGCAGGCAGGGGAGGCCAGGGCGGGGGCCGTTCGCGAGGCCCCTGCGCCGGGGGCCGGGTGCGCAGCGGGGCGGTGGCGTGTCGCAAGGGCGCGCGAGGCTCGCGCCGAGGCGCCCACTGGGGCGGTCGCCAACATGAGGGCGACGAGAGTCCCGACCCGCATCCACACGTTCGAAGGGCGTTGCACGGTTCCTCCTGCACTGGAGGATCAGAACTCCTCCCCCCTGGGAAGATGCGACGGAGTCTTCCTGGCCTGCCAGGACAGGAACGCGAACAGGCCCAGATTGACGACGGATTTCGCGACGGCCGCGCCGATCATGCCCCACTCCGGCACCAGCACCTCGGCCAGCACCAGCAGCGCGATCGCCGCGACGATCAGGCCGGCGAGAGGCACGCGTTCGCGGCCGGTCAGGCTGAGGAGGGGCCAGGACAGGCTGAGGGTCGCCACGCCGACGTTCGACAGCGCCATGATGATCAGGACGGGCTCGCCGTTGACGAAGCCGGGCCCGAACCATCCGAGGATCGTCTGGCCGAAGAAGATGGCCAGCAGCGACACCGCGGAGGACACCAGGAACACCGCGCGAATGGTGCTGGTCACCAGGCGTCGCAGTTCCTCGGTGCGCCCGGAGGCCACCAGCGGCGAGATGCGTGGCGACACGACGAGGTACGCGGCGCTGTACGACAGGTAGACGAAATCCGTGATCTTGATGCAGGCCAGGAGGATGCCGACCTGCGACTCCTCGCCCACGTGCTCCATCACCAGCAGGTCGATCTGGTCAAAGCCGTAGTACACGACGGTGGCCATGGCCATGGGGAGCGCCGTCCGCACCCACAGCCCCATGTGATACTTGGGGCGCGTCTGCCAGGCCCCGCGGGGCAGGGCCTGGTGCACCAGGATGCCGTAGATCGGCAGCGTGCTGAGGGCGCCGAGGGCGAAGCCGATCATCGCCAGTTCGGTGGTCAGGTGGCCGCGGGCCAGCACCAGCGTGCCGCAGGCGCCCAGCGCGACCAGGGGCCACGCGACCTGGTGGAAGAACGCCGCGGTGACGGTTCGGCCCAGGCTGTTGAGCGTGACGAAGAGGAACTCGGACAGCGCCGCCATCGGGACGATGAACAGACCGATGATGGCGGGGTGTGGCAGCTTGACCGCGGGCAGGAACTCGACCACAAGCAGGCCGGCGACCACCACCAGGGACCCGGTCAGGACCACCAGTGCCAGTTGCGAGCGGAGGAAGCCTATCACCAGCCCCCAGCTCTTCCGGGCCCGGTAGGCCGGCAGGAAGCGGGGCACCGATTCGTCGCCACCCATGCAGGCGACGTAGCCCAGCAGCAGGGTCAGGGACAGGGCGACGCCGTATTCGCCGTAATCGCGTTCCCCCAGCCAGCGGCCCAGCAGGGTGTGCGTCAGGAAGTCGATCGCGGAGCTGGCGATCAGGATGGCGAGGGCCACGGCGGTGGCGCGCAGGTTCGGGTCACGGGGGAGGCCGCTGGGGGCTTCTGGACCGGATAGGCTGCCGGCACCGGACATGGGCACACGCCATCGCAGAACCGCGGCAAGACTAGTGCAGCGGGACCTTCCCCGTCAATGTCGGCGCCGCCTGAAACGCGCATCCCGGCGTGGCCATGGACGATTCTGCCGGGCGTCGCGGGGAGGGCCCGCCGGCAGTTGGCCCGGTGCGGATCCGGGGTGCGCGACGACGCCCGGTCAAGGCAGCTCGCGCAGCACCCCGGCCGACAGGAAGCCCGCGGTCGAGGGACGGCGGGCAACGCCCAGGGCTTGGCGTTTCATCGTTGCATTGTAGACTGCCCGAGGAACGGAGGCGACGATGGACGATCGCGGCGGGTTCGCGCTGGACACGGAATCCATCGAGGTGCTGCGGCAGGCGGTCGAGCGCCTGGGCGACGGCTTTGCCGGGCTGCCGCCCGCTGGCGGGCCGCGCGGGGATCCCGCTGCCATCCGGAGCGTCCTTTGCGAGGTCGCCGACAGGCTGCACGACAACTACCCGTACTTCCATCCACTGTACGCCGGCCAGATGCTTGCGCCGCCCCATCCGATCGCACGCCTAGCCTACGCGCTGGCCCTGTGGGTGAACCCGAACAACCACGCCCTCGACGGCGGGCGGGCCTCTTCGCACATGGAAAAGGAGGCGGTCGCCGACCTGGCGCGCATGATCGGGTGGGAGACGCACCTCGGCCACCTGTGCGGCGGCGGGACGATGGCGAACCTGGAGGCGCTGTGGGTGGGCGGGTGCCTGTGCCCGGGGACCACGGTGCTGGCCTCGACGCAGGCCCACTATACCCATTCCCGCATCAGCGCGGTGCTGGGACGGCCGTTCGAGGCGATCCCGTGCGACGGCCGTGGGCGGATGGATGCGGCCGCCCTGGAGGCCCGGCTGGGCGCCGGGGACGTCGGCATGGTGGTGGCCACGGTCGGCTCAACCGCGGTGGGGGCCGTCGATCCGTTGCCGCGGATCCTGGAACTGCGCGATCGGCACGGGTTCCGGGTGCACGCCGACGCCGCGTACGGCGGGTACTTCGGCCTGGCGGGAGGCCTGGACGGCGATGCCCGCTCCGCGTACGAGAGGCTCGCGGACGTGGACTCGCTGGTGATCGACCCGCACAAGCACGGGCTGCAGCCCTACGGGTGCGGGTGCGTGCTGTTCAGGGACCCGTCGGTGGGTCGCCTGTACCGGCACGATTCGCCCTACACCTACTTCAGTTCCGCCGAGCTTCACCTGGGGGAGATCAGCCTGGAGTGCTCGCGGCCCGGCGCCGCGGCGGTGGCCCTGTGGGCGACCCAGCGCCTGCTGCCGCCGGTGCCGAACGGGGAGTTCGCGGCGGGCCTCGATCGCTCGCTGTCGGCCGCGCGCCGGCTGTGGGCGATCGTCCGAAACGACCCGCGCTTCGTGACCCCGTTCGCGCCCGAGCTGGACATTGTGGTGTTCGCTCCCCGGGCACGCTCGGCCGGCGAGGCCTCTGCGCTGGCACGCCGGATCTTCGACGAGGCCGCCCGCCGCGACCTGCACCTGGCGCTGGCGGACCTGCCCGCGACCTTCTTCGATCCGGCGTCCACGGGCATGGTCCTGGACCGCCCCACCGTGACCTGCCTCCGCTCGGTGCTGATGAAGGCCGAGCACGCGGACTGGGTCGATCGGATCGCGGCGATCCTCGACGCCTCCTCGGACGCGGTGACCGGGGCCGATCCAGGCGGCGACGACGTCTTTCCCGGGTGACGCAACACGCCTTGACTTCACGGAAACCGCCGTCGAGAATGGCCCGGCTTTCCTGCGGAGCCCCGCCCGATGCCTCGATCCAGGCTGGTGCAGACATGCCTGCCCTTGGCCGCGCTGGTGCTCGTCGCGGCCGTATGCGGAGCCTCCGCCCTGGCCGCATCGCCGGCGCACGAATCGGCCGAATCCCTGATGAAGCGGGGCGCCTTCACCGAGGCCGAGGCCTCCTTTCGCCAGGCGCTGGAAGCGGCCCCCGGGGATCTGAAGGCCGCGGACGGCCTGCTTCGGGCGCGCCGGGGTTTCGTCGAGGCGGCGTTGCAGAAGGTGCGCGTGCGGCGGCAGGCCGGGGATCCGGAAGGCGCCCTGAAGGACTTCGCCGGGGTCGTCGGCGACGCCCGCGCCTGGGGCCTGGGCGTCCCCGGCGGGGTCAGTCCGCTGTACGAGGAGGAAGCCCAGGCGCTGGTCCCGTTCATCGATGCCAGGCTCAAGAAGGACGCGGAAGGGAACCGGTTGCTGGCCGCGCGCCTGTGGCTGTGGGAGCACAAGGACGGGTTCGGGGAGGGCGCCGCGGGTCGCGAGCGCTACGCGGACCGCGACCAGGAACTGGAGGAACTGGGCGCCCGGCACTGCGAGCGGTTGTGGCGCGTGGCGTCCGTGCGGTCGCCCTGGTTCGCGGATTTCGTCGCGCGCTACTGTGCCACCTGGAACGTCGTGAAGTCGGTGCCCAAGGCGCTGGTCGATGCCCGCAATCGCGAGCGGTTCGAGCGCATCGACGTCCGCGGCTCCGTGGGCGGCCTGTCCCCGGCAGAATCCGAGACCCTCGCGAAGGCCCTCCAGGATGCCTTGCGACAAGCCCCATCGCACGACGCCGATGGCACCGCGGCGCTGGCCCTGTCGATCCGCGGGGCGCTGGTGGCCTCCGAGCAGCGCAGCGAGGAACCCCTGGAGCAGGCCTATGCGCTGCAGGTGCCCTACCTCGATCTCGAAGAATACTGCGAGTGGACGCAGGTCCCGGTGACGGCCACGAAGTGGGTCGAAGGAAGGCAGATCGTGGCGACCGAGTCGCGAAACGTGTGCGTCAGCCGCGCCCGGGAGGTCCAGAAGGTCCGCGTGGTGCCGCAGGTGCTGCGCTTCACGGGAACCCGGGTCCGCCAGGCCTTCCGGGTGCAGCTGGAGGCGGCCGCATCGCTGCAGGGGCGAACGCACCGGGCCGCGGTGTCGGAATCGCTGGACGAATCGGACGTGACCCACGACGTGAGCCGCCCGGACATCGGGCTGGCCCCCGACCCCCTGGTGCTGACGAAGCGCGCAGACTGGGTGGCAGCGCGCTTCGCAGCGCTCGGGACCGCCTTGCTGGCCCGCCTGCGCGAGCAGTGGGTCGCTGCCTACTGCGTCCCCGTGGATGGCGGCGTGGACCTTCTGGCCGAGCAGGCCCTGCGGTGCATCGCGGCCGCCCCGGATTCCCCTCCCGATTTCGCGAGGGCCTGGGTGCGGGACGGGTTCGGAATGGACGTGGCGGAACTGCTGAAGGCGGTACCGTGAGGCCTATACGTAAAGCTTTGCGATCTCGCTGAGCGGCTTCGCGCGGATCTTGGACGCCTGCCCCGCCTGCCCGAACTGGACCATCCGCTCGGCGACGACCTTCTTCATCAGGTCGCGCGCCGGCCCCATGTAGTCGCGCGGGTCGAACTTTTCCGGCGTTTCCACGAACACCTTGCGGATCGCCGCCGTGATCGCCATGCGGTTGTCGGTGTCCACGTTGATCTTGCGGACGCCGCTGCGGATGCCGCGCTGGATCTCCTCGACGGGCACGCCGAAGGTCTGCTTCATCCTGCCGCCGTACTGGTTGATCATGTCCTGCAGTTCCTGCGGGACCGATGACGAGCCGTGCATGACCAGGTGCGTGTTGGGCAACTTCTTGTGGATCGCCTCGATCTGCGACATGGCCAGCACGTCGCCTGTGGGCTTCTCGGTGAACTTGTAGGCGCCGTGGCTGGTGCCGATCGCGACGGACAGCGCGTCCACGCCGGTCTTTGCGACGAACTCGGCCGCCTGCTCGGGGTCGGTCAGCATCTGGTCGCGGGTCAGTTGCCCCTCGACGCCGTGGCCGTCCTCCTTTTCGCCGGCATGGCCCGACAGGTGGCCCAGCACGCCGATCTCGCCTTCCACGCTGACGCCCTTCGGGTGCGCCAGGTCGACGACCTTGCGGGTGACCTCGCAGTTGTACTCGAACGAGGCCGCGCTCTTGCCGTCCGCCATCAGCGAGCCGTCCATCATCACGGACGTGAAGCCGTTGTCGATGGCGCTGTTGCAGGTGTCGGGGCTGTTGCCGTGGTCCTGGTGCAGCACGATCGGGATTTCCGGGTACAGTTCCACCGCGGCCAGCATCAGGTGGTACAGGAAGCGATCGTTCGTGTACTTGCGGGCGCCGCGCGACGCCTGGACGATCGCGGGCGAGTCGGTTTCCCGGGCCGCTTCCATGATCGCCTGGATCTGCTCCATGTTGTTGACGTTGAACGCGCCGACGCCGTAGCCGTACTCGGCCGCGTGATCCAGAAGCTGCCGCAGGGATACCATGGGCACGAGACACCTCCTCGCTTGAAGAACGGTTGCAAAGGGCGCCCCGGGCGTCCTGCACCTGCCGTGGGATTATGGACATTCGGGCGGTCGATGCAACTGCGATGCGACCTGGTGGAGGCGGGCCGGTCGCAACAACGGGCAGGGTCGGATCGCGGCGTCGCGAGGCCGCCCCAGGCCGTCGAACCCCCCGCCAAGGTGCGGAAGTTCCTCCGCCATGCTATCCTCCGCGCTCCTTCGGCTTCCCGGGATGCCCGGCGCCGAGGCTGCTCGCCCCCCGCCACGACCCGGGTGGGCGGGAAAGGAGTGATGCATGGTCGCGTCTGCGATCGTGCCGGCGTTGTTCCTGCAGGCCGCCCTGCGCCTGTTCGACCCGTCGGCAGTGAAGCCCGAGGCCGAGATCGTGTGGGTCTCGCTGGCCCGAGGCGTGAATCCCCATGTGGCCCTCGCCGTGGCGCAGGCCGAAACCGGCAACCTGCCCGAGGAGGGCAACCGCCGGGATCGCGTCGTGTCCAAGGGCAACTACGGCCGCTTCCAGGTGAACTGCCACACCTGGCGGGAGCCGATGGGCCTGGAGTCCTGCGAACGGCTTCTGGACAGGCACGTGAACATCCGGGCGGGAATCGCCGTGCTGGCCTACGTGCAGGCGGCACGGAGCGCCCACCTGGACGGTCCGACGGACTGGGTCGCACACTACAACGAGGGAGTGCTGGTATCCTCGGGAGGACCGGGGGAACGGTACGCCCGCCGGGTGAAGGTGCTGATGCGGCGCCATCGGCTGCTGGCCGAGGAGCGCTACCACTCGTTCCGCGGCTGGTAACCCCGCCGCAAGCAAGACAGGAAGACGATGAACATCCATTCCTTCCAGGTGAAGCCGAACCTGCCGCCCGAACTGGCGCCGCTGCGTGAACTGGCCATGAACGTGTGGTACTCGTGGAACTGGGACGCGGTCCAACTGTTCATCCGGCTGGACCCGGTGTTGTGGGAGCAGTGCGGGCAGAACCCGGTCCTGATGCTGGGGATGCTGTCGCAGGACGCGCTGGACGCCGCGGCGAAGGACGAGTCGCTGGTCAGCAACCTCAATCGCGTCCACGAGCAGTTCCGGCGCTACCTGGCGCAACCCGGCTGGTTCGCCGAGAACCACGGGGCCGAGCGCAGGTTCCTGACCGCCTACTTTTCGACCGAGTACGGCCTGGACGAAGGCCTTCCGATCTATTCGGGCGGCCTGGGCGTGCTGTCGGGCGATCACCTGAAGAGCGCGTCCGACCTGGGGCTGCCGCTGGTGGGGGTCGGCCTGCTGTACCAGAAGGGATACTTCCGACAGGTGTTGAACGCGGACGGGTGGCAGCAGGAACTGTACCCGGACAACGACTGGTACAACATGCCGGTCCACATCGAGACGCGGGACGACCACACTCCGTTGACGATCGCCGTGGACCTGGCCGGCGAGCAGGTGCTGGCACGGGTCTGGCGGGTGCAGGTCGGGCGGACGCCCCTGATCCTGCTGGACACCAACGTCGATGGGAACACGCAGCGCAACCGCGAAATCACCTCCACGCTGTACGGCGGCGATCGCGAAATGCGGATCCGCCAGGAAATGGTGCTGGGCGTGGGCGGCGTCCGGGCGCTGCGGGCGCTGGGAATGGAACCCACCGTGTTCCACATGAACGAGGGCCACTCGGCCTTCCTGGCGCTGGAACGCATCCGAACGCTGATGACGGAGTTCGGCGTCACCTATGGTGCGGCACGCGAGTTCGTGGCCGCGACCAACGTGTTCACGACCCATACGCCGGTCCCGGCCGGCAACGAAACGTTCGACCCGACGCTGGTGCTGAAGTACCTGCAGCCGATTGCCGCCGAGATCGGGCTGGCGCCGCAGGACTTCCTGGCGATCGGGCAGGACGGGCCCCAGTCCGGCAAGACCTTCGGCATGACGGTGCTGGCGCTGCGCAACGCATCGTTCGCCAACGGCGTCAGCCGACTGCACGGCGAGGTGGCCCGGACGATGTGGAAGGACCTGTGGCCGGGGCTGCCCGAGGCCGAGGTCCCGATCACCTCCATCACCAACGGCATCCACACGCGATCCTGGATCAGCCACGACATGTCCGAACTGTACCTGCGATACCTGGGGCCGCGGTTCATCGAGAACCCGGGCGACGCCTCGGTCTGGGACCGGGTCGAATCGATCCCCGCGTCGGAACTGTGGCGCATCCACCAGATCCGGAAGGAGCGCCTGGTGTTCTTCGTGCGCAAGCGCCTGGCCACCCAGTTGCGGCGACAGGGCTCCGGCGCGGCGTCGGTTCGGACGGCCGAAGAGGTGCTTGACCCGCAGGCGCTGACGATGGGCTTTTCGCGACGCTTCGCCACGTACAAGCGCGCGAGCCTGCTGTTCCGGCAGCCCGAGCGGCTGGTGCGCCTGCTGACCGACGCCCAGCGCCCGGTGCAGATCCTGTTCGCGGGCAAGGCGCACCCACAGGACCTTCCGGCCAAGGAAATCATCAAGTCGGTCGTGGGGTACGCACGCGACGCGCGGCTGCGCCATCGGCTGGTGTTCCTGGAAGACTATGACATCAACGTGGCGCGCTACCTGGTGCAGGGCGTCGATGTCTGGCTGAACACGCCGCGGCGCCCGCTGGAGGCGTCGGGGACGTCGGGCATGAAGGCGGCGGCCAACGGCGCGCTGAACTGCTCGGTGCTGGACGGGTGGTGGGACGAGGGCCATGCGGTCGACACCGGCTGGGCCATCGGCGACGCCGAGGTCTACCTGGACCCGGAGGAGCAGGATCGCATCGAGTGCGAGTCGCTGTACCACCTGCTGGAAAACGAGATCGTCCCGCTGTTCTGGGACCGGGATCGTAGCGGCCTGCCGCGCGAGTGGCTGTCGATGATGAAGGCGTCGATCCGGAAACTGGGATCGGTGTTCAATACCCACCGGATGGTGCGCGAGTATACCGAGCGGGCGTACCTTCCGGCCCATCGGCTGGGTAGGCGGTGGCTGGACGAAAGCCTCGCGGGCGCGACGGAACTGAACCAGTGGCGCCAGCGCGTGGATTCGGTGTGGCCCCAGGTGTCCGTGCGGCTGGGCGAAACGCCGGTGCGCGAACTGGGGGTGGGGACCACCCTGGAGGTGCCGGTCCGCGTCCAGCTGGGTTCGCTGTCGCCGGACGACGTGTCCGTCGAGGTGCGGTACGGCCCGCTGGGTCCCACCGGCGACATCCGGGACGCGAAGGTGGTCCGTGCGGACCTGGTCCGCGTCGAAGGCGACGAGAACGTGTTCGTCGCGAAGCTGCCCTGCGGCGTGACGGGACGGTGCGGCTTTTCGGCCCGCGTGCTGCCGCGCCACGCCGACATGCTGGCCCCGTACACGCCCCTGCGCATCACCTGGGAGTGACGCCCCATGCCCCGGGAAGCCCTGCACGCCCGGATCGGTGACGTGGACCTCGCATACCGCGTGGTGGGCGACGGGCCGCCGCTGCTGCTGGTGATGGGGCATACCGGGACGCAGGACCAGTGGCCGCTGTCCTTCGTCAATTCGCTGGCACGCGAGCGTCGCGTGATTACCTACGACCATCGGGGGATGGGCGACTCGTCGTCGCCGGACGGGGATTGGAGCGTCGAAACGTTCGCGAACGACGCGGCGGGTCTTCTGGCGGCGCTGGATGCAGGGCAGGCCGACGTGCTGGGATGGTCGATGGGCGGGATGGTCGCGCAGGAACTGGCACTGGCGCATCCCGGTACGGTTCGGCGCCTGGTGCTGCTGGCGACGTCGGCCGGAGGGCCCGAGGCCCTGCCGCCGGATCCCGCGGTGCTGGACATGATGCACGACGATTCGGTGATCGGCGTGGAGCGCGCGCGCCGGATTCTGTCGCTGCTGGTCCCCGCGGACTGGCTGGAGGCGCATCGGGCCTTCCTGATGGACTACCCGCGCCCACGGCGCGTGGCCTCGACCGAGGACGCCCTGCGGCAATGGAAGGCGGTTGCGGGCTGGGCCGGGGCGTGGGACCGGCTGCCGGCTCTGGACCGGCCCGTGCTGATCGTCACCGGGGACGCGGACCGGGTGACGCCCGCGGAAAACAGCGTGCGGCTGGCGCAGCGGATCCCGGGTTCCTGGCTGATCCGGCTGGCGGGTGGCGGCCACGGCGTCCTGTACCAGCAGCCGCAGCGGCTGGCGAAGATCGTGCGGGTGTTCCTGGAAGATTGACCTTCGCGGGCTTCATTTCCCGAAACGCGACCGTGCATCCGCCAGCAAGCGCCCGATGGGCAACCCATGGGGGCATGCCAGTTCGGCGTCGGTCCAGTTCGACCCGTCCAGGCGGGCACGCTGGCGCTGCGGGAGGGCGAGGAAGGCGTCCCGCGCCCGGTGGGCGTCGCCGTAGGCGGATTCGTACATGAGGCAACGCATCGCGTCGGCCACCGGGGCCCCGCCGCTGGCCGCCTCGCAGGCGCCACAGGCCCGGCAGAACGTCCCGTGCGTCTCGGTGGCGAAGCGCTGAAGGGCGGCGCGATCGTCGATGGCCAGGGTGGTCTTGTCGAACGCCGCCGCCACGTACTCCTGCAGAACCCCGAAGGATTTCATCGACGCGCAGACGGTGGCGATGGCGGGATGTTCCCACAGCGCCTTCAGCATGGCCTGCTCGGGCGTGAACCCGCGCTTCAGGAAGCCTGCCGCCATGCGCGCCTCTGCGTCGTCGTCGGGCGTGATGGGCCCGCCGCCCTTGAACTTCATCCGGATGACCCCGACGCCCGCCTTCCGGCAGGCCTCCAGGGCGGCGCTCATCTTCGCGTCCGCCAGGAGGCGGTAGTTCACGGCGGTCATCACCACGTCGATCCAGCCCAGCGACGCTGCGGCTTCCAGCAGCGCATCCATCCGCTTGTGGCAGCTGAAGCCGAAGTGCCGGATGCGGCCGTCAGCCTTGGCGCGGGCCGCCCAGTCCTTGACCTCGGGCGTCAGGACGGCGGCATCCCGGATGCCGTGCAGCAGGTACAGGTCGATGTAGGAGGTCGATAGTCGCTTGAGGGACTGCTCCAGCAGCGCAGTCATCCCCGCGGGCTCGGTGGAGTCCGACTTGCTGACCAGGAACACCTTCGCGCGATCGTCCGGGCTGCGCTGGAAGTACCGGCCGAAGCCTTCCTCGCTGTTGCCGTTCTCGTAGCAGTCCGCGGTATCCCAGTGCGTGACGCCCCAGGCCAGGGTCTGGCGCAGGTACAACTGGGCCGAGCGGGTGTCGAACATGCCGCCCAGTGCCAGGATCGGCACGGACACGCCCGTGCGCCCCAGGGGACGGGTCGGGATCGACCGTGGCGCCAGCCGGGGAGCCGCCGGGGCGGCCGCGTCCGTCGGCGGGGGGCCCGGGGGCGAGGGCGCGGGAACGGGCGCCTGCGCCAGCGCGCCTCCTGCACCCAGCAGCGTCGCGCCGCCGAGGCCGGCGACCTTCAGGAAGCCGCGACGCGTCAGGCGATGTTCCATGGTTCCTCCTACTCCCGTACCATGGATCGGCGGGGGTCCCGGGACTCGTTCTCGCTGGTGATTCGGACGGCCCGCAGGCCGGCGACGGGGCATTCGTGCTCGCACACGCCGCAGCCCGTGCATCGGACGGGGTCGATGTAGGGCCGGTGCAGCCGCACCCTGATCTCGACGCGGGTGCCGATGGCGAGGTTCGCGGCGTCCTCCGGTCGTGCCAGGACCACCGAATCGGTGGTGTTGTCCCGCAACGAAAGCCCCAGGCCTGGCATCAAGGCCGACGCGATCAGGTAGTCCCCCCCCGCGATGCGGCCGGGCCGGAGCGGGGCACCCGCCAGTCGCACGGTGCCGGCATCGACACCCGACACCTGCCAGGGACCTTCGCGGAGGGCCTCGACCCAGGGTTCCAGCACGATGGCCTTCGGACTGACGGGGCAGTTCTCCTGGCACACGATGCACGGACGGCCCATGGCCCACGGAAGGCAGCGGCCACGATCGACGAATGCGCAGCCGATCTTGACGGGCCCGGTGGCGTGGTGCCCGGCGCGCCCCAGTTTCTCGTCCAGGGTGAAGGGCCGGATCGCCGCCGTCGGGCAGACGGACCCGCAGGCGATGCAGTTCGGCTGGCAGCCGCTGGTGCCCAGGCGGTTGTTCAGCACCGGGGTCCAGAGGGCCTCGATGCCGGTTTCGACGCCGGCCGGCTGCAGGACGCCGGTCGGGCAGATGCGCATGCATTGCCCGCACCGCAGGCAGCGGTCCAGGAACTGGGGTTCGGGCAGCGCACCCGGTGGGCGCACCAGCGCGGGGGGCGTCGCGGCGCCGGCCTCGGCACCCAGCCGCAGGATCGGCGCCAGCGCAAAACCGGACGCCAGCGACAGCAGGACGCCGCGTCGTGACGCGTCGGGCAGGGGATGCTCGCCCGCCTCGGACGGGCGGGTACGGAAGGTGATCACCGTCTCCTTGCAGGCCGGGAGGCAGTTCATGCACAGGACGCATTCGGACGTGCGGATCGCGCCGGAAGGCTGGCAGGCGCCTTCGCAATCCGCATCACAGGCGGCGCACTGGGAGCAGGACGCGGTGGTGCGGGCCACCCGCCACAGGGCGTTCCGCCCCAGCAGCCCCATCAGGGCCCCGGACGGGCACAGGAAGCGGCAGAAGAAGCGGGGGATCGCCAGGTTCGCCAGCAGCGACGCCGCCAGGAGGATGCCGAGCAGCGCGCCTCCCTGGACGTGCCGGGGCGCCGAGAAGAACAGGCCCACGCTGCGATCCAGCAGGGGAAGCACGACCGTGCCCATGCCGCGAGTCAGGAACGCGATGGGATCCAGCCAGCCGACCAGGTCCGTGGAGGCGAACACCTCGTCGCCCGGGAGCACGCGCCCGGCCAGCGCCCACAGGCCGACCATCGCGATCGACCACGCCGCCGCGCGGGATCTGGAGCGCACCAGGCGGGAGATCGCCAGGAACGCGATCAGGCAGGCCGCTGCGGCCGCCACGGCCTGCAGCGCAGGGGACAGGTGCCCTGCGAGGCTGGCGGACCCGCGGACCAGGTCCGCCGACGCCGACGCGAGGATCGCGGCCAGCACGAAGTACTTGATGCCCTGCAGGCGGGAGGGTTGGTTCACGCGGGCCCGCTGGCCCCGGCGAAGGCGACGCCCCATCCAGCCGATCGCCTGGTGCAGCGTGCCGAACGGGCAGACCCACCCGCAGAAGGCGCGACCCAGGACGACGGTCAGGACCACCGTGGCCAGCGCCCACAGCAGGCCCGCGTAAAGCGTGCCGGTGGCCAGCGTCGTCGCCAGCGCGGGCAGGGGGTCCAACTGAAGGAACAGGTTCAGGGGCCAGCCTCGGGCCTGGAAGCGGCCCTCGCCAAAGGCCGTGACGGCGCAAAACCAGAGGAACCATCCCAGGAAGAACCCCTGGGAAACGCGGCGCACGGTCACGATGCGCATGGGCGCCTCCCGTGACGGCGGTTCGTGCCGGTCGACAACGAGGCGCAGGAAGGGTTCGTCGTATTCAATCCACGGCCTCCCGGCGAGGCTTCAATGATTCCCAGTCGGCCGTCCCGGAGCCGGCGGCCGCGGCCATGGCCAGCCAGGGGAGATCGCCGGGCTGGCGTCCCAGCAGCGTTGCGGCGAACGCGTCGGCAGCCACCGGGTCCAGCGAGGCGATGAGCGTGTTGGCGATCTCCAGGTCGTCCAGGGCGCCGCCCGTCGGACCGTTGCGGCGCATCACGGTGGTGCCGTCCAGGATCACCAGGGTCGGTCGGACCAGCATGGAAAGGTCGCGGATGATTTCGCTGATGCGCTGGTGGAACAGGTTGCGCCGCCCGCCCAGCAGGCCGTACCAGTTCTTCAGCGACATCGTGGCCCCGCTGCGCATGTGGTCCTTGACCGGGCAGATGCCGATCACGCGGTCGATGCCGTCGAAGGGCCCCGCGAGGATCGGCCAGTCGCGTATCAGCGCGGAACCCTGCAGCGACACGGCACGGAACATCGATTCACGCGGGAACAGGAGGGTCGCGCCGGCCTGCTCGGCGGCCTCGGCGATGCCCGACAGGCGGAACGAGGTGTCCGGGTCGCCGACCGGGTTGTCGGTGACCACGACAGACCGGGCCCCGGCAGCCAGGCACAGGCGGACCATCGCCTGGACGACGTCGGGGTGCGTAGTCGCGCCCAGGTCCGGCGGTGTCGCGAATCCCGCGTTGGGCTTGAGCAGCACGCGGTCACCCGGCCGGATGAAGCGGCCGATGCCTCCCAGGGCGTCCAGCCCGCGCTCGAGCGTCCTGCGGCGGTCCCGCCCGGTGATGATGGCCATCCTGGGCCCGTCGTCCTTCAGGGACCAGTCCGGCAGGGGAGGGCCCGAGGAGGTCGCCAGGGTCGCAGATCCCGACGGCGCGCGCGGGTCGTGCAACGCGACGGCCGCGGCGCCTGCCACGGCCAGCGTGGCGCCGGCGCGGGCGGCACGCACCAGGAATTCGCGGCGGGATACTTCGGGGGATGCCTCGGTCACGGTCCCACCTTCTGGAGGGAGGCCCACAGGGATGCCGCCAGGGCGTCGGCGGCCGGGCGGGCATCGGCCTCGTGCACGCCGGCCACCACCGCTCCCCGGGTGAACGCGATTTCGATCCAGCCCGCGGCATCCACCGCCCAGGCGCCGGGGATCCCGGCCGGGGGTGCCACAGGTTGCGCGCCCTGGGCCAGGAGGGCCTCCCGCAAGGCCGATGCCAGCAATGCGGCCTCCGCTGGGGACGCCCGGGAGGACACGAACGCCGACGCCTCCTTGCCGTCCAGGAGGTAGCGCGCGACGTGGACGCCGTCGAACGCGTCCAGGCCGAAAGCGCTCTTCGCGAGCAGCGTCTCGGTGCCGGCGACACGCCCCTGTGCGGGCAGCATCGTGCCTTCGGCGGCAGCGTCGCCCGCGGTTGTCGTGGCGCCCGCGTTGGCCGCCAGGAACGCGACGGCGAACGATCTGGACTGCAACAGGGCCTGCGCGCCTCCGCGAGCCGCCAGGATTTCCAGGTAGAAACGCCCCGAGGCCAGGAAGAGGCCGTTGGAAGTGGCGTACGAATTCTCGCCGATCTCGGCATCGGGTGCGCCGGCGCGACGCTGCTGGGACCAGACCGCGTAGGCGTTCCCGGGGGAGCCGAGGTCGTACGCGCACGCCTCCACGACGTCGGGGTCCCCGACGGACGAGGCGAAGCGGCGGCAACGGAGGCCCTGGAACCCCGCGGCGAGGTAGAGGTCGGCCCGCCCGTCGATCTTGTCCGACAGCGTGACGGCGTCGAAGTGTTCCTGCGGTGTCACGGGGACCGTGCCCGCCGGCAGCGGCAGCGAATCGGGGGCGCCGGATGGCGATCCGGCGAGCGCCCCGAGCCGGTAGCGATCGGGATCGTACCGGAACTGCTGCAGCAGCAGCGCGAGGGCGATGGCAACCAGGGCCAGCAGGATCGCCAGGCCCACGCGCGTTTCCGTCAACGAACTGCCCGGCCGGGAGCGAGCCATCGGCGCCGACATCTGGAGTCGATGCTGATCGTGCCGTCTAGGGAGAGGTTCGGTCAAGGGCGATGCGGATTATTGCGGGGCGAGGACCCGTCCCGGCGCACCGTGGAGGCCGGCGACGGTGTGGCAGTTGGCGCAGTTCAGGTCGGTCTGGGGCGAGTTCATGGCCCTGGGAGTGGTGCCCCCGGACAGGTGGGCCCTGTAGGGCAGGGTGATGTCGGCCGAACCCGTCTCCAGGAAGAAATTGCCGGCGGCATTGGTGGTGTAGGTCCGGATCCTGGGAGTGGGGGAACTGCCGTCCTCGATGACCACCAGCACTCCCAGCACCCCGTCGCAGTCGTCCTCGTCGTGCAGCCCGCCCATCACGGTGCCGGCGAGCATGTACGACGGCGCGTTCGCCTTGCCCGCGTGGCAGGTGATGCAGTTGCCGCCGGGGCTCATCTGGAAGCCCTGGCCGTCGGCCACGGCCCAGTGCTTGCCGCTGGTGCAGGTGGCGACCACCGGGATGTCCGGCGTCGCGGGCACATCGGGGACGTCCGAGGCGATATCCTCGGACGTGTCGGCGCCGCACTCCCGCTTGCCCGTATCGATCCATTCGACGAACAGCCCCTGGTCCACCGTCGGGACGCTACCGCCGGGAGGCATCGAGCCGTTCTGGATCGTGGCCTTCACGGCCAGGGCGCTGGCGGATACGGTGGCGTACGTGTCGTAGTCCACGCCGGTCGGCGCGCCCTGGCGGTCGGCGCCGGACTTCGTGGAGTCGTGGCAGGTGATGCAGAACCGGGCCATCATGGGCTGGATGTCCTTGCACCAGGTGACGCCGGCCGGGGGCACGTCCAGCGGGCCGTAGTCCACCTGCTGCACCGGGTCGATCTTGGTGCCGCAGGCGGTCGTCGCCAGGAGCATCGACGCCAGGGCCAGGGTCCGGTTCATCGCAGTCTCCTCTGGGCGCTTCGGTCGGCCGAAGGTTTCGTCGTCGGGATGATAGCCGGATCGGGTCCCGCCGGAAAGTGGGGAAGCCCTTGCCGCGAAAGTCGGGACGGGCTATGAACTGCCTGTCGCAACGGAGAGTGCGCCCATGGCCGGTTCGGTGGTTCGCAAGGACGGCGACCTGGAATTCAGCGTGGAAGGCGACGGGGCCGTCGGGATGTCGCTGTCGAAGGGCAAACTGGTCGCCTCGGGCATGCGCATCTTCGTGCGGCTGGTCGATGGTCGCCTGCTGCAGCCGGACGAGGGGGGCCAGATCCTGCAGTCCGGCGAGGGCGCCGTATCGACCCGCGTCCTGCTGGGTGGCGGCGTGCTGGAAGTGCGCACCGACTGGACGTTCGACGGCGTGCGGATCGACGGGAAGGCCACGATCGCCAACCTCGGCCCCGACGCGCTGGCGCTGGATCGCGTCGGGCTGTGCACCCCCCCGGACGGCCTGGCGATCGACGGGGAACCGTCCCGCTGGTCGTTCTACAAGATGGGGTGGAACGTCGCCTCGGCGTCCGGGTTCATCCCGTTCACGGCCGCCGAATCCTCGTTCTTCATGCGGGTGCCCTTCCGGTGGCTGCCGTCCTCCCTGCGGCACATGATGTACAACGAGGGCACGCGCTTTTCGGAGCGGCCCGGCGAGTTCCAGTCCGAGTGGCTGGGCGCCTTCGCCGGTCCCGGAGGGGCCACCCTGGCGTTCGGGTTCGCCGGGTCGGGCCACCACTTTTCGCAGGTGCTGGCATCCGCGCCCGACGCGGTGCTGCGCCTGGAAGCCCTGATGGACGGCGCGCTGCTGATGCCTGGCGCCACGAAACCGCTGGAGCCGATCGTGTTCATTTCGGCCTCCGATGCCGACACCGCCCTCCAGGAATACGCCCGCGCCGTGGCCGCCCGGCACGGCGCGCGGGTGAATCCCATCCGCCTGTGGTGCTCGTGGTACTCGGGCTTCTATGACCGCGTCACGGAGGAGGCGTTCGTGGCGAACGCCCGCCTGGCGCGGGAGGCCGCCGCGCCCGTCGAATACTTCCAGTTGGACGACGGCTACCAGAAATGCATCGGGGACTGGCTGATCACCAACGAGCGCTTCCCGTCGGGCCTCGAAGCCCTCGCGGGTACGATCACGGGGCTGGGCTTCACACCGGGGATCTGGACTGCGCCGTTCGCGCTGTCGCGGAACTGCGAGGCCTTCATCGCGCACCCCGACTGGGTGGTCCGGGACGCCCGCGGCCGCCCGGTCCCGGCCGGCTTCATCATGGGCCGGTTCGGGCCACGCTACTACTACGGCCTGGACACCACGCGCGCCGAAGTGATCGAATGGATCGAAGCGCTGTACCGGCGCCTGCGGGCGATGGGATGGCGCCTGTTCAAGGTGGACTTCCTGACGGCCGCCTCGGTGCCCGGCGTGCGCCACGACCCGACGGTCACGCGGGCGCAGGCCTACCGCATGGGCCTGGACGCGGTGCGTCGCGGCGTCGGGGAGGACGGGCTGATCCTGTCGGGGATCGGGCCGGTGCTGGGCAACGCGGGCGTGATGGACATCCAGCGGCTGGGTCCGGACACCTCGTTCGGGGGAGCCACCTGGCGGAACCGCATGCAGCGATGGCTGAACGATCGCATGACCCCGGGGTTCTACAACAACATCAACGGGTCCCTGGCGCGCTCGTTCACGGACGGCATCCTGTGGAGCGGCGACGGCGACGCGCTGATCCAGCAGGGGGCGCCTGCCGGGGAGGCCCGGACGCTGGCCATTGCCGCGCTGCTGTGCGGCGGGACGCTGACGATCGGGCACGACTACCGGAAGGGGCCCCTGGACCTGGGGATCGTCAAGGAACTGGCCGGTCGGACGGGCACGGCCCGGGTGCCGGATCGCATCGCTGGGCCGGTTCCGAGACAGGTGTTCGCGGACGGGCTGTGCGAGGGGAGGCCCGCCCGGTGGCTGGCGTTGTTGACCCTCGACGACGCCCGGACCGCGATCGCCCCCCATCCGCAGTCGCTGCCTGGCGGGAAGGCCTGCGACGCCGTGGACACCGGCACAGGCCAACCGGTGCGGCTGGATCCCGCCCAGGCGCTGGCGGTCGATGGGCGATCCGCGAAACTGTTCAGGATCCTGCTGGGCGAGGCCGGCGCCTGACGGGCCTGCGGACGGCGGGCCCTAGTTCTTCCACAGATCGGTCAGATCGGCCTTGGCGAACCCGGGCAGGTTGCTCCAACTGACGATGCGCTGCTGGGGATGCAGGATCACCTGCGACACCAGCGTGGTGTCGCCCCCCCCGACGAACGCGCCGGACAGGGTCACGCGGTACTCGGCGCAGTTGGAAGCCGGCGGAAGTGGCGACGGGCAGGCCGCGTCGTACTGGATGGCCTGGACGGCCAGCGACACGGGAATGGACTGCGACGTCCCGTCGATCGGGGACACGACCGTGATGCTGGCATCGATCCGGACCGGCGTGCCCATGGGGGGCAGGTCCAGCGGGATCTGGATGGGGGTGTCGAACCATTGCCCCGTCGGGTTCGAGTAGTCGGGCGAGTAGATTTCGGTCCCCAGCACCTTCACCTTCCAGGGCGTCCCGTGATCGAAATACAGCGCCATGGCGTTGGTCGGCGCGTCGGGGACGAGGTCGCCGATCGCCAGCCGCGTCCAGGGAACGCTGCCACCGGACGCGATCACGATGCTTTCCCGCAGGGTGCCGTGGAGGTCCAGTTCGGTCGGGGGCGTGCCGGCGAGCGTTACGTGGTAGGTGGCGTTGCGAAACCCCGTGTCGGGCCAGATCCCGTCCCAGGTCACACCGGTCCAGTAGGGGTGCGGGTGGCCCGGCGCATCGACGTCCGGCGCGGGCCCGGGGTCGACCGGGATCGGGGCGTCCGCGAGGGTGAGGTCCTGCTGGACGTCCGCCTGTACCGGGGTGTCCGCGGCCGAGGCGTCGCCGCCGGCGGCCCGGGTACCGCACGCGCACAGGACCAGCGTGCATGCAGACAAGGCCAGGAGTCGGCGGGAATGGACACGATTCATCGGGATCCTCCGGGTCGAAGCGCGGGCCGATCCTACCGCAGTGCGGGCCAAAGGGCAGCGATGACGTTCGGTACGGGACGAATTTCCGAACCCATCGGGGGGAGGGCGGGGCGGTCGGGGTGGGACCCGTCTCAGGCGAAGGTCACAGGTTGCCGCGCCGCGCCTGCTCGACCTCGAGGGCCTCGAACAGGGTCTTGAAGGACGAACCGCCGAAGCTTTCGGCACCCCGGCGCTCGATGATTTCCAGGAACAGCGTCGGGCGGTCGGTGACCGGTCGGGTCCAGGCCTGAAGCAGGTACCCCTTGTCGTCCCGGTCCACCAGGATGCTCAGGTGCTCCAGCGTCTGGCGATCGATACCGCAGGCCTGGGCCAGGTCGCTGACCCTGTCGTAGTAGCCGTCGGGCACCGGCAGGAACTCGAGGCCGGCGTCCTTCATCGCCGCGACGGTCCGGACGATGTCCTTCGTCGACAGGGCCAGGTGCTGCACGCCAGCGGTCAGGTGGTAGTCCAGGAACTCCTGGACCTGGCTGCGGCGCTTGCCGACTGCGGGTTCGTTGATCGAGATGCGGATGCGGTTGTCCGCGCTGGTGACGATCTCGCTGTGCAGCGCGGTCCGGTCCGTCTGGACGTCGTGCCCCGCCCAGGTGTCCTGCGGGTGGAAGCCCAGGATGTCCGCGTAGTACTCGACCCAGCGCTCCAGTTGCCGTCCCTCGACGTTGACGGTGAAGTGGTCCAGGCCGGTCAGGCCGGAATCGTAGCCGGGGCGCTTGCGGGGCTCGAAGCCGGGCAGGAACGGGCCGTCGTAGCCGCCCCGCGCGATGAAGGTGTGGACCGTATCGCCAAAGGCCTTGATGGACGCGATGCGCACGGTGCCGTGGCTGTCGGACACCGCGCGGGGCCGCTCCACGAAGGTCGCGTTGCGCTTTTCCAGGATCTCGCAGACGCCGTCCAGGTCCTCGACCTCGAAGGCCACATCCTTCACCGAATCGCCATGCAAGGCCAGGAAGATGACGCGGGGATCCTCGTGGGTCAGGGGTGACGTGATGACCAGGTGCAGGTCGCCGCGCTTCAGTGCGTACGACACGGAACCCGGGCACCCTGTTTCGGGGCCGCGGTAGGCCACGAGGTCCAGGCCCAGCGCCTTCCTGCAGAAGAAGGACACCAGCCTGGCGTTCCCGACGATCAGTTCGACATGGTGCACGCGACGAATCGGAATGGGATGGGTCATGGCAACCTCCGGGGTATGTCACGGAGAGGGTTGGTCCGATTAGGCGCGTTGGCAAGGGGGGGGCGCCAATCTCCGCGAAATCAGCGGGGGGGCGGCGTCCGGGCCCAGCACCGCGACCTCCGGGGCGATCACCTGCTGCAGGCCCTGCAGTGCCGCGAATTCCGACGAGGGCGTGGCGTACCAGTCGGTCCGGCCCCAGTCGCTGGCATCGTCCTTCATCGACAGCCAGTAGAGGTTCGAGTCGTGCCGCGAGCCGCCGGGCGTGGACGCATCCGGGGCCTCGAGGTCCAGGCGCAGGAGGTAGGTCGAATCCGCGGCGAGGGCCGTCGTCGGCACCTCGGCGATGGCCACCAGCGCCTCGTCGAACACGTGGGTGTCGTTGAACGGCTCTCCGCCGCAGTGGAAGTCCCAGGCCTTCTCCTGGTCGGCGCTGCGCGGCCACGCGACATTCTCGGGGCCCAGCATCCGGGCCAGGCTTTCGATTTCTGGCACGGCCGGTCCCGGCGAGATCTCGGTGCTGAAGCCCCAGGCGCCCCCGGCCCGGGTGTCGAGGGCCCAGTAGTTCGGAGGGACCCACTCGTAGGGACCGTTCATCTTCAGCCCCGTCGGGCCGCCGGCCTCGGTCGGCTGCTCGGAGGCCGACGACTGGCGCGGGTTGGGCCAGCGGGTTTCTTCCAGCACGCGCAGGTACAGCGCCTCGGCCTCGGGCACCGGGGGGGAATCGCTGCCGTACCAGAAGGCCAGCACGCTGGGATGGTTCCGCAGGGCCCTCGACTGGTCGAGCATCGAGCCCTCGGCGACGACCCAGTGCTCGTCCAGCCACATCCACGAGCGTTCCCACTGGTCGCAGCAGCACCAGCCCGGGATCACCAGCACGCCCGCGTCGTCCAGGGCGTCCATCAGGTGGTCGGACGCGAACTTGCCCTCGAAGCGGACGGCGTTGAGCCCCAGGTCGGTCACCAGCGCGACCTCGCGATCCTCGCGTGCGGGCGTGTCCATCAGCATCATGTCCCGGGCACCGCCGCTCCCCGCGCCGCAGGCGATCGCCGACAGGAGCATGACGGGCAGCGCCGACGATTGAAGGAAGCGCCCGTCGCAGCGCATGGACACCTCCGGCGCAAAATTGGCAGTGACCGCCAAACGACAGCAAGCGTAGGAAGGAAGGGGAACGATTGCAAGGCCGGTCTGCGCGTGCCTGCCTACAGGACCTTGGCGGCCTTGATGGCGATGATCTGGGTCGGGAAGGCTTCGCTGACGTTGTTGGCGGTGACGGGCACGGCCGCCATCGCGTCCACCACGTCCATCCCTGCCGACACGTGCGCGAACACGCAGTAGCCGAAGCCGTCCGCGGTCGGGGCCGTGTGATCCAGGAACGTGTTGTCCACCAGGTTGATGAAGAACTGCGACGTCGCGCTGTGCACGTCGCTGGTGCGCGCCATCGCCAGGGTGCCGCGCTTGTTCTTCAGGCCGTTGGTGGCCTCGTTCTGGATCGCGGCCTTGCCGGGCTTCAAGCGCCGGGCCACGTCGAAGCCGCCGCCCTGGGCCATGAAGTTCTTGATCACGCGGTGGAAGATCGTGCCGTTGTAGTGGCCCGTCTTCACGTACTCCAGGAAGTTCGCGACGGTGATCGGGGCCTTGTCCGCCTCCAGCTCGATCGTGATGTCGCCCTTGTTCGTTTCCAGCAGCACCTGCGGGTTCGCCATGACGTGTTCCTCCTACTTCCTCAGTTCCTTGACGACGCGGTCCGCGCCGTACACCTTCTTCAGCGCCTCCAGGATGGCGGCCGACGAAACGGCCACCGTGCGGTTGACGGGCTCGTCGAACCAGAACGCGCCGCCCAGCGACTGGATGTTCCCGTCGAACACCAGCCCGACCAGTTCCAGCTTGCGGTTGAACACCGGGCTGCCCGAGTTGCCGCCGATGATGTCGTTGGAGGTCGCGATGTCCATCGGGGTCTTGAGGTCCAGGCGCTTCTTCGCGTCCAGCCAGGACTTCGGTAGCGCGAAGGGGTCCTTGCCGGTGTGGCGATCGAACGCGCCCGCCAGCGTCGTCACCGGGGCGATCTTGCGGCCGCCGTCCTGGTAGCCCTTCACCGCGCCGTAGGACAGGCGCAGGCTGAACGTCGCGTCCGGGTACGTCTTCTTGCCCACCGCGTCGAAGTGGGCGCGCGCGATGATCTCGCTGTTCTTGCGGACCACCGAATCGACCTCGTCGTCGAAGCGCTTGCGGACGGCGCGCGCATCGGGATCGACCAGGCGGGCCAGCCGGATCATCGGGTCGTCGGACGCATCCACCGCGGCCTTGCCGCCTTCCCACAGGGCCTTTCGCACGGCCACGTCGGCCAGCCTGCTGCCCCGGACCACGGCCGCCGCCAGGCCTTCCGGGGATTCCTTCCCCAAAACGCGGCGAACCACCGGGTCGTCCGCGGTCAGCAGTTCGCGCAGCTTGGTCAGCCCGAAGGACAGCCAGGCCTCCTCCACGTCCGGGTAGATCGGGGCGGTGCTGAACAGGCGCTGCGTCAGCGTGGGCAGGGCCGATTCGGTGTACTCGCGCAGGCGGGCATCGTTGGGCTTGTCGCGCTCGGCGGTCCCGCGGACCAGCATGCGCGCGATGCCGAACAGGTCCGACGGGAACGCGCCGCCCGGCTCCAGCAGGTAGTACGCGTCGTAGAACTCCTTGAACGTCGATTCGGCCTTCGCGACCGCGTCCCAGGCGCCCGACTTCGCCGGGTCCTGCACGAACAGGCGCAGCGCGCCCTCGGCATCGACCTTCTTGCCGAACTGCACCGGGTCCAGCAGCGCCCGCCACTCGCCCAGGATCGCCTTGTACGAGTTCTCTACGAAGAACAGGCTTTCCTGGCTGGTGCGCTTCGCCTCCGGGGACTGCTTGCCGAACTGGGTCAGCATGCCGCGCGCCTCGGCCAGCCGGACCAGCCGCGCCGGGAAGGCGACGTCGCGCAGGAAGGTCAGTTCCGCGATGGTCATCAGGCGCTGGGTGCGCCCGGGGTGGCCCGACACGAACGTCAGGTCGCCGTCCCGGGCGCCCTTCGGGTCCAGCCGGAAGAAGTCCGGGGTCGTCGCGGGCTTTCCGTCCTCGTAGACGCGCAACAGCGACATGTCCAGGTCGTATCGCGGGAAGGTGAAGTTGTCGGGATCGCCGCCGAAGAACGCGACGCGGAACTCGGGCGCGAACACCAGCCGAACGTCCTGGTACCTCTTGTACCGGTACAGGTGGTACGCGCCGCCGTGGTACAGCGTGACCACGTCGCAGCGCCACTTGCCGTCCTGCGCGCAGTCCTTCTCGATGCGCGACATTTCCGCCTTCTGGGCCACGCCGAACGCGGCGCCCTCCTTGCCGGCGGTCGCGCCCGTGACCCGTGCCGTCACGTCCGCGATCTCGACCAGTTGGTTGATTTCGATCTCGGGGCACTTCGCTTCGTCGCCGGCCGTCTTCGCGAGGTACCCGTCTTCCGACAGGTCCTTGTTCGCGGTGGACAGTTGCTGCACGCACTCGGATGCGCAGTGGTGGTTGGTCAGGACCAGGCCGTTCTGCGACACGAACGAGCCGCTGCATCCGCCGGCCAGGCGCACGGACGCGAGGCGCGCGTGGGCCAGCCAGGCCTCGTCGGGCGCGAAGCCGTACTTCGCCTTCACGTCCGCCGAGGGAAAGTCGTTGTACAGCCACATACCCTCCTCGGCGCGGGCGGGGAGTGCGGCGGCGATCACGATGGCTGCGAGCCAGAACCGTTTCATTGCTTCCTCGCGTGCCTCGCCCGGGCGCAGAGGCGCGGGCGACGGGTTCAAGAAGGGATCCAAGGCCCCATGCGGAGCCGCCCCGGGCGCATCCTCCGGCAAGGGCGGACTCTAGCGCGAGGCCGGGGGCCGGGGCAAGAGGGAGGTCGGTCGGGGCACGTCAGGTCCACTTGAACCAGCGCAGTCCCACCGCCAGCGTGACCAGCGCGCCGCCGGCCAGCGCCACGATGGGGAGGGCCACGTCGCCGACGCCGGCCCCCTCGTTGATGACCGCGCGCAGGCCGTCGTTGAGCATCGTGAGGGGCAGGGGCCGGATGAACGCCTGCATCCAGTCCGGGAAGTGCGAGGCGCTGAAGAACACGCCGGACAGCACGAACATGGGCAGCATGATCAGGTTCATCAGGCCCGAAACGGTCTCGGTGGACGTCGTGCGGGAGGACGCCAGCAGGCCCAGCCCCGCGAAGGCCATCGCGCCGGCGACGCACAGCAGCGCGGCGGCGAGGATCGATCCCTGGAAGCGGACGTCGAAGACCGGCACGGCGAACGCCAGGATCGCGGCGACCTCTGTCGCCAGGAACACCATGCGGGCGATCAGGAACGACCCCAGGAAATGGGATCGCTTCATCGGCGTGGCCGCCAGGCGCTTCAGCAGTTTGCGCTTGCGGGCCTCCACCAGCGCGTAGCCGATGCCCCACATGCTGGACGACATGATGTTCATCCCGATCAGCCCGGGGACCAGGAAGTCGATGTATCGGGACCCCGGCGCCTGAACCAGGTCGCTGCGGGTCACGATGGCGTCCTGCCGGCCCGCTGCGCGTTGCAGCAGGTCATCGACGCGGCGTCGGGTCGCGTCGGCCTCGGGATGGGTCGGGTCGAACAGGTAGCGCGCCTCGTCGTCCCCGCTGACGGCCAGCACGATCCGGGCGCCCTCGAAGCGGCGGCGGGCCTCGTCCTCGCACAAGGACACGACACTCAGCCCCGGGTCCTGCCGCAGCGTTCCCACCCGGGCGGCCTGCCGCGGGCCGTCCAGCACCGCGATCGGGATGGCTTTCGGATCGGTGCCGCCGCTGAACGCGATGCCCAGTGCCAGGGCCAGCACCGTCGGGAAGCCGTACGTCCAGAAGATCGCGGTGGGTTCGCGGAAGAACTCGCGCAGGCGGGCCAGCACCAGTTCCCACAGAGGGCCCAGGAGGCGGGGAGGCGTCGGGTTCATGCGTCCCCCCGCAGCGTGCGGCCGGTCAGCAGCACGAACACGTCGTCCAGCGACGCCTGGTGCGTCGACAGCGCGGTCAAGGCGGCGCCGTGCAGCCTCAGGCGTTCCAGCAGCGCCGGGACGGCCTCGTGGGCGGCGTCCACGGTCAGGCGCCAGCGGTCCAGCACGTGGCGCGCCTCGCGGACGCCAGGCAGGCCTTCCAGCGTTTCGGCGGTCATTTCGGGGGCGGACCCGAACTCCAGCACCTGGGACCCGCCCAGGCGCCCGATCAGTTCCGCCGGCGTGCCCAGCGCGATGACCTTGCCCTTGTCCACGATCGCGACCCGGTGGCACAGGCGCTCGGCTTCCTCCATGTAGTGCGTCGTGAGCAGGCAGGTCTTCCCCCGACGCACCACGTTGCCCACCACCTCCCACAGATCGCGGCGAGCCTGCGGGTCCAGCCCGGTCGTCGGCTCATCCAGGAACAGCAGGTCCGGTTCGCCGACCAGCGCGCAGGCGATGGCCAGGCGCTGCTTCTGGCCGCCCGACAGCTTCATCACCCACTCGTCCTTCTTGTCCACCAACCCGACGGTCGCCAGCACCGCGTCGGGATCGACGCCGCGGTCGTGGAAGGAGCGGAACAGGACGACGATCTCGCGAACCGTGAGGCGGTCCGCCAGCGTCGTTTCCTGCAGCGCGATGCCCAGGCGCTGGCGCAGCGCGTTGGCGTTGCCTTTCCAGGACTGGCCCAGCACGCGCACCAACCCCGCCGTCGGCTCCAGCAGGCCTTCCAGGATTTCGACCGTGGTGGTCTTGCCGGCGCCGTTGGGGCCCAGCAGCCCGAAGCATTCGCCCTCGGACACGTCGAGGTCGATGCCGTTGACCGCGGTGACGTCGTCGTACTTGTGGATCAGGCCACGAACTTCGATCGCCAGGGGCACGTGGATGCTCCAGTCAACGGGTTCCGGGACGATCCCGGGGCCTCGCGACCAAGGTAAGTCGCGTGCGGGGGGAAGGGAAGGGCAACCGGGGGATTGATTTTGGCACCCCATCGTCCCTAGACTCTGCGCGGGCAGGCGTCGGTGCGCCCGCCCCCGAGGATCGTTCACCCGGAGGTTCCCATGCGTCGCGTGATGGCCCTGGCGTTCGCTTCGATGTTCTGGATGGGCTGCGGTTCATCCGGCGCAGGCAAGGACACGGCGGCGGCGGACGTGCCTGCGGGCAACGACGTCCCCGTGGCCGAAATCACCTACGACGTCGCGACCGACGACGTGCCCCCTGTGGGCGACGCACTGGATCCGGACGCGGCGGCCGGCCGGCACTTCGAGTTCCTGGTGGACGCGTCGCTGCCGCAGCAGGTCGCCTCCAAGCAGACGTACACAATCCGCGCGAAGGTGATCGACAACGCCACCGGCCTGGGCGTCAAGAACGTCGCGGTGTCGTTCAACATCGTGAAGGTCACCAACGGGCTGGGCGGCGAGGCCGTGCTGGAGTACGACGGCACGATGACCACCGCGGCGTCGATCACCGACGACACCGGCCGCGTGGACGGGGTGTTCCAGGCCGGCGAGTCGGTGGGCCTGGTGTACACCGTGGAACTGACGGCGAAGGACATGGTCGCGGCGGACATCGACGTGATGGTGATGAACCTGGACTGCGCGAAGCTGGACGTCACGATGACCTACGCGGGCAATCTGTCCGCGGCGGCGTCGTACGTGGTGACGCTGCTCTCCCCCGACAACAAGTGCGCCGATCTCAAGGCCGGCGACCTGCCGAACCCGATCAGCGAAACGGCCGGCATCGATTTCGTGGCCGGCGTCGAGGTGCCCTGCCTGCCGCCGAACTCGACGTACACCGTGGTGGTGACCGCCAAGGAGGCCTGCCCGTTCGCGATGGGGTGCGTCGAGAACGTCGCGTCCCCCGCCAAGGACGCCACCGGCACGGCCGCGGTGGAACTGCTGGGCGTGGACGTGACGCTGGACGGCGCATACACCGGCACCCACACGTTCAAGCTGGACGAGGCGGTACCGGATTGCGCGGGGCTGACGACGCCGCAGGAATGCGCGGCCCCGGACGGCCTGCCCTTCGGGAAGGTGGCGTGCTGCTACCTCGGGGCGATCGAGTCCTTCTTCAAGACCGATGCGGCCGGGTTCGCCAGCGCGATGAAGGCCGGTGCGGCGTCCTGGAGCGGTGGGAAGATCCCCGCGGGAAGCGAGGGCCTGTTCGCGGACGCGGTGGATTCGACGATGGTCGACTACCTGGCGACCAACACGCCGGCCTGGGTGGCGAAGTACGTGGCGGTCAGCACGGGTGCCCTGCCCGCCGTGCGCCAGATCAACTTGACGAGCACGTTGACGCTGCAGCCGGCCAACGACGCCGGGGCCTACCCCGCGACCGAGGCGTGGACCGCGTACACGATCTACTGGAAGGTCGGCTGCGACCCCACGGACCCGCTGTACTACCAGTGCGGCAAGGCCACGTACCTGATGGCCAACTTCGGGGGCGTCGGCTATTCGCCCGAGATCGGCCCGTCCACGCTGACGGTGACGCGCGACGTCGGCAACCTGCTGAAGTTCGGCGAGCACACCATTGCGCTGAACGCGGGCCGGTTGCTGGCGTTCGTCGCCAACGACGTCGCCGCCAACGCGCTGACCGGCGGCAAGATCCGGGACGGCATCTTCAAGGACGGGGCGGCGAAGAACGTGCTGGGCGCTGCGGTTCTTTGGATCGCGTGCCCGATGATCGCCGCCGCGCTGCAAGGGAAGATCTCGTCGTGGTTCACCGGCACCCAGGCGGACCTCCAGACGCTGTGCTCGTCGTCGGTGGACGGCCTGCTGGCGCCCGTGAACTCGCTGCAGACGGCGGTGACGAAGCCGACCTCGTTGAAGGTGACGGCCAGCGGGTCGTGGACCGACACGAACTGCGATCTGAAGACCGACCGCTTCCAGTCGGGCGCCTATGCGGGGACCTTCCAGCCGGCATCCGGCGACCCGGTGACCCTCAGCGGCAGCCTGTCCGCGACCCGGAACTGACCGCTTCGCGCACGACCCGGGGCGACCTCCCGACGAACTGCGGCATGCCTACCTGATGAAATACCCGGCCGAGCGCCACTTGCCGTCCCTGTCGAGGAGGAACGTGACCGTTTCGGCGGCGGACTTCCGGCCGGCGAAGGAGGCGTCGAACTGCATGACCACGTAGCGGCCCGCCGGCGCGCCCGGGAGGGTCGTGGTTTCGCTGGCCCGGACGAGGGAGCGCGACATGCGCTGGCCGAGGGGCCTGCGCGCGGCATCCAGCGCCGCGGCCCATTTCGCCTGGGTGATCGACGTGCGGAAGAAGGTGGACGCTTCCGTCCAACTGTCGGCGTAGCGGCCGTCGTCGATCAGCGACAACCAGGTCGTCGCGGCGGATACCGCGGCCTTCGTGGCATCGTCGGCGGGGGCCGCGGATCCGGGAAACGACACCAGGGCCAGGGCCCACAGCACACAGGCGGCAGTTGCGGCCTTCATCGCGGCACCTCGCCCAGCGTCAGCATTCCCAGTTGGAGGCGGAGTTCCTTCTCCAGGTTCCGCACCCACTGGTTGAACTTCTTGGCCCGCACGCCGTCGCGCGCTGCCGGCAGGATGCTGAAGGACGTGTCGGTGAAGCGGATCTCGACCTCGACCCCGCGATCGCCCTTCGCGTGGGATGCGTTGATCAGCCCGGGTTCCTTCACCGTCGCCGTCCAGTTCCGGTTCAGGCAGGCCTTCACGATTCCCTGCTGGACCTGTTCGATCGTCAGGGCGCGCCCTCCTGTCGATATCGGCTCATCGATGACGGCGTACTCGTGATGCGCGCAACCGGCAGCGCCGGTCAACGCGGCGGACAGCACCAGGGCCATCAGGGATTGACGCAGCATGCCCCTCCTCCTTGCCGGCGACAGCGGGGCGACGATGCGCCCGACAGGCATGAGGCTATGCCTTGGCGGCCGGAGCGTCAACGCGCAGCGTCCGACACGTGGCGAGTCTGACACGCGCAGCGTCCGTCGGTCGTGACGTATGTCCCGGCCAATGAGCCTGGATTTGGTGGATTGTCCGGTTTTGCCATTGACTCCCCCCCCCGGATCGGGCAGAAGTGCCGGCACGCTACGGTTCTCGTTCGCCCGGATGCGATGTGGAAGTGACAGAGAGTGCCATTCGATACGGCTGGGAGGAAGGGGCGTGGACGACAGCAGGATGCGCGTAATCGTGTGTGCCGACCTGGAGGAGGCCGAGGGCCGTTGGCGCGAATGGACCGCGAACGGCTACGTGGCCGATCGGCCCGAGTGGGTCGGCCGGGTGGACTGGGATACGACACCCATCGGAGGCCTCGGCGAGCACCAGAAGAACCGCTACGTGATCATCCTGCGCAAGCCCGCCACCTGAACCGGCGCCGTCCCGCCCGGTCCCTCGAACGAAAAGGGGTTGATCTCGCGCACTGGGATCGGTAGAAGGGGACGGGTCCGAACCGGCTGCAGCCGCCCGGGCACGCTGGCGGAGGCGAGCGGATTGCGCAGCAATCTCTCGCCGGAGACGGAGTCGACTCGGGCCGGTCCAAAGGATGCGAACGAGGAGGTCCACGTCCATGGCCGAACGCGAACTGCTGCTGGGCGACGAGGCGGTGGCGCTGGGAGCGATCCACGCGGGCATCAGCGGGGCGTACGGGTATCCCGGCACCCCATCGACCGAGCTCTTTGAATTCGTGCAGGGATGCGCCGAGGCCGAGGGCATCCACGCGGTCTGGTCCGCCAACGAGAAGGTGGCGTACGAGGAAGCGCTGGGGATGTCGTTCGCCGGCAAGCGGTCGATCATCAGCATGAAGCACGTCGGGCTGAACGTGGCGGCCGACGCCTTCGTGAACTCCGGCGTGACCGGCGTCCACGGCGGCCTGGTGCTGTGCGTAGCCGATGATCCGGGCATGCACTCGTCGCAGAACGAGCAGGATTCGCGCTACTACGCGAAGTTCGCGCTGGTGCCCTGCCTGGAGCCGGCGGACCAGCAGGAAGCCTACGACATGGCGCGCGGCGCCTTCGATCTGTCCGAGCAGACGCACCTTCCGGTGGTGATGCGCATCGTCACGCGCCTGGCCCACAGCCGGGCCGACGTGGTGACGGGTTCGCGGTGTCCCCAGAACGCGCTGAACCCGACGGCGGAGACCTTCAACTTCACCCTGCTGCCCACCAACGCCCGCATCCTGTACCAGCGCCTGACGGAAAAGCAGCCGGACCTGCTGGCGCGCTCGGAGTGCTCGCCCTGGAACACGCTGACGGACGGCCCGGACCACAGCCGCGGCGTGATCGTCAACGGCATCGCGTGGAACTACCTGGCCGAGGCCTTCGAGGGGAAGATCCCGTTCCCGGTGCTGAAGGTCTGCCAGTACCCGGCGCCCGTGGCGAAGATCCGGGCGCTGCTGGAGATGGTCGATGAACTGGTCGTGATCGAGGAGGGGTATCCCTTCCTGGAAGAAATGATCCGGGGCGTCACCGGAGTGCACGGCAAGCGCATCCGCGGCAAGCTGGACGGGACGGTGCCCCGCTGCGGTGAGATGACCCCGACGGTGGTTGCGAAGGCGATGGGGCTGGCCGTCCAGGAGGGCCTGGCGCCGTCGCTGGAGGTGGTCCCGAACCGGCCGCCGACGCTGTGCCCCGGATGCGCCCACGGCGACGCCTTCCTGATCATCCGGCAGGCGCTGGCCCCCTGGGGCGACGTGCGGATGTTCGCCGACATCGGCTGCTACACGCTGGGCTTCTACCCGCCATTCAACGCGATCCACTCGTGCGTGGACATGGGCGCCAGCGTCAGCATGGCGGCCGGCGCGGCGCATGCCGGCATGCACCCGGTCGTCGCGGCGATCGGCGATTCCACCTTCGGGCACTCGGGCATGACCGGGCTGATGACCGCGATCCGCGAGAACGTGCCGATGACGCTGGTCATCCTGGACAACGGCACGGTCGCGATGACGGGCACCCAGAAGACGATGTGCACGGGCGAGGACCTGGTGAACATCGTGAAGGGCCTGGGCGTGGACCCCGACCACCTGAAGATCATCGAACCGCACCGCGCGCGGGCAGCCGAGCAGGCGGAAATCCTGCGGGCGGAGTTCGACTACCGCGGGACGTCCGTGGTCATCGCCCGTCGTCCGTGCGTGCAGTTGAAGCGGAAGGGTGGCTGAGGACGACGCGCGCTGGCTCGAGCACGGAGGCGGAGTCGCCTCCGGTTCCGAATGAGGAGGGCCCGATCATGAAGCACGACATCATCCTCGCCGGCGTCGGCGGCCAGGGCATCCTGAGCATCGCGTACCTGCTGGACCACGCCGCGATCGCGCGGGGGCTGCGGTTCAAGCAGGCCGAGGTGCACGGCATGGCGCAGCGCGGCGGCGCGGTTTACTCGCACATGCGGATCAGCGATTCCCCGATCCTCAGCGACCTGATCCCCGAAGGCCATGCGGACATGATCCTCAGCGTGGAACCACTGGAAGTGCAGCGCTACCTGAACTACCTCCGGCCCGGCGGCGTGGTGATCAGCAACAACGAGCCGGTCAAGAACATCAGCGACTACCCGGACGAGGCGAAGGTCGATGCGGCGCTGATGGCGCTGCCGCGGGCGATCCTGGTCGATGCGGCGGGCATCGCGTCCGCGGCGAAGATGTCCAAGGCGCAGAACATGGTGATGGTCGGGGCGGCCACGCCGTTCCTGCCGTTCGAGTGGCAGGAATTCGAGCCGTTCGTGCAGCGGTTGTTCGGCGCGAAGGGCGACCACGTCGTCAAGGCGAACATGACGGTGCTGGAAGCCGGCTGGCGCGTCGGGGCGTTCGCTAAGGCGCTGCTGGACGCGGGCGTTTCGTCCGCGGTGGTCGGTCGGTTCCTGGCACGGGTCGAGCCGATGACGCTGGACCCGGCGACCGCAGGCGCGTTCGCGGGCGTGCTGGCCCTGCCGGGTACCTGGGCGTTCCTGGACGGCGAGGGCGCGCGCGTGGCCTGCGACCCGGGCCTGCTGAAGTCCCTGTCCGCTTGATTCCCTGCCCCGTGGCGGGCGGTCCTCGTGGAGGTGTGGCATGTCGATGCAGACGGTGGCGATTCGCTTGATCCGGGCCGCGGCGGCCGAGGGGCGCAACACGCTGCTGGAGCCGGAGCTGTACACGCTGCTGCAGGCGGGCGGCGTCGCCACGCCGGCGTTCTATTGCGTGAAGGCGGGCGAGGAGGACACGCCCGCCCCGCTGGCGCTGCCCGGCGACAAGGCTGTCGTGAAGATCGTGTCGCCGCAGATCACCCACAAGACCGAGATGGGCGGCGTGCGGATCGTGGCCAACACCGCGACGGCCATCGCGGCGGCCGCGCGCGAAGTCCGGGACAACGTGCGGCAGCGTGGCGGGGAGGCCTTGGCGGCCACCGTTCGCGAGGTGCTGGTCAGCGAGTTCGTGAAGGGCGACGACGCGCTGGGCGGGCAGTTGTTCGTGGGACTGCGGCACAGCGAGGACTTCGGGCCCGTGCTGGCCGTGGGCTTCGGCGGGCTGGACGCCGAGGAGATGGCCGAGCGGTTCGCGCCGGGGCAGGGCACCGTGCTGGCGTCGCCGGTGCTGACCACGCCCGAACAGCTGCAGGCCAAGCTGGCGGCGTCCTTCGTGGGACGGCGGCTTTCGGGCGCGACCCGCGAGGCGAAGCGTCGCGCCAGCGACGCGGCGGTGACCGACGTGCTGCGCTTCTTCGGCGAGGTGGCGACGACGCTGTCGAACCGGCCCGAGACCGGTTTCGTGGTGACCGATTTCGAGGTGAACCCCTTCTTCGCGACCGGCGATCGCCTGGTGGCGGTGGACGCCTTCCTGAAGTTCCGGCTGGGCACGGTGCCGTTCCGGACGACGCTGCTGGGGCAGGTGGAAACGCTGCTGAAGCCCCGGACCGTCGCGATCATGGGCGTGTCGGCGAAGGACCTGAACCCGGGGCGAGTGATCCTGCGCAACCTGCTGCGGGAGCAGTTCCCGGTGGGCGACATCCGCGTCATCCGGGCGGACTGCGCCGAGGTGGACGGCGTCGCATGCTGCGCGTCCATCACCGACCTGCCGTGGAGGGCCGACCTGGTCGTGGTGGCCGTCGGCGCGCAGCAGGTGCCGGACATCATCCAGGAGGCGCTGCGGACCGGCAAGGCCACTTCGATGGTGCTGATCCCGGGCGGCATGGGCGAAACCGAGGAAGGGCAAGAGGCCGACCAGGCCGTCCGGAAGGCGATGGCGGAGGCCCGTGCTGCCGGCATCTACACGCCGGTGCTGGTGGGCCCGAACTGCCTGGGGATCCGGTCGCGGCCCGGGCGCTACGACACGCTGTTCATCCCGTCCATGAAACTGCCGCTGCCGGAAGGCGCCGGCGAGCAGAACGTCGCGCTGGTGTGCCAGAGCGGCGCGTTCATGATCACCCGCATGAGCGACCTTCCGTTCCTGGCCCCGCGGTACTCGATCAGCACGGGCAACCAGATGGACCTGGCGCTGACCGACTTCGTGGAAGCGCTGCTGGACGAGGGCGTCGTCGAGGTGCTGGGCCTGTACATCGAGGGATTCCAGCCCCTGGACGGGCTGCGGCTGGCGGGCCTCATCCGGAAGGCGCGGCAGGCCGGCAGGGACGTCCTGGTCTACAAGGCCGGGCGCACGTCGGAAGGGCAGACCGCCAGTTCCAGCCACACCGCGTCGATCAGCGGCGACTACGCGTCGTGCGCGGAACTGTTGAAGGACGCCGGGGCCCTGATCGCGTCGTCGTTCGAGGAGTTCAACCTGCTGCTGACCTTCCTGTCGATGCTGCGCGGGAAGGACGTGCAGGGCACGCGGCTGGGCGCGCTGTCCAACGCCGGGTACGAAACGGTGGGCATCGCCGACAACCTGCTGACGTCGCCGAAGTTCTCGCTGGCGACCTACAGCCCGACCGGCGGCGCGCGGATCCAGGCGATCCTCGCCGCGAACCGGCTGGGCGCGCTGGTGAACCTGCGCAACCCGCTGGACATCACGCCGATGGCGCCGGACCCGGTGTATGCCGACTGCCTCCAGGCGATGGTGGACGACCCCAACATCGACGCGGTGGTCGTCGGCGTCGTCCCGCTGACCCCGGCCATGAAGACGCTGGGGCCGGGCGTCGATCCGCGCGGCGTGGACACGGTGGAAGCGCCCACCGGCCTGCCGACCCTGTTCCCCCCGATCGTGGCGGCGTCGCGCAAGCCGATCGTGGTGGCCGTGGACTCGGGCGTCCTGTTCGACCCACTGGTCGCCGGCCTGCGTCGCGGAGGCGTGCCGACGTTCCGCAGCGTGGATTCCGCGATGCGCGCGTTCCAGCGATACCTGGCGTACCGGATGGGAGCCTGACGTCGTCCGCCGGGGTCGGGGTTCCCGGGGGCGCAGCCGCGTCCTTGTGCATGCCGGCTTCCGGAGGTAGCCTTTCATGGAACAGGAGGCCCGGATGGAACGACGCAGGCAATCCGATCTACTGCCCGGAACGGGCGAGGGACCACCGCCGGACGGGTACCATGCGGCGGTTCGGGACCCGAGGACCGGCGTGTATGTCCGTCCCTACTTCGAAGAATCGCTGCGGCGAGAGTACGCCTTTTCGTCGCGACACGGGACGCTGTTGAGCGTCGTGCTGATCCAGGTGGACGCGATGGAGGCCCTCAAGACGAAGTGGGGGCCCAAGGCCGTCGAGGCCGTGCTGTCGGGCGTGGCGGGCAAGATGCGCGGCGCGCTTCGGGCCGAGGACGTCATTGGCAGCTGGGACGAAGGGACCTTCGCGCTGATCCTCCGGGACGTGGACACCGGGACCGCGACCATCGTGGCCGAGCGCCTTCGGCGGACCGTCGCATCTGCCCGGGACATGTTCGATGGATTCCCGGTGCGCCCGACCGTCAGCGTCGGCGTGGCAACCACGCACATGGACGCCGGTGGCCGGCCCGCGGACCTCCTGTCGATGGCAGTCGGGAACCTGAAGCGGGCCTCGGAAGGCGGCGGGGATCGGGTGGTTCCAGGGCTTTGATCCGGGAAGTGACATGGCATTCGTGATCGGCATCGCGGGGGGGACGGGATCGGGCAAGACCACGGTGGCTGCCCTCATCGCCGAGGACCTGGGCCCGGACCGCGTGGCGCTGATCATCCAGGACCATTACTACCGCGACCTGTCGCACCTGTCGGTCGAGGAGCGGGCCCATTTCAACTTCGATCATCCCGACGCGATCGACGCGGAGCGAATGGCCGCGGACGTACGTGATCTGAAGGCGGGCCTGCCGGTGGAGCGCCCGGTCTACGATTTCAAGACGCACACCCGCCGGGTGGAAACGGTGCGGATCGAGCCCAGGGACACGCTGATCGTGGAAGGGATCCTGGTGCTGGAACTGGACGAGATCCGCTCCCAGATGGACGTGAAACTGTACGTCGAGACCGACGACGACCTGAGGTTCATCCGACGGCTTCGGCGCGACGTGTCCGAGCGCGGCCGCACGGTGGAAAGCGTGATCGAGCAGTACATGGACACCGTGCGTCCGATGCACCTGGAGTTCGTCGAAAAGAGCCGGCGATATGCCGACATCATCCTGCCCTGGCGCGAGTTCAACCAGACCGGCGTGAGCATGGTGATCCGCATGCTGCGCTACGGGCGGCGCGACGGGTAGGCGCCTGCACGCCTGCCGGCGTGTGCAAGCCGCGCCGTTCGTACCGGGCCGAAGGTCACGGCCGCCGCAGCAGCACCGCCCGGCTGAAGCGGATCCCGGACGTCGATTCCGCCACGAACCCCAGCGCAGTCGCCCGTCGCACCTCGTCGTCGAAATGCGACCGGCTCACGTGGATCGTCGGTTCGACCACCAGCAGGGTGCCGCCGGGAGCCAGCGCATCGCGAACGTGGGCCAGGAAGGCGTCCGTGTCATCGACCTCGTGGAGCATCCAGAACGCCAGCACGAAGGCGATGCCCGCGGGCAATGGAAGGTGGTCCGGTTTCGCGAGGCGGGTTTCGACCCGGTCGCCCAGGCCGGCCCGGGCCGCGCGGCGATTCACGACCGCCAGTTGCTGCGGCTGGAGGTCCACGGCCACGACCCGTCCCGTTGGACCGACCGATCGGGCCAGGCCCAGCGTGAAGCACCCCATCCCGCACCCGATGTCGGCGACGAGGTCCCCTGGACGGACAAAGGGCGCGACGATTACATCCGGGGGGTGGATCAGGCGGCGAAGGGGATTGTCGAAGGTCCAGGTCAACCACCAGGGGCACAGGTGGGCGCTGGGCATGGAGTCCTCCTCGGCTACGCGCAGAGCATAGCGCGAGGGCTGAGAAGCGGGAACATCCAGCGACGCCGAAAGGCGTGGTCGTGACATCCCGCTTGACGTAGAATCCCGCTGTTCGAACGGGGGATCGAAATGCGCGCGCTGGGCCTTGCGATCGTGTCGATGGTGCTGCTGGCAGGGTGCGGGGGCGGGTCCAAGGCGACGGATACAGCGACGCCGGACGTTCCCGGGGACGTCCCGGGCGACGGGGTGACGGATGCCCTGGCGGATACCCTGCCCGATTCGTCGCGGGACGCGCTGCCCGATGCGCTGACCGATGTGCCCCAGGGGGACCTCGGTTCCGAGGAAGGGGACGTTCCGCCGGCCGACGTCCCGGATGCGACGGACACCTTCGTGATGCCGGATCCGGCATACATCCACGTGGTGCGCGAGCATGCGGACAAGGTGGTGGATTCGCCCGCCCTGATCGACGAGCCCGTTCAGTACCGGTCCATCGACACGCTGCCCGACCTCGACGTGCGCGCCATCGTGGCGATGGGCGACACGGTCTGGGTCGGCACCGCGTCGGGCCTCGTCCGCTTCGATGTGACGAAGGACGGCTTCCCCGGCATTCCGCTGCCCGACGACATGATGGGCAGCGCCATCGCGCGACCGGTGGTGGACCTGGCGGTGTCCAGTGACGGAACCCAGGTCGCCGTTGCGAAGGCGGGTGCGATCTACCTGCTCCAGGCCGACGGGACGGTGAACGGTACCCTGACGGCGCCCGCGGTGTTCACCTCGGTGGACTTCGACTCGGATGGCAACGTGATCGCTGGCACGGTGAACGGGATCTACCAGGGGCTGATGGGCGGCTTCGGCCCCGTGGCCGGGACCGACGGCTGGAACGTGAAGGACGTCGCGTTCGGCGGGGGCAAGATGTTCTCGCTGACGACGGACGGCATCGTTCGGATGGGCCAGGCCGTGCTGGAGGTCTCGGATGCCCTGGGGACGGCGACCTGCCTGTCCCATGCCGGCACGCTGGGCGTCTGGGTGGCCGCGACCAACGGCCTGGTGCGGTTCGATGCGACGGGCACAGTGGACGCGACCGTGATGGCCGGGAAGGGCGGGCTGCCCACGGACAACCCGGTTGCGGTGGCGCAGTCGGGCGCTACGCTGCTGGTCGGCCACACGTTCGGCGGATCGGCCGCAACCGTGGTGGACGGTGACGTTGCACCCCCGTTCGACCACTACCTGTCCGAGCGCTGGATCCCGGATGACAAGGTGGTCGCCGTGGCGGTGGCTTCGGACGGTTCGCGGTGGCTGGGCACGTCGAAGGGCGTGACGCGGGTGAAGTTCAACAGCCGTCGCATCGCCGACAAGGTCGGCCCGACCTTCGACCTGTGGATGGCGCACTTCTGGCGCATGGACGGATTCCTGATGTCCGACGCGGGCACGGACGACGCCTGGCGCCCGACCACGTGGACCACCAGCGACTTCGACAATGACGGGCTGTGGACGCACATGGGGATCGGCGCGCTGTGCATGGCGTACGCGGTCACGCAGGACGAAAAGTACTACGACGCCGCCCACAAGGCCCTGGCCAACATGTTCCTGGAAATCGACGTCCCGGCTTCGGATTTCGAAAAGGCAGGCCTGGGCCGCGGGTTCGTGACGCGCTCGCTGGTACGGGAGGACGAAGGCGCCCTGTACACCGTCAAGCTGACGGACCCCAGGTGGCATCCGACCACCTACCAGGGCGTCAACTACGTGTGGAAGGACGACACCTCGTCGGACGAGACGACCGGGCACTTCTTCGGCTATCCCCTGTACTACGACCTGTGCGCGAAGGACGACGCCGAGCGGGCCGCGGTGGCCGAGCACGCCGGCGCGCTGGCGAAGTACATCGTGGACGGCGGGTACACGCTGCGGGACCTGAACGGCCTGCCCACCACCTTCGGGCACTTCGAACCCGCCCACGTCAGCATCGCGGTGGATGGCCTGGGCGCCTGCAGCGACAACGGGTACTCGATCGACGACTGCATGGGCGCGATGTACGGCGCTGGTTGGCTGAACAGCATCGAGATCCTGGGGCACCTGCTGTCTGCCTGGCACATGACGGGCGACCGGTTCTACTACGACGCCTACGAAACCCTGATCCGGGACTACCGGTACGACGAGGTCGCGGTGACCTCCCGGGACGCCCTGACCGTCACGAACCCTGCGATCGCGAACCATTCGGACCACGAACTGGCCATGCTGTCGTACGTGACCTTGATCCGCTACGAACCCAACGACGAGCGGCGGGCGAAGTGGATCGACTCGCTGCTGGGCCTGTACGAGTACGAAATCCCCGAACGGCAGCCCCTGTGGGCGGCGGTGGTGGCGATGGCGACGACGGGCCAGGCGGTGGTCCCCGCGGCCGTCCAGACGCTTCGCGAGATGCCGCAGGACCTGCGCGACTGGCGGTACGACAACAGCCATCGGAAGGACTGCGTGAAGGGGCCGAACGGACGCGGCGGCGATCCGCAGTGGGACACGGTCTTCCCGTACGACGAGATCCGCACGATGTGGTGGAACGGGAACCCCTACCAGATGATCGACGGGGCGTGGGGGCGCAACATGGTCAGCCCCATGGCCTTCCAGTTGGCCTACTGGGCCCAGCGGTATGCCGGCATCCTGGTCGATCCGCCCGCGAAGTAGGTGTCCTGGATACGCCCGGTTCAGGGCGGGTCGATGATCGTCCGCAGCGGCTTCGGCGTCCCGAAATCCTTCAGCCACGCCCGATCCCGATCGCCGTCCCGGGCCTTCTTTTCCTGGAGGGCCGCGACCACCTCGGCCGGCAGGCGGGCGAAGGCGTCCTTCAGGTGCAGCACCGGTCGGGCCGGTTCCTCGCCGATTTCCAGCGCGTCGCAGAGGTAGACGATCCGGTCGCCCGAATCCAGGCGATCGACGATGCGCATTTCCACCCAGCCGCACGTTCCCGGGAGCACCGGCAGCCCCGACCGGGTCTGGCCCAGCGGGATGCCCGCGAACTTGTCCACGTCGCGTCCGGACGACAGCCCGAAGCGCACCAGCCAGTCCAGTTGATCGGCCGCCAGGAGGTGCAGCACGAAGCGGCCGGTTTCGCGGATCAACGTATGCGTGAAGTTGAGCGGCGACAGCACGACGACGGCGCGGCCCGCGTCGGGGACCAGGGAACCCGGGAGCGCCCAGGTGACGATGTTGCCCGAGAGGACATCCCCGGAGCGGGCGGTGGCGACGTAGACCTCGTGGTTGGTGTGCTGGAACACGCGCACCCCCGGTCGTCAGGTGGCCTGGAGAACACCGGTGGCGAGCAGCGCCAGCGTGACCGCGGCCAGGATCAACCGGTACCAGCCGAAGCCGGCCAGGCTGCGCCGCGTGAGGTAGCCGACCATCCACCGGACGGAAAGCACGGCGGACAGGGCGGCCGCGATCATGCCGATGGCGACCGGCACGCTGCCCAGGTTCGCCAGCATCATGGAACCCGACGAGAACGCCTCCTTGGCCGTCGCGGCGCAAAGCGTCACGACCCCCAGCAGGAAGCTGAACTCGACGGCGGCGGTCAGGCTGAGGCCGACGGCCAGGCCGCCGAGGATCGTGGCCAGGCTGCGGCTGACGCCGGGCCACATCGCCGCCACCTGAACCACGCCGATGAGGAGGGCCCCGCGGGCGGTCAGGTCCTCGAGGCGTGCGCCCACGCCGGGTCCGATGCCGGCGCGCCTGCGCGACAGCCACAGGATGACGACGCCCCCGGCCAGCCACGCTGCAGAAACGACCCACAGGTTGAACAGCGATTCCTTGATGAGGCGCCCGAAGAGGATCCCGACCACGCCGGCAGGGACGAAGGCAAGCACGAGGTTCAGGCCCAGCCGGAAGCCCGCGGGATCCCGGCCGACCAGCCCGGCAAAGACCGACCGGACACGCTTCCAGAACAGCCCGACCACGGCCAGGATGGCGCCGAACTGCACGATGATCGCGAACGCCGTGTTGGCCTCGTTCTCGCCGATTCCCATCGCCCGCTGGGTCAGGATGAGGTGGCCGGTGGACGACACCGGGAGGAACTCGGTGACGCCTTCGACGATGCCTAGGATCAGGGCCTGGAGCCAGTCCATCGTGACCTCTGGGTTCCCCGGACGAATGTACGACGGGGGGAGGGGGTGGTCAATGTTGCTCCGGGTCGCGGCCCGATGACGGCCGCCCGATGTCGCCCGGCCGATTGACAGCGGGCGTGTGCGCCGATAGCATCCGCGGCCATGAAGAAGCGCATCCTTTCCGGGATCCAGCCCTCCGGTCGCCTGCACGTCGGGAACTGGTTCGGCGCCATCCGGCAGCACGTGCGGTTGCAGGAGGAAGGCCACGACTGCTTCTATTTCGTGGCCAACTACCACGCGCTGACATCGACGCAGGACCGCGAGCGGCTGACCGACTCGACGCGGCACATCGTCATGGGCTACCTGGCGCTGGGGATCGACCCGGCGCGCAGCACGCTGTTCCTTCAGAGCGACGTGCCCCAGGTGGTCGAACTGGCGTGGTTCCTGAACTGCGTCTGCCCGATGGGCCTGCTGGAGCGCGCCACGTCCTACAAGGACAAGGTGGCGCGCGGCATGATGGCCAACGTCGGCCTGTTCGCGTACCCGGTCCTGCAGGCCGCGGACATCACCGCGTACGACGCGAACCTGGTTCCCGTGGGCGCCGACCAGAAGCAGCACCTGGAAATCACCCGGGACCTCGTGGGCAAACTGAACCAGGCGTACGGGGCCGCGCTGCTGGTGGAACCCGAGCCGTTCATCGTTGACGCGGTCGCGGTGGTTCCCGGCCTGGACGGCCAGAAGATGTCCAAGACCTACGACAACACCATCGAGGTCTTCGTGGCCCCGAAGGCGACGTCCAAGCGGGTGATGCAGATCGTGACGGACTCGACCCCGCTGGAATCGCCCAAGGACCCTGCGACCTGCAACGTGTACGCTCTGCTGAAGCTGTTCGCGACGCCGGAGGAATCGGCGGAAATCGGCGACGCGTACCGTCGCGGCGGGTACGGGTACGGGCACGCCAAGAAGCGGCTGGCCGAGTTGATCAACGAGGCGTTCGGTCCTGCGCGTGAACGATACACGGACCTGGAGGCCCACCCCGATCACGTCGATGACGTCATGCGCGAAGGCGGGAAGAAGGCAAGGGCCGTTGCCGAAGCCACGCTGGCGCGCGTTCGCGAGGCGGCGGGCATCCTCACCCACCGCTGAGCGGGGACCGTCCCGCCGTCCCGACACGCATCGGGAACTTCGTCAGTCCCAGCCGCGACCCACCTCGATCGGCGCCCAGCGTGCGACGATCGTTTCAGCAGCGCGCAATCCATCCACCGCGGCCGACACGATCCCGCCCGCATGGCCGGCGCCTTCCCCCGCGGGGAAGAGTCCGGCGATGGGGGATTCGCAGGATTCGTCGCGAGGCATGCGCACCGGGGACGACGTACGGGTTTCGACGCCGGTGAGGACCGCGTCGGGCTGGGCGAAGCCGGCCATGCGGCGGTCCAGGAAGGGCAGTGCGTCGCGGAGGGTCGCCGTGACGGCGCCGGGCAGGCACGACGACAGGTCGCAGGGGCGCACCCCGCGGGAGAAGGACGGCTGGACGCGTCCGAACGCGGTCGAAGGGCGACCCGCCAGGAAGTCCCCGAGGGTCTGTGCGGGTGCGACGTGGACGCCTCCGCCGGCCTCGAACGCCAGCCGCTCGTGGCGGCGCTGGAACTCGACACCCGCCAGCGGCGAGCCGTCGAGGAAGTCCTGCGGCCCCACCGTGACCACCAGCGCGCTGTTCGCGTTCAGGCCGTTGCGGGCGTGAAGGCTCATGCCGTTGGTCACCACGTGTCCCGGTTCGCTGCACGCGGCCACCACTGTGCCGCCGGGGCACATGCAGAACGTGTAGGCGCCGCGGCCCGAGGGCGCCTGCCAGGCCAGTTGGTACGACGCGGGGCCCAGGCGCGGATGGCCCGCCAGGTCGCGGTGCTGGGCCCGGTCCACGTCGGACTGGAGGTGCTCGATGCGCACGCCGACGGCGAACGCCTTGGGCGTCAGCGCCAGGCCACGTCGCACCAGCATCTCGAAGGTATCGCGGGCGCTGTGGCCGATGGCGAGGATGGCGGCGCCGCACGGGATCCGTTCGCCCCCACCCACCTCGACGCCCGTGATGCGGCCTCCCTCCAGGACCAGGTCGGTGACCGGTGCGCGGAAACGGATTTCCGCCCCCAGGTCCAGCAGCGTGCTGCGCAGGGTCCGGAGCACGGCCCGCAGGCGGTCGGTTCCCACGTGGGGATGCCACGACCACGCGACCTCCTCGGGGGCCCCGGCGCGAACCAGTTCCCGGGTCACCAGGGCGCATCGTGGATCCCGGATGCGCGTCGTCAACTTGCCGTCGCTGAAGGTTCCGGCCCCCCCTTCGCCGAACTGGACGTTGCTGTCAGGGTCCAGGTCGCCGGTCCCCCAGAAGCGGGCGACGGCCTGGACACGCGCCTCGACCGGGTCGCCGCGCTCGAGGAGGATGGGACGGTAGCCCAGGCGCGCCAGCAGCAACCCGGCGAACAGGCCGGCCGGTCCCATGCCCACGATGACCGGCCGTGCGGCCAGCGCAAGCCCGCCCGGTACGGGGGGGGAATACCGGGATTCGGGGGTCGGCTGGACGTCGGGATCGCCGGCCGCGGAAGCCAGCGCGGCTCCCGGGTTCCGCACATCGACGTCCACGGACAGCACCAACGCCAGGGGGCCGCGGCGGCGGGCATCGACGGATCGGCGAACCACGCGCAGGTTCCGGAGGTGTCCCGGCGCGACATGAAGGCGGCCGGCAACGATCCCCAGCACCTCGTCGTCGTCGGCATCGACCGGCACCCGGACACCGGATACGCGGATCACCTGCACCTCCCGGGTCCTACGGCGCGAGGATACGGGAGCGGCGGAGGGCGGTCAAACGGCGGGGCGGGCAGCGGCGCCCGTGGCGTTTCAAGGCGTGGCCGGCGTGCAGGTGTCCCAGGTGGGGGGCGTCGTCAGGGGATCCGTGGACACGCTCACCTTCCGGGCGCCGATCACCACCGGGCCATACGAGCGGTTCATGAACTGCAGGTGCAGGAGGCCCGGGACCAGGCACGAACCGGACAGCGTCCACGTGAACGTGTTGGTGGCGATCACCGGGTCCAGCGTCGCTTCGGACGTGTTGGATTTGACCGGGATGTAACTGTAGCTGATCGGGGACGCGCCACGCAGCAGGGCCAGGCCCAGGGCCACCGTCTCGCCCGTCCCGCCGCTCAGGGCATCCGGCGTCCGGGCATCGACCGTGACCGTGAGCGATGTGGCGCCTTCGGGAACCGTGACCCGGAACTGGACCGGCGCCGGGACCGCCTTGCGGAAGTCGCTGACGCCGGAGGAGTGGCGTCCCTGCAGGTAGACCGGCAGCCCGCCCGACCCGGCCTCGATGTCGGCCCAGTCGCGCTCCCGGATGCATCCCTGGATGCCATGCGCGGCGATGACCTCGGCCGCCGTCGCATGCAGATCCGGGTAGGACTCGTCCACCGTCTCCAGCAGGAAGTCGGCCATCTCGCCCAGGCCGGTGCTGGGACCCGCCTTCATCAGGGACTGGAACGCCAGGTCATCGACGATCGTCTTGCCCGCCCGCCCCCGCAGGTCCCACAAGGTCGATGAAAGCATCTGTCCGTCGAAGTGCGGTTCGCCGACCAGGTCGTCCGGGCACTTCACCAGGCGGGACAGGTCCCGGGCCTGGCTGCCCAGCGCCCACGCCCCCAGCACCGGGTCGCCGGCGAGCGACGCCGGGAAGTAGTCCGCAATGCCCTCGTTGAGGCCGATGGGGGTGGGGTCGTACCCCTGGGAGTCGGCGACCGCGGCCATCAGCCGGAACCCGCCGACGACCGAGTGCGTGTACTCGTGGTGGATCACGTCGGTCTCGTACGAATAGTCGATCGACACGCCCTGCCCGAACGCCAGCACGTCCTCGTCCACGCCCAGGTCGAACCCCAGGCCGCCGCCGTAGCCCTGGGGCACGAACGCCGCGTTGTCGATGGGCATCCAGGCCCCGCCCTCGATGTTCACCTGCAGGTTCACCACGGCCAGCAGGGAGCGGTCGCCCCCCGTGAAGCCCTGCACGTCCTTGAAGTAGTCGTGGATGGTGGTCACGCCGTGGTACATCTGGACCTCGGCGAAGGGGTCGCCCGCTTCCGTGAGATCCGCCGGAGGCCTCACCTGCAGGTAGGTGCCGTCGGGGCCGGGAACAACGGTTTGCTGGAACTTGCAGTAGTTCACCGTGTAGGTGGATCCGCCCAGGTCCGTGCCCACCGCGCGACCTCCCGGGACGTCCAGGCAGTTCCAGACGTTCGCGAACTCGCCGGTCAGGTGGCCCCACGGGTCGGTGAAGTGCGTCAGCACGACCTGGGTGGGCTGGCCGCCGTTCTCGTTCGGATTGTCCACGAAGGCCCAGGCGGCACGCCCGATCGGCAGTTCGGGGGGGAGGTCGGCGGGAACGGCGTCCGGGGCCGGCGCGTCCTGGCCCGCTGCATCGTCTTCCGCGTCCCCGGGAGCATCCGGGCCCGTTTCCGCATCGTCGATCGTGTCGATGGGCGCGGCCTCGTCCAAGCTCGCGAGGTCGGTCGTTGCACCCGGGTCGGTCCGCACGTCCTTGTGCTTCGAGCAGGAAGCGAGGGCGACCGCTACCGCGGCCACCGTGATCCACGTCCGCATGTCGTCCTCCAGCACCCGCCGTGGCAGGCCGCCGTCCGCAGGTCCGATGGGTTCAGTGTCGCACGCGGTCGCGCGTCCAGACGGCCTCGCCCGAAGCGTCCAGAAGCACCTCGGGGACGTGGTCCAACCCCGGGGAGGGCATCGTCACCAACGCCCCGGCCTTCAGGGTGCCGTCCGAGGATCGGTACCAGGCGCGGCGCACGGCGACCTGCCGGGGACAGGGGGCCGCTGGCCGCTCCGCGCGAACGGCAACGCAGGCCGCGATGCGCATCGTGTCGTCGGATGCCTCGCCCGAGGTCGTGGAAACGCCGCCGATCGGCCCGAGGTTGGCGCCGATGGCCGACAGGATGCCGAAGGACTTGAATTCCAGCGTCAGCACCGCATCCACGATCGGCCGGCCCTGGTACAGCAGGGGGGCCTCGACGCGGGTGAACCTGCGGGAGGGCTCGATGCGAACCTCCCCGGCCTGCAGGGCGATGCCTGGCCACGTCGCCGGGGCGACGCGCTCGAGCACCGTGCGGACGTGATCGGCGTGCGTCCCGGTGCCCAGGTCCTGCTTCAGGCCCGAAATCCGTCGCAGCCCCTGCGTCGGGTCGTAGGCCACCCGGGCCCCGGGAAAGGCATGCATCAGCGAGGCGCGAATTGCCGCGGCCGGCGGCTCGGCGTGCGAGGTCGCCGCCCCCAGGAGGATTGCGAACGCGAACAGGGCCCCCAGCGTCTTCATGCCAGCCCCCGACAAGTCCCGGGAATCCTAGTGGTGCGAAAGCCCCCGGTCAACTGCGGCGGGGCGACTCTGGGGTGGGGCGGCAGGCCGGCCGGGACGGCCCGGTCGCGCGTGGCTGCCAGGGCCCGCCTCTTGCCCATCCCCTTCCGGCGGGTGTAATGGCCTTCAGGGGCATCGATCCGCCGATCGTCCGCGCGAGGCGACCATGTCGTTCGACTACGAGCGTTTCAACCGTCGATACGGGCCGTGGATCTCGCTGGGCCTCGGCCTGGCGACGGTGCTGATGGTCCACCGCGGGGCCGGGTACGCGCCGGTGGCGGTGGCCTTCCTGGTCGTGGGCTGGATGCTGGCGCTGGCCCTGCGCCGTTGGCTGGACGCGACGAAGGCGCCGGCCGACGTAGCGAGCGCGGGCCGCTTGCGCCGGTTGCTGCCCAAGGCGGCCGCCACGGCTTCGGTGGGCCTTTACCAGAACGTGCTCTTCTTCCTTGTGCCAATCTGGGCCGCTTCGGCGACCTGGCCCACGATCAACGTCGTGTTCCCGATCCTCCTGGCGGCGATGGCGCTGTTCAGTTGCTTCGAGTACCCGTATCGCGCCTTCGTGCTGGAACGGCCGGCCGTGCTGGGGGTGTTCAGCGCGGTCACCCTGTTCGCCGCCCTGGTACCCGCGTCCGCGGTGCTGCTGGACATCCCCTTGCGGTTCGCGCTGGGCGGATCCGCCCTGGTGGCCGGGTTGGCGACGGCGGTCGGTGTCGTGCCGCTCAGGCGCCTGGGGTGGCGAAAGGGGCTGCCCGTGATGCTGGGCGCGCTGGGCCTGGCCCTGGGCATCCTGGTGTCGTCGGGGCCCTTCCTGCCGCCGGTGCCCGCGGTGTGCGTCGGGCGCGACGCCGGAATCGGCATCGCCGGACGCGAATTGGTGGGACGCGCCGCGTCCTTCCCGATCGGGACGGACCGGGTCTACGCCTGGTTCTCGGTTTCCGCCCCTTCCCGCTGGCGCCAACCGGTGCGTTTCGTGTGGTTCCACGATGGCGTTCCGTCGGGCGACCCCCTCGATCATGAGGTCACCGGGGGCCGCGAGACCGGGTTCCGCACCTGGACCTGGCGAAAATCCCCGGGCGTGGGGGAGTGGCGCGTCGATCTGGTGACCGACTCCGAGCAGTTGGTCGGACGCGTGCGATTCCGCGTCGGCGACGACCGGAAGGATTGACACCGCCGACCTGGAGCGGCGATTCTTGGCGAGTCGATCCTCGTGGACGGGCTTCCAGGCCGTTGTGGTATGCCGTGGCCGGCGTCCCGGCGACTCAAGGAGGTGCATGGTGTCGCAGTGCGGCCGGTGTCTGGCGTACTGGGCGTGCCTGTGCCTGTGCGTTGCGCTCTCCCCCGTCCTGACGGCCGATGCGATGCCGATGCTGCGGTTCCAGGTCGATCAGCCCGGCGACTTCGTGATGTTCGGAAACACGCTGGCCCAGGACTGCCGCACCGGGGTTCCCGCACCGGTGGTCGGCACCGTGGGCGACTGCGGTGGCACCTCGGCCTCCACCGAGGACACCGGTGCCGACGTGTTCTGGGCGGCGGACGACCCGATCTCCGGTTCGGCGACGGCGTCGATCGCAATCACGGCCGACCAACGCCGCTCGTCGGCCGTACTGACCCTGCCGCCCGGTGCCCTGGTGACCTACGCGCGCCTGTACTGGTCCGCGGAACTGGCCCAGGCCGACCTGGCCGCCACGCTCGAGGTTCCCGGTGGTGCGCGCCAGGACGTGGTCGCAGACGCCTGGGTCACTGCGGTACGGCCGTTCGCCCAGGATACCCATTTCTACCAGGCCACCGCCGACGTGACCGACCTGGTCCGCGACGCGACGCAGGGCGGGACCACGACCGCGTTCCGGGTGAGCGGCGTGGACAGCGTGGAATTCGCCGCCTCCGTGGACGAGATGTCCTACGCCTCCTGGACGATCGTGGTGTTCCTCTTCGACCCCGCGCAGCCGAACCGGAACCTGTCGCTGTTCGACGGGTTGGACGTGGTGGACAAGAACTCGTCCGCGGTGGTCGAACTGTCGGGCTTCCACGTCCCGCTCGCAGGGTTCGATGCGCGCCTGGGGGTCGTGGCCTATGAAGGCGACGGATCGATCGCCGGCGATTCCCTGTCGTTCAATGGCTCCACCCTGTCCGACGCAACGAACACGGCGGACAACTTCTTCAACGGATCGCGCAGCACCCTCGGGATCCCCCAGTCCAACGCGGGCGACCTGCCGCAGTTGACCGGTGCGGCGGGCAGCATGTCCGGCATCGACATGGACGTCGTGGACGTGGCGCCGCTGCTGGCACCCGGCGACACCCGGGCGGTGATCCAGGCGTCAACGACCCAGGACGTGTACCTGCTGGGCGTCTTCGTGACCTCGATTTCGACCCTGGCGCCAAGCTTTGAAACGATGTTCAAGTCGGGGGTCGATCTGAACGGCGGCGCGCTGCTGCCAGGGGACGTGGTCGAATTCACCATCGACGCGACCAATACGGGCAACGATCCGGCGGTCGATGTCGTGCTCGAGGACTCGCTGGAATCGGGCCTGGCCTTCGTTCGCGGGTCGCTCGAAATCGTCGCGGGTGCCAACGCCGGCCCGTTGACGGACGCGGTGCACGACGACCAGGGCGAGTACCTGGAGGGGTCGCACATGGTGCAGGTCCGCCTGGGCGCCTATGCGGACGGGGTCTCGGGCGGACGCATGAATCCCGGCGAGCCCGCGACCGTGCGATTCAAGGCGACATACACCGGGACGGCTGCGGGATTCGTCCGGAACCAGGCCTCGATCCTGGCCCGGGGCCTCGGTGGCTCCCCGATGCAGGCCTGGGGCTCGGACAGCGACAGGAAGCGGGCGGGGAGCCAGCCGACCGTGCTTCAGACCGGTACGGTCGGGGACGAAGACCTTTCGGAGGCCCGGGACGAGGCGGGCCAGGCGGACGATCCGGGCCTGCAGGAGGTGGCGGAGCCGGCCGGTGGGGACGAAGGTGGCCCGGAAATTCCTGCGGTTGTCGATGCCGGTCCCGATGTCGAACCTCCCGACGCGCCCGCCACGGATCCGGACGGCATCTCGGACGCGTCCGATGTCGCGGCCGATGGGACCGTGTTCGTCGAGGCGGACGAGGACCCGGGGCCCGGGACGGCGGACGGCTCCCCGGATGGCCAGGACGACGCGATCGTCGTCGATTCGGGTTCCGAACGCGACGGCTTCGACGCTGCAGACGCAACAGGCTCGGGTGACGACGGGATGCCCGGGATCCGCGAGGGTGTGACCGAGGAATCCATCTTTGGCCAGGAGGATGCGCAGGCCGAGGGTCTCCCCGATGCCTGGCAACCGGTGGAATCGGAACGACGTGCGGGAGGCGGCTGTTCCGCGCCGTCCGGAACCGGCGGTGCGGGGGCTGGGCTGCCGATGGGGTTGCTGCTGGCGATCTGCGCGGGGGCGATGCGTCGTCGAGGCGGCCTTCGGACCTAGGGCCGCGAGGCCCCGGGCCCACCGCCGCCGCGTCGTCGGCCACCGCCGCCTGCCGGCCGGGCGCCTTCGGGACGGGGAGGGCGATCGGACGGGCCGTGGTCGTCCCGGTGGCGCGATCCGCGCGAACCCTCGCCGGGCTGCTCCGCGAGGGGCTTCGACGTCAGGAAGGCGTCCACGAGGCTCGCGACCAGCGTCTCGGCGTCCGGGTCGGCCATGATCTCGCGGGCCATGACCTGGAATTCGTCGGGGATCACCCGCCCCGCCTCGATCATTTCCTTCATTTCGCGGATTCGGCGATCGGCCAGCATCTTCAGGGTCTCCTCGCGCGTGGGCGTTTCCAGCAGTTTCAACTTGATGCCGTAGGACCACTCCAGGCGGCGAATGGACGTGGTGTCCTTCAGCGTCAACAGCGAGATGGCCCGGCCATGGCGATCCACGCGACCCGTCCGGCCCGTCCGGTGGATGTACTGCTGGACGTCGTCGGGGAGGTCGTAGTGGATGACGCAGGGCAGGAACGAGATGTCGATGCCGCGGGCGGCGATGTCCGTCGCCACCAGCAGGCGCTGGTGACCGGCCTTCATGCGGGCCATCACGGTCTCGCGGTCCGTCTGGCACAGGTCGCTGTTCAGCAGCGCCGCGTCGAAGCCACGTCGGCGGAGGTAGGACGTCACGGCCTCGGTGGTGTGCCGCATGTTGCAGAAGATGATCGCGGCGGAGGGATCCTCGGCCTCGATCACTCCCAGCAGCGTGCGCATCTTGGTCTGCGTCGGATCGACGGCGTAGGCGACGTTGTCGATGCGATCGACGTCCACGCGATCCTGGGACAGGTTCACCTTGACGGGTTCGGGCATGTACTTGCGGATGAGGCCCTGGAGGTTCGGCGGCAGCGTCGCCGAGAACAGCAGTACCTGCCGGAGCCCGGTGAGGGCGTCCAGGACCTTGCGGATGTCCTCGTAGAAACCCGCGGACAGCATCTCGTCGGCCTCGTCCAGCACCAGGGTTTCCACGGCATCGGTGCGGAAGGTGCGCCGACGATGGTGATCCAGCACGCGCCCCGGGGTGCCCACCACCAGGTGCACGCCGGCATGCAGCTTTTCCAGTTGCTCGGTGAAGCGGGTGCCGCCGTAGATGCAGACGGACTCCAGGCCGGTGCCCACCCCGAGCTTCTCGATTTCCTGGTGCACCTGCAGCGCCAGTTCGCGCGTGGGCGCCAGGATCAGCACCTGGGGCCGCCGGTCCTCGTAGCGGATCCGGTGCAGGAGGGGCAGGCCGAACGCCGCCGTCTTGCCACTTCCCGTGCGCGATTGGACGACCAGGTGCCTGCCCTCCTTGACGGGGGCGAAGCACGCTGCCTGCACCGGGAGGGGCGCCGTGTAACCGGCCTCGCGGACGGCCGTCAGGACGGACTCGCAGAGGCCGAGGGCCTCGAAGGTCGTCGTGGGGACATCGGGGAGGGTGTTGTCGTCTTGCTCCAGCACGGCGCGCACAATATCAGAACCGGGCGTTGGTCGCAAGGGACTCGTGGCCATTCCGAACATTTCCAGGGTCACGGGCCTGCCAGCACGACCGTGACCCGCAGGCCGCCGTGGGACAGGGGCAGGCGTCGCGCACGGGGGAGGCCCAGGGCGTCCTCCGTGGCAGGGGAGGGCGCGACCGCCGCGATCGACCATCCCGGCCAGGCAGACGCGAGGCGCAGCCCGACGCGGCGGAAGAAGGCGACCGGGTCGCCGCCGGCATCCAGTCGTACCCCGTAGGGCGGATTCAGCACCACCAGGCCCGGGGGCGTCGCCGGGGCGGGCGACGCGAAGAAATCGGCAGCCTCGAAAAGCAGGTCCGATTCGACGCCGGCACGACGTGCGTGGGCGCGAGCCAGTTCCAGCGCCGCCGGATCCGCGTCGCGACACAGGAGGGGCGCCGGTGCCGCGGCCAGGGCACCGTCGCGCGCCGTCCTTCGCAGGTGCTCCCACGTCGCCGCGCGGTACGACGGCCAGTGACGGAACAGGAACTCGCGATCCCTCCCTGGAGGCAGGCGGCGAGCGATGGCGGCCGCTTCCACCGCGAACGTGCCCGACCCGCACATCGGATCGGCCAGCCCCCTGGAACCGTCGTACCCGGCGGCCAGCAGGATCGCGGCCGCCAGCGTTTCCCGGAGGGGCGCTCCGCCGTGTTCCAGGCGAAAGCCCCGCCGGTGCAGCCGCTCGCCCGAGGAGTCCAGCGACAGGGTCAGTCGATTGCCGTCCAGCCGCGCCAGCAACCTCTGCGCCGGTCGCCGCAGCGAATCACGTCCGGCATCCTCCGGATCGTCGTCCGCGGAATCGTCGGTCCATTCCGGGTCCTGCAGCGCCAGCGCGCGCAGTCGCCGCCCGATGGCGTCCCGCAGCGGACGGCCCAGGAAGCCTCCCCCGAACAGCCGCGATCGCGCCGTCGTGGCCTGGAGCATCAGGGGCAGGCCGGTCGGCAGGAAGGCCTCCCACGGGATCTCGCGGGCCTCCCGGTACACGTCCTCGGGGGCCCGGGCGGGGAACTCGGCAACTCTCAGCCACACCCGGGTGGCGGTGCGGAGGTGCAGGTTGGCCCGGTACCCCGACTCCAGCCTGCCCCGGAACGTCACGCCCCCCCCGGTCGCGACGATGTGCCCCAGGCCCAGGCCGCGGGCCTCGTCGGCCAGCAGCGCCTCCAGGCCAGGCGAGCAGGCTGCGAACCAGGCGTGTTCCGGGGCGTGGGCATGGCGCCGGACGCGCCGCTCCAGGTTCACTGCGGCCGGCGTTGGCTCGGGCTGATCCGTCATTGCGGGAGTGTATCACCTCCACCCCGCGCCCCGGCAGTGTTCGGCCGGCTTGTCATCGGGAGCGGCCAATGCTAGTGGTAGTGCGCGCCGGGCGGCGGTTCCCTGCTCCCGGCCACCCCCTCATCCAGGAGACCTGGCATGGCGTCCCCCCTGGCGGCCGGCCCTTCGACGTCCGATCCGCGCCTATTGTGGCGGCGGCAGGTGCAGACCTTCGCGCTGTTGTGGACCGCCTACGCGTCCTACTACCTCTGCCGGATGAATTTCGCGGTGGCGCAACCGCTCATCCTGGCCGAGTTCCCGGAGTGGTCGGCCGCGCAGATCGGCTGGATCCCCTCGATCTACGCGGCGGTGTATGCCGTCGGGCAGTTCGTGAACGGCCAGCTGGGCGAACGGCTGGGCGCTCGCCGCATGATGACGGTCGCGATGGCCCTCGCGGCGGCGTCCAACCTGGCGTTCTCGATGACCTCCTCGTACACGATGATGCTGGTCCTGTGGGGCATCAACGGCTACGCGCAGTCCGCGGGCTGGGCCCTGGTGGTCAAGACGATCACGAACTGGACGCCCACCAAGCGCCGCGGCCTGATCGTGGGGCTCATCTCCACCTCCTACCAGGTCGGCAACGTGCTGGCGTGGCTGCTGGCGGGCGTCCTGGCCGAGTCCTACGGCTGGCGCACGGCCTTCTGGTTCCCGTCCATCCTGCTGGCCGTCATGGGCGTGATCTTCGCGATCGGGCTGCGGAACAGCCCCGAGGACGCAGGCCTCCCGCCCGTCCGCGACGACCTCGGCGGCACCACCCGGGACGCCGAGGGGGCGGTCATCGCGGACGATCGCCCGCTGACGGCCATCGAGGTGCTGCGACTGACCTTCTCGAACCGCGTGCTGTGGATCCTGGGCCTGGGGTATTTCTGCGCGAACTCGGTTCGGTACGCCTTCATGAACTGGGCCGTGACCTACATGAACGACTTCCATGGGCGGTCCATCAAGGGCAGCGCGTTCACCGCGGTCGCCCTGCCGCTGATCGGCGCGGTCGGGGCCGTGTCCGCCGGATGGTTCTCGGATCGCCTCTTCCACGGCCGCCGGGCGCCGGTGTGCGCGATCAGCCTGTATTTCCTGGCGCTGGTCTGCCTGGGGTTCGTGTTCATCCCGAAGGGCGAATGGGTCGTCGCCACGGCGATGCTCGGCCTGGCCGGGTTCCTGATCTACGGCCCCGACATGCTGATGAGCGGTGCGGCCACCGCGGACGTGCACCCCCGGGCGACGGCCGCCGCCACCGGCTTCACCATGTCGCTGGGTGCGGCCGGCTCGATCCTGTCGGGCGCCGGCGTGGGCTGGCTGAAGGACATCTCGCCGGGACTCGTGGAATCGCTGCGCGCCGCCGTCCCGGCCGGCATTGCGCCGATGCTTGGCGAGTGGACGGTGATCTTCCTGGTCCTGGCAGGCCTGTCCCTGGTCCCCGCGACCCTCATGGTCACGATCTGGAACGCCCGCCCCAAGGGAGCGTGAGGCCGTCGATCTTCCCGATCGGCCCGACCTATCGAACCCAGGTGCTCCAGCCGCGCAGGCGCGCCAGCCGCATCATCTCGTTCTCGGGCTCGCCGCGCGTGCCGATGACCAGGCGCCACCGTGCGGTATCCAGCATCTCGTGGTCGCCCATGCTGTCGCCGATGGCGAAGGAGGCCATGCCCACCACCTGGTCCAGCGCTTCCACCTTGCCGCTGTTGCAGGTCACCGGCTGCACCAGGCGGTCGCTGACGACGAGGCCCTTGCCCGGAACGTCGTCCAGCTCGGTCTCGATGCCGAACACGCCGTCCACGTCCACGCCCATGTACAGCAGGGCGCGGCGGGTCATCCACGAGCAGGAGGCGCTGACCACGTAGACCTTCAGCCCGCCCTCGTCCCTCATGCCGTCGATCAGGTCGGCCATCTTGGGGCTGTAATGCGGCCATTTCGAAGCGACCAGGTCGATCCACGAGGAAAGGTCCGCGAACTCGAGGCCGGCCAGGGACTGCACGGCATATCCGTAAGCCCCGACGCGATCCTTCTTCAGCAGGCGCCCGTAGTCCTTCCAGACCTTCGGTTCGAGGATGGGCGGTTCGTCGGCGTCGCCCGTCTGTGTCAACAGTTCCAGGAAGAACTCGCCGATGTCGTTCTTCCAGAGCGTCTTGTCGGCGTCAAAGGCCACGATCCGCGAATGGTCCTTCGCCTGCATCGCCTCCAACACGTCGTTCTGGAAACGCTTTGGGAATCCCTGGAGCCAATCGGGAAGCGTCTTGGGCATGGGAGCATTCCTCGATGGAAGATGCCGGGATTAGATTCCACGGCCGAGGTACTTGTCAATCGCCCCTCAGGTCTCGGGGGGCGGGCGATCGAACACGTCCCCCAGCGCCGCGACCAGGTGGGCCATGGAATAGGGCTTCGCCAGGAACACCGTCGGGCATCCGTCGTCGCGCAGATCGGACAGGGCTTCCTTGCTGTAGCCGCTGCACAGCAGGATCGGGATGAGCGGGTTCACGGCGCGCACCCGTCGATACACCTCGGCGCCTCCCATGCGGGGCATCGTCAGGTCCAGCATCACGGCCCCCAGGTCGGGTCGAGCCTGGAACATCGCCCAGGCTTCCTCGCCGTCCACGGCTTCGACGACCGTCAGCCCCAGTCGCTCCAGCATCAACCGCGTCGAGTTCCGGACGCCCGGCTCGTCCTCGACCAGCAGCAGCGTCCCCTGGAAGGCTCGCGGGCCGACCGCCCTGGCGGGGGCTTTGTCCTGCCTGGCCGCGACGCTGGTATCGACCGGGAAGTGGACCTGGAACGTCGTGCCCTGCCCCGACCGGGACCGGATCTCGATTCCGGCCCGGTGGGCGCGAAGGATGCCCCGGATCGCCGAAAGCCCCAGGCCGCGCCCGGTGGGCTTCGTGGTGAAGAACGGGTCGAAGATCCGCGCCAGAACCTCGTCGGTCATCCCCTGGCCGTTGTCGCGAACCGCAAGGGTCACGTAAGGCCCCGGGGGCAGGTCCTGGCCTGGCAGCCTTCGCTCGATGTCCTCCGGGCCCAGCACGCAGGCCTCGGTCGCCAGTTCCACCCGGCCGGGCCGTTCGCCGAAGGATTCGCTGGCGTTGGTGACCAGGTTCATCACGACCTGCTGCAGTTGGACCGGATCGCCGCGCACCGAGGGAAGCGCTGGTGCCAGCCGGACCTCCAGCTCGACCGTCTTGAGGTGGCTGACGCCCAGAAGCTCGCTCATCGCGGTGACCAGCGCGTTCAGGTCCACACGCTCGCTGCTGAAGGAAGCCCTTCCGGAATACGCCAGCAACTGGCGTGCGAGGCCCGCGGCACGCTGGATGCTGGCGTCCATCTGGTCCAGGAAACGGGACGGGTCCTTCCCCTCGCTGACCGTCAGTTTGCAAAGGCTCTGATACCCCTGGATGGACGAAAGAAGATTGTTGAAATCGTGGGCGATGCCACCGGCCAGCAGCCCCAGCCCTTCCAGTTTCTGCGCCTGGAGGTGGGCGTCCTCCTGCGCATGGCGCTCCGAAACGTCGCGGGCCACCCAGACCGCGCACGCCCTACCGTCCACCTCGATGCCCATCGGCGCGATGCGCGCCTCGAAATGCACCCGCCCACCGGGACCGTCGAGGGCGTATTCCAGCGATTCGACCCGGGCATCCATCAGTGCGCGTCCGACGGCGGCCTTCACGTCGCTCGCCAGCCCGGGCGGGAGCACCTGCCCGACCGTCGTTCCCACCAGTTCGTCCGCAGGCTGCGTGAACCCGGATCGCTCGCCGCTGTGGACCTCGATGAACCGGCCTTCGGAATCCACCACGAGGATGCCGTCGGGCAGCACCTGCGTGACGGCGCGAAGCCGCGATTCGCTGCGGCGAAGCTGCTCGGTCATGCGCTCCGCCAGGTCTCGTGCACGCGAACCCGTCCGGCTGATGGAATGAACCAGGGCTGCCAGCAGCAGCGAGAGCAGCAGCACGCCCACACCGGCGATCCACGGGCGGAAGATCTCGTAGGACCGGTAGAACGCCGGCCCCGCGCTGAACTCCAGCAACCAGCGACGGCCGCCGACGGTCTGCTCCGTGCGCTCTTCGAGGCCGGCGGGCGCGAATCGATGCCACCAGCGCGTCGGGAGGTCCAGGCCTCCATCCAGGAACGGTACCGAGTTCCCCGGGCCCGAAACGTCCGACATGCGAACCCGGACGCCCTCCACCGACAGGCGGCCCGTGGTGTCCTGGGCCAGCAGTCGCAGCAGGAACACCGCGTTCACGTATCCCGAAAAACGGCTTCGCCGCTCCTCGACGGTTGCAGGCACCTGGCCGCCCTCGTACATCGCCAGGCGCAGGATCAACCCGGGCCCTGCAGTGGGGGCCTGCATCACCGACATCGGCTGGCTGGCACGAACCTCCCCGGTGTCCCGGGCCTCGATCAAGGACTCCCGCTGCATCGGGGTGCTGGCGGAATTGAATCCCAGCGCGTTGGCGTTGGTGTCCTCCGGCTCGCCGTAAAGCACGATCGTGTCGTCGCCGAAATCGGCGCCTGGATGGATCCGCAGTCCCGGGTTCCCGTGCTCGGCGCGCAGGCGCTGCTCCAGCGGGCCCAGCCCCCCGTCCGGGACCGGGACGCCGTAGGTCACCCCCAGGAGGCCGGGATACCGATGGTCCAGACCCATCGCCCCCAGCAGGGTACGGAATCGATCCCGATCCAGGCGCCCGCCCGCCAGTTCGAAGCCACGGACGGACCGAAGCAGGTCCTCGCAGATCCGCAGCCGCTCGGACCACCTTCCCTCGGCTTCGACCACCGCCGCGTCGAACCGTGCCCGGGCCTCCCGCTCCCGCTGGATGCGCATCACGTGGGCGGTCCCGAGCGTGGCCAGGGCCCCGCCGACCAGGATCCAGGTCGTGACCCGGTGTCGAAGGCCCTTCATGGTCGTCCACGGATTCATGCCCCGGTTCCTCGATCGCAGACTCCCTGGAAATCGAACCTTAGCACGATGCCCCCCGCGCGGAACACCCCTTCGCGGAGCGCCCCTACCGGCCTGGCGCCGGGGCTGGTATCCTTCCGCCCGCGGTGCCGGGCGCTGGGCGGCTTCCGCGCGGCCTGTTCGAGGTGTGCGATGATCGAAACGACACCGGGTGCGCTGGATCGCCTGCGGCAGATCGGCGCATATGCGCTGGACATGGACGGGACCACCTACCTGGGCGGGCGGCTGCTGCCGGGGGCCGGGGCGTTCGTGGGCCTGATGCTGGCGCAGGGCATCCCCTTCACGTTCCTGACGAACAACTCGTCGAAGAGCCGGGCCGAATACGGGCGCAAGTTGACTGCGCTGGGCCTGCCGTGCGGCGAGGAACGCGTGATGACCTCGGGCGAGGCTACCATCCGGTACCTGCTCCGGGAACGACCGGGCCAGCGGGTCTACCTGGCCGCCACGCCCTCCTTCGAGGCCGAGGTACGCGAGGCCGGGATCGTGCTGGCCGATGGCCGGGCGGACGCGGACCTGGCGGTGCTGGGATACGACACCACGCTGACCTTCGAGCGGCTGGTGACGCTGTGCGACCTGGTCCGGGACGGCAAGGCCCTGGTCGCCACGCACCCCGACGTGAACTGCCCGGTGGAAGGCGGGTACTGGCCGGACGTCGGCGCCTTCCTGGCATTGATCGAACGTTCGACGGGCCGCGGCGCGGACCTGGTCGTCGGCAAGCCCGGCCCCCTGATGGTCACCGCCCTGTGCGAGCGCATGGGCCTGCCCGCCGCGGACATCGCCTACGTCGGCGACCGGCTGTATACCGACGTCGCGATGGCACGGCGCTCGGGAATGCTGGCCGTGCTGGTCCTTTCGGGCGAAACGACGCTCGCCGACCTCGACGGGACGCCCGAGCCGCCGGACCTCGTGGTCGGGGGCCTGGACGAACTGGCCGGGCTGGTGTCGGCGGCACGGAAGGCGGGCGGCGCTACAGGATCTGCCAGCTGAGCCGGAGCAGCACGCGGTGCTCGGTCTGCAGGCGGTCGGACTGGTCCCGGTCCTCCAGCAGCCGGAAGATGTAGTTCACCGAAACGAACGACGCCAGCCGGATCCCCACGTCGCTGTCCCACGTGACGATCGGGTGCGCAAGGTCCGTGAACGGCTCCAGCACCTCCAGTTCGGTGGTGGCCAGCACCCAGCGCGTGATGCGCAGCGAGCCGACGAAGGTGCCCTCTGCGCCGTACTGGTAGGCGTTGCCCCGGCGACGGACGTCCAGGGTGCGGGGCGTGGCGGTGAACGCGGAGGCCGTCAGCAGCCCCCGTGTGAACAGCGCGCGGCCGCCGATGCCGACGCGGATGTTCGCGTCGAACCAGTACGATCCCGCCACCAGGAACCCCAGCCCTGCGCCGGCCTTCAGTTCGCTGGGCGACATCGAAGGCGACAACTTGTACTGGCCCTTGTGGGTGCCCAGGCAGGCGACCGGTGCACCCGTCGCATCCACCAGGCGAACCGCGGTGTCGTCGCTGAGCCAGGTGTAGCCCGGGAACAGGGACGTGGTCGCGCCGACGCGCACGTACGGGCCCAGCCACGGCAGCACGCGGTATACGTACAGGGCGTCCAGCTTCGCCTCGTCCAGGTCCTTCTGGAACGGCTGGGACGGCACCTTGATCTGCTTCTCCTCCAGCTTCAGGCGCAGGTACAGGTAGTGCTTCAGCGGCTTGAACTGCGCCAGGAAGTCGAAGTATCCGCCCAGCGTGAAGCCGTTGCCCGAGGGGTAGCCCACCATGTCCGAGCGCCGGTTGAACTCCGTGTCGGCGCCCAGGACCAGGTGGATGCGCCAATCCTTCGGCAGCAGCGATTTCGACGCGCTGGAATCCACCTGCCCGGCGCCCAGGAAGGTGCCGTCATCGCGGTTCATCACCAGGCTCATGTTCACCTGTTCGCCCGGCAGCACCCGGATGGTGAAGAAGTCGCGCCGTGCCTGGGAACTGCCGCCCGCCCGGATCAGCAGGTACGAGCCGGGGTCCAGGATCCAGGTGCGCACCTCCTCGCCCAGTTCCACGTCCGCTCCCAGGCCCATGCCCAGGTCCCGGCGTTCCGGAAGCCGCAGCAGTTCGTAGGACCCGCGAAAGGGGGTCGCGTGCTCATCGACCACCTGGACCACCAGCGCGGACCAGGTGGCCGGCACCACGGTCGTCAGGCCCTCCTTCACCAGCACGCGCCGCTTGAACCGGTCGGCCACGGCGCCCGATCCCAGACGGATCTCGTAGATCCCCGGTTCGACGATGGCCCGGCGCCCCGGGGCCACGGTCTGCATCACGCCGCCTCCCCGCAGCACCAGCCAGGGCGGTTCCAACCGGGGATCCGTCATGGAAGGGACGAAGATCGCGCCCTTGCCGGGGGGGATCAGGGTGCCGTCCCGATCCAGTTGCTCACGGGTCGGCGGGGAGTCCCAGGTATCCGGATGCTCGGCGGACGGAGGGAGCAGGACAGGGGGCGCCGGGGGCAGGGCCGGCGCGGGCGGCAACGGCGGAAGGGTGGGCATCGGCTCCAAGGACGGGCTGCCGGGCGCGCCAGGGGGTTCCTGAGCCTGGGCCGGCCGGGTGCTCACGGAGCAGCACGCCACCCCGACCGCCAGCGCCAGCAGTTCGCGATGTCGGCCGGAGGGATTCATCGTGCGCCCCCTTCCTCGGGCACGATCAGGTCATCGACGGCTGCCGGCGCGACCGGCGCGGAACGCGGGCCAGGAAGGGCGGCAGGGGAGGGTACGGGAGCCGCCCGCCCCGGCGCTTCCAGCGCTTCGGGGGCTTTCGAGGGCAACGAATCGTCCTGGGCAGGCGGGGGCATGGTCAACGTGGCGGCGACGCCCCGCTCCTGCGAAATGACGCGGTCCAGTTCGGCGGTCACCACCAGCATCTCGTCCCGGAGGATCTCGGACAGCGCCCGGACGATGTACACGGAGCGCTGCTCGTGGACCCGGCGCTTCCTGTCGAACTCGTAGTGCCAGATGACCTTCTGGTCCGCGAACCGGACCAGGTCGAAGCGCATCGCCAGGTGGCCGTACCAGGCGTCGCCCGCGTCGTACTCCTCGACGGCCATCACCTCGGCCCCCAGCTCGTAGGCGGGCGGCGAATCCCCGAACTCGCGCGTGATCTCGCCCAGCAGCCGCGACGCCACCAGGTGCTGCTCGACCAGTTCCCGCAGCATCTGCTGGGGCTTCGACGCCCAGAGCCGGTAGGGATCGTAGTTGAACTCGTAGGGCGACTGCCGGTAGACCATCTGCGGGCGGTCGTAGGGCAGGGCCACGTGGAACGGCCGGATGCGCACCTTCACCGGATGGATCGGCGGCCGCGACTCGGTCACCCGGTCCGACAGGAGAGGGTACGACAGCGTGTAGTACCGCCGCTGCGGCCCCGGGCCGCACCCGGCCGCGACGAGGATCGCCAGGCACGCCAGCATGCCCCCGGCCCGCGCCAGCCCGCATCGCATGGCGGCTTCGGTTCGCCGCCGGGACGCGTCGAACGCACTGCAGACGTCGTTCCTCATCGCAGCTTCCTCTCCTTCTCCTCGGCGCCGCCCAGCAGCAGCGACGGGTTCTCCCGGATCTGGCGGCTGAATTCACTGAGGTTTTCCAGCGTTTCAAGCAGGTACGACAGGCTGGCGAACAGGTCCTCGCGGCCCCTCAGCACCGTGGTGTCGATGTTCTTCACGGTCCGCTGCAAGGCGATCATCAGGTCCTTGAACTGCGCGCCCACGGTCGGCAGATCGGCCTTGTCGACGGCGACCCGCACCTGCGCCGAGATGCGCTCGACATTGGTGACGATGGACCGGACCTTGTTCGGCTCGACCTCGTCCCGCACGCGTTCGGCCACCTGCCTCAGCGCCCGGGCGGTGGCGGTGGTCTCGACCTCCAGGGTCTTCACCGCCGCGTCCACGCGCTCGCCGGCGCTCTTCAGCGACGCCGTCAGGTCGCGCACCGCCGGCCGGTTCTCTTCCAGCGTGCCGGTGGCGCTGACCACCAGCGCGTCCACGTGATCCACGACGGCGATCACCTTCTTCCGGTTCTCGTCGGACGTCAGCTTGTTCAACTGTTCGACCAGGGTCTGGACGCGCTCGGCGATGTCCTCGGCACGCACCGTCAGGCGATCCAGCGTCGAGTCACCGGCCGTGATCTCGCCGCCCGGATCGACGAACGCCGACTCGGCGGTGCCTCCGGACAGCTCGATGAACTTCAGCCCGGTGATACCCGCGAGGTTCACGATGGCCCGGGTGTCCTTCTTGACCGGGGTGCCTGCGTCCAGGCTGACCGCGACCACGACGGTGGCCGGGTCCTCGCGGTCGATGCGGATGGAATCCACGCGCCCGACTCGGACGCCGTTGAACTTCACCGGCGATCCCGCCTCCAGGCCGCTCAGCGACATGTGGTAGCGGATGGTATAGGTGTCCCGCTCCTCGGCCAGGCGCAGGCCGGCCAGCACCGCCAGCGTGCCGATCAGCAGGGTCGATGACACGGTGAGGAAGACGCCGAGTCTGACCTTCTGGGCCCGGGTGATCATGGGTCCACTCCTGTGACTGCAGGCTCGGGCAGGATCCCGTCCTCCAGGACCTGGAGCAGCGACCGGGTGCCCACGGGGGCCCCGACGCCGCGCCGGGCGAAGAAATCGCCAACCTCAGGCACCGGGCAGGCCCTGGCGCCGGCCAGCGGGCCCGCGTAGTGCAGCACGCCGCCCCGTCCCAGGAAGACGACGTTGTCGGCGATGGCGTCGATGCTGGCCAGTTCGTGCGTGACCACCACGACGGTCATCCGGAAGGTCTCCTTCAGGCCCAGGATCAGGTCGTCGAGGTCGGCGGCGGTGCGCGGGTCCAGGCCGGCCGAGGGCTCGTCGCACAGCAGCAGTTCAGGGTCCAGCGCCATCGCCCGGGCCAGCGCCGCCCGCTTGCGCATGCCTCCCGAAAGCTCGGACGGGAACTTGTCGGCCGCATGGGCCAGCCCGACCGCCTGGAGCTTCAGGCGGACCGACTCCTCGATCACCGAGGCGGGGAGGTCCGTGTGCTCCTTCAGGGGCAGGGCGATGTTCTCCGCCACGGTCGCCGAGTTCAGCATCGCGCCCTGCTGGAACAGCAACCCGACCCGCGACAGGGCTTCCGGCAGGTCCCGCTCGTCCATCGTGGACAGGTCGCGCCCGGCGACCAGCACCTGGCCGGCGCGCGGCCGCAGAAGGCCGACGACGCACTTGAACAGGGTGCTCTTGCCGCAGCCGGACCCGCCGACGACCGCGCTCACCTGACCCCGCGGGAAGTCGATGGACAGGCCCGACAGCACGTCCGGACCGTCGCCGTACCCCGCCGTCAAGCCCACCACGCGGATGATCGGTCCCGCTCCCACGCTACTCCCCGAAATAGAACAGCAGGCTGAAGAAGGCGTCCGCGGCGATCACCATGAAGATCGCCTGCACCACGGACGACGTCGTCGCCCGGCCGACCCCTTCGGCCCCTCCGTGCACGCTGAAGCCGCGATACGCGCCGACGAACACGATGATCCAGGCGAACGCGACGCTCTTGACCAGGCCCGTCAGGATGTCCTTCACCTGCAGGGCGCTGGTCAACTGGTCCAGGAACGGCGTTGCACCCACCTGCAGGTACGTGACGGCGATGAAGAAGCCGCCCAGGATGCCCAGCACGTCCGCCATCACGGTCAACAGCGGCTGAGTCAGCGTGATCGCCAGGAAGCGCGGCACCACCAGGTAGCGCACCGGGTTGACGCCCATCACCTTCAGCGCATCGACCTCCTCGGTGATCACCATGGTGGAGATTTCGGCCGCGACGGACGAGCCACAGCGACCGGCGATCAGGATCGCGGTCATCAGGGGGCCCATCTCGCGGGTCATCGCGATCCCGATCAGGTCAGCGATGTAGATGTTCGCGCCGAACTGCCGCAACTGGAACGCCGACTGCAGGGCCACCGTCAGTCCGACCAGCAGCGAGATCAGCGACACGATCCCCAGGGACTCCAGCCCGATCCGGACCATCTGCTCGACCACGGTCGCGCCGCGCAGTTTCTCGTTGCGCCCGAACAGGCCCAGGAAGGTGTAGTGCAACGTGTCGGTGAACAGCACCAGCAGTTCGATGGCGGCCTCCCAGGCTCCGGCCACGGAACCGCCCAGGCGTTCGAAGAAGGGCTCGCGCGGAGGCGGGGGCTCGCTGGCCGAAACGTCGCGAACGCGGAACAGCGACAGCGCCTCGCGGGCCTCCAGGCTGGTGCCGGTCAGGCGGAGCGCGCCGCCCTGTCGCGAGACCATCGTCTGCACGACGTGGCACAGGGCCGCGCCGGCCGAATCCATCGCCGTGACGCCGGCCAGATCCAGTCGCACGTCGGGGTGCTTCACGCCGCGCAGCCGATCCACGATGTCGCGGTGGAACCGGGGGACCGTGCCTCGATCCAGCGGGCCCTCGGGCCGGAGGTCAAGGACGCTCCCGGGGGTATCGGAAGGCGCCTGCATCGGGAAACTCCCGGCGGAAGGCCCGGAGTCGTGCGTCCCGGGCAGCCGCGCGACTATTGTCCCTGCGCGCGAGTGCCGGCGTCAACAATACGGCAGGGCGGGCGGAATCGCTTGACCCGCCGTCGCGACGCCGCAAGAATGGACCGGGTTTCCCGGAGCGTGGCCGTGGATCAGACCGTGACGACCGTGATCGACGCCGACCTGTGTATCGGGTGCGGCAAGTGCATCCCCGTATGCCCGTCCGAAACGATCGCGATGCGAGACGGACGCGCGGTCGTCGTCGGATCCCAGTCGCTGCAGTGCGGGCACTGCGCCGCGGTCTGCCCGACCGACGCCATCCGCGTGGGCGCGCTGGATCCCGACATGCTGGCGTTCAAGACGTTCCGGCTGGACACGCGCTGGCTGTCGCCCGACGCGTCGGACCCGGCGGGGCTGGTGCGCCTGATGGCGTCGAGGCGCTCGTGCCGCAACTACACGGCGGACGCGGTCCCGCGGGACGCGCTGGAAGACCTGGTAAAGGCGGCCTGCACCGCGCCGTCCGGAAGCAACGAGCAGGGATGGGCCTTCACGATCCTGCCCGATCGGCCGGCCGTGCTGGCCCTGGGAGACCGTGTGCTCGCGTTCTTCGAACGTGTTTGCAGCCTGGCCGCGAACCCGATCCTGCGCCATGGCCTGCGCCTCGTGGGCCGGAACGAACTGCACCTGTTCCAGCGCGACTATGCCGCGAAGGTGCGGCAGTCGATCGACGAGTTCCGGGACAGCGGACGTGATCGGCTGTTCCACGGCGCGCCCGCCGTGATCCTGATCGGCTCCCGCAGCGGCAATCCTTCGACCCCGTCGGAGGACGCCCTGCTGGCGACGCAGAGCCTGCTGCTGGCCGCCCATGCGATGGGCTACGGCACCTGCCTGATCGGGTTCGCGGTGGAAGCCATGCTGCGCGATCGAACCATTGGCGCGGCCCTCGGGATCCCGGCGTCCGACCGGGTCCACGCGGTGGTCACCCTGGGGCGCCCAGCCGAATCCTGGAAAACGGTCGCGGGTCGCCGGACGGTACGGCCCCGTTACGTCGATGCCGCCACGATCACGGGGTGATTTCGCCGCCGGGGTTCGCCAGGTTGCCCCGGGGGTTGGTGGCCGACCGGGCCCCCTCCACGGCGTCGCGAAGGGCATCCAGCGAATACGGTTTGGGCAGCGCCCGATCGAAGCCCCGGCCCCGGTAGCTCGCCATCTCGGCGTCCTTCGCATACCCGCTGGACACGATGGCGCGCACGTTGGGTTCGACGGCCCGCATCCGCGCCAGGGCCTCGACGCCGCCGATCCCGCCGGGCACGGTCAGATCCAGCAGGACGGCGTCGAATCGCCTTCCCGCCTCCAGCGCTTCCAGGTGGCGCTCGATCGCCTCGCCGCCGTCGCGACATTCCACGACGTCGTACCCGAGGCTGGCCAGCATCTCGGCCGCCACCCGGCGCACCGCGGGCTGGTCGTCCATCACCAGGACCCTGCCTGTGACCCCCTGGAGGCCCTTTCCGATCCGGGGGTTGTCGGGCGTGATGATGCGGGCCCGGGGCAGGTCCACCCGGAACGTCGTACCCGTGCCGGGACGCGAATCGATGCCGATCTCGCCGTCGTGTCGGCGGATGATCGAGTAGACGGTCGCAAGTCCCAGCCCGGTGCCGGCCGGCTTGGTCGTGAAGAACGGCTCGAAGATGCGGTCCAGGTGCTCCGGCGCGATCCCGTGCCCTTCATCGCGAACCGTCAGGCGAACCCGATCGGCGGTCGTGATCCCGCCCGAGGCGCCCTTCGAACCTGCGGCCAGGTTCTCGGCGCTCAGTCGCAACACCCCTCCCATCGGCATCGCCTGGACGGCGTTCAGGGACAGATTGTGGACCACCTGTGCGATCTGCCCTTCATCGACATCGACCAGCCACAGGTTCCCCGGGACGTCGATGTCCACCCGCACGGACGAGCCGGCCGTCACGAACCCCGCGGATTCGCGAATCAGTTCCTCCAGCGATGTCGCCTTGCGAATCGGCGCGCCACCGCGGGAGAACGTCAGCAACTGGCGCGTGAGGCCCTGGGCCCGAACGCAGGCCTTCCCGGCCTCGTCCAGGCGGCGATGCGTTTCCGAATCCGCCGGCACGTCCAGGCCGGCGAGGCTGACATACCCGCCGATGGCCGTCAGGAGGTTGTTGAAATCGTGGGCGATCCCGCCCGCCAGCACGCCGATGGACTCGATGCGCTCGGTCTTCAGCGCCTCCCGCATGGGGCGCTGGTCCTGGATCACCATGGCCAGCCCGATGAGGTCCCGATCGTGGTCGAGCAGGGGCGAAACCGACAGCAGCACCGGGATTTCCTGGCCTTCCTGCGACTGCAGCATGGTTTCGGTCCAGCGCGCCGGCACGCGCGAATCCGGCGGCACGGCCAATGCCTGCTGCAGCAGTCCCGGATCCCGGGCCAGGATGCGGATCGGCTGACCCTGGAGGCTGCGAGGCTCGTATCCCAGCAGGCTCCAGGCCCTCGCATTGGCGCTGAGGATGGTACCCCGCTCGTCCACGAGCAGCACGACGTCCTGGATCACGTCGAGGACGGCGCGAGCCGCGAGGGCGGTTGAAGGCGCCATCAGGCGATGCCGGAAGATCGCCACAGCGAACCCGATCGCCCAGATCGACGAGAACAACTGGGTGATCCGGGGGATGCGGGGTTGTTCCGCAGGGGGCTGGAACGCCAGGAAGGCCAGCGTTCCGAGCAGCGAGATCAGCCCCGTCGATACGAGCCACCGGGCCTGTCGGCTTTCTCGATGGGAACGGGGGCGTGCCATCCACCGGATGAGCAGCCCCAGGCAGACGATCGAGTATCCGGCCAGCACGGTGGCGATCACCAGCGAGGTGCGTGGGAGCGACTCGAGGTTGCGCGCCCAGCCATAGTCGGTCCGGACCATGGAACTGGCGCCGATGGCGCCTCCGAAGAGGGCCCACGGGATCACGAACAGGAGGGGCGCGTAGGTCGCCGGGACCAGCCAGGGGGGGCGATCGACGCTCTGGCGGGTGATCTCGAACGCCACCAGCACCTGCGCCGGCAGGAAACCGATCCAGGTCAAGGTTCCCGCGGAAAACCAGCACCACGCCGAATCGGCGTCGGCGGCCTCGTATGCCATCGCCTGGAACAGGCTGTACAGCGAAAGGGACAGCGTCAGCACGAAGAAGGCCCGGTTGACCCGCGTGTCCAGCCCGCGCGTCAGGGCGAGGATGGCCAACCCTAGGTAGATGACACCCACGGCGATCGATAGTATGGCGATGATTCCCATGACGAACGAACGCTAGAACGGCCGGGCGACGAAGTCAATGGTCCCCGGGACAGGGGGGGATCATTCGATGCCGGTGGAGATCTTCATGAACTGGACGCGCTCGTAGGACGACGGGTCGCTGCTGCCCAACTGGCGCATCTTTCCGCGGAACTCGTCGATGCTGGAAAACCCCTGGGATTCCATCCAGGCCCGCAGTTCGGCCAGGATTTTCGCCAGGTACCACAGCCCGTTCTCGTACAGGGCCGAACATACCTGCACGGCGTTGGCGCCGGCCAGGAGGGCCTTGACGACGCCGCGACCGTCGTGGATTCCCGTGGACGCCGCGAGATCCCCGTGCACGCGCCCGGACAGCACCGAGATCCAGCGCAGCGGCATCTCGATTTCCGAAGGGTCGCTGAGCATCGACGCCGGGACGAGGGTCATCCGGTCGATGTCGAAATCCAGGCGGAAGAAGCGGTTGAACAGGACCAGGGCGTCCACTTCCTTCGACAGGTTCACGGCGAAGTTCGACAGTCCCGAGAAGTACGGGCCGATCTTCATCGCCACCGGGATCGACACGGCGTGATGGACCTCCCGCGCGATGTCGAAGTAGGTCCGCTCGATCTCGGCGCCCGTGCGCCGCGCGTCCATCGGGGGAATGAACACGTTCAGTTCGATGGCCGAAGCCCCGGCGTCCTGGGCCTTCCTTGCAAAATGCGTCCAGTTGCCCGCGGACACGCAGTGGATGCTGGCGATGACCGGGATGTCCACGACGGCCCGCGCCTCGGCGATGGTCTCGAGGTACTTTTCGACGGCCTGGTCACGGCCGTGGTTCTTGATGAAATCGTAGGCCTCGGGCAACTGCCTGCCGGGCAGGTGGGCGTCCTCGCCGCTGGCCAGTTCCGCCTCGATCTGCTCCTCGAAAATGGATTTCAGGACCACGGCCCCCGCATCGGCGGCCGCGCATTCCTTCACCGCGTCGGCCGACCTGGTCAGTCCGGACGCCGCGACGATCACAGGGGTCCTCAGTTCCAGGCCCAGGTAACGTGTGCGCAGATCGATCATGGATGCCCTCCCGGTCGTTTCCTACAGATGCCATCATGGGGGCGGGAAATCAATCACCTGTGCCCGTAGCGCGTGTCCCGGCGCGGGTTGGAGGGGGAAGCGACGATCGTCCATGCCGTGCGCCGGCGCGCCTCCTGCGTCACGGCTCGCCGGCACGCGACGGCGACGGGCCGGAAGCCGCAGCCTGCCGGGCCGCCGACACCTTTCCCACCGTTCGGCACACCAGCACGTAGATGGCGTTCGACAGGCGGTTGAACCCGTGGAGCAGGCGATCCCGGTTGTCGGAGGTCAGGTGGGATTCGCCCCCGAAGGCGTCCGCCGCGACGATCTCGACCTGCCGGCAGAACGCCCGGACCAGGTTCAGCTTGACCACCGTGGGTCCCATCGACGCGTCCGGGAGCACCCATCCGACACTCATGAACTTCATGGTGTTGTGCGATAACTTATGAAGTTCCTCTGCGGTGAACCCGGCGACCACCGGCTCGGGCATCGGGCGCCCCAGAACCTCGGCCCCCATCACTTCGCGAAGGTACTTCAGCACGTCGTCCAGATCCTTCGAAACGTCACCGAAGCCCTCGGCCAGCGCGGCGACCTGCGCCTCCAGCACGTAGGCTTGCAGCAGGTCCAGGCTGCCGCGGAACCGGATGGCCGGGTGGCCCTTGGGCACCAGCGAGCGGTTGTCGAACAGGTGCGTGTATCCGTCCGGCTTGGACTCCAGTTCCAGCCCGCTGTCCAGGATCCGGTACTTCGCCTTGTGGTCCGTCCCCTTGCCGGCGCGTGCCCGCCCGAACCGCTCCGTCAGGCACTCCACGTCGGGCGCCGGCGTGATGGCCTTCGGGCGGATCGCCAGGTCCAGCACCGTTTCCTGGAACGCCCGCGCCGCCGCCTGCACCGCTTCCAGCGTCCCGGTCAGCAACCCGCCGGCATAGTTCGTTTCACTGGGCGGGGCATAGAACGCCTTCATCTGGACGTCGGCGACCTTCAGCGCGGCGTCGAGGCCCATCGTGGCCTCGATCGGCGGCGCGATGAGGTACGCCATGGGCGTGCCCGGCTCGACGCCGGCGACCGCGGCCAGGTACCGGCCGACGGACGGGATCACGTGCGGGAAGAACGCCAGGCGCCCGGCCTCGTCCGCGGAGTAGAACCACGCCTTCGCGTCCAGGTATCGCAGGCAGGCCTGGAGGCCGCTGGAAACGATTTCCGGGTCCGTCGCCGCCAGGATGCCGATGACCTCGCCGGACAGCGGCCCGGACGCGTGCGCCGAACCGGCATAGAAGGACTTCGCGTAGACGACGTCCACCTCGGCGGCCTTGGTCGCCTCGTCCAGCGCCGCGTACAGGGCGTCGTCGCTGGTGCAGGTGATCAGCCCCAGGCTGCGATGGTGCGGCTGCAGGCCCAGGTCCCGGGCGAGGTCCGGCGCCACGTCCGGGATCATCCGGAGGCCGAGCACGCGGGGCTTGATGGGTTCCAGGATCATCGGACCGCCGTCACACGTTGGCATCCACGCCGGTCCGCTTGTCGCGCAACGCCCTCAGGACGTTTGCCACGATCGCGGGAACGGCCTCGGCAGGAGGCAGGCCGCCGGCATGGATGTTGGAGATCACGTTCCGCATCGCCTCGTTGAAATTGCGCACCTTCATGTAGGTCACGTAGGCGCCCATCGATTCCGCGGTCTTCAGCCCGGGGCGCTCGCCGACCAGCAGGCAGAGTACCTCGGCGCCGGTCAGCCGGGCGACCTCGTCCGCGCAGACCACGCGGCCCAGGGTCACCACGTAGGGCGTGCCCATCCGCACCCCGGCCTTGGCCATTTCCTGGTTCAGCAGCGGGAGCATCTGCGGGAGGTTGACGGACAGGGCCGTCGCCGACAGGCCGTCCACCGCCACGAACTGCACCTGCGGCCCGCGGATGCCCTGCTTCATGACCAGCTCGCGCGACGTGTCCGACAGCTTGCGCCCCAGGTCGGGGCGTCGCAGGAACTGGGTACGATCCTTCGCGGCCGAAACCAGCGGCACCAGGCCGAGGGAAGCGACCACCTGCGGATCCACCACCGAGGCCACGGCGTCCCGCGCGGCCGCGTGGTCGCTGAGGAACTTGAGGATCGTTTCCGTCCGGTAGCGGACGCCGGCGGACCCCACGCCCAGCCGGGCCGGCGTCTTTCCCAGGTAGAAGGAACGGTCGCCGACGGCGTGCCAGCGCTGGAGCACCGGCGGGACCGGCAGGCCTGCGCCCATCCAGGCGGCGGCCTTCTTCGCCAGCTTGATGTCGTCCGGGGGCACGCTGCGGTCCCGAAGGGCCGCGGGCGCCGTGCCCGGGCCGGTCGCGCTGCCGCCGGCGGATTCCGCCATGGCCCCTTCGACCACCGCCCGGACCAGTTCCCTCAGTTCGCGTTCGTCCATCAGAGGAACACCCGCATGTCGCCGGCCAGGGAGGTCAGCCGTCCGTCCTTCATCAGGCCCATGCGCTCCATCCACGCCTCGAACTCGGGCGTCGGCCGCAGGTTCAGCAACTGGCGGATTGCGGCGTTGTCGTGGAACGACGTGGACTGGTAGTTCAGCATGATGTCGTCGCCCATCGCCAGGCCCATGAAGAAGTTGCAGCCCGCCGTGGCCAGCAGGATCGCCAGGTTTTCCAGGTCGTTCTGGTCCGCTTCCATGTGGTTCGTGTAGCAGACGTCACAGCCCATGGGCAGGCCGTGGAACTTGCCCATGAAGTGGTCCTCGACGCCGGCCCGCGCCACCTGCTTGCCGTCGAACAGGTATTCGGGGCCGATGAAGCCGACCACCGAGTTGACCATGAACGGCTTGTAGTGGCGCGCCAGGCCGTAGCACCGGGCTTCCATGACGACCTGGTCCGACCCGTGGTGCCCGCCCGAGGACAACTCGGACCCCTGCCCGGTTTCGAAGTACATCAGGTTCGGCCCGGGGGCCGTACCCAGTTCGGCGATCATCGCGGTCGCCTCGGCCAGCATCGCGTTGGTGATGCCGAAGGCGCGGCAACTGATTTCGGAACCTGCCAGGCTCTGGAACATGACGTCCATGGGGCAGCCGCGCTTCAGGGCCTCCATCTGCGTCGTAACGTGGGCCAGGCAGCAGTGCTGGGTCGGGATGCCCCAGGAACGCGTGAATTCGTGCAGCATGTCCAGGATCGCCCGGGTGGCTTCCACGGTGTCGGTCACCGGGTTCACGCCGATGAGGCAGTCCCCGGAACCCCAGGACAGCCCCTCCATGGCCGCGGCCAGGATGGCGTCCGGGTCGTCGGTGGTGCTGTTCGGCTGCAGCCGCACGCTGTGGCGGCCCCGCAGCCCCAGCGTGGTGTTCGCGTGGGTGACGACGCGGATCTTCGACGCCGCCAGGATGAGGTCCATGTTGGTCATCAACTTGGCGACGGCGGCGATGCACTCGCTGGTCAGGCCGCGACCCACTGCCAGGATGTCTTCCCCGGAGGTGGTGGACGCCAGCACGTATTCGCGCATCTGCGCGACGGTCCAGTCCCGGACCCGCGCGAACGTCCCGGCGTCGATGTCGCCCTGGATCAGGCGCGTGACCTCGTCGGCATCGAAGGGAGCCGCCGGGTTTTCACGCAGATCCGACATGCGCACGTCGGCCAGGACGCGCCGGGCGGCCACGCGTTCGGTGTCGTTTTCCGCAGCGACACCCGCGAGTTCGTCCCCGGACTTCCGCTCGTTGGATTTCGCCAGGACCTCCTTGAGGTCCCTGAACGTGTAATGTCGGCCCCTTACCTGTGTGGTCAGGTTCATGGCGGGTAGGCTAGGGCATCGGCGTTCGTGCGTCAACGAAATCGGACACGGAATCGCCCGGGATCCGGCAAAACTCCATTCCGTGGGGTCGACTGCCCGGTTTCGGTCATTCGCGGCCTAATGTAGATGCCCCCCCGGACCGAACTACCGCGTGAAACCGGCAGGTGGCGAATGTCCCAGGGTTGCTTGGATTCCCGGTGCCCCCCGACGCGAGCCTTGGCGGATGAAGGTCGGGCGGCCGCTCGCGGCCAGCAGTTCCTTTCGGCGGCGATCCTGGAACTGTCCGACGAATCCCTCACCGAGCGCGAACTGTACTGCCGGATTGCCGAGCAGACGCGGGAGTTCGTGGGCGGCGGGATCGTGACGATGTGCTCCTTTCTGAGGGAACGCCGCGCGTTCCGCATCGAGGCGATCGCCGGTGCCGGCGAGATGCTGGCGCAGCTCCTCAGGGAACTGGGACGCGACCCCCTGGGGATGACCTTCGGGATCGACGCCGGTTCGCCCTGGAACGATCTGGCAAGCCCGGTGTTGAATCGGCTGGAAGGGGGCCTGTTCGAACTGGTATTCGGCCGGCTGCCCCAGGACCAGTGCCGGCGGGCCGAGCAGGCCCTGGACGTGGGGCAGGTGTGGGTGATGGGCCTGGGGCAGGGCGGAAGGCTGTTCGGAAGCATGTCCATCCTGCTGCCTGCGCGAACTCCGCTGGAGTCGCCCCGCGTCATCGAAACCCAGGTGCTGCTGGCCACCTCCGCGCTGCAGCGTCGCCGGGCACAGGACGAGCGAAGGGTGGCCCTGAGGGACCTGAGGCGAAGCACCCTGGCCAGCCAGGACGGCGAGGGGGACCTGACGGCCCGGATCATGGACAGCAGTCCCATCGGCATCCTGGTGCTGGACCGCTCCGGGCGGGTCGAGTTCGCCAATCGTCGGGCCCGGACGGCCCTCGGTTCCCTGGTCGGCGATCTGCAGGCAGGGGAGGGCGTCGGCTACGGGGTCACGGACCACGAGGGACGCCCGATCGCCGCGGAGGACATGCCCACCCGACAGGTGCTGGCCACCGGTCGAGCGGTGAGCGGGGCCCGGGTCGCCTTCCACTGGCCGGACGGACGTTGCCTGTATGGTGTGATCAGCGCGTCCCCGCTGCTGGGTCGATCCGGGGACGTCGAGCGGATCATCGAGACGTTCGAGGACGTGACCGTCGAGGTCGTCGCCGGACGTCACCTCCGGGCCAGCCACGAGCGCTTCCAGCGGATCGTGGACGAGCAGGTCGAAATGATCTGCCGCTGCCTGCCGGACGACACCCTGACATACGTGAACCCGGCCTTCTGCGCCTATTTCGACCAGACGCCGGAGCAGCTTCTTGGAACGTGCGCCATCCGGCTGGTGCATCCCGAGGACCAGGAAATCAGGCGCCGCCACCAGGTCGGCCTGACGCCCCTGCGCCCGGTGGGCGCCGTCGAGCACCGCGTGGTCAATGCCGCGGGCCAGGTCCGCTGGCTGCAATGGACCGATCGCGCGTCGTTCGACGAAGCCGGAAGGGCGCTGGAATACCTGGCCGTGGGCCGCGACATCACGGAGCGGCGGGAAGCCGACGAGCGCATGGCGTGGCTGGCGACGCACGACCCGGTGACCGGGTTGCCGAACCGCGTGCTGCTGGGCGACCGAATGGCATCCGCGATGGCGCGCAGCGCCCGCAACGAAAAGCTGTTCGCCGTGGTCCTGCTGGACCTGGACCGGTTCAAGGACGTCAACGACACCCGGGGGCACGCCGCGGGCGACGCGTTGCTGAAGGCCGTCGGAAGCCGTCTGAAGGGCGTGATTCGGCGATCGGACACCCTGGCGCGGCTGGGCGGCGACGAGTTCACCCTGGTGATCGCCGACCTGAAGGACATCGAGGCGGTCGAAGTGTTCGCGCACAAGGTGCTGGGCGCCTTCCACAAGCCGTTCGACATCGAGGGCGGCGCCATCACCGCGTCCGCGAGCGTGGGCGTGGCGGTCGGCCTGGGCCTCACCGTGGACGGCGACACGCTGCTGCGGCGAGCCGATCGCGCCATGTACCAGGCGAAGCGCGCCGGCCGCAACGCCGTCCGGCTGTTCGAGGATGACGCGGGCGCGTGCCTCGACGGCGTGGATTGATCCTCCCCGGGCCTCCCCCGGGGCTTGCCCTGCCCGCGTCCCTGCGCTATAGCCCGTCGGACGCCCGAGGAGGGACTCGACGTGCGCGGCATCCCTCGTGCCCTGACGATCGCCGGTTCGGACTGCAGCGGAGGCGCGGGCATCCAGGCCGACCTCAAGGCCTTCCATCGCTTCGGCGTGTTCGGCCAGTCGGTGGTGACCGCCGTGGTGGCCGAGAACACGGTCGGCGTGCAGGGCGTGCTGGCGGTTCCGCCTGCATTCGTCGCCCTGCAGATCGAATCCTGCCTTTCGGACGTGGGCGCCGACGCGATCAAGACGGGGATGCTGGTCGATGCCCCGACGATCCGGGCGGTCGCGGCGGCCCTGCGGGCCCGGGGGTGCGACAGGCTGGTGGTCGACCCGGTGATGCTCGCGAAGGGCGGTGCGTCGCTGATCGATCCGGATGCGGTCCGGACCCTGGTGGACGAGGTCTTCCCGCTGGCCCTTGTCGTGACCCCGAACGTGCCCGAGGCCGAGGCGCTGGTGGGCGCCGAGTTGCGCACCGAGGCCGACTTCCGCCGCGCGGCCGAAGCCATCCGGGGCATGGGGCCGCGCGTCGTGGTGATGAAGGGGGGGCACAGCCCGGCGAATCCCGCGGGCGAGTCGGTGGACTTCGCCTGGGACGGTCGGGAGTGGCGGGCCTTCACGGGACCGCGATCCCCCGATCGGAACACGCACGGCACGGGCTGCACCTTTTCGGCGGCCATCGCCGCGCTGCTGGCCCGCGGCCTGGAACCGTTCGATGCCATCGATCAGGCCAAGCGCTACATCACCGAGGCGATCCGGACCGCGCCCGGGCTGGGGTGCGGCCATGGCCCGGTGAACCACTGGGCGGACCCGCAGACCAGCGGCCCCGATTCGCCGGTGAAGCCGTTGTGAGGGAGGTTCTCGTGAAGCGCTGGCCTGCGATCGCCCTGGTGTCCTGCGGAATGATGGTGGCGACGGGATGCCCCAGCCACCGCCTGACGGATGTCAAGCCCGACCCGGGAACCCTGGATCTGCTGGCGGACGTCGCCTCCCCGGACACGCCGGACGCGGCAGGGGACACCCCCGGCCGAGACGGGTTCGAGGAACCCGGCGAGGACGCGCCGCCGGTCGATGTCCCTGCGCCGGACGCAACGCCGGACGTGCCCCTGGTGATGAAGCATTTCACCTTCCGGGCCATCGGAGGCGTGTCGATGGGCGCCGCCGCCCTGACCGTGGCCGCCCATCACCCCGAGCGGTTCGACACGGTCGGCGCGCTGGGCGGCTACGTGGACTACCGGTACGTCGGCCACCTGGCGAAGGACCTGATCGGCGCCGGGTTCTGCCCCATGGAGCAACTGCTGCAGCCCGACGTGCTGGCGGACATCGACAACCCCGCCAACCCGAAGGTCTTCTGCGGCAACCCGATCAAGGCGCAGCCTTACGAATTCTACTGGGACTTCAATCACTTCCATTTCGACGACGACGGCAGTTCGTGGGGGCGCGACTTCTATTTCGACGTGCTGGAAAGCCTGGTGTTCGCGAACGGCAACTTCCTGATGTACAACCCCGACAACCCGCTGCTGCCGCCCGGCGTGGACCCGCTGTGGCTGAAGGAACCGGACAAGTGCGCGAACCCGATGCGGGTCACGTATCCCGACAACATCAACGCCGAGTTCAACCCGAAGGGCGAGTACGACCTGATCTCGTTCTGCGATGGCAACACGACGGTCGGCTGCGATCCGGCGGACCCGACGCTGTGCGGGAAGGCGAACCCGAACTACCGTGCGCTGGCCGGCTCGTACGACCCGAAGCAGGCCTACAACCGCCCGGTGTTCGTGTTCCTGGCCGTGGACTACAACAAGAACGGCAGGCGGGACTACGGCGAGCCGATCGTGTTCAACATGTCGGAGCGGTTCAAGGACGTGGGCAGGGACGGCTGCGCGAACGAGTTCGAGGACGGGAAGGGCGGGTGCCTCGCGACGTCGAACGGGGCTCCCACGGTGGACGCGAACGGCGACGACTTCGACCTGGTGAAGAACCCGCAGGGGACCGAGGGCAATTTCGAGTACGACGAGGGGGAACCCTTTGACGACTACGGCATCGACGGCGTGCCCGAGTCCGTTTCCGGCGTGAAGGACTACGGCGAAGGCGACGGCAGGTTCACGTACAACCCGAACTACGAGGCGATGATCGACCAGGACGCCCGCTCGTTCTTCAACACGGCGGACGTATCGACGCTGAAGAAGCACACGTACTACTTCGAGGGAGGCATCCGGGATGCGCTGGGCGCCCTGACGGTGTCCATGCACCTGTCCAACGCGCTGGCGGCCCGCGGCGTGCCGGTGCGGCGGTACGACAACTTCGCGGGCCAGCCGACCTCGGTGCTGCCGAACCTGATCTGCGATGACGTCCAGAACAACCTGATCTCGGTGGACTTCTCGAAGGTCGCCTTCGGACAGAACGTGCTGATGGCGTATGGCGATCCCGGTGAATCGGTCGATGAGGCCAACTACACCCACAGCGGCAAGCACGTCGGCAGCGGCTGCGAGGTCGTGTTGCGGCCCACCTTCTTCTACACGACCGCGATGACCCGCCTGCCCGACCCGATCTACAACGACGACACGGATTACGAGAACCGCATCGAGTACTCCTCCTACTACTCGGATGTCCTGGGCAGCCGCCGCTGGTTCGCGATGAACCTGCCGCCGGGGTACGACCTGCCGGAGAACGCCGACCGGGAGTACCCGATGGGCATCATGCTGCCCGGCGTCGGCATGCCCCTGGTCGAAACCGTGGAGGCGACGCGGCTGCTGGGCCTGACCCAGGGCATGGGCGTGACCCCGCGGTTCGCGCTGCTGGCCCCCGACGGCCAGTGCTGCTACCGCAACACGGCCACCCAGGAGCGCCTGTGCAACTGCTACCGGGTCTCGGGCGGCCTGCGATGCGTGGACAGGGCGTGCAAGGGCAGCCACGCGGACTGCACCGTGACCGACATCACCCGGGACGGGCTGGAGCAGGAGTGCAACAGTGGCCATTTCTTCTTCAACCAGGTCACGAATCGCTGGGGCGAAACCGACATGACCGGTGCGCGCTTCGAGGATGCGTTGCTGGAAGTGATCGACGCCGCCGCGGGCCTCTACCGGATCAAGGCGGCCGCCGACGTGATGGTTCCGGCGGACTTCTAGCCGCGACGCGCCGCGGGCCTCCAGGCCGGCAGCAGGGCCAGCGACGCCAGCGCCAGGGCTGCCCAGCACAGGAAGATCCAGGGCGCTCCGGACCAGGGGGAGGGCCATGGACCGGCGCCCGATGCCGCCAGTGCCAGCGCCTCGGCCGCCCCGGGTACCGCCTGGGGATCGGGGCACCACCGATCGAACAGGTAGCCGGACAGCCCCCAGCCGACGACGTTGGACACCAGGCCGTTCAGGTAGCCGTACCCCTGGTACAGCGCGGCCTGCCCGGGCGGCGCCAGCGCCGCGATCCGGTCCAGGAAGCGGGGCAGCAGGAAGCATTCGGCCAGCCCCGACAGGCCCGCGCCCAGCATGAACGTCACGGTGAACGGCGACACCGCCAGGCCGGCGAGGCGCCAGGAACCGCCCGACAGGGTGACCAGCCAAGGGCCCGACCCCATCAGGGCGGTGGAACAGGCCAGCAGGCAGAAGGCGATCGGCAGCGTCCGGGTCATCCTCCACTCGCGGATCCAGTGGGTCACCGGGACCATGAACGCCACGCACACCACGGAATTGACCATCGCGTACCATTCCGGCGAGGCGGAAGGGCCCGCCAGCCGGAGGGCGAACCGGGGCATCGTCGCGTACATCTGCCCCTGCACCGCCCAGAACAGCCCGACCGACGCGATCATCCCGACGAAGCGCAGGTCGCGGAGCACCCTCGTCATTCCGACGAAGACCGATCCGATGCTGCGGGGGTGCGGGCGGGCATCGTCCCCGGGGACCCGGAAGGCCACGAAGGCGACCGCGGCCGCCAGGATGAACGCCGCGGCTGCGAAGCCGTCCACCGAGGCAACGCCCGATCCCAGCCGGAGGGGACGGGCGACCAGCTTGCCCAGGAAGCACCCGACGTTGATCGACTGCATCATCACCGAGTAGGCCCGCGCCCGACGGGACGGATCGGTGCGCCCCACCGCGCCCAGAAGCACCGCGCGGGTCGATGCGCCGCCGATGGCGACCAGCGCCAGCCCGAGGCTCGCCGGGGCGGGGGAACGGGCGAACGACAGTATGGCGAACCCGGCGGACTGGAGGACGTAGGCCCCGACCAGCGTGCGCCGCAGGCCGATGCGATCCGCGACGGCGCCGCCCAGCGACGGCAGCAGGCAAAGCCCCAGCCCGAACGCACCGGCGGCCCACCCTGCACCCACGTCATCGAAACCGGCGACCTCGACCAGGTAGACGCCCATCACGATGTAGGCGCTGAAGAAGGCGGTCCACTCCACCACGGCGAGGACGTTCACCCCGCGCAGGATCGACGCATCGGTACGGGGGATCGACAAGAAGGCCTCCGGCGACGGCGGGATTCCAGGGGGCGCGAGCCGGGAAGGAAAGGCAGGTGCGGCTCAGTGCCTTCCGCCACAAGGATCGAGCCGGTAGGGCAGGTAGTGCGGGGTCCACTGGGCCTTGCGCACGATCGTTTCCAGCCCCTCGTCGTCGATGCGGCGGCCCAGGCCGCTGTCCCGGGCCTCCTTGGCCACGGCCAGCGCCACCTGCACCGACGCCTCGCGGATGTCCTTCATCTGCGGCAGCATCCAACCGGCCTTCAGGTCCGCCGCGCCGACCATTCCTGCCAGGGCCTGGGAGCCGGCCGCGAACATCCGGTCGGTGACCTTCGGCGCGCCCGAAACGATGGCGCCCAGCCCGACGCCCGGGAAGATGAACAGGTTGTTGGACTGGGCGATGCCCTGCATCCCGTTCGCGGTCTGGATCGGTGGGAAGGGGCTGCCCGTGGCCATCAGGAAGCGCCCGTCGGTCGCCAGGTTGGCCTCTTCCGGGGTGCACTCGACCTTCGACGTCGGGTTGGACAGGGGAAGGATGATCGGCCGGTCGCAATGGCTGGACATCTGGCGAAGGATGCCCTCGGTGAAAAGGCCCCGCTGCGCCGTCACGCCGATGAGCACGTCGGGCTTCGCGTTTTGGACCACATCGACGAGGTCGATCCGATCGGGGTTCTGCAGCGTCCACCCCTCCACGTCGGAGCGCGGATGCGCGAAGGGGCGCTGCTGCGGTTCCAGCGTCGGGTCATCGGCCATCAACAGGCCCTGCTTGTCGACCGGGAAGATGCGGGACCGGGCCTCCGCGTCCGTCAGCCCCTCCTCCTCCATCATGGTCCGGATGTTGTCGGAAATGCCGCGTCCTGCCTCGCCGAACCCGCACATCACGACCTTCATGTCGCGCATGCGGAGGCCTCGGATGCGGGCCCCCGAAACCAGCGCCGCCAGCGCCGTGGCGCCGGTGCCCTGGATGTCGTCGTTGAAGGACAGGATGCGGTCGCGGTAGCGCTCCAGCAGGTCGAACGCGTGGTGCTTCGCGAAGTCCTCCCACTGCAGGAGGGCGTGCGGGAAGGCGCGCTTCACGGCCAGCACGAACTTCTCGATGAATTCATCGTAGGCGGCCCCGGTCAGGCGCGGCTTCCGGTACCCCATGTAGAAGGGGTCGTTCAGGAGGCGCTCGTTGTTGGTCCCGACGTCGATGCACATCGGCATGCAACACGCCGGGTGCAGGCAGCCGGCCGCCACGTACAGGCCGACCTTGCCGATGCTGATGCCCATCCCGTCGCTGCCCAGGTCGCCCAGGCCCAGGATGCGCTCGCCGTCGGTGACCACGATCAGTCGCAGGTCCGGAAGCGTGACGCTGTCGAAAATTTCGTGGATGTGATCGATGTTGTCCGGATGGATATAGATGCCGCGGGCGCGCCGCAGGATGTGGCTCATCTGCAGGCAGGCCTGGCCGACCGTCGGGGTGTAGACGATCGGGATCATCTCTTCCAGGTTTCGCAGCAGCAGCGCATAGAACAGCGTCTCGTTCCGGTTCAGCAGCTCCATCAGGTAGATGTAGCGCTCCAGGTCGTCGCTCTTGCGGCGATAGTGCTCGAGGCACGTCTGGGTCTGGGCCTCCAGCGACGCCACGCCATGGGCCAGCAGGCCGCCCAGCTCCAGTTCGTGGCGCTCGTCGCGCTGGAAGGCGTGCCCCTTGTTCAGGCAGGGATTGTTCAGCAACCGCTGCCCGGTGACGTAGACCTCGTAGTACTCCTCGCCCGTGATCGGATCGACCTTGAAGGAGAACGACTTCATCGCGTCACACCCCGAAGGAGAATGGCCGAACGAGACACCCGACGGGATTCTAGGCGCATGACGCGGCGCGATGGAAGAAAAAGGTGGGCCTCCGGGCGACCGGGTTGCACCACAAGGGGCCTCGTGCTACCACGGTGGCGACTTCAGGAAGGGAGGCCCCCATGCCCCGGATCACGGTCGAAACGAACCCGTCGGACCAGCGCCTGGGCGAGCTGGGCGTGCGGTCCTGGCCGATCTGGACCAAGGAACTCAGCGAGTTCCCGTGGGAATACGACGAGCCGGAGGTCTGCCTGTTCCTGGCCGGCCGCGTGGTCGTGACCGCCGACGACGGCGAGCAGGCGCACTTCGGGAAGGGCGACCTGGTCACGTTCCCGGTGGGGTTGAAGTGCACGTGGAAGGTGCTGGAGCCCGTGCGCAAGCACTACCGCTTCGGGTGACTACTTCGGCGTCGGCCGCACGGCCGCAGGCAGTTGGGCGCAGGTCGAATCCGCCAGGCACGGGTCGTCCAGCAGGACCTTGCCGCCCGTCGTCATGAACAGGAACGCCTGGTTTTCGAAGTAGTTGTTGCTGTTGAACTGCCGCGACGGGTTGGACGGCTCGACGCCGTGGGCGCCCAGCGGGTAGGTGTAGGGGAAGCGCAGGCCCAGGTAGCCGCTGGCGGTCTGGATCGTCTGCGGGGTGTAGCCGTCGATCGACGGTTCGCCGAATTCGTTGATGCCCCGGTCGGCGTTGTCCGGATCGGCGTGGAGGGGCAGGGGGGCCGTCGGGTTCGCGGCCTGGTCCGCGGTGAACTCGGTCGGCCAGCGGACGTCGAACAGGAAGGGCTTCTGCTCCAGCCAGTCCGTGAGGGTCAGCGTGCTGCTGACGTGCCGCCGGTAGGTTTCGACGGATTCCTGGACGTAGTTCTTCAGCAGCAGGTCGTTCGGCGTCACCTCGGCGCCCTCGTAGGGCAGGATGCCGGCGCCGCGGGCCAGGGCCATCGTCGAGGCCACGGACACGTTCGGGTCGCCGACCGTGTGGTACATCACCACGTTCGACTGCGGGAAGCGGCACACGCCGGCCGGGCAGGACAGTTCGTCATATCCGCAGCCGCACTCCTTCCGGTCCTTGTACAGGTGCGAGTAGGCGATGGGATCGCCGCGTTCCACCAGGATCGCCGCCAGGCCCACCAGCCTGCGGAATCCGGGCGTGTTGCGCGCCTTCCCGAGGCCGGCACGGATGGCGACCAGCGGGGTGCCTTCCGGGTAGATGGCGCCCTGGAAGGTCACGGGGATCTGGAAGGTGTCGATCGTCGCCTTGGGCCTGACCGTGGTCAGATCCGTCACCCAGCCCGCGTACACGTCCACCTGGAACGAGTCGCCGAACAGCTTCGAGCGGGTGAGATCGGGCGCGGGGGCGCCGACCGTCGTCAGGTCGCACCCGGCCGGCCCGGTGGGCTTGCCCGCGTCGTCGACCGGGACCTTCCACCACCCCGTCGCGCAGGTGACGGGAACCGCCTGGGTGTCGCCGTCCTTCAAGCCCAGCAGGCCGCGCTTCTCGATGGCGCCCAGCGCGTCCGCGGGGACCGACACGCGGAAGCCGCGCCACTTCGCGCACGCCGGCGTGTTGCGGTTGGTCGCGACGACCTGGCAGTTGGCCTTTTCGGTCAGGCACGCCGCGTCGCCCTTGCAGTCGGTGCTGGCGTCGCCGGTCACCGGCATGCGGAAGGCCTTCACCACCTCGCCGTTGCTGTTGTTGCGCACGACCACCGTGTCGCCGGGCAGGATGCTGTTGACGCGCGCGAACGGGTAGTAGTGCGGGCGGTCGATGGGCCGATCCTGGCCCGCGGCCAGCGGAGGCTGGTATTCGCGATGCAGGTTGTTCGTCAGCCAGGCCAACTCGACCGTGCCGTCGGCCACCGGCGTGAAGACCATCATCGGGCCCATCAGGGGCATCCAGACGCCTTCGGGAACGCCAGGGTTGATCGACCGCATCCCGGCGCCCATCAGCCCGCCACCGCCCGACACCGGCGTGCTGGCCGTCACCGCGGGATCGACCGCCGCAGCGATCTGTGCGATGAACGCGCCCATCGACTGGCCCCAGATCGGCACGTCGGGATTCGCCGCGGTGCCCAGGTCGGGGACGCCGTCGCCGTCCCAGTCGCCCATCAGGTCGTCGGCCAGGCCGTTGCTGTTCGAATCGGCCTTCCACAACGGCGGGTTCTTGCCGCCCAGCGAGCGCAGGATGCGGACCATCTGCATGTGATCCACGACCGCCTGCCGGACCATGTCGCGGGTATGGCTGATGTCGGAGGACCAGAAGTCGCCGCCGTTGTCGAACGATGACAGCACGCCGTCGTTGTCCAGGTCGCGGATCCGGCCGCCGGCGAACGACTTGTAGAAGGTCTTCAGCCATAGCCCCTCGAGCAGCGGCGGGACGATCGCGTTCCAGTCAGTGGTGTCGTCGGCGGGGAGGGCCAGGCCGTGGCCCGGGGCGTCCATGCAGCACAGCGACCAGCCGTAGCGTGCCAGGCGGCCGGCGAACCCGAACAGTTCGAAGGGGGCGCCGCTGAAGCCGTGCCCGTAGATGACCACCGGGAAGGGCTGCGAGTGGCCTTCGGTGGGCTTGGGCACCGAGCAGATGAAGGTGGCCTTGTTCGGGCCGACCGTGGCCGTGCCCTTCATCGGGTTGACGTCGAACGACTCGTTGTCGTCCGCGGGATACATCGGCGTCGCGATGCCGTCCTTGTCCTTCAGGAACCACGGCGTGGTGAACGAGCCCAGCACCCAGTGGTCCACGTAGGACGTGTCGTCCGCCAGCGCCGTGACGACCGCGTCGGGGTAGGTCAGGATCGGGGCCAGGATCGTGATCAGTGGCGCCAGCGTGTCGCCGGGCAGCATGAAGGGCCGCGTGGCCGGGGTGCCGTCGGTGTCGGGGTCCTGGGCGGGGGAGGGTTCCAGATCCGGCGGGAAGACGGTCGCCAGCGCCGCCATCGTCCCGGTGCCATACAGCCCCTTGCGGATCGCGATCAGGTCGTCCGCGATGGTCTGCGTGGTGAAGGTCCACGCGAACGCCACGTTGCCCAGCGACATGCCGATCTCGGGCCGGGCGAGCACTTCGGCGAGCGGCTGGAGGTCTTCCGTCTGGTCCAGCACGTTGACGTAGGGGAAGGGCGAACGGACCGGCTGCCCGTCGGTGCCCTTGAGGTTCGACGTCAGCACCACAGCGTAGGTGGTCGCCGGGCGCATCGGGGCCACCGGCCACAGGAACAGGGTCTTCGTTTCCTTTTCCCAGAACGTGATCAGGGTATCGACGTTGTTCGGGCCCGGGTCCTTGCCGTCCCACGTGTTCGGCTTGTCCAGCACGCCGTCGAAGTCCACGTCCTCGTACTGATCCAGCACGCCGTTGCCGTTGGTGTCCTCGTCGTGCGTCTCGAACATCAGGTTCGGCGAATCCGCGTGCGGATCGAAGTCCCAGTACTGCCACGGCCACTTGAGGGCCTGCGGCACGTTGCCCTGGCCGACGTCCAGCGGGATGGCCTCGCCGAAACCGGGGGACGCCCGATCGATGTTGACCAGGAGCACCGCGTCGTCGTTGAAGGCATGGTTGCCGCCGTGCCGGATCTTCATATCGACGATGTCGATGTCGGCGTCGAACGACACCGATATCGGCGCGAACGTACCGAACCCGTCCAGTTCATCGAACCGCGCCCGGACGATGGACTCCAGGTTGGTCGTCGCCTCGGTGCTCACGTTCAGGCGGCGGCCGGTCGCCGTCGTGGGGTCCAGGATCGTCGCCGCGTTGTTCGGCAGCGGGATTTCGGGCAGGGGCTTGGCGGTCGGATCCCAGCGCACCGTGGGCCCGGATCCTGTCAGTGTCGATCGCAGGCCGGCCGGCTCGGGACCCAGACAGGCGGCCAGGGCAACCAGGGCGATGGGCAGCAGGCGACGCATCGATGGACCTCCGCGAGGTGACCGGCCTGTGGCCGCCCCCGGGGCCGGCCCCGGGGCAACCGGAATTCGAGCAAGGGTCCGACATGGACGGCGCGATGTCAACCGCATAGAGACAGCGTTCGTTCAGGATCGATCGCGAACGGATCCCCGGTCAGGCGATCGACACGCGATCGACCGGCCCGTCGCGGTCCACGATCAGCGTCCCGTCCATCTCCAGCACGTCCATCGCGCCGCGGACCTCGGACAGCGTCAGGTACACGTCCCACATCCGGACCCGCCCGAACAGGGCCAGGCTGAGGTCCTTCGGCGTCATGGGCCCGCGATCGCCCACGATGCGTCGGACGTCCTTCAGGCGCCGATCCTGCAGCGCGAGGATCGTGCGGCACCGGCCGGCCAGGTCGCCAAACGGCATCCCGTGCCCCGGCCCGACCACGTTGCAGTGCATCGTCGCGGTCATCCCCAGGCTGTCGCGATACGAGGGCAGGGCCCGGTATGGCTGCGCATCGCCGGGTTCCGAGGCTTCCATGGTGGGGTTCGGCGTGATGGTGGGCAGCACGTGATCCCCGGTCAGCAGCACCCCGGCCCCCTCGACCTCGTAGACCAGGTCCGAGGAGGAGTGCCCGGGCCGCGCGTGCACCCGGATGGTGCGGCCGCCGGCGCCCCGGACCACGTCGCCGTCGTCGATGCCGATCAGCCCCGGGCAGGCATGGCTGATCTTTCGGATCACGCGGGAAAACCCGGAGAACTTCGCGACGTTGTCGTCCGAAAACCCGCAGCGGGCCAGGAAGGCCAACAGGCCGGGCGTTTCGGCTTCGGCAATCGCGTCGATGTCCGACAGGCGCCGCACCGCCCGCCGGCGGATCATCACCTGGCACCCCGAGACCTCCCGGATGCGCCAGGCGTTCGCGGCATGGTCCACGTGGCTGTGGGTCAGCAGCAGCGTCCGCACGTCCTCGATACGTCGTCCGCCCTCGGCCAGGGCGTCCGACAGCACCGACAAGGACCGGTCGCCCAGCACGCCCGTGTCCACCAGGATGGGATCGGGGCCTTCGAACCAGTACAGGTTCACGTCGCCCGAGGCGAAGCCGGTCGGCACCGGGATCCGCCAGATCCCGTCGGCGATCTCGAAACGACGCTCGCCCAGGCGACGCTCGTCCGCGGCACCGGGAGCCGCCGTGGACGACGTGCCGTCCGATTCGCCCATCACAGGTTCTCCGGGATGAAGCCGAAGTAGCGGCCCATCCAGTAGGGCAGGAGGTAGTCCCCGGGCATCCGGATCGTCCACGGGTCCGCGCTGCAGGACTCGCGGTCGTAGGGATCGCTCCACCACTCGAACGTCTCCACGCAACGCTCGGGCACCGGGACCGGGAACTGGCACGCCGAGCCGTTGTTGCGCTGCTTGCAGTATTCCGGGTACTTCGCGGCCGAATCCTTGGCCGTCTGTGCCTTGCTGGCCGGGAACTGCTTGAGGCCGCAGATGGCGTCATCGACGGCCTGAATCGCCGGGCCGTCGCTGCCCTGGCCCAGGCGCTTGAACGCCGCCCAGCCGAAGTCGAACCAGGGGTTCTTCTGCACGATCAGCGCGCGGGCCTGGCCGGCCTCGCGCATGAAGTTCTCGTCGAAGGCCTTCTGGACGATCTCGCGCACCGCGGCGTCGGTCTCGAACCAGATCAGGTTGTGCAGGGACGTGAACACCATGCTGAAGTTGTTGTAGTTCGATTCGCAGCCCTCGTTGCCGACATACAGCAGCATCATGGACAGCAGGGACGTGTACGCCGGCTCGTCGGGGTAGGGCCAGCCGTCGCACTGGCCGTTCTTCTGCAGCAGGCAGTCCTCGTAGTACTTGCGCAGGTCGTCGCGCCCGCTGGCCACCGCGCCCATCAGAATGTAGTCCATGGTCATCGACGCCAGGAAGCCGGGGGTGTCCGCGAACGAGTATGCGTGCAGCTTGCCGTGCTCGGTCTGCCGGCCGTCCCAGTCGACGAAGTACAACTGGTTCTTCACCAGGTGATCGGCGATCTGGGTCATCAGGTCCTTCACCGTCGCCTGCACGTCGGGCACGTCCACCAGCTTGTACAGGGCGCCCAGGGCCAGCGTGTGGCCCGAGTACTCGTCCTGCGACACGTTGTCCAGCCAGCACCAGCCCTTGTAGGCGTCCAGCCCGCAGTGGGTGCTCGCCTCCCATTCCAGCGTGTCCCGGTTGACGGTCCACACGCAGCCGTCGTCGCGGATCTGCACCCAGGCGTTGTCGTCCTTTTCCAGGTCGGTCTTGTACGACAACTTGCTGGTGACCGGGTCCGGGCAGGCGATCCCGGCGACGTTCGGCGGGATGAACTGCCGGGTGAACAGGCCGGGGACGCCCGTGATCTTCATGCGGGTGACCTCGCCGTCCAGCAGCATGCGGATGATCGCCAGCGCCTCCGGGGACTTCGTCACGGCATAGCGGAACACCTGCGACGTCAGGTACAGCGCGCTCCACAGGCCGTCGTTCTCGCCGGTCTGCCAGGCGACGACGTCGTCGTACGTGACGGTCGCTTCGTCGGGCACCGCGTAGCACGGGGGCGTGGCGTCGCCGACACACGCGGTTTCGACCTTCTTCAAGGTGACCGACATCATCCACTTCAGGTCCGGGTGGATGTGCAGGCGCGACGCGATGGCGTCGTAGTACGCGGCCTTCTGTGCCAGTGTCTGCGTCGTGCCGCCGGCCACGCCGGGGCAGGTGGTGAACGTCGGGCTGCCGTACTGCCAGGGTTCGACGCACTCGCCGCCCTCGCAGACGCGGCCGAAGCCCGCCATGCAATCCACATCGACCCAGGAATCGCCGTGGCAGACCTGCGCCACGTAGGCGCTGCTGCAGGCCTTGTCGCCTTCCGTGCACCCCGAGGCGTCCGGCGTGGCGTCGAGGGCGTCCGGGGCATCGACCGCCGGGAGATCCAACCCCTCCACGTCCAACGGGACGTCCGCGGGCACGTCGGGCGACACATCCGCAGATCCCGTGTCCCGCGAGCCGCTTCCGCCACCGCACGCCGTTGCCAGGGCCAGCAGGGCGATCGCTGCCCAGGCCGCAGACCGTTCACCGAAGGGCCTGTCGCCGGCCTCGAGGGTCTTCGTGTTCATCGGTTCCTCCGAAGGAAGCAGGAAGGGTCGCCGGGGCGCTGCGTCAGGCGGACTTCTCGGTCCAGACCCCCAGGATCTGCACGGTCGTCTCCACCGCCTTCGTCATCCAGTCCAGCGACACCCACTCCTTCAACGAGTGGAAGTTCTGCCCCCCCGCCCACAGGTTCGGCGTGGGCAGGCCCATCAGCGACAGGCGGGATCCATCGGTGCCACCGCGGATCGCCTTGCGGATCGGCTCGATCCCCTGGCGCCGGGCAGCCTCGAACGCGTAGTCCATCACGCGCGGGTGCTGCGCCATCACGAACCCCATGTTCCGGTATTGCTCCTTGACCTCGACGGTGATCCTGCAGCCCGGGAAGCGACGCTCGGCTTCCAACGCCGCAGCGCGCAGGGCATCGGCACGGTCGGCCAGGTCCTCGACCGTGAAGGCTCGCAGCAGTGCCTTGATTTCGACCTTGGTGACATCCCCCTTGATGTCGTAGGCATGCAGGTAGGGCTGCCTCTTGTCGGTGGTCTCGGGCAGGCGATCCCGAGGGATGGCCTCGATCAACGCGGCGGCGACACGCACGGCGTTGACCATCTTGCCCTTGGCGTACCCCGGGTGGACGTCCACGCCCTCGATCGTGATCTTGCCGGAATCGGCGCAGAAGGTCTCGTCCTCGATCTCGCCCGCGTCGGACCCGTCCAGCGTGTATGCGTACTGCGCGCCGAAGGCGGCCACGTCGAAGTGCTCCGTTCCCCGGCCCACCTCCTCGTCGGTCGTGAACGCCACCTTCACCGTGCCATGTTCGAACTCCGGGTGCTCGCGGAGCCATTCGACCACGGTGACGATCTCGGCGATGCCCGCCTTGTCGTCCGCGCCCAGCAACGTGGTCCCGTCGGTGGTGATCAGCGTGTGGCCCTTGCACAAGCCCAGGTTCGGCTCCTCGGAGGCCCGGATCACCACGTCGGGATTGGCAGGCAGGCGGATGTCGCCGCCGTCGTAGCCCTCGATCACCTGCGGCGCGACATTCGTCCCGCTGCAGCCGCAGGCCGTGTCCACGTGGGAAATCAGGCCGATCGCCGGAACCCGGTTCGCGATCTGGGGCGGGTTGGCTGGGACCGTCGCGAACACGTATCCCCATTCGTCCATGCGCGCATCCACGCATCCCAGGGCCAGCAGATCCCGGGCCAGCAGGCGTCCCAGGTCCTTCTGCTTCTCGGTGGATGGGCTGGAGGTGGAATTCTCATCGGCCTGGGTGTCGATCTTCACGTATCGCAGGAAGCGCTCCAGCAACGCGCGCTGGAACTTCGGCTCGAGTTCGATCCGCATGATGGTCCCTCCTTCGTCGCGGCCGCGGGGAGCGACCGGAAGGCGAGTGTAGCGCAGCACGGGGGAGTTTCGGAAGGAGGGAAGGTCAGAGGCTGGCCATCACGGTGCAACTTCCGGCATCGCCGCCCTTGCATCCGGCGTCCAGCACGATCCGGGCCTCGACCACGCTGGGTCGGACGCCATCGCCGTTGAGGTACCGGTCGCCCAGGTCCGCGCACGCGCCCCTGCCCGGGTGCAGTTCGCACTGCTCCTTCAGCAGGCGCTCCCCGGAGGCCTCGTCGGCCGCCACCCCGAAGCCGTCGATCAGGCTGTCCGCCACCTGCTTGCAGAACGGCTCGGACGCGGGGCCCTCCTCGGCACACATCCGGGACGCGTACCGGAAGGCCCGGCGGGCCAGGCCCGAATCGATCATTTCCAGCGCCTGCATGTACAGGAAGGTCGCCGCGTTCTCGCAGGCCTTCACGTTGCCGAGGTCGCAGCCCTTTTCGAACAGCGCCAGCGCCTTCCCCGAGGTCAGGTCCTCCAGCAGGCCGGCCGCGTTGTTGCATTGTGCGCCATCCCCCAGCCTGCAGCCCCTTTCCAGGTTGTCGAAAGCCCTCCCGAGGTCCGCCTTGACCATCCGGCCGTCGCCGTACAGCGTCGCGGCCAGCGCGCACGCCCGGGGCTCGTGCCGCTCGCATCCGCGCAGGGCGAACGAAACGGCCTTCGGGCCGTCGGGGGCACCGAGCACGTCCGCCGCATGCCAGGAGGCGAGGGTCAGGCAGGCCATGCCGCCGCCGGCGTCGCAGGCCTGGGACGCGATGCGCAACGCGGTCGGAAGGTCGGCGGGAGTGCCCATGCCGGCACGGGTGGCCTCGGCCAGGTTCGCACAGCCGCCCGCCGAACCCTGTCCGCATGCCTTCCGGAACAGTCCCAGCGCCCGGACGGGGTCGCGCGGTACGAGGCTGCCTTCTGCCAGGATTCGCCCCAGCGCGTTGCAGCCTTCGATGTCGCCCCCGTCGCACGCCCGGATGAACAGTTCCTGGGCCCGCCAGCCGTCCGGTTCGGTGCCGATGCCGTCCCTGGACAGCCCGCCCGCCTCGAAGCACCCGTCCATCCGGCCGAGGTCGCAGGCCGCCACGAACGCGGACAGGGCGTCCGCCTTGCGCTGCTTCGCGCCCGGTCCACGGAGCAGCAGGTCGCCGGTGACGAAGCAGGCAGATGCGTCCTTGTCCCGACAGGCCGTCTGGCAGGCCTTCACGTCGCGGCAGGCACGGGGCTGGGTCCAGGAGGGCTGGGCGGGCAGGGCGTAGGAGGTTCCAGACAGGGCGACCGCCAGGATCGCGGCCATCGGAAATAGTGCCATCCTGACGGAAACCATCGGATCCTCCCGCGCCGGAACCTCCAGAGGTTCAAGCGACACACTTCCTTCGGCAGATCGGATCGATTTCTGAAGGGCCGGATTCCCGGCTCCGTCCGGAAGAGGCCCGGGGGCGTCCCGGGCGATCTTCAGCAGGCGATCTTCAGAACCTTGACCCCGGGGATGCCTGTTCCTATCCTGCGAGCGGGTCGGATGCGGCGTGCATCGCTGTCTTGTCGGGGGTCCAGCAGTGCGTGTGGCGATCATCGGGGGCGGGGCGTCGGGCATGGTGGCGGCCATCGCCGCGTCGCGACCGGGCGTCGAGGTGCTCCTCTTCGAAAAGGGCGAGCGCGTGGGCCGGAAGCTGCTCGCCACGGGGAACGGCCGCTGCAACCTGACGAACCTCGACCTCGACCCCGTCCATTTCCACGGCAGCCTCCCCGCATTTTCCCGCCCCGTGCTGGCACGGCACGACGCCGCCTGGACGCTCCGGTTCTTCGGGGCCCTGGGCATCACGCCGGTCGTCGAGGACCGGGACCGGGTCTTCCCCCGGTCGGGCCAGGCATCCAGCGTCCTCGATGTTCTGCGGTGGCGGATGGAGGAACTGGGGGCCCAGGTCCGTTGCAAGGGGACCGTGAGGGACGTCCGCGTGTCGGGGCGCGCATTCCAGGTGTTCGCGGATTCGGCCCTGCCGGAAACGGTCGATCGGGTCGTGCTGGCCACCGGGGGGCGCGCCGCCCCGACGCTGGGCGGCGACGTCAGCGGATACGCCCTGGCGCACGCGCTGGGGCACCGGATCATCGAACCGTTTCCCGCTCTCGCTCCGTTGCGCCTGTCCAGCCCGTGGCTGCGGCAGGTGCAGGGCACGCGCTTCGACGGCGCGGTCGAGGTGCTGGCCGGGGGCGAGATCGTGGCCTCGGCCCGCGGGGAGGTGCTGTTCACCGAGCATGGCGCCTCCGGTCCGGCGGTGCTGGATGTCAGCCGGGTCGCCGGCGAGCGGTTGCTGGCCGGCCAGCCGGTCCGGTTGAACGTGATCCTCGCACCGGACCTCGAGCCGGACGCCCTGCGGCGCGAGATCGACCGCCGCTTCGAGCAGTTGCCGCAGCGGCCCGTTTCGACCGTGCTGGTCGGTTTCCTGAACAAGCGCCTGGTGCCCGCCGTGCTGCGCGAGTCGGGCCTGGCGGACCTGGAGCGGTGCGCGGGCGCCGTTCCCGCGGAGGCGCGGGGGCGCATCGCCGAGGTCCTGGAAGGCTGGCCCTTCGACGTGGCCGGCACCGGCCCCTGGGCGCACGCCCAGGTCACCGCCGGGGGGGTGGACGTCGCCGAGGTGGACCCGGGCACGCTGGAGTCCCGCCGGGTCCCGAACCTGTTCCTCGCGGGCGAGATGCTGGACGTCGATGGCGACTGCGGCGGGTTCAACCTGCAGTGGGCCTGGGCATCCGGCCACGTGGCCGGCGAGGGCGCGTCGCGTCCGGCGTGAACCCGGCCGGGCCTCCCCGAAGTACGTCAATCGCTGTCAGAATCCCTTGCCTTCGCCTTCGGATTCCGTTAATTCAGGTGGACGGGCCGGAAAGGGATCAGGACGTGTTTCGGTACGCCTACCTTCACGGATTTGCATCCAGCCCCAAGTCCTACAAGGGCATGGTGCTGGCCAAGGCGTTCGCCCGTCACGGGGTGCGCCTGGAACTGCCCGACCTCAACGCGCCCTCCTTCCAGAGCCTGACGATGACGGACATGCTGGACGCCATGGACCGCCTGGATGCGGACGGGGACACCGAGTGGCGGCTGGTCGGATCCAGCCTTGGCGGGTACGTGGCAGCCTTGTGGGCGCAATACAACGGCCTTCGCGTGGATCGGCTGGTTCTGCTGGCTCCCGGGTTCGGGCTGCAGGATCACTGGGAACGCCTGGTGGGCCCGGGTGGCACCGACCGCTGGCGCGTCTCGGGTGAAATGGAGTTTCCCGACGCCGCCGGAATCCTGACGCCCGTGCACTGGGACCTGGTCGAAGACCTCGAGATGTACCCTCGGATCCCCGAGGTGCCCTGCCCGACGCTGATCGTGCACGGGAGCGCCGACGAGGTCGTCCCGATCGAATCGTCCCGTGAATACGCCCGTTCCCGCCCCAAGGTCCGACTGGTGGAACTGCCCGACGGTCACCTGCTGCACGACAGCATCTTCCGGGTCGAGGCCGAAATCCTCAAGTTCTTCCGGCTGGTGTGACGACCGCTCAGGGCTTCTTGCGGGCCTGTGTCGCCCTCAGGCTGGCCGCGCCCTGCTTCAGCGCCATGGCCAGCAGGCACGGGAAGTGCCGGGCGACAAGCACGGCGGCCTTGCCGTGCACCGTGATGACGGCCTCGCGACGGCGGCAGGCGATCGCGTTGACCATCTTCCGGGCCGCGACGTCGGTGCGCATCATCAGCCAGGCGGGCACCGGGTCCTTGGCCCCCGCCTTCGGCAGGCCCTTGTTGTCCAGCGTCCGGATCTCGCTGTCCACGTAGCCGGGATGGATCGTGGTGACGGACACACCGTAGGGCGCCATTTCCGCCCAGAAGGCCTCGCCCAGCGATCGGACCGCCGCCTTGCTCATCTGGTAGGGCGAGCCGCCGCCGCCGCTGACGAACGCGGCCACGCTGCCCATCAGCGCGAACGAGCCCTTGCGGGCCTTCACGTCCTCCACGGTCGCCTGCAGCGTCCGCAGCAGCCCGAAGACGTTGGTTTCGAACTGCCGGCGATAGTCGTCCAGTTTCAGGCGGTCCACCCGGCCCACGACCCCGAAGCCGGCGTTGGCCACCACCACGTCGATGCCGCCAAGCTCCGCCCGGATGCGGGCCGCGGCCTCCTCAAGCTCGCCATCCACCGTGACGTCGCACCGGACCGCGATCGCCTTCGCGCCCTTCCCGCGGAGTTCCTCGCACAGCGCCAGCAACCGATCCTCGCGCCGGGCACCCACGGCAATGGACGCCCCGCGGGCTGCGAACTCGCGCGCCATCGCCTCGCCGATGCCCGACGATGCGCCCGTGATGAACACCACCTTGCCATCGAAGCGCTTCATGTCGGGGTCCCTCCGTTGCTCGAACGGTTTTACCCGGAATCGCCGGGGGATGGAAGGTCTGCCGCGGGACGTGAGCCGCACGGACCGCGTCGATCCCCGCGCCGACTCGAGGGGCGGCGGCGCGGTGTCAGGCCCGAGGATTGCCCGGGCTCGCCGGGTTGCGATACAGTCGTCGCCAGGAGTGACGATGCCCCGCAACCCTCACCATCGCGACCCCATCGTCGCAGCCGTCCTCGGCCGATACGCGGGAGGGCATCCCGTCGCGGCAGGCCTGCTCGCCCGGAGGCCCGGCCACGCCGCGATCGCCCGTGTCTGGCTGCTGGGCGACTCCTACGTGCTGCGTGCCCGGAGCCTTTCGGCCCGAACCTGCGCCGAGTTCGTTCGCGAATGCGCGCTGCTGAGCCAGGTACGGGGAGAACTCCCCTTCCAGGTACCTGGAAACCTCGCCACCGACGACGGCGAGGCATGCGTGCTTGCCGACGGGGCATTGTGGACGCTTCACCGGTTCCTCCCGGGACACGTGCTGCGCCCCTGGCAGCAGTTGCACCGGGCCCCCGACGACGAGCGGCGACGACTGGTGGAAACGCTGCGCGTACTGCACGACGCGACCGTCGGCCTGACGACCGCTCGTCCGGATGCGGGGTGGCTGGTTGCCGACGCCGGGGTACGGTACGGCGAGGTCCGGGAATCCCTGCCCCCGGCCGTGCGGGCCCGGGTGGAAACGGCGCTCGAGCGCCACGCGGTGCACGCAGCATCGCTGGCGCCGAACGAGGCGGCTTTCGTGCACGGCGATTTCCATTGGGGGAACCTGCTGGTGGATGACGCGGGACGCGTCACCGGGATGGTGGATCTGGACTGGTGCCGCATCGCAAGCCCCGTCGAGGACGTCGCCTACACGGCGATGATGCTGGCGCGCGATTGCGACGGCGGCCGGCCGCGGCTGGACGAAACGGACCGCGTGATCTCGTGGTACGGCCTCGCTCCCCGGCACCGGGATGCGCTCCGCGAGGCGATGATCCTGTACGCGCTCTTCGACGTACACCTGTTCACGGTGGCGCGTGAACTGCCCGACCGCCAGCGCTACGTGGAGTGCCAGACCCGGCTGTTGGCCGGGATCTGCGCCGAGGCATGACGGGTCAGGGGCAGAACCAACCCCGGAAGGCCGCCGCCAGGTCCTCCTGCGAAGCCACCGCTGCACCGGAGGCCAACGGGAACAGGCGAATGGAAACGGTCAGCCCGCCGCCCCAGGGCCACCAGGCGCCCACGACCAGCACGTCCTGCGCAGGATCGGTGGACAGGATGAACTGCCCCGCCCGCACCCCGCCGATGCCGTCCGCCAGTTTCGCCACAGCGACCGGGGCACGGCCCACGTTGGCATGGTCCCATCGGGACGGGAGGCTCGCCGCCAGGGAGGCCAGGATATCCGGGGCCTCTGCCGCTGTGAACGTCGCCAGCGCCGCGTTGAAGCGCGCGTCCCAGGACCAGCGCAGCCGACCCGCGTTCCCGGCAATCAGGTCCCTGCAGGCGCGCTCGACCTGTGTCCACTGACCTTCGCTCATCGTGCCGCTCTCCCTGAATGAAAAGGGAACCTGGACCGTGATCCTGCCTCAAGCGCCCGCGGTTTGCGAGGAAACGGGTTCCTCGACGGGCGCGGGGGGGCGCGCGCCGAGCCAGGCGCAGGAGCGGGCGCCAGCCGCCACGGCCAGTCCGCAGGCCTCGAGCAGCGTCAGGCCATCCAGGAGGGCTCCGATGAGGGCTGCCGCGAAGGCGTCACCGGCCCCGGTCGAATCGAGGACCCGTTCGGCCTGGACCGGCGGCACGGGGAACGGGCCGGCTCCCGGCCCGGTGGCGAATGCCCCCCGCTCGCCGCGGGTCGTGACCACGCATGGCACCGTCGCGGACAACCGCTCCAGGTAGCGCGCCAGATCCGCGTCCGACAGGGGCGCATCGACCGCCGCTTCACCGTCCCGGCACCCCCCGTGATCCGGGCCGCCGGCCAGCAGCGCGCACAGTCCCGGCAGCACCCCTTCCCGAACCTGCAGCAGCGCCAGCCCCGGAAGCATTGCCGCCAGGCGCTCGCGCGCGGCAGGACGATGCGGCAGGTCGTGCAGATCCAGCGAGGACGGCCGGCCGGCCCGCCGCCGCAGCAGTTCGGGCCCCGCCTCCGATACCCGGTCCAGGTGCAGCCAGCGTGCGCCCAGAAGCAGGTCGTCCCCGATGTCGCGGGCAGGCAGGGGAGGGGCCGAACGCGGAGGCACATCGACCCGGAACTGCACCCGGGCGGTGCCCGCCTCGACCAGCAGGACGCTCCGCTTGGTGCTGCGCCCGGGCGCCCGTTCCACCCGGGTGTGGATTCCCCGTTCCAGCAGGTCGTTGACGCACCGGCGACCGGCCTCGTCGTCCCCGACCCGCCCGGCAAACGCCACGCGCAGGCCGGCCGCGGCCGCCGCGACGGCCACGTTCGCTGCCGAGCCTCCGCCTCGCTCCACGACCCGGAGGGCGGCGTCGAGGATCGCATCCACGCCGGCCAGATCGACCCGGTCGTCCAGCGGCAGGCGCTGGACCAGCGCCGAGGTTTCCCACGTCAGCGTCCCGGTCGCCAGGAGGTCGATCCCTTCCGTCATTGCACGCACCGGAAATCCACCGTTTCGCGCCAGCCCATCGGGGCCAGGGCCGCACGCACCAGGTCGCGCGCCCCCTTCACCCCGACCGCCACCAGCAGGGGGCAATCGCGGTGGTCGCCCGCCTGCCGCCAGTCCAGCACCGGCGCCCCGCCGCCCAGCACGCGCCCCATCTTCCGCGGGTCGATGTCGAAGAACCTGACCACACGGATGCCTTCGGATGCCAGGGCGCGCCGCCACCGGCGGCCGTCGGGGCCGGCGCCCCAGATCTGGGCTTCGGCGCCTCCGGCAAGGAAGGTGCGGGCGAGGTGGCGGGCCTTCAGCGCGCGAATTGCGCCCGCGGAGTAGCGGGGGTCCGTGCGCGTCAGCCGGGACGGTCCCTCGCGCCATTCCAGCAGCACCTCGGGGACCTTCTCCAGCCGGCCGCCGGCCTGGTGCAACCGCAGCCAGAGGTCATAGTCCTCGGGGAAGGACCCGTCGCGATAGCCGCCGATCGCAAGGGCCGAGGCGCGGTGCAGCAGCACCGAGGGATGCGCCAGCGGCGATTCCACGAACAGGTCCCGGTCCACGTCCTCGGCCGTGACGACTTGGTTCAGCCAGTCGATGTAGTGGCGCATCCCGTCCGTGACGATCTCGGCGGGCGTCACCTGGACCAGGGCGCCGATCGCCGCGGCTCCAGGATGGCGCGTCGCCCAGTCCAGTTGCCGTTCCAGCCGCAAGGGCCTGCTGACGTCGTCCGCGTCCATGCGGGCGACCCACGGCGCTCGCGCCACCGCGATCCCCAGGTTCAGTGCCGCGACCAGCCCCTCCCGCCCCTGGCGCAGCAGCCGGATGCGGGGGTCCCCATCGGCGCACCTCTCCACGACCTCCCGGGTGTCGTCCAGCGAGCCATCGTCCACCACCAGCAGTTCCCAGTCGGTGCACGTCTGGGTGCGGATGGAGCGGACGGCCTCGCCGACCGTTCCCGCGGCATCGCGGCAAGGCATCACGACGCTGGCGGAGGGTGCGCCCATGCCTCCCGACTTACCGGAAGCCCGGGGGGTTTGCAAGGACCGGCCCATCCATGACACCATCGGCACCTACTCCGAACTGGCGCGTTCCTTCCTCGCCAGGCGGTCAGTATGGAGGTTCAGGCATGACGCAGGCTGCACGCGGCTTGACGGGCCCTTCGGCGGTGATCACGGTGCTCCTGGCGTCGGTCTGCGCCACGGCGGCGGAAGGCCCGGCGACGGCAGGAGGGCAAGGCATGCATCGGGTCATCGATGACGCATGGGTCGAGCAGACGGTCCGCGACCTGGTCGACGAGCATGGGCTGGAAGCCACCGCCCGCGCCCGGCAGGGCGTCGCCCAGGTGGCGTCGTTCTGGCGCGAGGCGGACGGGACGCCCGAGGCCTTCACGACCTTCTGCAAGGACCAGTTCCTGTCCGATCCCGCCCGGCTTGCCGAACTGCTGGCGCGCTTCGAGACCGGCCTGGAGGCCCTGTCCGGCCACGGCGTCGCCCTCACCCGCACGCTGCGGGAACCGGTGGATCTGGACCGCGTCGAACCCCTCCCGGTCGATCTGCTGTTCGCCACCTTGAACCCCTTCGATCACCTGTCGGACGACGTGTTCAAGACCCGGGTGGCGTTCGTGGCCCTGCTGAACTTCCCGGTCGTCCGGGCGGAGGACGCAGGCGACCTGTCCCGCAAGGGCCTCGCGGCCATGCGCCTCACGGGCAGCTTCGCGATCCGCGTCCCCGGCGAGGTCCGCCAGAGCGTGACCGCCGCCTATGCCAAGGCCGACGACTACATCGCCAACTACAACATCCACATGGGTGGCCTGGTCACGGCGGAAGGTCGGCGGCCCTTCCCGGGCGACCTGGTGCTCATCAGCCACTGGGGGCTGCGCGACCACATCAAGGCGCTCTACAGCGACGCCCGAAGGAACCTCGAGGACCAGCGTCTGATCTACCAGGTCATGCAGCGCATCGTGCGCCAGGAAATCCCTGCCGTGGTGATCAACAACCCGGACGTGGACTGGGACCCGGTCGCCAACGTCGTGATGCCACGGGCCAAGAACGGCCCGACCCCCTCCGCGGCCCGCGAGGACGACGCACGGTTCGCGCGACTGCTGGACGTGTTCCACGCCGAGCGGCGGCAGGACGAGTATTCGCCGCTGTTCCCGACGCACATCGAACGGAAGTTCCGCTACGAGCGTGAGATCCCCGAGGCCACGGTCGAGGGCCTCCTGAAGGCGCTGCTGTCGGATCCCGTGGCCAGGGACGTCGCGAAACTGATCGCGGCGCGCCTGGGCCGACCCCTGGAGCCGTTCGACATCTGGTACGACGGGTTCAAGGCCCGCAGCCACTACGACGGCGCGACGCTGGACGCCAAGGTGACGTCGCGCTACCCGACCCTCGCGGCGTTTCAGGCGGACCTTCCCACGATCCTGGGCCAGTTGGGATTCAGCGCCGACACCGCGAAGTACCTGTCCAAACGCATCGTGGTCGACCCGTCGCGCGGCGCCGGCCACGCGATGGGCGCCGGCATGCGGACCGATTCCGCCCACCTGCGGACCCGCGTCCCTCGCGGGGGCATGAACTACAAGGGCTTCAACATCGCACTCCACGAACTGGGGCACTGCGTCGAGCAGACCTTCACGCTGGATCGGGTCGATTCGACGCTGGTACAGGGCGTGCCGAACACCGCCTTCACGGAAGCGTTCGCCTTCCTGTTCCAGGAGCGCGATCTGGAGGTCCTGGGCCTGGGCCAGCGGGATGCCGCGACACGCGCCCTTTCCGCCGTCGATACCTACTGGATGGCGTTCGAAATCGCGGGTGTGGGGCTGCTGGACATGGATACCTGGCGCTGGATGTACGCGCACCCGGACGCCACGCCCGCGGCGCTGCGCGAGGCCGTGGTCGGTCGGGCCATCGAGATCTGGAACACCTGGTACGCGCCGGTGCTGGGCGTGCGGGACTCCCCGATCCTGGCGATATACAGTCACATGATCTCCAACGGGCTGTACCTGCCGGACTACCCGATCGGCCACCTGATCCAGTTCCAGATGGAAAAGCGGATCGAGGGACGGAACCTCGCCGCCGAAATGGAGCGCATGTGCGTCCAGGGGCGACTGACGCCCGACACGTGGATGCGCGGCGCGGTGGGCGGGCCACTGTCCGCGAAGCCCCTGATCGAGGCGGCACGGGCGGGACTGAAACTGATCCCGAAGCAGAAGTGACGCGGCCGACCCGGCCCCTCGGGCCTACGGCACCAGGCCGACGTTGAACTGCGGGCTGTAGACGTCGATCGGCCCGCCGGTGCACTGGGCCCCGCTCAACGGCTTGTCGATGACACAGCCGGTCCAGTACTGCCCGTGCAGGCGGAACGTCGGGAAGGAACCCATGTCGCTCGGCGCGGTCCAGGCGAAGTCCTTGTACCCTTCGCCGGCGGCCACGTGGTGCGCCGTACCCTCGACCCCGCAGACCACGGGCGGGCCCTTGTTCGTCCAGTCGCCGCTGGTGGCGTCGCGCAGTTCGATGGAATAGGTCGAGCACCCGCCGAGGAAGAGGTCTGCAGCCGTGAGGTCGTACCAGGTGACCGGGATGGTTTCGCCCGGGCTGAACAGCGTCCCGGGCACCCACAACAGGACCGACTGCTGGCCCTCGGGCATCCTGCACGATCCGGCCGCGTCCTCCATGGGGCAGGAACCGCAAGGCACGCACTTCGAGGCGCCCTGGCAACTTGCACCGGCCGGGCACTCCGCGTCGGTCCAGCACCCCTCGGCCCTGGCGGGCTGCGCGAGGCAGCGCCCCTCGATCCCGGACGGGATGTTGGCCCCGTAGCACGTCAACCCGTCGCTGCAATGGGCGTCCACCCAGCACCCGTCGCCCAGGCAGAACGCCTTCACGCAATAGGCCGACGGCATGATGCCGCAGTGGGGGCAGGGCAGGCGGACGCACGCCTCACCGGCGCCACAATCGCCCGGGGTGCCTTCGCTGTGGCACTCCCTGGGGGTCACCTGCGTCACGTCGTCGCAGTTCGAGAGGCAGTCGGCGGGCACGTCAGCCGGCACATCGGCAGGCAATTCGCCGGTGACCTCCGGGTCGGGCACGTCGCCGATCACCCCGTCCAGGACATCGACCGCGTCCATCGGACCCGGGTCGGCAGGCACTTCGGCCGGCGTCACGTCGGCGCCCGCCGTGTCCCCCGGGACGTCCGGAGCATCGACGTCGCCGGTGCCCGGGTCGCCCTGGATCACGGGGTCCTTCACGACATAGGTGCAGGCGGGAGCCCAGGCCGAAACAGCAGCCAGCACCGCGCCGCAGATCCACCGGGACGTCGTGCGCTTCATCGTCATCCTCCCGGGCATGATCGCCCCGACGCTGCCCTTGCAGGGACAGGATACCAGCAAAGAGGCTGCCGCGCCGTCAACCCCTCGGCGCGACGTTGATCCCGGAGCATCCACGCGGTACCGTAGCGCATCCGGTAGACGTCGTGCGCCGGGACCCGCCAGGGCGCGGCCGAGGGAGGATTCGCCGTGAAGCAGATCGACTGGGACCAGGCCATCACGCTCCTTTCGCCCCACTCGTACGCGCTGCTGTCCACCCTGGGGACCAACGGCAGGGCCAACCTGATGGGGGTCGGGTGGTGGACCATCGTGTCGTGGAACCCGCCCCAGGTGGCCGTGTCGATCGGGCAGGCGCAGTACTCGCGCGAATGCCTCGACGCGATTCCCGAGTTCGGCCTGTGCTTTCCCTCGGAGCGGCAGGCGAGGGGGGCCTGGATCTGCGGGTCGGTGTCCGGCCGCGACGGGGACAAGTTCGCGATGGCGGGCTTCCGGCCTGCAAGCGCCGGGGTCATCCGTCCGCCGCTCGTGGACGGCGCGACGGTCGGGTTCGAATGCCGCGTCGTGAACCGGGTCGAGTCCGGCGACCACGTCCTGTTCATCGGCGAGGTCGTAGGGATCCGCGGCACGCCCGAGTCGCCCATGCACCTCTACTCCATTCATTACAACAAACTGGTCGCCATCGACAAGGATCTGAGGCTCGACGACGCCCCCGGCCAGGAGTGAACCGGGCGCCGCGTCAGGCCCCGGGGGTCGGGCAGGCGGAAAAGTCGGGCTGGCAGAGCGTGGGCGCCACCTTTCGCCCGATGTACTCCAGGCCGCTGACGCCGTCCAGGAAGGTCGCGGTCGCGTGGGACGCGTCCGTGAAGGTCACGTCCCAGTCCCCCTGGAAGCCGTCGCGCGGATCGCAGTACAGGTTCAGCGACACGTGGATCCTCAACTGACCGCCTGCGGAGGGCACGGGTTCCCACGCGCCGCGCTGGGGCCAGGTCGTCGGCGAGTCCTCGCACGGCAGGGGAGGGAGGTCGGCCAGGAAGACCGCGGACGGTTCGAAATGGGCGCGCCGCAAGCCGCCGTCGAATTCGAAACGCAGGTAGGCCGCCCGGGTCGGCGGGCCCGCCACCTCCAGCAGCCAGGCACCCTGGAGCCACGACGCGTGCGGTTCGGCGGGCAGGCAGCGCCCGGGGGCCATGCACGCCTCCCCGGGCCGGGTGCACTCCACATCGGAAACGCACAGCGCGCACCTCGTCAACCCGCAACCTTCGTAAGGATGATCATCGAGCGGCGTGCAGTCCTGCCAATCGCCACACGAGTGCCCGAAGGCCCGGTCGCAGGTGTAGACGGCGCAGGGGGACTCCCCCAGGGTAACGTATGAGCATCCCGGCCCGACGTCGGAATGGACCGCCGGGGGACAGGTCGCGTCGGCAGGATCGACGCACCGCCCCATCAGGCAGACGGTGCCTTCCGCCCCGCATTGGGACGTGTCCCGGCATTCGACGCAGGAACCGAACAGGCACAAGGCCCCGGCGCGGGCCCCGGGGCCGAAGGAGGGACAGTCGGCGTCGGTGCGGCAGGGTTCGGGACGAGGCGCGATCCGGGGACAGGCGCCCGGGGGTGCATCGTCCCAGAGGTACGTGAACGGGCCGTCGGCCAGCGCGCCCACCCACGGCGAGCACGCGGCCGGAGGGGTCGCGCAAACCGCCTGGCACGCGGCGATCGACGGGAAGGTCAGCCCGCAGAAAGGCTCGCAGCCGCAGCAGCCGGGGCAGGTGGATACGCACGTCGTCCCGTCGAAGACCACCACCGACGCCGCGTCGCAGGTCTCGGTCACCCAGGCGGGGGCAAGCGTGGCGCAGGCACCTCCGACGGGGGCGCACACGCCGGGGCCCGATGTGGCCAGGAGGCAGTCCATTCCGCACGGGCACAGGCTGGCGCCCACGCAGCCCTGGCCCAGCCCGCACTCGCCGTCCGTCCAGCAGCGTCCGGCCTCGGGATGGGCGGCGCAGACACCGTATCCGGAAGTCCCCGCCAGGCCGTCCGACGGTTCACAGGTCAGCAGCGCCTGGCAATCCCGGCCGTCCCGGCAGCATCCCGGTGGCGGCGGCGGGAGTTCCGATCCCGGAGCGTCGGCCTCGGGTGCCAGGTCCGGGGAGGCCGGGAGGTCCTCGCCGATCCCGGGGTCGGCCACGTCCCGGATCCCGATCGCGTCGTCCGGGGCGTCGGCCCCGTCGATCCGGGCATCCGGTGACGGATCCGGGTCGCCCGCGCCCTCCCCGAGGTCCATGGAGCCCTTCGACGACGCGCAGGACGCGGCCAGGGCGGCGACCAGAAGGGCGGCGAGCGGGTGTCGGCGCATCCGGGTCTCCAGCGCATGCGGTTCGCGGGGATTATAGCCTTCCCGGCCAGCGGCGCGTCGGATTCGCGGGCACGCCCCTTTCCACGTGGGATCGCCGGGTTGGAAGCATCACCCTTGGAAACCTGCGATCGCGTGCATACCTTCTGGTGTCGCCTGTCATCGGGGAGAACGATCCATGCTGGAAACACTGGTGAACCGGTTGCCCAAGGGACGGGATCGCGGCATCGCGCTGACGGTCGGGGGAATGGCAGCCCTCCTGGCCGGCAGCAAGGGCCTGGCCGCGACGATGTTCGCGGGAGGCCTGTCGGACCTGGAGCAGGCCTGGCGCGCGGCGCATCCCGGGTTCCACGGGGACCTGAAGGCGCGCTGGGCGGAGGCAGTGTCCTTCTACGAGGCGACCCATCGGGACCCGACCAACCGGGTCCTGCACGTCGCGGGAATCCCGTTGATCCTCGGCGGCGCGGTCGGGCTGCTGCTGGCGCCCTCCTACTCGCCACCGTGGTGGGTTTCGGCCGGCGCCTTCGGGACCGGGTGGGCCTTGAACATCGTGGGGCATGCGGTGTTCGAAAAGAACCGCCCGGCCTTCGCGGACGACCCGCTGTCCTTCCTGGCGGGACCCGTCTGGGACCTCGGCCAGGTGAAGGGGCTGGTCCGCCGCAAGGCTCCCGCGATGGCGGCCTGACCCGCCGTCCTAGCGCGAGGTCCGCACCAACTGCAGCCGGATCGTGCCGGGCACCGGCCCCTCGGTTGGAAGGACCTTGTCGCGCTGCTGCTCGAGCACCAGGAAGGCCGCCTGCTTGCCGTTCGGCGACACCCCGATCAGCGGGTTCCATCCCAGATCGGACCGATGGTCGGTGGCCAGGAGGCGCTGGCGGAAGATGGTCGCCAACTTCCAGTCGCTGCCGGTACGGAACGCGTACCGCGCCTGGCCCGGATCGAACTGTTGGACCAGGTCGCTCCCGTGGGACGCGGCGATGTCGGAAAACGCCACGTGGATCCCGCCGCTGCCGCTCGGGACCACGACCATCGGGGCCCAGCCGGTGAATCGCTTGCCGTCCCCGCCCAGGTAGCCGTCGGTTTCCTGGACGATCACCTGCGAGCCCCAGGAGCCATCCTGCGCCTGCATGGCAAGTTCCAACTGGGCGTAGGCATAGTCCGGGGTGCCGTTCGGCCCGTCCTCGATGCGCTGCAGGCGGGTGTAGGCGATCAGCGGCACGTCGTACCCGCCCAGGGCGATGGACGTCGGCAACAGGACGGCGCTGGCGTCCCCGGCGGCGACGGCCGTCGCGTAGGACCAGCCCGCGCCGTCCAGCAGGCCGTGGACGATGTCGCCGCCCTTCAGGCACACCGCGTGAAGCGCACCTCCCGAGGCGAACGCGTACCCGAAGCAGCCTCCGTCGGTCGAAGGAGGCTGGAACCGCGCGATGGTCCACGCGCCGTCCTTGACCCAGGCATGCACGCTGGCTGGATCCCCGCTCGCGAAGGTGGCCTCGAACAGCAGGTGCATCTGGCCCAGGCCATCCATGTCCGCCGCCAGGTGCCGGACCGCGGCCGGCAGCTTTCCAAGGGCGACCTCCAGGCCCGGCAGCGCGTCGAGCGACTGCCACGTGCCATCGTCCTTGAGTGTCCAGAGGTCATAGCCGGCCCGGACGTCCGAGGCCCTCCACACCCGGGGCTTGCAGCCGGTGGCCTCGTCGGAAAAGACCAGCGTCCCCGAGGTCGGAAGCGGGGCGTCCTTCTTGGCGGCCGTGGCAAGGTACCCGCGGGGCGGGGCCGAGACGCCGGTGCCTGCGAACACCTGCGCCACCACCGACGTGTCGAACGAGCCGTCGGGCGACTTGACCACGTCCCGGAACAGCACGCCGACCGTGCCACAGGCCGATACCCGAACGTGGGGGCTTTCGCGGCTGCCGTCCAGCGGGAACTGGGGATCGCTTCCCCAGGTGGTATCCAGGACCTGCTTTTCCAGCAGCAGGATCGGCGCCTCGGACTTGACCGGCACGTCGGATGCGTCCCCCGTGGCGTCTCCGGCCCCCTCCGCTTCCGTATCGTCGAGTGAATCGCCCGGCGCAACCTCCGGGACGTCGGCGGTCGATACGTCGCCCGGGACGTCCTCGGAGGGCACAGGCACGTCGGCCGGAGCGACGTCCCTGGCCCCCTTGCCGCCGGCGCAGCCCGCCAGTGCCAGGGCGGTCGCGACGAACATCGGGCCCAACCCGCGAATACCCATGATCGTAACCTCCGTTCGATCGCACGTTATCAACACATGGCTCCCCGGCGCAAGCGCTACGAAATCCCCCCCCGCGGGCCGCGATTGCCCTCGAACCGCCACGCGAGCCCTTGACACGCTGCGTCAAAACACCCACTATTCGCGCCGAACCATGGTAACCGTCTGGTTACTTCTGGAGGTAGGGCCATGCTCGACGATAGCCAGGGACGCAAGCGCCGCGACCGGGACACCACGCAGGCCCTGCTGCTCGAAGCGGCGGAGCGCCTGTTCGTACGGAAGGGCTTCGACGGTGCCCGAATCGACGAGGTCGCCGGCCTGGCCGACGTGAACAAGCGCATGATCTACGCCTACTTCAAGGACAAGGTCGGGCTGTGGCACGAGGTGCTGGAGCACTGCCTGGCCCGCCTGGTCGATGCGACCCGGGGCGAACTGGACCCGAACGCGGACGCCCGGGAGCAGGCCACGCAGGTGATTCGACGCTACGTGGACTTCCTGGCGGTGAACCCCGGCATCGTGCGGCTGCTGGCGTGGGAGAGCCTGAACGACGGGCGCCGGCCGGGCCCCCGCGTGGACGATGCCCTGGCCAGGGGCCTCGAGGATCTGCACGGCATCCTGAAGCGCGGCGTCGAGCGGGGGACCTTCCGCGCGGACCTGGATCCGCAACTGATCGTGCTGGGGATCGTGCACCTGTGCAGCGGGTGGTTCCGAGGGCGCCTCGGCGCCTCGCTGTTCGGCGAGGACCCGACGCGGCCGGGGCGGACGAAGCAGTTCCGGGAGCACGCGGTACGGATGATCCTGGATGGAATCAGCGCCTGATCCGGGGGCGAAGACGAGGAGATGACGATGCGACGAAGCGTTCCGGCGTTGGCGATGGCGGTGGCGGCCCTGGCGATGGCGTGGCCCGGCTGCGCCCGCAGGGAGGAGGCTCCCAAGGTGGTGACCGGGCTGGTCGATGCGACCGAAATCGACGTCGCGTCCAAGATCCCGGCGCGGATCACCGAAGTGAAGATCCGCGAAGGCGACCGCGTCACGAAGGGCCAGCCGCTGGTGGCGCTTGAAAGCGAGGAGATCGCCGCCAAGATCACCCAGGTGGCGTCGGCCATCGAGGCCGCCAAGGCCAAGCTGACGATGGCCCGCAACGGCGCGCGCGTGGAAGAGCGGCAGCAGGCCCAGAAGGCGACCGACGCGGCCCAGCACCAGTTGGACCTGGCGACCAAGATGTACGACCGCCTGTCGAAACTGGTCAAGGAAGGCAGCGTGCCGCAGGCGACCTACGACGACGTGGAGTTCAAGTTCCAGGCCGCGCAGGACCAGTTGTCGATCGCGCAGGCCCGGCTGCACATGGTCAAGGAAGGCGCCCGGACCGAGGAGGTCGAGGCGCTGGAGGCCCTGGTGCGCCAGGCCGAGGCCGGTCTGGCCGAGGTCGAGTCCTACGGCCGCGAGCGCGAGCAGGCCTCGCCTGTGGACGGCGAGATTGCCCGCATCGTGCTGCACGAAGGCGAGTTGGCCGCGACCGGCTACCCGATCCTGACCATCGTGCTGGTCGATACCCCCTGGGCCTCCTTCGCGATCCGCGAGGACCTGCTGAAGGACCTGAAGGTCGGCACGCACATGACGGGCGAGGTACCGGCCCTGGGCCACAGCGTGGACTTCGAGGTGTTTTCGATCGCCGCGATGGGCGACTTCGCCACCTGGAAGGCGACCAACGCGAAGGATTCGTTCGACCTCAAGACGTTCGAGGTCAAGGCCCGGCCCGCGGCGAAGGTCGAGGGGCTTCGACCGGGCATGACGGTCCGCTGGACGCGAGGGTAGCGTGGCGATGGGCGCATGGTGGCGAGGGTTTTCCGGCCTCTGGCGCCGGCTGGTGACGCATCCGCAGACCGTGGCCATGCTGGTCGTGATGCTCGCCCTGTCCTGGCTGGCGGTGCAGATCTACGCCGGGCTGGTGGTGACCGCGGTGCCGACCGCGATCTACGACTTCGACCAGTCGAAGGTGTCCCGGGCCCTGTGGATTTCCATCTCCGCGCCTCGCGAGATCGCCGTGGTCGAATCCCCCCCCACGCTGGACGAGGCGTGGGAACGGCTGGGCGACGGGCGCCTGGGCGCTGTGGTCGTCATCCCCCGGGGCCTGTCGGACGCCCTCAAGAAGGGCCACGAAATGGCCGTCACGGTCGCTGTCGATGGCGGCAACATCCTGATCGGCAAGAACGTGTTCAAGGCGCTGGCCAAGGCGGTGGGCCAGGTGTCGGCGGGCGTCCAGGTGACCACGCTGCGCAAGATGGGCGCCCGGAAGGAGCAGTCGGTGTCCCTCGCAGTTCCGATCGCCACGGACGAGCACCCGATCCGGAACCCGGGCACCAACTACGGCGTGTACGTGGCGCCCGGCCTGGTCTTCTTCATGCTGCACGTCTTCGTGCTGCTGCTGGGGCTGACGATCTACCTGCCGGGACGCCACCCATCGACGCCCATGGAGGCCGTCGGGGCCCTGACCGCGGCGTTCCTGGTATGCGTCGGCATCGGCATGGCTTTCGCGTACGTCTGGCTGCGCCCGCTGTCAATCGTCCCGGCCTCGGGGCCGGCGTGGACCCTGCTGTGGGTGACCTGCCTGGTCGCGCTGGACCTGCTGATGGCGTCGATGTTCGTCGCCCTGATGCACACGCCCCTGGCCGCCGTGCAGGTCACGATCGTCATCGGGATGATGTCCATGATGCTGTCGGGGATCACGTGGCCGACGGACCGCTTCCCGCCGGCCCTGCAGGAAATCGCCTCCTGGATCCCGTTCACGCCGTTCGCGAAGGGGCTGCAGACGCTGCTCCACATTCCCGCCGGCATTGACGAACTGGCCCCGCACCTGCGCTCGTTCGCCCGGCAGGCCGTGCTGTTCTCGTCGGTCGGCCTGATCGCCCTGGGTGTACGCCGGATCGCGGCACGGATCCGGGCGGGCCGCGCGTTGCAGGGGAGGGCGCCATGAGCAGCCTGCGCGCGCTGGTTGGGGCCTTCGGGGACGAGGTGGCCTTCCTGACCGGGCGGGGAAGGGCGACCCTGCTGGTCATCCTGGGCCTGCCGCTCTTCTACCCGACCGTGATGTCCTGGCTGTACGAGGGCAACGTCGCCATCGAGCGTCCCACGCTGGTCGTGGACGAGGACGGTTCGGAACTGTCGCGACAGTTGCAGATCCGCCTGGATGCCACGCAGGAAATCCGGATCGTTGGCCGCCCCGGAACCGTCAGCGACGGGATCGAGGCCGTGCGACGGGGCGACGCCGAGATGCTCCTGTGGATCCCGGCGGATTTCACCCGGAGCATCCAGCGCGGCAGGACCGGGCGCCTTCCTTTCTGGGTCGATAGCGCCAACATGGTCACCTACGCCGGGGGCATGCCCGGCCTGACCAACGTCGTGGGGTCCCTGAACGAGGACCTGGGCGCCCGGTTCTTCATGGACAAGGGCATGACCACGGCGCAGGCCGAGGCGCGCGTGATGCCGGTCCTGCGGGACGACCACATCCGGTACCGGCCCAGCATGGGCTACGGCGACTACCTGATCAGCGGCGTGTTCGCCGTGGTCGTGCAGCAGGTCGTGTTGATCGGCATGACCCTGTCCTTCGGGATGGCCTGCGACCTGGGACGGCGGCGCGGCCGGGGCCGGCACGGGCTGGCGGACCTGGCGGGCCGGGCCATCGCGCACCTGCCGATCTACCTGTTCGGTTCGGCGGTGCTCGTCTTCGTGATGTTCCCGTTGGCGGGCTGGACCTTGTTGAAGCCCGCGGCGCTCTTCGGGCTGTTCGCGATGCTGGTCGTGTCCCTGCTGCCGATGGCGCTGGTGTGCGCACGGCTGGCGCGGGATCGGTTCGACGCCTTCCTGCTGCTGATGTTCCTGTCCACCCCCATGTTCATGGCCTCGGGATACGCCTGGCCCACCGACCGGATGCCCGGCTGGGTGCAGGCGGTGGCGGCCTGCTTCCCGCTGACGCCCGCCCTCCAGGGGTCGCGCACCGTGGCCACGGCGACGGGCGACCTGGGCAGCGTGGTGCCGCAGATCCTGCACCTCGCGCTGCTGTTCGCGGCCTGGGCCCTCGTACTGATCGTCAGCGTCGCCGCGAGCCGCGGGCTGGATCACAGGCGGTCTGCACGCCTCCAGAACGACCCGGTTTCGACATAAACAAGTCATTTTCAGGTAGATTATCTCCGAGACACTTGACGGACCGAACGATTGGGTTTTTGATCCCCCCAGGTTCCCGGTTCCCGGGATGTTCACTCAACCAGCTTGGGGGTGCAGATGGACGCGATTCTCCTGGCACGATTGCAATTTGCGTTGACGATCGGGTTCCATTTCCTCTTCCCACCCATCTCGATCGGGCTGGGCTGGATGCTGGTGATCGTCGAAACGATGGGCTGGCGTCGAGCCGATGACACCTACGTCCGCATGGGCCGCTTCTTCGCGAAGCTGCTGGCCCTGACGTTCGCGGTCGGGGTCGCGACCGGGATCGTCATGGAGTTCCAGTTCGGCACCAACTGGGCCCGCTACTCGACCTTCGTGGGCGACATCTTCGGCGCGCCGCTGGCCGCCGAGGGGGTGTTCGCGTTCTTCCTGGAGTCGGGTTTCCTGGGCCTGTACCTGTTCGGCCGCGGCCGCGTGTCGAAGGGCGTCCACTGGTTCTCGGCGCTGATGGTCGCGATCGGCGCGACCATCTCGGCGTTCTGGATCCTGGTCGCGAATTCCTGGCAGCAGACCCCCGCCGGCTTCGAGGTCGTCGGGGGGCGCGCGGTGTTGACGTCGTTCGTCGATGCGGTCTTCAACCCGTCAATGGGCGTCCGTTTCTTCCACACCTTCGTGGCGGCGCTTGTGGCCGGCGCCTTCTTCATGGCAGGCGTGTCGGCCTGGCAGATGCTGAAGGGAAAGGGCGGCGACGTGGCTCCGAAGGCCCTTCGGCTGTCCGTCCTCTTCGGCCTGCTCTTTTCGATCCTGGCCGCGTTCCCGACCGGCCACGAGCACGCGAAGCAGGTCGCCCGGGACCAGCCCGAAAAGTTCGCGGCCATCGAGGGCCTCTACGAAACCCAGGCGTCGGCCCCGCTGGTGGTGTTCGGCGTGCAGAACGGGGGCACCCCTCCAGGCCTCAAGGCGAAGATCGAGATCCCCAGCCTCCTGTCGTGGATGGCCTTCGGCGACGTGACGGCCACGATCAAGGGCATCCAGGAGTTCCCGGCCGACGAGATCCCGCCGCTGTGGCTGACGTTCGTGTCGTTCCACAACATGGTGCTGCTGGGCCTGCTGTTCATGGCGGTGACGGGCCTGGGCGTCCTGCTTCTGTGGCGCCGACGGCTGGACACCGCGCGCTGGTACCACTGGCTGGTCCTGGTGGTCAGCCCGTTGCCGCTGGCCGCGTGCCAGTTCGGCTGGGTGGCGGCCGAGGTGGGTCGTCAGCCCTGGGCCGTGTACAAGGTCCTTCGGACGTCGCAGTCGGTGTCCGTGTCCGTCGGCGCCCCGGAAATCCTGTTCTCGATCCTCCTGTTCGGGACGATCTACCTCCTCCTGGGCGCGTTGTACCTGTTCCTGCTGTTCCGCGAAGCGGGTCATGGGCCCGAGCCGAAGAAGGAGGTGGCATGATGGACCTGGCGATGCTGCAGGTGATCTGGTTCCTGCTCTTCGGCGTGCTGATCATCGGGTACGCGATCCTCGACGGGTTCGATCTGGGCGTCGGCGCGCTGTCGCTGTTCGTCCGCGACCCGGTTCAGCGCGGCCAGCACATGGACGTCATCGCCCCGGTCTGGGACGGCAACGAGGTGTGGCTGCTCACGGGCGGCGGCGCGTTGTTTGCCGCCTTCCCGCCGGTGTACGCGACCGTGTTCAGCGGGTTCTACATCGCGTTCATGCTGCTGCTGGCGGCCTTGATCTTCCGGGCCGTGTCGTTCGAGTTCCGCAACAAGGTGGATTCCCCCGCCTGGCGCTCGTTCTGGGACTGGTCCTTCGGCATCGGCAGCCTGGTCCCCGCCCTGCTGTATGGCGTGGCAGTCGGAAACGTCCTCAACGGCCTGCCCGTCACGAAGGATGCCGCCGGGTTCGCCTGGCAGGGGTCGTTCCTGGGGTTGCTGAACCCCTATGCCCTGCTGGTCGGCGTGACCGGCCTGGCAATGTTCTTGACCCATGGCGCGCTGTACCTCGCCTTCAAGGCGGACGGGGTGGTGGGCACCCGCGCCGGCCGGTGGGCACCCCGCCTGTGGATGGCCTGGGTTTCGCTGTGGGCCGTTTCGACCATGGCCACCGTCCTGGTGTCGCCCTGGCTGCTGACGGGGATCCTGTCGAACCCGCTGTTCTTCGTCCTGCTCGCGCTGGCGCTGGCCTCCCTGGTGGCGATCCCGGTGTGGGCGCGTTCGGGGTCCTACGGACGCGCGTTCCTGGCGTCATCGACCGCCATCGCGGCCCAGGTTGGCCTGGTCGGCCTGTCGCTGTTCCCTCGGCTGGTGCCGTCGTCGCTGGACCTGGAAGGCGCCAGCATGACGATCACCAACGCGTCCTCGACCGAACCGACACTCACCGCGATGCTGGTCATCGCGCTGATCGGGATGCCGCTGGTGATCGGCTACACGGCCTTCATCTACCGCGTGTTCAAGGGCCGCGTGACGCCCGGGCAGTTCTACGGCGGCCACGGCCTGCCCGGCGGCCACTGATCGCGAACCCGATCGCACCCGGGTGAACCCCGGCCGGTCGGCTCCGGACGCGCAACCCCTTCTCGCGGACGCCCATCGCCGCTACCATTGAGTGTTGCCTAAACCCGAGGACCGGATGGATCCCCGCTTCGATCTGGACCAGGACGAGATGCTCCGCCTGCTGGACGTGCTGCACGAAGGCGTCTACATCACGGACGCCGACCGTTGCATCGTGTACTGGAGCCCGGGCGCCGAGCGCATCACCGGATGGGCGGCCGAGGATGTCCTGGGGCGCCGGTGTCGCGATCACCTCCTCGACCACGTCGATTTCCGCGGGCAGGATCTGTGTCGCGGAGCCTGTCCCTTGGCGCTCTGCATGATGGACGGCCGCCCGCGCACGGAGCGGCTGTTCCTGCGCCACAAGGACGATCGGCGCGTGTACGTGGAGGTCCGCACCTTCGCGCTGGACGGGGCGGCCGAGGCGCCCCGCGGCGCGGTCGAGGTGTTCCGCGACCTGACCCTGGTCAACGACCTCCTGCCCGCCGACGACCTGGGGACCTGACTCCCCTTCGCAAGCGAACCTTCGCGTCCGGCCGGGAGTGTGGTATTCCGCCCGTGTCGGGACCGGGGGGTACCATGGTCGAAGAACGCCTGGACGCTGACGTCGTCGTCGCCGGCGCGGGAACCGCCGGCAGCCATGCCGCGTGGGCCCTGGCGAATGCCGGGTTCCGGGTCGCACTGGTGGAGGCGCGCCGTTTCGCCGAGGCGGGCGCTCGATGGGCGAACCTCGTTCCCGTATGGCCGTTCGAGGCGGCGGGACTGGCGAACCCTGAACCCCCCGAGGCGCTCGAGGAGGATCGATCCTACTCGATGCTGTCCCTGACCGGCCCGGGCCGCACGGTATTGGATCGGGACAAGCCCTGCGTGCACGTCGACTGCAGGCTGCTCGTCGAACGCCTGCAGTCGCTGGGGCGGCTCGCGGGCGTCCAGGGCCTGGACTGCCTGAGGCACATGGCCCTCGAATTCGATGCTTCCGGACGCCCCACGGCGCTGACCGCCGATAGGGACCCGCCCGATGCGGCTCCCTCCCGGGTCCGGATCACCGCACGTCTGTTCGTGGACGCCGCCGGCATCACCGGCCCGCTGCGACGCCAGGTCCCGGGCCTCGCCGCGGACTGCCCGGACCTTGCGCAGGATGAGGTGTGCGCCGGGGCGAACGAGGTCTGCGAGGTCGCAGATCCCGCCGCGGCCCGCGACTTCATGGCCGGACTGGGACTTGGGGCCGGCGACGCCTTCGCCTGGACCGGGGTGCGCGGGGGGTACTCGACGATCGTCTGCCACGTTCGCGCCGATGCCGGAACCGTGCTGATCACCACCGGTTCCGTGGCAGACGGCAGGCACGGCTCGGGGGTCGCAATCCTGAAGGCGTTCAAGGCCGGGCATCCGTGGATCGGGCGGGGCCTCTTCGGCGGCTCCGGCCTGATCCCGATCCGGCGCCCCTATGACCGCCTCTGCGCTCCCGGGATCGCGCTGGTCGGCGACTCGGCGTGCCAGGTCTTCGCCGCGCACGCCAGCGGGATCGCCATCGGCCTGTTGGCCGGGCGATGCCTGGCCGATTCCCTGGCGGGACGGCAGGACCCCGGTGCCGAGGAATCCGTCTGGGCCTACCAGTCGTCGTTCCTGCGCACCCACGGGCCCATGCTGGGGGCCTTCGACGCATTCCGCCGCCTCAGTGTGTCCCTGTCCGAGGCGGAGGTCGGCGACCTGGTGGGCGAGGGCTTCCTGCAGGCCTCTTCCGTCCGGTCGGCCCTCGGCCAGAAGCTGCTGCTCCCGCGCCTCGTCGATGAGGGCCTGGCGCTGGCCCGCGCCCTGGCACACAGGCCTGGCCTGGCCGCGAAACTGGCTGCCACCGGCGCCCGCGGAGCGGCCGCGGCCGCCCTGTACCGGGCCCATCCCGCACACCCCGACCGGGACGCGCTGCGTCGCTGGTCGCACGGGGTGGCCGCCGCGCTGGGCGGACGCGCGGACGTGCAGTAGAATTCGCACCCAGCGGCTCTGGGGGACGGGATGCAGGATGCGGACGGTGCGACGGGCGCGGCCTTGCGGGCGATCACGGATCGGCTGATGGACGACCTTGCGGGCCTCCGGTTCGCCCCCCCCACCGCCTTCGTGTACGACCCGCTGGACTATGCGCGCGCCGGCTGGGATGCCTACTGCGCCCGATACGCCCGCGCCGGTGTAGAGGCGGTCCTTCTGGGTATGAACCCCGGCCCATTCGGCATGGCCCAGACCGGGGTGCCGTTCGGCGCGGTCCCCATGGTCCGCGACTGGCTGGGCATCGACGTGCCTGTCGGGCGACCGGCGCGCGAACACCCCAAGCGGCCGGTCCAAGGCCTTGCCTGCCCGCGCACCGAGGTCAGCGGCCTGAGGCTGTGGGGCTTCGCAAAGGAGGTCTCCCAGACGCCCGATGCCTTCTTCGACCGGTTCTTCGTGGCCAACTACTGCCCGCTGCTGTTCCTGGAGGACTCGGGACGCAACCGCACGCCCGACGCGCTGCCGATTGCCGAGCGCGAGGCGCTGCAATCGGCTTGCGACCGTGCCCTGCAGGGACTGGTGTCCGTTCTGCGCCCGCGCTTCGTGATCGGGGTGGGCGCCTTTGCCGAAGCGCGAGCACGTGAGGCCCTGGCGGGAACGGGGGTGGCGATCGCCCGGATCGCGCATCCCAGTCCGGCCAATCCCGCCGCGAACCGCGGGTGGACCGGCCTGGCGCGCACAAGCCTCCAGGATCTGGGCCTGCTGTAGTCGAAGCCCTCCTCCCCGTCCCGGGGGGTTTCGTTTTCGTCCCGGCTCGTTTCCATAGAATCAGGGCGTGTTTCAACGGGATCGCGGTACAATCGCGCCTCCGAGGCACAGGCCCCAACCAGCCCGGCGGTTCGCTCGGAAGCCGTTCGACTCGAGTGAGGAAGAAGGATGCTGAACATCGCGCTGTTCGGACCGCCGGGAGCCGGCAAGGGAACGCAATCGGCCCGGCTGATCGAGCGCTACAAGTTGCACTACATCTCGTCCGGCGAGCTGCTGCGCGAGGAGATCCGCGAGGGCACCGACATCGGCCTCGCGGTGAAGGACGTCATCGAGAAGGGCGGCCTGGCCTCGGACGAACTGATCGTCAAGCTGCTGGAAAAGACCATTCGCAAGATCCGCGAGCAGACCCATGCCCGCGGCTTCCTGTTCGACGGCTTCCCGAGGACGCTCGTGCAGGCATACATCCTCGAAGGCCTGCTGTTGAAGATGCATACCTCGCTGATGAACCTGGTGAGCATCCAGGTTCCCCCCGAGATGTGCATCGAGCGGCTCGTGGGAAGGGCCACCGTGTCGGGTCGCGCCGACGACACCCGGGACGTCATCGACGTGCGGCTGCGCGAGTACGACCAGAAGACGGCGCCCGTGCTGGGGTTCTACGAGGAGAAGGGAATCCTGATCCCGGTGGACGGCACGACATCCGTCGATGGCGTGTTCGATCAGATCACCGACGCAGTGGACAAGTCGCTTCGCCAGGTCCAGTTGAACCTCGTCGTGCTGGGCGCGCCGGGATCGGGCCGCAGCACCCAGGCGCGGATGCTGGCGGACCAGTACAACCTGCACTACATCTCGACGACGGACCTGCTGCGCGAGGCCGCGGCGAAGCCCGGGCCGCTGGGCCACCAGATCAACACGATCATGGAGCAGGGCGCGCTGGTCCCGGACGAGATCGTCATTCCCGTGGTCGAGGGATACATCCGGACGCATCCCGGCAAGAACGGCCTGATCTTCAAGGGGTTCCCCCGCACGCTGGTCCAGGCCTACATCATGGACGGCATGCTGCGGAAGATCGGCCAGAAGGTGTCGTGCATCCTGGATCTGCGGGTGCCTACCCTGGAACTGCTGCGCCGCCTGTCGCGCCGCGGGTCGGACGAGAGTTCATCGAGGTTCGACGAAACCACAGAAACGATCGTCCAGCGCCTCGAGGAGCACGAGAAGTACGCCAACGAGATCATCGGCTACTTCGAAAAGACCCAGCGCCTGCGCGTGATCGATGGTGTCGGCACCCGCGAACAGATCTACCAGCGCCTGGCCGCACAGGTCGAAGAGGCGTTCCGACAGGCACGCTGAAGGCCGAAAGCGGTGGAACACCGCCGACGCGCCGATCGCAGGCCCGTCCCTGCCCGGGTCTGGATTCCCCCCTCATCGCCCCTCGTCGGACCCGCCGACCCGTCCGCCACGGTTCCATGCGTGGGCGCTTGCGAGCCTCCGGGACGGACGTGGGAGTTCCTTACCGAGGGGCGTTGCGTCACGGGATGCAGGTGGGACCGGGAGAGGGGGGGGGCCGGGAAGGGAAGGGCGCAGGGGCTCAGGCGCCGCGCTGCTCAAGTTCGGCGCCGACTTCCTGCATTTCCTTGGTGTCCTTCTTGGACTGCAGGACCGCCCAGGTGATCAGGCCGATGCAGATGATCGTGCCCACGATGCCGATCCAGATGTTGGACGGGCGGCCTTCGACCGGGCGGAGGGTACCGTCCATGATCAGGACCAGTCCGAGGAGGCTGACCATGTTCATGACCTTGATCAGCGGGTTCAAGGCCGGGCCGGCGGTGTCCTTCAGCGGGTCGCCGACCGTGTCGCCGGTGACGGACGCCTTGTGGGCCACGCTGCCCTTGCCGCCGTACAGGCCGTCCTCGATCATCTTCTTGGCGTTGTCCCAGGCGCCGCCGGCGTTGGCCATGAAGACCGCCAGCAGTTGGCCCACGAGGATCAGGCCGGCCAGGAAGCCGCCCAGCGCATACGGGCCCAGCAGGAAGCCGACCGCCAAGGGGGTGAGGATCGCCAGCAACCCGGGGCCGATCAGTTCCTTCTGCGCCGTGCTGGTGCAGATATCGACGACGCGGCCGTAATCGGGCTTCTTGGTGCCGGCCCAGATTTCCGGATCCTTGAACTGGAGGCGGCACTCCCGAACGATGTAGTAGGCCGCGCGGCCGACCGCACGAATCAGCATGGAACTGAACAGGAAGGGGACCGAGCCGCCGATCAGCAGGCCGATGAGGACCATCGGGTCGGCCACGGTCAACTTGGATGCGACGGACGCGAATTCAGCGGTGGTCAGGTTGGCGATCTCGGACTCGCTGCCCTTCGCGATCACGGCGATGAAGGACGCGAACAGCGACACGGCCGCGATGACCGCGGACCCGATGGCGATACCCTTCGTTTCGGCCTTGGTGGTGTTGCCCACGGCGTCCAGGTCGGCGAGGACCTGGCGGGCACGCTTGTAGTTCACCGGGCCCATCTCCGCGCGGTCGTAGCCCATTTCGCCGATGCCATTGGCGTTGTCGGCGACGGGGCCGAACACGTCCATGGAAATCGTGTTGCCCGTCAGGGTCAGCATCCCGATACCGGTCATGGCCACGCCGTAGGCGATGAACACCGGCGGCATGCCGGAATACACCATGACGGACAAGGCCAGGGCGATCGCGATGACCAGGACGTTCATCACGGTCGACTCGTAGCCGATCGCGAAGCCCTGGATGATGTTGGTCGCGTCGCCGGTCTGGCATGCGCGGGCCAGCGACTTCACCGGCGCGTGCGACGTGTGGGTGTAGTAGGACGTCAGCTTGTTCAGCACGATCGCCAGCAGCACGCCGATCAGGCAGGTCCATGCCGGGCGCAGGTCCAGGCCGGCCATGCCCCAGTTGGCCCAGATCGGCAACTGGGAGGGGTCGCCGCCCGGGAAGCCGGCGCGCGCGATCGGGTTTTCGGTGAAGTACTGGGCGTCGAAGTGCAGGTAGAAGAAGCCCAGCGCGAAGAAGCCGGCGATGCTGATCATCGAGCCGATCCAGAAGCCGCGATGCACGGAGTTGAGCGCCGTGTCCGACGTGTCGTTCGGCCCGGCCTTCACCGTGTAGGTCGAAATGATCGAGCCGAGCACGCCGATGCCGCGGACCAGCAGCGGGAAGATGACGCCCTTGTGGCCGAAGGAGGCCAGGCCCAGGATCATCGCCGCGACGATCGTGACTTCGTACGACTCGAAGATGTCCGAGGCCATACCGGCGCAGTCGCCGACGTTGTCACCGACGTTGTCGGCGATGGTCGCGGCGTTGCGGGGGTCGTCCTCCGGGATGTCCTTTTCGATCTTGCCGACCAGATCGGCGCCGACGTCGGCGGCCTTCGTGTAGATGCCGCCGCCGACTCGCATGAACAGCGCCAGCAGCGTGCCGCCGAAGCCGAAGCCCAGCAGCGCTTCGTACGCGTGCGCGCCGTAGATCAGGAAGATCGTCGTGCCGCCGAGGAGGCCCAGGCCGTCCGTCAGCATGCCCGTGACCGTACCGGTGCGGTAGCCGATCTGCATCGCGTCGCCGTACGAGGTCATCGCGGCGGCGGCGACCTTCAGGTTGCCCTTGGTCGCGAGGCGCATGCCCACGAAACCGACGGCCCACGAGAACAGCGAGCCGACCAGGAAGGCGGCCGCACGGCCGAACCCGAATTCCGGGTGGGCCTTCCAGTCGGAGGTGAAGAACAGCAGCACCGTGATGATGCCGATCAGCGGGCCGATCTTGCGGAACTGGGCGCCGAGGTAGGCGTTCGCGCCTTCGCGGATGGCGGCGGCGACGGCCTGCATCCGGGGCGTGCCATCCGAGGTGCGGTTGACCTGGCGCATCAGCAGCCAGGCGTATAGCAACCCGCAGATGGCCACGAACAGGACCACCAGCAGCCCGATCTGCTCCCAGATCTGGTAGGACGGGTCGACGAAGGGGCCGAACCACTGGAAACCGGGTTCGACCGAACCCGCGCCGGATTCCTGGGCAGCCAGCCCGAACGGGAAGATGTACGCCACGGCGAAGAACGCCAGCAGCATTCCCAGGTACCCGGTCTTCACCCGGGAATCCTTCCGGATCCGATGAAACCAATCCGCCAACATGTGTCTCCTCCTGACTCCGCGCGGGGGTGAATTGTGCCCGCATTCCCTTGTTCAACGCCCTTTTTTGCCGCGATTTCGCTGAAATGTCAATTTTGCGGGGGGGTTCAGGTGCGAAATTGTCCGAATATCCGAAGGGTAGTCGAAAAAGTGATCGGCATTCCGCCGCCGGACGTTTCAGGGTTCTGCCGTGGGGTCGTCCTCCGGCATGTCGTCATCGGCAGGCGCGTCATCGTCGTCCGCCGGCGCCGATTGCACGTCCTTCAGCTTGCGACCCAGCACGCGGCTGCGCGTCCCGACCTTCTCGAGCGCGCTGCCGGCCTCGCCGATCTTTTTCTGGACCTTGTCCAGTGCGTCCCCGAACCGCTCGAACTCGGTCTTCACGCTGCCCAGCAGCACCCATACCTCGGCCGAGCGACGCTCGATGGCCAGCGTGCGGAACCCCACCTGCAGGCTGTTCAGCAGCGCCGCGAACGTCGTCGGGCCCGCCACCACCACGCGGAAGTCCCGCTGCAGCGATTCGCACAGCCCCGGTCGCCGCAGCACCTCGGCGTAGAGGCTTTCGATCGGCAGGTAGAGGATCGCGAAGTCGGTGGTGTTGGGTGGATCGAGGTACTTGTCGCGGATGTCCTTCGCCTCCCCCTTCAGGCGGGTTTCCAGCGCCTTCGCGGCGGCCTCGACGCCTTCGACGTCGGCCCGCTCGGATGCGTCCACGAGGCGCAGGAAGTCCTCCTGGGGGAACTTTGCGTCCACCGGCAGCCACACCGGGCTGGCCGACGCGTCGCGACCGGGAAGGCGGATGGCGAACTCCACCCGGTCGGACGACCCCGAGCGCGTGGCGACATTCACCGCGAACTGTTCCGGTGCGAGGATTTCGGCCAGCAGGTTGCCCAGTTGGGCTTCGCCCCACGTGCCCCGGACCTTCACGTTGGTCAGCACCTTGCGCAGGTCCCCGACCCCGGCAGCCAGGGCCTGCATTTCGCCGAGGCCCTTGTGGACGCCCTCGAGGTGTTCGCTGACCCGCTTGAACGATTCGCCCAGGCGCTGTTCCAGGGTGGCCTGCAGGCGTTCGTCCACCACCTTGCGCATCTGCTCGAGCGCCTTCGTGTTGTCTTCCTGCAGCAGGCGCAGCCGCGTTTCGACGGTCGTGCGGAGGTGCTCCTGGCGCTGCTCGTCGGCCTGCCGGACCGCTTCCAGCCGGACGCCGACCGTGTTGACCAGTTGGCCGACGCTGGACGACACCTCGACCCGCTGCTCCTTCATCTGGCCTGCGATTTCGACCCGCGAGCGCCCCATTTCATCCCGGAGCGTCGATTCCAGCCGGGCCTGGCCCTCCAGCAGGCGCTGGGCACCGGCCTCGGACGCAGCGTCCGCCGGGCGCGACGCCCGCGCCAGCAGTACGAACAGCAGCGCATCGCCCAGCACCGCCAGCAGCAGCACGGCCCACACCAGCACTTCGCTCAAGGGAGGCCTCCCGGTGATCCCGCTGCGGATTGTAGCAGCACCGTGCGACACGATGTGTGGCCCGGGTGGAATCGGCGAGAGGCTTCCGGTAGCATGCCGCCCCAGGAGACGATCGACGAGACCGGCACCGCCCCCCCCTGTTCGAGGAGGTGATCGTGACCCTTGCGCGGGCAGCACGAAGATTCCCCGTGGTTGCTGCGGCGGCGCTGGCAGCCGCCCTCGGATGCTCCACGTCGTCCGTCGGAAGCGACGCCGACGCGATCGACCCGCCGGATGTCCCTTCGGTGGGCGACGTGCCCGCGACCGGGGATGTCCCGGGGGACGTGGGCGTCGATCCCGGGTACGGCTACCAGCAGGACGTGGCGGGCGTCGAGGTGGAGCAGGCCTTCCTGCCCGAGCCGCCGACCGGCAAGGAATGGCGCATGGTCTTCCACGACGAGTTCGACGGCACATCGATCGACACGGCCCGGTGGCACGTCTCGCAGGGCAAAGGGCGCACCAACGTCTACGACCCGCGCGCCGTGGTGCTGGACGGCAACGGCATCCTGCATATGCGCGTGTTCGCGGAAGACGGCACCTACTACACGGGCGGGCTGGACACCAGCGGGATCTGGCAGAAGACCAAGGGGTATTTCGAGACCCGCGTGCAGTTCCAGAAGCAGGGCGGGCACTGGACGGCCTTCTGGCTGTATTCGAACGGGATCTGCGCGATGGGGAATGGCGGGAAGGACGGGGCCGAGCTGGACATCTTCGAGCGCCCCTGGACCCTGGACCCGTTCAAGGAATTCACCCAGCGGACCATCCACTGGGATTGCGACGACGGCAAGACGGAAGACCCGCAGGAGATCCCCGGCATCAGCGAGGGCTTCCACACGATGGGGATGTGGTGGTCGGACGACGCGTACATCTTCTATACGGACGGCAAGGAGATCTGGCGTTCCTCCGACGGCGGGATCTGCGAAACGCCGGAATACATGCTCCTGACCGACGAGATCCAGGACAACCTGTGGTTCGAGGCGGGCGCGATCGAGGACGCCACGCTGCCGGACGAATGGCTCGTGGACTACGTGCGCGTCTACGACCTCTTCGACGCCTCGACGTCCCCCGCAGGCAGCCCGCGCTGACCGCCCTCGCCGATACTGTCGGGAACCTCGGTCCACTCGGCGTCGATCACCCCGTCCGGTCCCGCAGCCGTCGGAGGCGAGGGCCGCGGAGGCGTCCCGAACCCGGACGTGGAAGCCCACACGAACACGTGGGGGCCGCCGGCGAAAGCCCGTCCCGCCGGTCCCGCCTGGGGCGCGCCCGCCGAGGCCGCCCCCCGCCGCCGAACCACCCCTCCGAGGAGCCGGATCAGCACCCACCGCACCGGCGGCAGCAGCAGCAGGATCGCCAGGCCATCGGTCAGGAACCCCGGGAACACGAACAGCGCCCCGGCGGCCAGCACGCAGGCGCCGTCGAACAGCGAGCGCGTCGGCGCCTCGCCCCGGTTCATCGCGTCGCGCGCCCGCGTCATGGCCTGCAGGCCGGCCATACGCACCAGCGACCCCCCGATCGACATCGAGGCCACGAGAGCCAGGATCGCCCACAACCAGCCGATGGCCTCGCCGACCGCGAGGAACACGTAACCCTCCGCGATCAGCAGCGCTGGAAGGGCCAGCAACGCAAGGCATCCCACGGGACCCTCCGGGATCAACCGCGCAACAACATGGCGACAAATCGGCGAAGGTCAAGTCGGGGGCGTCACCGGCCCCGCTCGCCGCCGGGCCCCGGCTGCCGCAACGAACGCCAGCGCCAGCAGCAGGCCGGCGCTGCCCACCGTGATCCCCAGCGCCACCTCCCAGTGCGCGGGGACGAAGTTCAGGCGTATGTCGTGATCGCCCCGCGGCACGGGAATCCCGATCAGGGCCAGGTCCGCCTGGCACGCGGACACCTCGTGATCGTCGATCGTGACGCGCCACGCGGGGTTCCACGTCTCGCTGACCAGCAGGAGGCGAGGCGCGTCGGCGTGGCTTCGAATCGCCAGGGCGCCCGGCCGCGCGGACATCACCTCGACGCGATCTTCCGGGGACTCGGCGCCGGAAGGCTCGGGGTCACCGGGGCACATCACGACGGTGTGCCGGTGCAGGTCGTTGGCCCGCACGGCCTCGGTCATCGCCGGCAGGTCCCGGACGACGATCGGTTCCCGGGCCCAGGTCGCGCGCTGGACCCATCCGGGATTGCGGTAGACGTACAGGTCCCGACCGACGATGCCCCGGTACAACTGGAAGGTCGGCTGGTCGTGGAAGGTCGCCACGGCCTCCAGCGTGGTCCGGCCGGGCAGGGGTTCTGGAGTGACCACGTATTTCACGTTCAGCGCGTCGAGCAGGTCCAGGCGCGCGATGGACGACGGGAGATCGAACCACACCCTCGCCTGCGGCGGCTGAACGTCCCCGGTCACCATCAGGTCGAAATACGTCGCGTAGTGGCGGGTGTTGAAGGCGTCGAACCCGGTGACCAGTTGGACGCCCAGCGGCGCCGCCCAGCCCGCGTTGATCGTCGAGCGCCCCACCGGCGCGACCCGGAACAGCGATGGATCCTGCGCGAAGAACGCCTTCAGGGCGGGCGACGGCATGGCCGTGTCGGCCGGGGCCATCACGAGGTAGCGACGGGCGTGCCACGTCCCCTCCACCACGGTCGCCAGCACGGCCGCGATCGCCACGCCGGTCGCGATCCGTCGGGCCGTCGGCCCGGACCGCCGGGCGCGGGCCAGGAATTCGTCGAGGCCGATGCCCGCCAGCGCCACACCGAACATGGAACTGAGGAACAGGAACCGGGCCGGGATGCGGAACAGCCTGAACCCGGGCACGATGTGCCAGATCAGCCGCAGCAGCGGCGTGTCGAAGGCCAGCAGGACGGAAATCGCGAAGCTGGCACCCAGGAAGGCCGTCGCACGCCGACGTCGGGCGAACAGCACGGCGAGGACCGCGAACACCAGGGGCACGAGGCCGAAATAGGCCGTTTCCTCCCAGATCTCGGAACCCACGTAGGTGTCGTCCAGCGGTGTCCCCAGCGCCTCGGGATCCAGGAAGGTCGCCAGGTGCGCCGGCTGTTCCCGGCCGGCCCCCAGGAATTCGTAGCTGCCCTGGGCCCGCGTCGCCAGCCGCCCGTCGCTGGCCAGCGGCAGCAGCAGCATCATGGACAGACCCGCCGCGAGCACCGCGCCCAGCCCGCACCATCCTGCCGCCGCGCATGCGGCACGACCCTGCCGCGCCCACGCCAGCCTGCCCGTCACGACCAGCACATAGGGGACGATGAACCCGGCCGCATAGGCCGGCAACTGCACCTGCCCTGCATGCAGGCACAGCGCGCCCGCCAGCGCCACGGCGATCGCGCCCCCCGGGCCCGGGGTTTCCAGGGCCCACAGCACGGCCGCCAGCAGCCCGGGGATGAAGACGAGGCTGGGAACCATCGCCAGCCAGCCGGCGAAGGTCGCCATCAGCAACTTGAAGCCGAACATCCCCGCGAAGGCGATCAGCAGCCGCGCCCAGAACCCGACCCGCAAGGCGACGCCCAGCAGGAAGAACATCAGGCCGGCGGCCAGGAAGTGAAGGAAGTCCGTCGGTCCCAGCGCGGCGACCGGGTCGAGGGCATAGAACAGGAAGTGGAGCGGGTAGGTGTAGGCCGCCTGCGGGTTCGTCAGCGCCGGTGATCCACCCAGCTGGTCGCTGCGCCAGAACGGGATGCCCAGGCCGTCCCTCACCGAATCGAACAGCACGGTCTTGCCCGCCAGGTGATAGGCGAGGAAGTCCGAAAACCGGCTGTACGGGAATTCCCCGGGGGTCAGCAGGTGGCCGAACCCGGCCAGCGCCGCCAGGAGGATCAATCCCAGCGCGAGCCAGGGGATTCCTCGTCGGGCGGAGGGCAACGCACGACCTCCCGTCAGATGCCCTCGGCCAGGAAGGCCCGCAGATGCGCGGCCAGGCTGCGGTAATGCGCGGGGTGATTGTAGGCCTGCGCGGACACCCGGACCAGCCGCTGCGGGGCCCGGGGCCAGGACAGGATGGGGACCTCGATCCGCGCCCGATCCTGCAACGCGATCTGCAGCGGATCGAGCAGGAGGGGAGGGCGGGGCACGAACCGCGAATCCCGGTCCGGAAGCGGCACGGCGGCCAGCGACCCGATCATGGAATCGGGACACGGCCGGGGCACGCCCAGCGCCTCGCACAGGACGTCGCGGCCATGGAGGGCCAGCCCGCGATTGCGCAGCATCAGCGCCGGCCATCCGCCCGGGAGCAGGCCGCCAAGGAGGTCCAGCGCGGCCGGAACGGACAGGTAGGGCGTCGGGTCCGCGGTTCCCGTCCAGTCGAAGGCGAGTCGAAACTGCGAGCGGTCCGCCCGCTTCGAATTGGCGCCGTGGCTGGTCACCACCGGACGCACCCCGGCGCGCCGATCCGCGCGGGCCCAGAGGAAGCCGGCGCCCTTCGGGGCGCACAGCCATTTGTGGCAGTTGCCCGTGTAGTACGCCGCGCCCAGGCGATCCAGGTCCAGGGGCACCATGCCGGGCGCGTGCGCCCCGTCCACCAGCACGTCGATGCCGCGTCCCTGGAGGTCCGCGACGATCGCCTCGATCGGCAGCACGAGGCCGGTGGGGCTGGTGACGTGGTCGATCATCGCGATGCGGGTGCGGGGCGTTATCGCGGCACGGAGGGCTTCGATGACGGCCGTGGCATCCGACAGGGGAAAGGGCACAGCCGCCACGCAGACCCGGCCCCCGGCCCTCCCGGCGACCGCGTCCAGGGCGTTCCGGCACGCGTTGTAGGCATGGTCCGTGACCAGCACGTCGTCGCCCGGGCGCAGGTCGAAGGATTGCAGCACGGCGTTGACGCCCGTCGTCGCGTTCGGGACGAAGACCAGGCCCTGCGGATCGGCATGCAGGAATGCCGCCAGCACGTCCCGGGCACCGTCCAGGAGGCCCTCGTAGTCGTTCGCCAGGAACTGGACGGGCTGCCGTTCCATCCGGTCCCGCAGGCCGGCCTGCACCTGCTGCACCGCGCGCGGGCAGGCGCCGAACGACCCGTGGTTCAGGAAGGCCCAGGCCGGGTCCAGCGTGAACGGTTCCGCGAGGGACGGAAACTGGCGATCGACATCGGTGTCGGGCATCGGCATCCTCCCCGGGCGCGCCCCGAGCGTAGCAGAACTCGCCGCGCGATTGGGCACGGACATCCGCGACGCGTTCCCGGATACAATCGCCACGACACATCGTGGAGGCATCCATGTCCGACGTTGCCATCGACCTCGCCGCCGAGGGTGTCGCGGCAGGCTGGCTGGTCGCCGAGGGCTGCGTCAACGGCGACTCGCCCGCGGGCCTCGTCGCCGCGCTGCATGCCGCGGCGGCAGCCCGCCTGCAGGACTCGGAATCCCCGTGGGCCGTCCAGCGCAAGGCCGCCGTTCGCGACCTGCTGCGCCACGGCACCTACAAGCCCACCGGCCGCGCCAAGCCGGCCAGCGAATACCTGGTACGGACCGCGGTCGAAGGCGACGTCCCCGTCATCAACGTGCTGGCGGATGCGAACAACGTCGTGTCGATCGAGACGCTGTTCCCGATCTCGATCGTTGACCTCGACAAGGCGGGCACGAACCGCTTCGTGGTGCGCTGGGGGCGCGAGGGCGAGGCCTACGTCTTCAACCCGTCGGGCCAGGAACTGGGCTTGCACGACCTGCTGCTGGTCGCCTGCCTCCCGTCGGACGCACCGTGCGCCACCCCGGTGAAGGACAGCCAGGCGACCAAGACCGATGCGTCCACGCGCCGCGCGCTGGGCATCGTGTACGGCCCGGCGTCCCTGCGCGGCGCGGTCCGGGACGCCACCGAGCGACTGGCGGCCCTGCTGGCCCGCAGCGCGGGCGCGACGGTCGTTTCAGGCATGCTGGGGTGACGCCTTCGGAAGAGGGAGATCACCGGACCGGCGTATCGGCCCGCGGCGACCTTCGGGGCTTCCGGTCCAGCACCTCGCGGATCTTGCGTCCCATCTCGGCCGGGCTGAACGGCTTCCTGAGCACCGACGCGCCGCGCTCGACGCCCCCCATCTCGAACATCGAGGACTCGGCGTACCCCGACACGAACAGGGTCTTCAGATCGGGGCGCAGTTCGCGCAGGCAGCCCTGCAACTGGACGCCGCTCATCCCCGGCATCACGACGTCGGTGACCAGCAGGTCGATCGGCATGCCGGCCCGCGCGCGGACCATTTCGAGCGCCTCGGAGCCGCTGGCCGCGGCGACCACGTTGTACCCCAGGCTGCGCAGCACCTGGGCCGTGTAGGCCCGCACTCCCTCGTCGTCCTCGGCCAGCAGGATCGATTCGTCCCCCCGCGGCACCGGGCCCTCGGTCAGCACGGGCATCTCGTCGGTCAGGGTGCGCGCCGCCATCGGCAGGTCGATGCGGACCGTGGTCCCCTGGCCCGGAGCGCTTTCCAGGGTGATGAACCCCTCGTGCTGCTGGACGATGCCATAGCAGGTCGCCAGTCCCAGCCCGGTCCCCCGCCCCTGCTCCTTCGTCGTGAAGAACGGTTCGAAAGCCCGCGCGCGGGTTTCGTCGTCCATGCCGATGCCCGTATCCCTCACTTCCAGGCAGGCATACTCCCGCGCCCGGTGGCCCGCCACCGAAAGCATCGCCCCGCGCGTGGACAGGGTCAGCGTGCCCCCCTGGGACATGGCATCCCGGGCGTTGACGACCAGGTTCACCAGCAGGTTTTCGATCTGGCTGGCGTCGGCTCGAATCCAGAGGGCACGCCCATCCAGGTCGGTCCTGAAGCGGATGTTCTCGCCGATCAGTCGCGGCAGCATCCCTTCCAGCCCCTTCACGATCCCGTTCAGGTCCACGACCCGGCGCTCGGTCGCCTGTCGGCGCGAGAACGCCAGCAGTTGCTGCGTCAGCGCGGCGGCACGGTCCGAGGCCTTGACCACCTCGTCCAGCTCGGACCGGCGGCGATCCTCCGGCTCCAGGCTTTCCTGCACCAGTACCGCGTATCCGCGGATCGCCGTCAGCAGGTTGTTGAAATCGTGTGCCACGCCGCCGGCAAGCTGCCCCAGCGCCTCCATGCGCTGGGCGATCACCGACTGCTTCTCCAGGCGCTTGCGCTCGGCGATGTCACGGATGATCGCCAGCACCAGTTCCTGCTGGCCGATGCGGATGCCGCGCGCGCTGACCTCGACCGCGAACGTGGTGCCGTCGCGCCGACGGTGCTCGGTTTCATACGAGATGTCGCCGGAAAGGGCCTGTCGCATCCGCTCGGAGGCCGTAGGCAGCGTGTCCGGCGCCCGCAGCGCATCCAGGCGCATGCCCTGCAACTCGTCGATGGTGTATCCGTAGGACTTCGACGCGGCGCGGTTGGCTTCCACGATCCGCGAATCGGCATCGACGATCAGGATGATGTCGCGCGCGTTCTCCGCCAGCGCCCGGTATCGCGTTTCCTGGTCGGCCAGCGCCTGGAAGTGGCGCGCCCGGTAGTGTCGAGACAGGGCGACGAAGGCCACCGCGAACGCCAGCAGCGAAACGATCGCGGTGGTCAACAGCCAGAGCCACTCGCCCGATACCTTTTCCAGGGCCTCGACGCGATCGATCTTGCCGATGACCATCCACGGGGTCCCGACCACCGGCCGGATCGACGCGAAGACATCGACCCCGCGATAGTCCCTGGCCTCCAGGAAGGCATCGCTGGCGTCGTCGTCCAGAACGGGAAGCGGGCCGCCCAGGAAGGGCGTGTCGTCCGAGTCCGGCTGGTGGAATCGCACGGGCGTCATGGGCCGCAGCCCGGGTTCACCGATGTGCGCGAGCACCAGTTCGTCCGTCGCCCCGATCAGGACCCGGTTGGTCATCATCGGGTAGACGGCCGCGACCGGGTCCACCAGGAACAGCAGCACTCCCAGGAGACCGTCGTCGCCGGGGGACGGGGCGACGATGCGCCGGACCGGGGCCGAAAAGAGCAGCAGCGGGCGCTTCCCGTCCACGTGAAGATCGCGGAAGAACGCCGAACCCTCGACGCCGGCGCGCAAGGCGCCATGGACCAGCTCGGGCGCGATCGAGGGCGGATCGGTGGTGCTGCCCAGGGTCGCCCCGGTTCGATCGGCCACCAGGATCGCGCCGTAGCCGTGGGTGCGGACAACCAGGTCCAGCACCTGGCCGACGTGGCCCGCGTGGGAGGAATCGCCCGCGAATCGAGGGTCCTCCGGAATCCCGGGGCCCGAGGGGTCCAGCAGCTCGATCACCGAGGGGAACAGGGCCACCATTTCCGCGTCCGACGTGCAGGACTGCAGCCACGCGACCAGTCGCTCCTGCCGGACCTGGGTCATGGACGACAGGCGGGCCCGGACCCCTTCGATTTCCATCGATCGGCGCGAGGCCATGCGGTGAGCCAGGGTGCCGAACACGGCGACCAGTACGACCGCGATCGCGACGAACAGGACGACAGGGACCCTGCGGTGGTAGAGGGCGGGCATGGTCCGGAAACGACCGGAGTCCAGGTTTCGCGGGGGGGTCGGGTGCGCGTCCATGCCGCCCGGTCGAAGGTTTGACGTGCTACTCTACCCTCACGCTTGATCTTCCGAAAGCGGGCAACGCCCTGTCCCGCGTCAGATCGATGCCTGAGGGCTGACGAACATGCGCTGCCACGCGTCCGGATCGTCAGGCAGGAAGCGGACCTCCAGTCCATTCCGCTCGAAGCGGAAGGGCCGATTGCGCCCGGTCCCGGGGAGGCGGCGGATGGAGCCGAGCCCGGACGTCGGGACGAACGCCAGTTCCCGCCCGAGCGAGGAGACGTGAAGGCCTTCGGGACCCAGCACCAGCGCGCCCATCGTCTTGCGAAACACCCATCGGCTGCGGCGCAGCGAGATGAACACGTTGCCTTCGACCCGCAGGGGCGGCGGCATGCCGGGGGCCGGTTCGGGGACACGTCCCGAAACCCGGATCGTCGCGAACGCCACCGTGAAGGCCAGCAGCAGGATCGGAACCAGGACGGGCAGCATCGTGTCCATCCCGGCCAGGTGGCGCGCCACCGCGGGCCGGATCACGTCGTCCAGGGTTTCTTCGGGCGGGGCCGCGAAGGACGTCCCGGAAGCGTCGATCTCCAGTGCCGCCACCATTCGGGCCACCGTGAACAACGGCTCGGCGGCGTTGCCCCTGCCTTCCAGCGATTCCACGTCGAACACGCGGCCACCGGCGGGGAAGAGCAGCGACGCGCGCCAGGACTTCCCCCGGCCCGACAGCAGGAAGCGTCCCCCCAGGGACGGGACGTCGATGCGCTCGACCGGGCGGGGATGGAGCGCCGCCTCGGCAGCGTCGAGGGCCGGCCCCGGCTCCCCCGACATCGGAAGCGTCCCGACCCGGAACGAGGCGGAACCGTCCGTCCCCACGAAGGTCCAGGGGCCTTCCGTCGAACGGGTGGGCGACAGCGCGAGCATGGGCATGTCGGTGCGCCAGCCGTCCCCCTCGACCGTTCGGAACCATCGCGGCTGCAGGAAGAGGTGCAAGGCGCAGAACACCAGGATCACCCCCCCGAAGGCGAGGGCCAGGATGCGCACCATGTGTTTCAATCGGGACCTCCTGGCGTGCGATCCGCGACGTGCTCCTGGACCTCCTCCGGGTCCCGCCGGTCCGGGAACGGCCCGTCCCGAAGGCGCCCTTCCTTGAACAGCACGAAACAGTAGTTGAATCCCCGGAGGAAGTAGTTCCCCTCGATCGCGGCGGTGTGCCAGTGGTTGCGCTTCAGCGACGCGTTGTGCCGAGCCACGGCGACGACGTCCACGGGAGTGAACCGCTGCGACAGCATGCCGAACAGGCGCAGCCCGATGGGCATCAGGGGCTTCCCCTTGTTCCACGAGTCGCACACGTACAGCGCCAGGTATCGCTCGGGACGCAGGATGCGATCGATTTCGGCGATGGCCTTGCCCATTTCCTCGTAGTAGGCGTCCGAGTCGGCCTTCAGCTCGCCGATGCACTCGGGCCGGCCCGAATACTCGATGTGGTCCGAGTAGGGCGGATCGACGAACACGAAGTCCGCCTTCGCGTCCTCCAGGGGCAGCTTGCGCGCGTTGGCCCGGAACACGTCCTTCCGGGGGGGCTGCAGGTCGTACCCCAGCGCCCGGCGCTTGCAGTCCCTGGCCACGTCCAGCGTCGTGCCGCTTCCGGCCATGGGATCCACGACCAGGTCGCCCGGACGGGTGTAGCGCTGCAGCAGGTTCCATATGACGTAGGAAGGCGTGGCGCCGACGTACGTGGTATCCCCCTGCCGGCCAGGCCCGTAGTTCTGCGACGGGTAGTCCCACAAGGTCGTGGTCTGCAATCTCAGGGGCGGCTTGGGCACGCGTCCTCCGGGCGCAAAGGCCCCGGTAGGATATCACGCGCGCGTTGACAGGGACTCGCGCCGGACCGTACCATCAGCCGACCTGCGACGAACGGTCGTTCCGTGAACAAGCGATGCGCGTCGTGCGACCACACCTGCGCTTCGACCCTCTTCCGATGCCCTGCATGCGGCCTGCGCCTGCAGCTCGTGCCGCAATCCGACATCGCCGGCAAGTACGTCGTCCAGCGCCTGCTGGCGTCCGGTGGCATGTCCCAGGTCTACCTGGCCCGCCAGAAATCTCTGGAGCGGGAGATCGCGCTGAAGGTCGTCTTCCTGGACCCGTCCGACACCGTCTCCGTGGAAGCGCTGCGCAACGAGGCCTTCCTCGCCGGCCGCGTGCAGCATCCGCACATCGTGTCCGTGGTCGACCACGGCGAGGCCGAGGGCGGCATCCTGTACCTGGCGATGGAACTGCTGCACGGGGCATCGCTGGCCGAGACGCTGTTCCATTCGGGGCCGATGGACTATGTGCGGGCGCTGCGCATCCTGATCCAGGTCTGCGAGGCGCTTTCGAAGGTGCACGAAACGGGGCTCGTTTACCGCGACCTGAAGCCCTCGAACATCTTCCTGGTCGAGAACCAGGGGGGGGCGGACTTCGTCAAGTTGCTGGATTTCGGGATCTGCGCGCCGGCGCCCAAGTCGCCCTTCCGGCTGTTCGGAGGGATGTCGATCGAAACCATGGGGACGCCCCAGTACATGAGCCCCGAACAGATCCAGGGGCGGCTGGTCGATCCCCGCTCGGACCTGTATTCCCTGGGGTTGACCGCCCACGAGATGCTGACCGGCAAGGTGGTGTTCCGGGGGCCCGATCCGTTCATCGACGCCCTCAAATCGGTTCCGCTTCCCCTGGCCATCGCCTGGCCCCAGGGGCGCATCCCTCGGGGGCTGGACGACTTCCTGCTGCGGCTGATGGCCAAGGACCCCGCCCAGCGTCCCCGGGACGCCCGCGAGGTGCTGGAACGCCTGCGCCAGTTGCTGCCCTCGGCATCCCACTCCGCTGCCGAGGCCGCCACGGCCCGCGTTCCGGTGGGCGCGGACCCGGGCTGGTTCGAAGCGGTCCGTCCTCGCGTTGTGCTGAAGGCGCCCGACTGGATCGATCGCCCCCGCGAAATGTCCTGGATCGAATCCGAACTGGCGAACATCGAGCAGGGTCGACGCGCGCTGCTGTGGGTCGAGGGCGAGCCGGGAGCCGGCAAGACCACGCTGGCTTCCAGGGCGCTGGAGGTCGCGGCCGAGCGCCCGTTCGCCACAGCGGCGTGCGTGGCCCAGGCCCGCATGCCCGTGCTGGGTGCGTGGCGGCTGGCCCTGTTCAACCTCCTGGGAAACGACATCACCTCGCGCGACTCGTTGCGCGAAGCCCTCCCTTCGGTGGGCATGGAAACCCTGGCGGACGGGGATCCCGCCTTCGAGCCGCTGGTCGATCTATTCTTCGCGGGACCGGCGGCCATGGACCTTCTGCGGCGTGACCGCACCGCCTTCCTGTCATACGTGGCGTCCGGGATCGAGCGGGTGCTGCGATCGGCCGCCGAACGCACCGGCCTGGTCATCCACCTCGACGACTTCCACCTGGCGGACCCGCTCAGCGCGGAATTCCTGGACGCCCTCGTCCGATCCCTGGAACTGCGCCCGGTCCCCCTGTTCGTGCTGGTCACCGCGCGCCGCCCGCTGGAGGAGGACACCGGTCCCGGACGCTCCGAGTTCTTCAAGGTGCGGGCATCCTTCCGCGAGCGAGGCGCCCTGCAGCAGATCACCCGCATGAACGAGCGACAGATCGGGGCGCTGGTGGACGCGATGTGCCCCGGACGCTGCGATCCCGACGTGCAACGGGCGGTGCGGCGGGCGGCCGGCGGCAACCCGATGTTCGCGATGCAGATGTGCAGGCACCTGGCCACCCAGGGCGCCCTCGTCCGAACCGACACCGGCGTCGTGCTGTCCGAATCGGCCGACGTGTCCGTCCCCGGCGCGCTGATCGAACTGCTGGCCCAGCGTATCGAAGGCCTGCGCGGGCTGTCCGACGGCCTGCTGCTGGTGGACCTGCTGGATCGCGTAGCCATGCTGTCCTCCCGCTCGTCGATGTCGAACCTCTGGTCCCTGTGCGAGGCCGAGGGGCGCCTGGATCTCCGGGAGAGCCTGGATCGGCTGGTGGACCGGCTGGCCGCGGAAGGGTACGTCCAACGCATGCCCTGGGCCTCCGACGACTTCGTCACGTTCCCCCACCCGCTGATGCGGGAAGCGATCCTGAAGCGGGGGCCGCCCTCGGCTCTCGCGCGCCTGCACTTGATGGCGGCGCGCATCCTCGAGGGCGCGTATGCGGACGACATTCCGGCGATGGCCCAGGACGTCGGCGAACACTACTTCGACGCCGGGTTCTTCGACCGGGCCATCGACTACCTCCTGATCGCGGCGGAACGCGCCCTGGAAGCGGCGCGCCTGATGGAGGCCCGGGAGTTGTTCTCGAAGGCCGAGATCGCCTTTTCGCGCATCGGCCTCCCTGCGGACCCGCGGCTGGGACGCGTGCTGGCCTCGCTGATCGAGCTGGACTGGTGCCAGGGTCGCTACGATACCGCGGCCGAAGGGCTGAAGGCGCTGACCGCACGGCACATCGTGCAGGCCGGGTCGGCCCTGGCCATCCGGCTGGACGAACTGGAGGCCCGGGTTGCCGAGTCGCGCCGTGACATCGATCGGGCAATGATCGTGCTGGGGCGCCTCATCGCCGACGCGAAATCCGGCGGGGATCGCCACCGGGCGGCCGCCGCCTTGGTGCGCCTTGCCGAAATCCACATGGACAAGGGGGACAACCCTGCGGCGGCAAGCCTGGTCAGGGACGCCGAAGCACTGATCCAGTCGGATGGCAGCACGCGGACCATGGGCCTGGTGCACCTGGCCTGGGGACGCCTCCTGTACAAGACCGGGACTCCCGACATGGCCAGCCAACGCTTCGACCAGGCCCTGTCCCTGCTGACCGGCCCGCGCGACTTCGCCGAGCGGGCCGAAGCGCTGTTCTTCAAGGGCGCGCAACTGGCATCGCAGGATCGTCGCATCGAGGCCATCGAGGTCTGCCGGGAGGGCGTCAGCCTCTGCGAGTCCTACGGGTTCGCCCGGGGGCTGGCGGCGCACCTGACGAACCTGGGCGCCAGCCTCGCGCGGGTGGGCCGCGAGGAGGAGGGCAGGGCGGCGATCCAGCGCTCGCTGGCGATCCGTGAGACGATGGACGACCGCCGGGGGATCGCCCACGCCCTGACCGCGCTGGCAGACCTCGCCCTGGCGCGGAAGGAGTGGGACACGGTGCGCGAGCTGTCCCTCAAATCCCGGGCGCTGTGCCACACCGCCCAGTACGTGCTGGGCGAGCGGGTCGCGCTGGTGAACCTCGCGCGGGCGTTCCGCGGCCTGGGCCAGGACGACGAGGCCCGGAAGCGCCTCCATGAATGCCTGGCGACGACGCGCCTGGACAAGTCGCTTTCGCAGTCCATCGGCTCGGCTCACGAGATCCTGGCGGACCTCATGGACCAGCACGGGGAGGTGGGCGCCGCGTTGCAGCAGCGGTTCAACGCGGTGCAGGTCTACGAGCAGTTGGGCCTGCTCGACCGGGCGCAGGAGGTCCGGATCCGGCTGGGGGTCAAGGCGCCGTCGGGGCTGAAGGCTTTCATATCCGAGCCGGATACGTTCACGACCGCGCCCGATGGCATCCCGTTCCGCACGGACCCCTAGCCGATTCCGGGTTCCGTCGGCCGTGCCGGGGTGCTTTTCCCTTCGGCTCAACACTGGTATGGTCGGATGCCGCTCGTCGGGAACGCTGGGGAGGGAAGAATGGGTCGCCTGTCGTCCACCATCATCCTGGCCGCATGGACCCTCGTCGTCGCCGCGCCCGCCGTGGCGAAGGTCAAGGTGCCTCCCGCCCAGGACGCCGCCATGAACGTCCTCATGGAGGAACTGGACGCGGTCAACACGGTCAACGCCGGCAACACCCAGGAAATCGCCGACCTCAAGAAGCGCATCGCCGACATGGACGCCCTCCTCAAGAAGGCGTCGGACGATACCCTGGCGATGGTCGCCGCCAACCTCGATGCGTCGCACAAGGCGCTCGAGGCCGCCGAGGCCAGGCTGACGTCGCTGGAGTCGCGGCAGGTATACAACGGCCGCACGCTGCCCTGGCTGGTGCCGATGCTGGAGATTCGACTGCGTCCCATGTACGACAAGAACCGCACCGACTCGAATTCCGGCCGCGGCGATTCGGACCTCTACTATCTGCAGCGCATCCGGCTGGGCCTGACCCTGACGCCGTGGAAGGGCGTGCAGGGCGTCCTGGTGCTGCAGGACTCGCGCGAGTGGGGCGAGGAGAAATCCACCACGGCCAACCAGCACAGCCTGGACCTGTACCAGGGCTACCTCCTGTTCGACGACATCCAGGGGTCCGGCGCATGGGTGCAGGCGGGCCGCTTCACGATGAAGTACGGCGCAGGGCGGCAGGTCGCGCTGAAGGACTTCAACAACGTCGGGCAGTCGTTCGACGGCGTTCGCGTCGGGTGGCGGCGCGCCCACGTGATGGCGGCGGACGGCTTCGTGACGATCTATCGCAACGGGTTCGCCCCGGTGTTCCAGCCCCAGGGCCAGGATCACTACGCGGTGTTTTCCGGCCTGTACCTGTCCACCGACGCGCTGTCGTGGCTGGATGCCGAACTGTACGGCTTCTACCAGGACAACGGCTTCGTGGCGCAGAAGGAGCGCATCGGCACGATCGGCGCCCGCCTGCTGGCCCGGCCGGCGAAGGGGCTGACGCTGGAAGGCGAGGCCGCGGTTCAGGTGGGGCGCGTGACGGTCCGCGACGAGAACGCCGTCCTGAAGGAGGCGACGCACCTGGCCACCGCCTACTTCCTTCAGGCGAAGTACACCGCGCCGGTCAAGACCGACCCGTGGATCGGCCTGTTCTTCTACAGCGCGTCGGGCGACGCGAACCCTTGGGACGGCAAGGACGTGGCGTTCCGGCCGCTGTTCCCGGCGGGCAAAGGCAACATGGGCAACATGGAACTGTTCCGCTGGCAGGGCGTCTGGGACATCGGCCCCACCGTGGGCCTGTTCCCCGCCTCGAACGTGCGTCTTTCGTTCGACTATCACGTGTATTCGCTGACCAGCAACGGCGGCAGCCTTGCCGGCTTCGACACGCAGGCCAGCCGCGCCTCCGACCCGTACGCGGCGTCCCTGATGAACCGCGTATTCAACGTCCCGTCCGGAGGCAGCCGGTTCCTGGGACAGGAAATGGACGTCGAACTCAACTACAAACCTGTGGACGTCCTGGCCATCGGGCTGGGATACTCCTTCTTCAAGCCGGGCGCGGCGACGCAGCGCGGGCAGGTGCTGTCGGTCAGCGAGCGGACGGAAACCGTCAACGGGGCGGACGTCACGACGCCGTACTGGAAGCGCGAATACCGCATGGGCAGCGACCTGGCGCACCGGGTCTGGATCGAAGCGACCCTGAGCCTGTGACGACCCCCGCGAACCGGGGAGGGAGGACCCACGTGATCGTCGAATCGGCCAGCCGCACGGATGTTGGACGGGTCCGCAGCCGCAACGAGGACACCGTCACCTGCGCGCCCGACCTGAACCTGTACGTGGTGGCCGACGGCATGGGCGGCCACCAGGGCGGCGACGAGGCCAGCCGGCATGCCTGCGCAGCCATCGAGGAACACATCCGAACCAAGGCCTTCCTGGTCCAGGGCTTCACCGCCGAACCGGTCCCCACGCGCCGGCGCCAGATCCTCCAGTTGCTGACCGAGGCCGTCCGATCCGCCAACGACCGCATCGTCCTTTCCGCCGAGCAGACCCCCGAGCTGCAGGGGATGGGTTCCACGGTGGTCGTCGTGCTGTTCGCCGGGGACCGGGCGTTCGTCGCCCACGTCGGCGACAGCCGCGCCTACCTGGTACGGGACGGCGCCGCCATCCTCCTGACGGAGGATCACAGCCTGCTGTTCGAACTGCTGCGACAGGGCCGCCTGAACCGCGCCCAGGCGGCACGCTTCCCGATGAAGAACGTCGTGACACGCGCCCTCGGCATCCGCGGGCCGGTGGATCCGGACGTGATGGAACTGCAGGTCCTGCCGGGCGATCGCATCCTGCTGTGCTCGGACGGCCTGCACGGGTACGTCGAGGACGATCGGATCCCGCGCCTGGTCGGTGAGGGCGGGTTGCAGGCCGTCGCGGATCGCCTGGTGGCCTTCGCCAATGCAGGCGGGGGCTCGGACAACATCTCCGCCGTGATCTGTGAAGTGAAGGCCCTGGAATCCGATTCCACGACGGCACGCGCCGCGTACCTGCGCCTGCGCGCGATGCCGCTGTTCCAGGGCCTGTCGGTCGCCGAAATCCTTCGGCTGCTGTCCACTGCCGAGCATCGCCGCTTCCAGGCCGGCGAAGCGATCATCCGCGAAGCGAACCGCCCCGAGGGGTTGCACGTCGTGCTGTCGGGCTCGGTCGCGATGCGCCGAGGCAACCAGCCCGGCGTGCGCCTGGGACTGGGGTCCACGTTCGGCGACCTGGCCCTGCTGGAAGACCAGGTCCCCGACTTCAGCGTGGCCGCCCTTGAAACCACGGACGTCGCGGTCCTCACGCGCCGCTCGTTCGAAACGCTGTCCGCGGCGGCCCCGCTCACCGCGGTACGCCTGCTGCGCCAGCTGGCCCGCGGCCTGGCCCACCGGCTGCGCACCGCCAACGACGAAGCCGCGATCCTTCGCACGCTGCTGGAGCGCGAAAGCGTCGTGACCCCGCTGTTCAGGACCGGCGACATCCTCACGGGCGAACTGGAACCGGTGGATTCTGACCTGACGCCGGCCGAAGGCATCCGGCCGGCGGAACGGGAGGTGCCCGATGAAACGCTCGAATCCTGAGTCGCGCCGGCTTGCGGCTGCGGGCCGCCTGCTGGTGCTGGCGACGATCGCCATCGCCGTCGCCGCGACGCCGGCCTGCGGCAAGAAGAAGCGCAAGGCGGGCAGTTCCGAGGACCTGACCGGGGGCATCCTGGTCCTGTCCGACGACTTCCAGCGCGACGCCGTGGGCGACCAGTACCTCACGAAATCCACGAAGTGGTCGATCACGGACGGCTGGCTGCACATCCAGGGCGACCGGAACGAGGGGCTGTGGCTGACCATGCCGCTGCCGGAGCGCGTGCGCGTGGAATTCGATGCCCGCAGCATGACGACCGAAGGCGACATCAAGTGCGAAATCTTCAATGCCGAGCCGCGGCACCAGACAGGGTACATCGCCATCCTCGGCGGCTGGAAGAACGCTCTGAGCGTGCTGGCGCGCCTGGACGAGCACGGCGAGGACCGGATGGAGTCCCCGGCGAAGGTCGACATCGGCAAGGTGCACCACTTCGCGCTGGTCCGCACCGAAGGCTCGTTGCGCTGGTTCGTGGACGGCAAGCTGGTGCTGGCCTACCCGGACGACGATCCGCTGCGAGGCAAGTACTTCGGGTTCAACAACTGGAACTCCGACGTCTACTACGACAATCTCGCGATCTACCGGCTGTAGGCCTCACCTCGGCAGCAGCAGCAGGCGCAGTTCGTCGCACTGTACAACAGGACATCGCCTGCGTGCCGTCGGCCAGCGTTGCGACGCGGAACCTCGCCGGGCTACAGGGCCCAGGGGTGTGGATGGCCACATCGCGCAGGGATCCTGAACGCAAAAGCCCCTCGCGAATCAGCCGGAACGGGAGTTCCCAGGAGGAAGCGGAAGGGTGAGTCGATCCGTGCAGCCCAGGCATCCGTCCTACAGGTTCGTCTGCGCCGCGACGCCCGGGTCGCCATTGGCGCCGGGCTGGCCCAGGGAACCGCCGCCGAAGCCGCCGGTACCGCCCGTGCCCGCGCCGCTGAACTGGAGGTTCGCAGCCTTGTAGGCGTCCGTCAGCGCCGCAGCGGCGCCGTTCACGAACAGGCCGTACGCCGGCCCGCCGCACCCGCCGCCACCGCCGCCGCCGTGCCCGCCGGGACCACCGTTGGCGCCGACACCGCCGCTGGAGGTGCAGAACGTCACCGTGGCGCTGGCACCGTCGAGGCCGCCCGGAGCGCCCGCGCCGCCGCGACCACCGACGCCGCCGTTGCCGCCGCTGCCGCCATCGCCGCCGCGACCGGATTCGATCGTGCAATCCGCAACGGTCGGGATCGTGGACAGGGTCGCGCTGAACGTCACGAAGATGCCGAACGAGCCGCCGCCGCTGCCGCCCGCGGTCCCGCCGGCCGCACCGCAGCCGCCCGAACCGCCACCGCCGCCGCTGCCGCCGATATCGGAGTAGCCCCGGCCGCGGTTGCCGCTGCAGTCCCGGGTTTCCACGCCGCCAGCCGCGCCGCCGCCGCCACCGCCGCCACCGTTGACACCGCGACCGCCCGTGCCTGCCGCCGGGGGAACCCAGACGCCGTTGACGATGGAGCCGGCGCCCGCGCACGCGGCGCCCGCCGAGCCTTCCACGCCCGAGGAACCGGGCACGCCGTTGGCGCCCTGCTTGGAATCGTTCGGCACGATGCACAGCCCGCAGTTCCCGGAACTGCCGTTGGTGACGCAACTGCCGAACAGCGTCGAATACGAGTTGTATGAAATCATCGAATCGAGGCCCGCGAGCCCGCCGACGCCGTCGTTCCCGGTGTCGTTCTTGCCGGACACGCCGTCCTCCAGCGCCCCGCGCGTCTGGTTCTGGTCCTGCGGGCAGTCCGGCTTCGATTCGTCGAACACCGGGCACACGGCCGTCCCGCCGGCGCCACCCGACACGTCCACGTTGTCGCCGCCGCACGCCTTGGTGCCGCCCGATCCGCCCGTGTTGAACTGCGCCGTGCCGCAGGTGCCGTTCGGAAGATCCTTCGCGGCGACGCCGGCCGATCCCTGGGTGCCGCCCGAACCCGCCGCACCCGGCACGCCGGGCACGCCGTTGCCGCCCTGGCCGCCCGTCACGTGCATGCCGCGGATCGCCACCGACGCGTCGCAGTCCTTCACGTACACGCCGATGCTGTTGCCGCCCGGGGTCCGGTTGTTCGCGCCGATGACCACGAAGCCGTCCAGCACCGTGCTGCCTGCCACCCCGCCGGAAATGCCGACTGCGTTCACGGCGCCCGGCACGTCGGAGGTGGGCGTCTGACCGAGGATGACGGTTTCGTACGACAACGGCTCGCGGACGTGGAAGTCGGCCGAGTAGCCTCCGAACAGGCCGACGTTGGCGCGCAGGAACAGGGCTTCCGGGTACACGCCCGTGGCCACGTACACGTCGCGCTTGCCCGACGACACCGCCAGGTCCAGGCCGGCCTTGATCGAAATCAGCGGGGCGTCGATGGTGCCGGCGTTGCTGTCCAGGCCCCACTTGGCCACGAAGATGCCGTCGGTGATGTCGCCGTCGATGCCATCGCAGTTCGTGTCGCCACCGCCCGGGAGATCGGGGCCCGCCAGTTTGTGGCACTCGCACCCGTTGGCCGGGTTGCCATCGACGTTGAAATAGTCGGCGTTGCAGACGATCTTGCAGTCCGGGATCGTCCGCGTCGTATCGCAGACGCCGTGCCCGTTGGCGATGCTCTGCGTGGTGCAGTTGTTGCCGCACACGCCGCAGTTGCGGTCGTCGATGTACTTGTTGGTCCCGGGCTCGACGAACGTCTCGTCGATCTGGCCGTCGCAGTTGTTGTCCACGCCGTCACAGGTTTCGTCCGGCAGCACGCAATCCCCCCAGCCGCCCGCCTGGCATTTCTGCAGGCCGAAGCAGGTGTAGGACGGCTTGTCGGAGACGCTGTAGTTCACCGAGCATCCGCGCGAAATGTCCTGGGTCGCGCCGGTGCAGGAGCACGTACCGGAATCGGGCTGGCACTGGTTGGCCCCGCCCGCAGCGGGCAGGCAGTGGAAGCTGAACGGACAATCGGTGTCCAGCGTGCACGACTGGCCGCAGTACGAACCGCCGTCCGTGCCGATGGGGATGCACCGGGCGCCCGCCCGGAGGCAGTCCGTGTCCACGACACACGGCGTGCAGATCAACGACGACAGCGGCACGCACTGGAACTCGTTCAACTTGAAGAAGCCGTTGTCGCAGGCGGTGACGATGCAGCGCGGGGCCACGCCGGTCACGTCGCAGGCCGGGGTCGAGTTCGGGAACAGCCCCACGCAGGAGCGGTTGCAGGCGCCACAGTTTTCCAGCGTGGCGTAGACGCCGTTGACCTTGAAGGGCTCGTCGACGAAACCGTCGCAGTTGTCGTCGATGCCGTTGCAGGTTTCGGCCGCCGGCGTCAGCGCGGTGCAGGTGAGGCCCTGGGGGCCCAGGCACTGGGTGACGCCCTTGCAGGTCCCGAACTCGTTGGTCTTGTCGCAGGGGTCGCCGACCTTCACATTGTCGTCGGGGGTGCCGTTGCAGTCGTCGTCGATGCCGTTGCAGGTTTCGGCAGCGGGGGTTCGGGCATCGCACCCGACGAAGCCCAGCGTCGCGTCACACTGTTCGTATCCATAGCAGGTCCCGAAATCGTTCTTGATCTGGCAAAGCCGCTTGATGCCGACGTCCGCGGCGCGGCAGGTGCACGTCCCGCTGGGCGGAAGGCAGAAGGAACCCCCGCTGGTCCCTTGCGGGATGCAGGTGTACGGGCTGGGGCATTCGTTGGCCGAGCACGCCACGCTGCAGAACTTCCCGTCCGGCATGGTGACGCATGTGCCGCCCGCGCACTGGTTGTCGGTGGTGCAGGGCTGGCAGACCTTGCCGAACTTCGGGATGCAGATGAAGGTGGTGTCAGGGAAGGTGTTCACGATGCCCGAACAGACGAAGTCCGACGGGCACGATTCCCCGATGCACGTGCGGGTACAGATGTTGCCGGCCGGCCCCTCGACACAGAACCCGCTGGTGCAATCGCCATTGGTGGAGCAGGGGTACATGAACCCGCCCTGAACGATCTCCTCGTTCGTGTCCCCCCCCTCGTCGCGCCACGGGATATCCTGGGAGGGGCCGGGATCGAACGTGTCCCCCCCCGGATTGTCAGCGACCTGCTGGTCCCCGAGAGGAAGGTCCGAGAGGTTGGCCTTCCCCGAACCGCCCCCGCAGGAATTCGCGAGAGCCAGGAAGAATCCGAGGGACATCACGCTGCAAAGCCGGCGCATGCGAGACTCCTGCTTCGATTTTCGGGACCTTCGGCACATTGACCATACCCATTGGATCTAAATCGGTCCTGCGAGGATTTGCAAGCGGCTCGGCTTCGGGGCCGCGCGACGCTGGCGATTCCAGCACCTTGTAAAGGATCCAGTCGTCGGTCTCGCCGATGGACTCCAGGTGGTCCTCCGCCGGCTTCATCGGCGGCAGCGACGATTTCCGCAACAGCACGTAGTCGTAGTATCGCCAGACCGGGCTCTTCGTGAATTCGACGCCGGTCTGGGGGGGAACCATCCCGGGTCGATACTGGATCGGGTTGTGGGGGTACTCCGCGAACTGCAGGTCGGACACCCCCGCGCGCAGGATCGTATAGAAGAAATGCATGTGCCAGAGGGCGCCGTGGTTCACGACGCGGCTTTCCAGGTTGTACGTGACCTTCAGGAGGCGCTTGCCGGGCTCGGCCCGTTCGAACAGGGAGGTGTAGTCGCCGACCTCCTTCTCGAAGGCCTTGAACCCCGTCACCAGGTTCGCCACGCCGGCCAGGTGAAGGCCCATCACGACCAGCAGCGCGGGGATCGCCACGCGCTTCGGCACGTTTTCGACGCCCAGCCACCCGAAGAAGAACAGCACCGCGAACACGACGTGCCGCAGCGACACGATGGCCTGCGCCTCAATGTGCTGGGGCAGCACCAGCGCCGACAGCGACAGCACGACCGTCAGCACCTCGAGGTCGTAGTACCGCATCTTGCGGCGCTCGCCCGGGGGGATCGTCGGCCCGACCCGCAGCATCAGCAGCGTCATGGCCGCCAGGATCAGGGCGACGAACAGCGCGTCGTCGCGCTCGCCTCGGAAATAGTCCCCGACGTAGAAGAAGAACGACCCGAGGATCTGGCTGGGCTTGTAGAAGGTGGGCCCGAAGAACTTGTCGAACGAGCCGAACGAGATGCCGGTGGTCGAAGGGGTATGTTCCAGGAAGTACACGACGAACCACGGCACGAAGAAGGCGAAGGCGGGGGCGAAGGGCGCCACCTGCAACAGCATCCGCCACACGCCGCGGCCTCGGTGCATCAGGAACAGCAGGCCGCACAGGAAGCACGTCAGCAGGAAGATGTGGGCGTGGGTGAAGAACGCCAGCAGGATGGAGGCGCCGGCGATCACGCCGGAGAAGCCGTCGAGGTCGGCCCCTTCACGCGCCACGAACCGCCGGTACGCGCCCACGGCGACCAGCAGCATGGGCATCCCCAGCAGGAACGACACGAACCCGTACGAGAACATCGAATTGTAGATCAGCGGGAACGCGAAGAAGGCCAGCCAGCGGGACTTGCCGAAGCACCGCAGGAAATACAGGAAGCCCAGCGGGAACGTCAGAACGTACAGGGACAGGATCAGTTTGTTGGCGATCTCGATGTCGGGGGTGAAGTACGCCAGGAAATCGGTGGCGTAATAGTAGAACAGGTTCGGCTTGGGCGTCTGGGGCAGCATGAAGAAGTCCGGGAAGATGGACCCCGGGTCGTTGTAGGTGTGCAGCACGTTCACCAGGGCCAGGTGCTGCCAGATGTCCTGCATCGGGGGGATCCGCACGGACCACAGGGGGATCAGCGACGCCGCGCACAGGACGCAGAACGCCACCCAGTAGGCGATGGAGTTCAGGGGGAGGCGATGCTGTCGATCCGACATGGCGCGACATTATAGCGGAGTTGAAGCGGGGGTGTCAGCAGAACCGCGGTTCGCGCGGCAAAGAAGGCGAAGGGGGTCAAGGGAATCAGGGGGCTACAGGCGTTCCTCGTCGTCGGCGTCATCCGGGCTGCTGACCTCGA
>CAIOFV010000123.1 GCA_903857665.1 uncultured Myxococcales bacterium
CTGGGGATGGGCCTGCCGGGCAGCCTGCTGTCGGGGCTCCCCGGCAACGGGCAGTCCGACCTGTTCGGGGAGCGCCTCCACCGGAGGCCCTTCGCGATGATGGACCTGGACGAGATGGAGGCCGCCGTCTACCGGGGCGAGATGTCGGTGGACGAGTACATGCGGGCGACGGGGGACGACGGGTTCATGGACCCGTTCGTGGACACCGGAGAACCGGTGGAGGTGGCGAATGGTCGGCATGCGTGAAGCCGTGTTGAAGTTCCCCGCACCCGAGGGCGTCCGGGAGGTCGCAGCCCTGCCCGAGGCCGGGTTCGTGCGGCAGCGGGACATCCTGCCGTGGGAGAAACTGCAGGCCGCCCGGATCACCGTCATCGGTGCCGGAGCGGTCGGGTCGTTCACCGCCCTGTCCCTGGTCAAGATGGGGGTGGGCGCCGTCGAGGTCTACGACTTCGACACCGTGTCCGTCGAGAACCTGGGACCCCAGTGGTTCCGGGTGTGCGACCTGGGACGTCCCAAGGTCGAGGCGCTCGCCGACCAACTGGCGGCGTTCGGGGGAAACGTCATCCCCCACGCCGAGCGGTTCCTGGCCCAGCCGGTGTCGGGCATCGTGATCTGCACGGTCGACTCGATGGACGCCCGGATCGCGCTGTGGCGGCACCTCCGGAAGTGCCGCAGGATGGACCTGTACCTGGACGCCCGCATGGGCGCCGAGGTCGGCAAGGTCCTCGCGATCCGGCCCCAGGACCCGGAAGACTGCCGGGCCTACCAGGCCGAACTCTACCCGTCCACGGAGGCCCTGCGCGCCCCCTGCACGGCACGCAGCACGATCTACTGCGCGTCGGGGCTGTCGGCGTTCCTGGCCGCCACGGTCGGCAACCACCTTGCGGGACGCCGGTACCGCCGGGACCTGGTGGTGGACTTCCGACAGGGCCTGATCGTGTGAATGGTTCCGGCAACCCGCGTCGCACCCACGCCTCCCTCCATTCGAGGCCCGCAGGCACAGGGCCACGGTGCCCGTCCCGCCGACGGGTGTCTTCCAGGGGAGGTGACGATGATGTCGCGCTTCTTGAGGCGATTCCTCGCCCACAAGGCCACACCGGGGGCGATCCTGACGCTCCTCGTGGTGGCCGTCGGGGCGCTGCTCGGCGACGACTGGTAGCCGATTTCCAGGGACGGGGCGTCCGGTGCACCGGGCCGGGCGCCCCGCCTCCTGCCCCTTCACCCAACAAGGAGACCATCATGGTCGAGATCCGCGAACGGATGGCGACCTTCGGCACGACCGTTCTGTCGGATGCCGAGGTGCTCGACCTCATCCTGAGCAATACCCCCAACCCCGACCTGGGGCGCCGGATCCTGGAGGCCTTCGGCACCACCCGCAGCCTCCTGACCCGCCGTCTCCCGGAGCTTGCCGGCATCCCCGGCGTCGGCACCCGCCGGGCCGAGCGCCTGCTGGCGGCCATCGAACTGGGCCGACGTGCCTCCTGCACCGTGGACCCAGGCCGCCCCCTGATGGGCGCCGCCGACGTGGCGGAGCGCCTGTCCCGTCTGCGCACCGAACCCGTGGAGGTGTTCGTGGCGATCGGCGTGAACGCCCGGAACCGGGTCACCGGCGAGTGGGAGATCGCCCGGGGCTGGGAGTCCGGCGTGAACCTGACGCCCCGGCAGGTCTTCACGCTGCTGGTCAAGGAGGGGGTGAGCCGCTGTCTGTTCGTGCACGACCACCCCTCGGGCGATCCCACGCCCAGCCCCGAGGACGTGCGGTTCACGCAGCGGCTGATCGAGGCCTCCA
>CAIOFV010000124.1 GCA_903857665.1 uncultured Myxococcales bacterium
CCGGGCGATCATCATGAGCTGTTCCTGGTAGAGGATCAGCCCGTACGTCTCCCGCAGGATGGGCTCCAGCGCAGGGATGGCGTAGGCCGGCTGCTTCTGCCCGCCCCTGACCGCCACGAAGTCTTTGTCCAGGCCGGCTCCCAACGGTCCCGGCCGGAAGAGCGCGATCAGGGCGACGAGGTCCTCGAGGCAGTCCGGCCGGATGCGGCGGGCGAGGTCCCGCATTCCCCGACCTTCCAGTTGGAACACCCCGTCGGTCTCCCCGGAGGCGATCAACGCGAAGGTCGCCGCATCGTCGAGCGGCACGTCCTCGATGCGAAAGTCGGGCTGCCCGCCGGCGCGGATCGCATCCACCGCGGCCTGGAGGACGGTCAGGGCCGTCAGGCCCAGGAAGTCGAACTTGATCAGCCCGACGGAATCGATGTCCTTCATGTTGAACTGCGTCATCACGCGACCGTCCGGGGCGCGGCACAGGGGGGCATATTCGGCGACGGTGCGGTCGGCGATGACCAAGCCCACCGCGTGCGGCTCGGCCGTGGTGGGCAGGCGTTCCAGTTTCGTGGCGACGGCCCACAGTTCAGCGACCGCGGGGTCCGTGGATACGAGGCGGGCCAGTTCCGGTTCCTGGGCACGGCTCGCCTCCAGGCCTGCGAAGAGTGCCTGGGAGATCATCCCCGCGAGGCGGGTCGCCTTCGAGGGGGAGAACCCCATGACGCTCGCAACCTTTCGAACCAGGGGCCCGCCGTGCAGCGACCCGAACGTGACGATGTGCGCGACGTGCTCCTTGCCGTACTTCTCGACGACGTGCTGGTTCACCCGGTCTCGCTTCTCCATGCAGAAGTCGATGTCGAAGTCCGGGGGCGACACCCGCTCCGGGTTCAGGAAGCGCTCGAACAGCAGCCCGAAGCGCACGGGGTCGACGTCGGTGATGCCGAGCGCGTACGCGACCAGCGAGCCTGCACCCGACCCGCGGCCGGGCCCGACGGGGATACCATTGTCCCGGGCCCACTGGACGTATTCCGCGACGACCAGGAAGTACCCGGCGAAGCCCAGCCGGACGATGATGCCCAGTTCGTGCTGCAGGCGCTCCCGGTAGTTGGACTCGTCGAGGGCCTGGTCCTGGCCGCGCAGATGGACGATGCGCCGCTCAAGTCCCTGGCGGGCCCGATCGGCCAGGTGCTCCGCCGTCGGCTCGCCCGTCTGTGTCACGAAGACCGGGACGTGATGCCTTTCCGCAGGCCGGAAAGCATCGTCCTCGATGCGATCGGCGATCCGCTGGGTGTTCTCCAGGGCCTCGGGAAGGTCCGCGAAACGGGTGGCCATCTCCTCGGGCGTCGCCAGGTAGACGGCCCCCGGAGGCAGCCGGTGGCGCTGCTCTGCGGTCAGTTTCTGCTTGCGGCCGATGGCCACCAGCACGGCGCGCGCGAGGGCATCGTCGCGGTCGAGGTAGTGGGCGTTCCCGGTGGCGACCAGGGGGACGCCGGTACGTCGCGACAGGTCGACCAGGGCGGCGTTGACGTCCTGCTGCTCGGGGAGTCCGTTGCCCCCCAGTTCCAGGATGAAGTTGCCTTCGCTGAAC
>CAIOFV010000125.1 GCA_903857665.1 uncultured Myxococcales bacterium
CGGCCTGCCGGAATCGTCGCGACGTCGGACTTGACTTCCCCACCCCGCCTGCCCTATAAAGAGCCGCCTTTGTGTACCGACGCCCAGGTAGCTCAGTCGGTAGAGCAGCGGACTGAAAATCCGCGTGTCGGTGGTTCAATTCCGCCCCTGGGCACTGCAAGAACATCAACGATTCCGCGAGCTGAAGCGCGGAGTCCGTCCGCCTTCGCGGCCGCTGGAACGGGCGGCAGACCCACCGTCACCGGGCCTCGCGGTAGCAGAACAGGTAGCAGCAGTTCCCCCCGGGCCCGGCGTTGCGTGACCGCACCGGCCTCGGGCGCCGCCTCCGGTTCCGGCGCTTTGACGGGAAGTGCCGTATCTGCGACCATTGTTGTCGTGGTTCCGGGGGGGCGCCGGCGGGCCGGGCGGAATGCCCGAAAGGTCGATTACCCCCCCCCGGGTTTTCGAACGGTTGGCGACCCGCTCGGCGCGCATGCAGGTGCGGCCTTGCGCGGGGGGCATGGAGGGTGTGGATGAGCAGGACCGACTGGATTTCCAGGGTCGTCGCGCTGGCGGGGATTGCCGTGCTGGCCTCATGCGGCACGGCGGGCGAGGCGGCCACGACCCCCGACGAGGGCATCGCGATGCCGGACGACACCGGCAGTGACGTCGCCGACGCCGCGGTTTCGGGCGAAGACGCCGGGCCCGAGACGGCCGGGGAGCCGGCGCCCGAGGTGGCCGAGGAGTCGGGGCCCGAGATGGCCGAGGAAGCGGGGCCCGAGTGGGTCGATTCGGCCGAGTCGGCCGGGGAGTCGGGGCCCGAGGTGGCCGAGTGGGTCGAGGTGCCGGCGGAAATCGCCTGCCAGCCGCAGTGCGCCGGGAAGGTCTGCGGCGACAACGGTTGTGGCGGGACCTGCGGCGACTGCGACGCGGGGACCACCTGCCAGGGGGGCGCCTGCGTGGTGGCGTGCGGCGACGGGCAATGCGGGGCGGGCGAGGACCAGTGCAACTGTCCGGCCGACTGTGTTTCCGGGTGCAGCGGTTGCTGCCAGGCCGGGGCCTGCGCCGACGGGACCGCGAACGATGCGTGCGGCGGGGACGGCGGGGCGTGCCTGTCCTGCTCCGGCGGCCGGACCTGCCAGGGCCAGGCGTGCGTGTACTCGTGCGGCGACCTCGTCTGTGCGGCCGACGGCGGCGAGGACTGCGGGACCTGTCCGCAGGACTGCGGTTCCTGCTGCGGGAACGGGGCGTGCGATCACGGCGAACTCTGCGGCACGTGCCCCCAGGACTGCTGTTCGCCGACCCCCGGGTTCGTGAAGATCGCGGCCGGGAGCTTCTGGATGGGCAGCCCGGGGGGGTGTCCGGGGCCGGTCGGCTACCCGGGCGACTGCACCGAGGAATACGGGCGCACGCCCGGCGGATTCATGGAGGAGATCCTGCATTACGTGCAGTTCACGCACGACATCGAGGTGCGCGCCACCGAGGTGACCCAGGGGGATTGGAAGGCCGAGTTCGGCGGGTGGAACCCCAGTGCGACGCCGGATTGCGGGGATTCGTGCCCGGTCGAGACCGTGACCTGGTACGACGCGCTCGCCTATGCCGACCGGAAGTCGGTCGAAGCCGGCCTGTCGCCGTGCTACGCGCTGGCGCAGGTGACTTGCCAGGACGGGTCGCTTTGGTATTCGGACTACGGGAAGTGCATGACCGCGGCCCGGGGCGGGCTGAAGTCGGCGATCGTGACCCTGCCGGCCGGGGTGGACAAGCCCTATGACTGCACGGGCTACCGCCTGCCGACCGAGGCCGAATGGGAATACGCGGCGCGGGCCGGAACCCTGGGCGCGTTCAACGACGGAGGCGGGCTGGACGCCGGGCACGCGAACTGCCAGTACCCGTTCCACCTGGCGGACATCGCGTGGTACTGCGGCGACACGGGCGGTGACAGCCCGTACACCATCATGCCGGTCGCGACCAAGGCGCCGAACGCCTGGGGCCTGTTCGACATGGCGGGCAACGTGTCGGAATGGGTCTGGGACATCGACGCCTACTACGGTGCGGGAACGCCCTCGAGCCCCAGCGTGGACCCGGTCAACCCCAGCGGGGGCGGGGGCACCGAGCAGATGTTCCGCGGCGGCAGCTGGGCGTCCAATGCCTGGGAATGCCGCTCTGCGTACCGGTTCTTCGCGTTCCCGGACTCCGGGTATTCCTCCCTCGGCGTCCGGTTGGCCAGGACCCTGTAGTCCCGACCCGCGCGCCGACGTCCCGCCAGGCTCGCCACGAAAGTGCTCGCGCCGATCCGCCGGGGGGAATTGCGTTCCAGGCCGTTGACCGGCCGCCCCGGGTCCGGGACAATGGCCCGCCAGGGCAACGCGGGAGGCGGCACGTGGACGCGGGTGCGACGGACCGGCCGGGGGGAACGGCAAGGGGACGACGTCGGGGCTACGGGCTGGCGGACCGGCTGCGCTACCGGACCGACCGCATCCTGGCCAGCAGCATCTGGGTGCAGCTCGCGGCGCTCGGCCTGGCCGTCGCGCTGGTCGTGCTGGTCGGCGGCGCCCTCTACGTCCTGGTCGAGGCCGAGACCCTGGTGACGGCGGGCCCGTTCTGGTCGGCGTTCGCGCGGGTCCTGGACGGCGGGACCATGGGCCCCGACGAGGGGCTCTGGGTTCGCACGGTGTCCGGGCTGGTGACCGTCGGCGGCCTGTTCGTCTTCGGCATCCTGATCAACGTCGTCCAGAACTACAGCCAGGACCGCCTGGACCAGCTGAAGCGCGGCAACGGCCCGGTCTTCGAGAAGGACTTCGACCTGGTGCTGGGCTGGAACGACCGCGTTCCGGCGATTGTCGAGGAACTGGTCGCCTCGGGCGGGAAGCGCAGGCCCACCATCGTCCTGATGAGCGGGCGCCCCGCCGAGGACGTGGAGGCCGACCTCGAGAACCGGCTGAAGGCCCGCGGGCTGCTCAAGCGGGTACGCCTGGTCTGCCGGACCGGGGACCCCATCGACGCCGAGGACCTGGCGCGCCTGCACTTCGGCCGGGCGCGCAGCATCATCGTGCTGACCGACGACTTCGGGACGGACGACCGGGACACGGCGGACATCCGGGCGATCAAGGTCCTGCTGGCGGTGACGAAGCACCCGGATCCGCGGATGCGGGTGCGCCCGGACGCGAGCCTCGTCGTGGAGATCGACGGGAGGCACCACGGGCCGCTGGCGACGGCGGTGGCGGGCGAGCGGGCCCGGATCGTGAAGTCCCGGGAGGTCATCGGCCGCCTGGTCGCGCACACCGCGTGCCAGGAAGGGCTGTACAAGGCGTACCTGCGGTTGCTGGACGTCCAGATCGAAGGCAGCGAGCTCCGGATCCTGGACCCGCTCGACGCGCTGGTCGGCGTCCGGTTCGGCGACGCGTTCCTGCGGCTGCAGGGGGCCATCCCGGTGGGCGTGGACCCCGACGACGGCCCGCTGGTCCTGAACCCGCCGGCGGACTCGCTGATCGCCCGCGGGGACCGGCTGGTCGTGGTGTCCGGCTGCGGCGACGTCCCGCTGGCCGACCCGCCCTGCCCGGACCCGGGGGTTCCCGAGGCGCCGGGCGGTTCCGCGTCGGCCGGGCCCGTCCGCTTCCTGGTGCTCGGGTACAGCGCGTCGCTGCCGCTGCTGCTGGCCGAGATGGACGGCCAGGTCGCCGCGGGTTCCACGGTGACGGTCCTGGCACCGGACCCCGACCGGTCCCGGGCCGCGGACGTCGCCGCGTGCGCCGAGCCGCTGCACAACCTGCAGGTCGACTTCCGGGCGGGGGACCCGTCCGAGCGGGACGAACTCGAACGGCTGGCGCCGGCCGGCTTCCAGTCGGTCGTGGTCCTGGCCGACGACACCCTCGGCCCCGAGGCCGCGGACGCGCGGACCCTGGTGGTCCTGCTGCAGCTCCGGGGGCTTTCCAGGGCGGGGCGGGACGGCCCGCCGGTCACCGCGGAGATCCTGGAGGAGCGGAATCGCCACCTGGTCGAGAGCGAGTCGGTGCGCGACGTGGTGGTGTCGAACCGGCTGACCAGCCTGGTGATGGCCCAGTTCGCGCGCCAGAAGGACCTGGGGGCGGCGTGGGCGGAGCTGCTGCACGCCGGGGGCAACAACCTGTTCCTGAGGCCGTTCTCGGCGTACCTCCCGGCCGGCCGGCACCGCTTCGCCGAGGTGATGCGGGCTGCGCAGCGCCGCGGGGAAATCGCGCTGGGGTGCCGGCAGCCGGCCGACGCGCCGTCCGGATCGGCGGGCGCCGCGATTCACCTGAACCCCTCGCCGTCGCAGGAGTTCGACCTGCTCCGCCGGGAGGGCCAGGGGGACGACCGGGTCCTGGTGCTGGGCCGGGCCCGCGCGGCCGGGCCGGAGCCGA
>CAIOFV010000126.1 GCA_903857665.1 uncultured Myxococcales bacterium
CTGTCGGGCAAGGTGTTCGACGCCGCCCTCCTGAAGGAGGTCGAGTCGGTCCGGGACAAGGTCCGCGCCGGTCAGTAGCGGCCCGCGATTCGCAGGCCCCAACGCTCTCCTCTCTCGCTGGATGGACTGACGTGAAGGCTCTCCTCGATTTGGAAAGGTGGGTCGGGAAGGTGGAATCCTTCTTCCTGGCCTTCTCGCTGATCGCAATGCTGTCCCTGACGCTCTACTCGGTTGCGTACCGCAACCTGGTGGCGCCGTTCGTGCTGAAGATGCAGGCCGCCGAAATGAACCGGCAGCCCGTGGCACCGGCAGGGGCCCCGGCCGCGACGGCTCCTGCACCGGCAGCCAGGGCCCAGGCCGACGGGGCTGCGGCACCTGTTGCGGCAACGGTTGCGGCACCCGCGGCAGCCAACGCTCCCTCGGCCGGCGACCTGGATGACGAGCCCGCTGCCCCGGCCGCCAAGGCCGTTGCGGCGCCCGCAGCCAACGCACCCTCCGCCGGCGACCTTGACGACGAACCCGCGGCCCCGGCTGCGAAGGCCGTCGCGGCAGCGCCCTCGGCACCTTCGGCCGGCGATCTGGATGACGAGCCAGCGGCACCGGCCGCCGGCGCAGCGCCTGCTCCATCTGCACCTGCCGCTGGCGCGACGCCTCCTCCGGCACCGGTCGCCCCGGCCGCGGCCGCCGCGGTAGCCCCCGCATCCCCGGCGCCGGCGAACGACGCGCCCGCCGCCCTCGAGGTCCGGCAGGATTCCACGTTCCTCCGGGTGCTCAAGTCGCTCAATTTCGCGTGGATCGACAAGGTCACGCTGCACCTGCTGCTCTGGGTGGGCTTCTTCGGCGCGGCCATCGCGGCCGGCAAGCGCAAGCACATCAAGATCGACGCCCTCAGCCGCCTGATCCCGGCAGCGCTCCGCGAACGCCTGCAGATCCTTCTGGACCTGGTCGCGGCCATCGCGTGCTTCTTCCTGGCCAACGCGGCGCTGAAGTTCATGGCCAGCGAGACGGCCAGCGGCACCGTGTTCTACGGTCCGGTCCCGGGCTGGGCCGGCATCCTGATCATCCCGGTGGGCTTCGGCCTTCTGATGTGGCACTTCCTGCTGGACGCGGTCTTCGAGATCGCGCTCTGGGCCGGCAACAAGACGCCGGCCCTGCTCGCGTGGAAGGAAGAACTCCAGCGCGCGCAGGAGGAGGTGGCCTGATGGGTATTGCAGTCGCGATCGTCCTGGTCCTCCTGGCACTCCTCGGCACGCCGCTGTTCACGATCGTCGGCAGTGCCGCGCTCATCTCGTTCACCTTCGAGGGCATCGACACCCAGTCGGTCGCGGTCGAAATGTACCGGCTGGCCGCGAACCCGTTCATGCTGACGATCCCGCTGTTCACCTTCGCGGGTTTCCTGATGGCGGAATCGGGCACCGCGAACCGCATCGCCCGGTTGGCCCGCGCCGGCCTGGGCTGGCTGCCCGGCGGCCTCGTGCTGGCGGTCATCGGCGCCTGCACCTTCTTCACAACGTTCAGCGGCGCCTCGGGCGTCACCATCATCGCGCTGGGCGGCCTGTTCCTGCCCGTCCTGGTCGCGGAGGGGTACCCGAAGAAGTTCGCCTACGGCATCGCCACCACGGCCGGCTCCATGGGCCTGCTGTTCCCGCCGTCGCTGCCGCTGCTGGTCTACGGCATGCAGTCGAAGGTCGACATCGACAAACTGTTCATCGCCGGCCTGATCCCGGGCATCGTGACGATCCTGGCCCTGTCCATCTTCGGCGGCATCGTGTCCTGGCGCTCGGGCGCCCGCCGCACCGCGTTCAACGCCCGCGAGTTCCTGGTCGCCGTGCGCGAAACCAAGTGGGAACTGCTGGTCCCCTTCATCATCTTCGGCGGCATCTTCGGCGGCATCGTCACGGTGGCCGAGGTCGCGGCCATCACGGCGTTCTACCTGCTGATCATCGAGGTCTTCGTCTACAAGGATCTCAGCCTCACCAAGGACCTCCCCCGCGTCATCCGCAAGAGCATGACCCTGGTCGGCGCCATCCTGCTGATCCTCAGTTGCGCGCTGGGCCTGACCAACTTCCTGGTGGACGCCGAAGTCCCGATGAAGATCTTCGCGGTGGCCCAGACGTACTTCACCAGCAAGTGGACCTTCCTGCTGGCGCTGAACGTCTTCCTGCTGATGGTCGGCAGCATCCTCGACATCTTCTCGGCCACCTTCGTGGTGGTGCCGCTGATCATGCCGGTCGCCAAGGAGGTCGGCATCGACCCGGTCCACCTGGCGATCATCTTCATCGCCAACATGCAGACCGCCTACCTGCTCCCGCCGGCCGGCATGGACCTGGTCGTGGCGTCGCTGGCCTTCAACCAGCCGATGACCAAGATGTACAAGATCGCGCTGCCCTTCGGCATCGTGATGATCGCGTCGCTGCTGCTGATCACCTACGTCCCGTGGCTTTCGCTGGGCCTTCTGCAGATGCTGGGCCGCTGACGCACGCCTCCACTGCTCGCCGATGCCTCCGAAACCGCAGGGTTGGGAAGAAGGGAAGGGCGGGAAGGTTCAGGTGGGTGCCGGTCCCCCGCCCAGGCGCTGGTGGATCCGCGCCACGGTGGCGACCACGTAGGGGCGCAGACCCTCGCCGATCGTGTCCGCGACCTCCAGCAGCGCCTTCTCGGCCCGGGATCGCCCGATGGCGCCGAGGGCTTCGATGCCCACCTGGACCACCGTATCGCTCTTTCGCCGCACGCCCAGGCGACCCGGCATCCGGGTCCGCCACTTCGCAGGCAGGATCGCCTCCAACAGGACGACCTCGAAGTCGGGTTCGTCGGGCAGGTAGATCCGCTCGTATTCCATCAGGGCCCGCAGGCAGGACACCTGCAGCAGCTCCTGCGGTTCGTCCTCGTTGCGCTGCCGGGCCCGGAGCACCTCGTGCAGCCTCCGCAGGTACTCGAGGTTCGTGCAGTGGATCCCCGCCAGCACCAGCACGGTCCGCCGCACCACCGCATCGTCCTTGTCATCCAGGAACGGCAGCAGCAGCTTTTCGGCGTCGTGGCTGAGGATCCTCGACAGGGCCAGCACGCATTCCTCGCGGACCCGGGGGTGCGGATGTCCGCAGTATTGGCAGATCGAGGGGACGCACGCGGGATCCCCGATGACCGACAAGACGTTGATCAGGTTCCGCACCGTGTACCACTGGTGACGATGGGCGCGCAACTCATCGACCAGGAACGGTGCCGCCCCCGGCCCGATCCGCTCCAGCATGCTGCATACGGCCTTCCGTGCCGACACGTCCTCGGTGCCTGCCAGGAACCGTACCAGGCCCGGGACCACGCCGGTGCCGAACAGCGCCACCCCCTTCTCCAGCGGCTCCCGTTCCTCCTTCGGAGTGGTCGCGGCCAGCACCACCAGCCCGTCCTGGAACTTCCCCGAATCGAGGTGCGTCAGCGTTTCGTCGATGAACAGTGTCCGGCCAAGGAAAGGTGGCACCTCGTCCGCGTGGTGTCGGCTGAGGATTTCGAACACCTTCGCGACAATCCGGTTCTCCTTGCGGGCCGTCAGTTCGGGCAGCACGATCAACAGCACGTTCAGGTACTTCAGGTACGCCTTCGCGTCGGTGCACTGGTCGAAATCCTTGAGGTAGGCCTCGTACTGCTGCACGAACCGGTCGGTGGTCTGGCCGGCCCGAATCTGCCGCTGGATGTAACCCGGCAGCTCCTCGAAAGGAATCAGTTCCGCCTGGTATGCCGTCTGGAGCAGAGGGCGAAGGTCCGGCAGGTCGCTGGACCCGATGCGATGAAGCGCCTTCCGCGTGACCCGCCGAAGCGACTCGCTGAAGGTCCGCGGATCGCGCCCGGACATGTTGATCCGGGGATTCGTCTTCCCCAGTTCGGCCACCATGTCCATCAACAGGCGACACACATCCATCGCCATGCGCGCCGGGACCGCGGCCAGCAGCGTGTCCTCGATTTCCAGGTCATTGGCGACCGTCATCCCTTCCGACACGAGATCCGCGTTCAGCAGCAGGTCCCGATGCAGGTCGATCTTGCTGATCGGTCGAACGATGTCCTGGATCGCCTGTACCTTCAACTGCCGGATCACGTCCGGGGCCACGTCCCGCAGCATCGGCAGGCGGGCGATGTCCTTCCGCAGCCGCGACAGGGCCAGCTTGACCGCCCAGTTCAGGTGGCGGACAGCGCCGACCATTTCGTCGAGGCCGACGACGGTGACCCTCAGGATCCCCTGCTTCGTCAGTTCGTCGGACAGGCCGCTGACGATCTCGCCGGGGTTCAGTTGGTGGGACTTCGCCGACCAGCGCGTCCAGATGTCCAGGAACGCGTCGAACTCCGGCTTTTCGATGTCCCGCTTGATCGTGAAGGCGGCGATGCGATTCCGCAGGAAGTAGTCGTGGAACTTGGTGACGAAGTGATCGCCCAACACGCCGCGGAAGGTCTTCGTGACCTCGATGGGTTCGGGGAGCAGGCCATCCAGCATGACCCCCTTTTCGTCCATCGCGGATGTCAGGACGTAGGTCAGTTCGTGCGCCTGGGCCGTCATGTCCCGGAACATGCTGTACATGTCGGTCAGGGCGGCCTTGGCCACGGGATGGTCGGCGGAGTAGGTCCCGGTCTGCAGGATGGCCTTCACCAGGAACAGCGTGAACTCGCCCGCCCTCTGCTTTATCAGACGGTGCTCTTCGCTTCCCGCCTGGTGCAGTCCCGAGTTCCCGCTCACATCACGCCTCGCTACCCATCGCAACAACGTACCCGCAACGCCGACGTGGTGTCAAGGCAGGCCGCGCGTGCTGTCCCCCGTTCCGTTTTTCGCCGGGGGGATCTATCCTTGGGCGCCCTGGGCGACTCATGGCCAGGGATGGCAAACGGAGGAATCGAATGACGACCGACGAGGAACCCGTCAAGCCGCGCAGCAGGCGCCGCGTCCTGACGACCCTCATGGTGGCCCTGGGCATCGCCGTGATGTTCGGGTACAGCATGTTCTGGGCGTGGCCGCTCTTCCAATCCTCCAAGAGCTTTGAAACGCCAAAGCTGACCACGGTGCACCTCGACGAGGAACCCTTCATGCGCCTGGACCTCAAGCCGGGCGAATCGTATCGGCCGATCGACCTCATGGCGGGCACCGAGGTGGCGTTCAAGTGCGAGGTGGTGGCCTCCCCGAACGCCAGGCCCCGGTTCGTGCTGAAGGCCTGGGGCGCGGCCCACGAACAGCCCGATTGCGTGTTCCAGTTGACGGTACCGAAACGGCCTGGCCTTCGGGACGACTTCGAGGTCGCCTACTACGACAACGGCGCCCCGCAGCCGACGGACACCCTCACGGTCCCCACGCTGGTCGTCCCGCCCTTCGAGGGCGTCGAATTCCACGCCCTCGAAGACGCGAAGCACCAGCCCGTGGAACCGGGTTCCGTCCCGGACGAGGTCTATGTCTATGCCCGCTCGATCGCGAAGCTACCCGGCGACGGTCGCGACTTCGCGGCGCTTTTCTTCACCGCGGATCCGACCAACGGCGTCCCCGTCCTCGAACTGCTGCCCATGAAGGAAGGCGACAAGCCCGAGATCATGGCAGGCTCGGTGCTCCGGTACCGCTCCTGGGGGCGTGACCTGTCGGGATACGCGTTCTGGTCGCCCGAGCCCGTGCACATCGGCGGACGCACCGGCAACCGTGCCGTGACCGACCTGTACGTCGGCATCTTCCCGCGCGACGCGCTCCCCTCGCTGCTCGGCAAGCTGCTCAAGGTCGATGTCACCGGCGCCGACACCGTCACCGTCACCCCGCTGGTTTCGGATGCCCGTGAACTGAAGACGCTGACCGTCGCCGGCAGGCTCCTGTCCCAGTCGCTGCACGTCGTTCGCGGTCCCTCGGGCACCACCGGAAACGAGGCCCGCGTGCCCCATGCCCCGATCGTGGCCCCCGTCCCGGCCCGCTAGTCCCGGCCTCTCCTCCGCCAGGCGAACCCCCATCCTCCCCCTCGCGCTCCCTGACGGACACCCCTGGCCCACTCCGCCACGGGCGTCGCATCAACGCGCCGGCGCCCCTGCAGGCGGCCGGCCCAGGGTCGCAGGGACCGATGGCCGCCGTCCGTACACGATGCAACTGCGCTACGTTTGACTGATGATCTTGTCGTGGTCGGGAGGGAAGGGGAGGGGAGCGACGTCCTGGTCCGAGGAGTGCGGAGATCAGCTCGTCGGCTCGTCCTTCGCCTTCTTCTTGATCGCGAAGTTGATCGCGGAGTAGCCTTCGATCGCGGCGGTCGTCATGACCAGGCGGATGACCTCGAAACGGGTCTGCTCGTCGGCCTGGATCACGATCTGCTTGGATTCCTCAAGCCACTTGTTCGCCTTCTCGGTGTCCGAGGGCATCGGGTGGACGCGCTCGTAGTTGTCACGCGCGGCCTTGAGGACCTTCGACAACTCGGGGAGCTTGAGGTCCGGGTAGTTCTTTTCCGTCACCCATGGCGTCTTCATCACTTCGTCGCCTTCAAAGACGAGCGAACTGGCGGAGATGCCGATCATCGGGACGCGCTCGAGCATGCGGCCCGAGTACGCCTTCGGCAGCTGGATGTCCTTCTGCTGAAGCAGGATGTCACCCGTCGCCGAGAAGGTGATCAGGAGGAAAACGACCAGGATCGAGAACATGTCGATCATGGGCGTCAGGTTGAGGTCGAACAGCATGGTCCTGCGAGCGCCCTTGCCGCCGACCTTCAGGCCCTTCATGTGAACGCTCGAGCCGATCCGGCTTCCGGGCGCATGGATTGCCATGGTACCTTCCTCCAGTCACGATGCCACGGGGCAGGGGCCCCGAGTCAGCGCGACGTCACATCATCTCGCCGGCCACCGAGGTCGCATCCGCGACGACCACGTTGGACAGGCCGAGCACCATGCACGAATCCATCGCCGTGATCATGTCCGTATAGGCGACGGCATCCTCCGGCGCGACGACGACCTTCTGGTCCTTCGGAAGCTTGAGATCCTCGAGCTTCTTCTTCAGGGCCGTCGTGTCGTACTTGCCGCTGACCATCGGGATCGGTTCCGGCTGCCCGTCCGCGAACTTGACGGTATAGCCCGCCTTGTCCAGGAGGATGGTCAGACGCTTGGGCGGTTCGGTCTGCTGCTGCTTCTGGGGCTTCTGGACCGACTGATCGACGCTGATGCGCCCGGTCTGGGTCCAGACGGCCGTCATGAGCAGGAAGGTGACGCAGACCGACATGAGGTCGATGAACGGAACCAGGTTCAGGCTCACGTTCAGCGACTTCTTGCCGCCCTTGCTAATTTCAGCGGGCCCGCTCATCGTAGCCTCCTGACGCCGTCCTCGATCCCGCCCGAGGGTTCACCCCGGACGAGGGGAACGGCCGTCCGACTTCCTCAGTCCGCCGACCGCGTGGAGCCCTTCTCGTTCTCGAACTTGTCACGGTTGGCCGTGATCAGGTTCAGGACGGAGACGGTCGTCTCGTTGATGTCATCGACCAACTGCTGCGACTTCGCCTGGAAGATCGCGTAGGCGATCGAGGCGGAGATGGCGACCGCGAGGCCGAACGCCGTGTTGTACATGGCTTCGGAAATACCGGATGCCAGTTCCGTCGCCTTGGAGGAGGCGTCGGCCTCGGCCACGGCGCTGAACGACTTGATCAGGCCGAAGATGGTCCCGAGGAGGCCCATGAGCACGGCCGCGTTGCCGATAACGGCGAGGAAGCCGATGCGCTTCTCGATCCGGGGCAGCTCGCGGAGGGCGGCTTCGTCCATGGAAGCCTGCACCGCGTTGTCCGAATCCTTCGCCTTCATCAGGCCGGCCTGAAGGACCTTCGCCAGCGGGAACTTGGAAATGGAGCACAGCTTGAGGGCGTTCCGCAGATCGCCGACGAGGATGTACTTCGTCAGAACGCGGGTGAACCCTTCCTTGTCCACGTTCGACTGGAAGTACAGAACGACGATACGCTCGATGATGACGCCGAACATGAACACCGACGTCGCAAGAATGATGTACATGTTCGGGCCGCCCTTGTCGAACGCCTTTGCGATGAACTCGAACATTGCTGCACTCCTCCTCTTGATGCCTCGAACCAGATGCCCCGACGATTTCCGGGGAACCCTACCACCCGATCCGGCGCGCGTTTCCCAAAGCCAGGAACAAGGGCCATGGGTGCGGTCAAGACGTATACCAGCCGTCCCAACCGGTGTCAACTTTTAAAAGCGCGCCCGCGCGCGAAGCCACGCGCGCGCCCGGCATTCGCGACATCGCGAAAACCGGGGGGGAAACCCCGTCAACCGGGGTTGAACACGAACGGCCACTGGACGACGCAGATGCCACCCTCGGGCTTGGCAAACCGCATGTTCCGGATCGCGCGAAGGACGCACTGCTCGACTGCCGAGTTCCCGATGCTGGTATCGGTCATGTTCGCGTCGCTGACGCGTCCTTCCTGGTCGATGGTCCAACGGACCGTGATCTTGCCCGTCAGGGCGTCATGGATCTGCAACTGGGCCTCGTAGCAGGCCCGGATGGCGCCGGCGCGCTGCAGCACGACGCTCTGGATGTTGTTCTTCTGGCAGAAGCCCGAGGCGCCCATGCCGCCCAGCGACATCTTGCCGACCGACTTGACGCCCTTCTTGCCCAGGCCGGCGCGCATGCCCATGCCGCCGCCGGTGTCCACGCGGCCGAGGCCGTGGATGCGGCCGTAGCCGCCGGTGCCGCCGCCGCCCGAGCCGGTGCCCTTGAAGCCCATGCCGCCCGCGCCGTAGCCGACCTGCAACTCCGACCCGGTGCCGGCCATCGCGACCGCCATGCGGTTGTCGAAGGCATCGGCGTTGTCGCTGAGGATGGACGAGATGGCGCCGGACTTGGACAGCTTGTTGGACAGCAGGTCCGCCAGGCCGATCTTCTTCGGGTCGATCTTGGCCGCCAACTCGCCGTCACGCCGCGGGACCTTGGATTCGAGGTCCGGGTCCTTGTCGGGGTCGCCGAACTTGCCTTCCTCGCCTTCGGCCTTCTTGCCGACCGAATCGTCTTCCTCGCCGATCTCGAGCAGGGCCTCGTCCTTTTCCAGCGAGATGTTCGCTTCCACCTTCAGGACGCGCCGCTCGGCCTTGCGCTGCTCGATCTTGCCGGCCGGGTCCCAGGCGAACTGCGACACGACCCAGATCGCCATCAGGAAGAACAGCGAGCCCACGGTGGCGGCGACGAAGTTGCCGTCCATCTGGCCCGCGGTGCTGCGACCGATGATCACGTCCGGGCGGACGAACTGGAAGAACACTTCGAGGTTGCCGAACTCCAGCACGCCCCAGTCGCCCTTGCCGACCTTCTGGTAGTTGAGGCCGTTCTGGTCGTTGGTGTGCTTCTTGACGAACTCCTTGACCGGGGCCAGCACGCCGGCCAGGTTCACGCGGCCCTTGAAATCGCGGGACAGGGCTACGGAGTAGTCGCCCTTGCGATCGACCGTGAAGAGCGTCAGGGATTTCCCGACCTCGGCCGCCGGCACGATGAAATCGCACCGGACGCCGTCGCCGATGGTGATGTCGCGCTTCTCGGTGAAGGTCGTTTCCTTCACCATCTTGCCGTCCCACAGCAGGGCGACGCGAAGGAGGCGATCGTCCGGCCCCAGGATCGGCTGGGCCGACATGGTCCAGATGAGACCGACGACCACCGCGATCATGCCCAGGAACATCGCGTGGTAGCCGTAGTACATCGCGATCTGCGTCGTGCCGGGGAGCAGGTGTTCGGCGACCATCTGGACGATGGCGCCACGGATGGTGAACGGCACCAGCATCAGGAACACGAAGACGCCGCCGGCCGCGATGAGGCCGATGGTGGCCAGCAGCTTCTTCCGGTGGAACGCCAGCCCGACGACGATCGCAACCAGTGCGACCAGCATCAGGACGATGGCGACCGACCCGGTCCACCACTGCCAGCCCTGGTACAGGCTGGGGTCGGAGAACTTGACCACGTCCTGATCGACCCATGGCACCGTGAAGGCGCCGATGAGACCCACCAGGGCTCCGACCAAGGCAATCAGGAGGCCAATCAACATGTCCAGCCCTCGCAATCGAAGGGGCACCGGGGCCCGTTTCCGCAACGGTCACCGGCAGGCTCCCCGACCATCCCAGCGCGAGAGGTCGGTAACCGGTCCAGCCGGCTTCCAAAGAACGACCGTATTGTCCAAATGCGGGGTGGTCGCGTCAATGTGTTTTTTCTATCCGGGACGCGTTGTGCCGTCACGGGTTCATTTCGGAGCCGAATCAAGGCCATTGGAGCGCTCCACGGCGGCGGCTTCCGTCCGCCAGCGAGTCGGGAACGAACTTCGGGCCCCCCCTTCGCGCAAAAGAGCCGCCGCCTCGGCCGGGCGACCCGCGGTCCTCAGCAGCCTCGACAGGCGCCAGCGAGCCACCAGGACGGACGGTGTACGGGACAGGATCACGCGGTATTCCGCCTCGGCTTCCGCGATTCTCCCTTGCGCCGCGAGCCTTCCTGCCCGGAGCAGGGCCAGGCGATCCGCGAGGGGATCGGCCACGGCCGGGGGGGGCGCGTCGTCCCGTCGGGACGGGTCCCTGGGCACTCCGGGCGCCAGGAACCCCTCGACGAGGGGCACGTAGGCCCCGGACGGGGACAGGCTGCCGGCGCGCTGGACCCAGGCCGCGACGGTTTCGGCCGGCATGGACATGGCCCTGGCCATCACGCCGGCCTTCAGCGTCGGCAGCCACCAGGTCGGGAACTCCCGGAGCAGGCCCAGGTACCCCTGGTAGGCGTCGGCGACGCGCCCCTCGCGGTAGCGCGCGTCGGCCTCCGAAAGGCTGTGCATCGCACGGGCGTAGCGGTCGTCGTCGGCCCGTGCCGGGGAGGATGCCACCAGGGCCATCAGGAAAGGGGCTGCCACGAGAAGCGACAGGGGCAGGGCGAGCCTGGTCGGGTTCCGCGTCATTCCTTCAGCAGCAGCTTCCAGGGGTGGCGCTTCACGTCCTTCATCAGGGCGATCAGGTCGTCGTACAGCTCGCGGTCGGAAAGGAGGGCCCCAACGCTGCCCTTGCCGTCCCGAAGGTTCTGGGACAGGAACTTCACGTTGGCCAGCAGCGTGGCGATTTCGGGCCGTGCGCCGGACACGACGGTCAGCAGCTCGCCCGCCAGGGACGCCCCCTGGTCCGCCAGCCGATCGACCTTCCGGACCGCGTCGGGAAGGCTTGCAAGCGTGGGCGCGATCCCCTTGTCCAGGTGCTCGGCCAGGGTCCGCACGGCCACGAGGGTATCGCGGATCTCTGCGCCATCCCGGGTGCCTTCGTTCAGCCCCTTCGACAGGCGCTCCAGGTTCGCGACGACGGCCTGGATCCCGGGGCGGTTCTCCTGCAGCACCTCGTCGACGTGGGTCACCAGGCGCTTGATCCCGTCGATGGACTCCTTCAGGTTCTGCCGGTTCTCGTGAAGCACCCCGGCGATGTCCACCACCAGGGACGACGCGTCCGCCCCCACCGCGTCCAGGTTCATCGGGCCCACGCCGATGAACGGCCGTTCCGTGCCGACCTGGGGCGCCTCCGGGGTACCCGGGAAGATCTCGACGTACTTTTCACCGAGGATGCCCAGGGTCGTGATGCGGAACGTGGCGTCGGCGCGGAGCAGGCGGACCGCGGTCGGGTCCAGTTTCAGCGTGACGCGGACGCCCACGGGCCGGTTGTCGGCTTCCGGGTCGGGCAGCCCGCCCCAGAGGTCCACCCGCGCCACCTTGCCGACGGTGACGCCGCTGAACTTGACGGGTGCGCCGGTCTTCAGGTCGGCGGATGTCGGGAAGTCCACGCGGACGAGGATCTGCTCGCGGCACTGGAAATCGCCCAGCAGGACGAGGAATCCGACGAGGAGGAGGACCGCGGTCAGGATGAGTCCCCCGACCTTGACCTCCATGGCGCGGGCGCGATCCGCCATCGTTCAGGTCTCCATCGGTCCATCGGGTTCCCCCCCGATGAACTGCCGCACCACCGGGTCCCCGGACGCTCGGAATGCTGCGGGCGGGCCATCCAGGTGGACGTGGCCCTTATACAGAAAGATGATGCGGTCGGCAACGCCGAAGATGGAGCGCAGGTCGTGGGAGACCACGATCACGGTCTTGGCGAGCTCGCGCGACAAGCGGACGATCAGGTCGTCGATCGTGCGGCTGGCGACCACGTCCAGCCCCGTGGTCGGCTCGTCCAGGATCGCGGTAGTCGGGTCGAGCGTCAGGGCACGGGCGATCGACACCCGCTTGCGCTGGGACGGTCCCACCTCGTCGGGCATCAGGTCGGCCTTGTCCTCCATGCCGACCATCGCGAGGTACCCCAGGGCCGCGACCAGGGCGGCCTTGCGCGAGATCCGCCGGTGCTTTCGAAGAGGGAGGGCGACGTTTTCCCGCAGGGTCATGCTGTCGAAGAGGTTCGGGTGCTGGAACACCAGGGCATGGCGGATGCGGATGTGCTGCCAGCGGGCCTCGCTGAAGTCCGTCACGTCCTCGGCATCGACGATCACCCTGCCGGCATCCGGGGCCAGGAGGCCGACCGCCGTCTTCATCAGCACGCTCTTGCCCGTGCCGGAAGCCCCGATGATGAAAGTGATTTCACGGTCCCGGATCTCGAGGTCGATCCCGGCCAGGACCACCTTGTCGCCGAACGACTTGTGGATGTTCCGGAACGCGATCACCGCACCCCTCAGTAGCCGGCCAGGAAGGCCAGCGTCGAAATGACGAAGTCCAGCACGATCACCGCGAACGAGGCGTTGACCACCGCGCTGGTCGTCGCCCAGCCGACGCCCTCGGAACCGCCGCGGGCCTTGAATCCGGCGTCGGCGGCCAGCACCGGGATGACGATCCCGTAGGACTCGGCCTTCAGGAACCCGATGACCACGTCGTGGACGGTGGTCACGTGAAGGTTGAGGAAGGTCGGCGTGGCAATCCCGAAGCGCCAGTGGCCCATCAGGTACCCCGCCACGATCCCGACCAGGGTGCCGAATACCCAGAGGACGGGGGTCATCACCACGCACGCCAGGAAACGGGGCGCCAGGATGTAGGACACCGGGTCGCTGTTGGCGACCTTCATGGCTTCCACCTGGTCGGTGACCGTCATCGAGCCGATTTCCGCGGCGATGCCGGCCCCGACCCGGGTGGCGATCATCAGACCGGTGATCGTCGGGCCGAACGTCCGGACCATCGCGAAGATGAAGGCGCCCCCGACGCCCGACAGGTCCGGCAGCACCTTCAGGACCTGGACGCAGCCCTGGTAGACGAGGATCAGTCCCAGGAACCCCAGCGTCACCGAGATGAACACCACGGAGTTGTTGCCCACGTTGTGCATCTGGGCGGACAGCCGGTCCGCGGGGGGGAGGCGGCGTCCCAGCGAGCGGATGACCTGGCCCAGCAGTCGGACCGGGGACATCAGCGCCTCGGGGAGGGCGGGCACGCGAAAGGCCGTCCGGCTCCAGAAGGGTCGGCCCGCCGCGGTCGCCGGGGCGCCCGAACGCCGTCCGTCATGCGTCATACCCATAGCGTGGTCACCAGGAAGTTCACAACGAAGATCGCGATCGCCGCCGTCACGACGGAATTGTTCACCGCGCGGCCCACGCCCTCGGCGCCGCCCCGGACCCGGAGGCCCCAGTGGCACGACACGATGCTGATGGCGCCGCCGAAGAAGAATCCCTTCACCAGGCCCATCACGAACTCGTCCACCAGGTGCCCATCCAGGATCCCCTGCCAGAACACGCGCACATCGATGCCGACGATGGCCTGGCAGGCGATCGCGGCGCCGGCGATGGCGAACAGGTCCCCGATGCACGTCAGCAGGACAAGCATCACGCACATCGCCACGAAACGCGGGACGACCAGGTGGCGCACCGGGTCGATCCCCAGCACCCGGAGCGCGTCGATCTGGTCCGTGATCACCATGGTGCCCAGCTCGGCCGTGTTGTTGGCCCCGACGCGGCCGCTGAACATCAGGCCGATCAGGACGGGGCCCACCTCGGCCAGCACCGTCAGGCCCGTGGCCCAGCCCACCATCCCGGTGGCGCCGGTATCCCGGACGAAGTTGCCGGTCTGAATCAGCATGAGGGCACCCACGAACAGCGACGTCAGGATCACGACAGGAAGGGACCGGACGCCCACCCTGTGGAACTGGCGGAGCGTTTCATCGTAGTCGAAGGTCGGCGGCATCATCGCCCGGAAGATCCGGAACTGCAGCAGGCTCATGCCTCCGACGATGTCGCAGGCGTCCAGGAAGCCGCGGCCGACGGGCCGGAGGGCCAGGGCCATCCCGGCGCTGGCGACGTCGAGGAAACGCCGAGGGCGCGGAGCCGCCCCAGGGACGTTCAACGATCCACTCGCGGCCGGCTGGGGGTCACGTCCGGGCATCGGTCACCGCCAGGAAGGTTCGGACGCGAGGGTCGGGGTGGACGCGTCCCTCGGCCAACGTCCCGCTGAAGATCACCCGCCCCGCATCGACGACGTGGAAATGCTCGCACACCGGGGCCAGCCGGTCGATGTCGTGGGAGGCGATCACCACCGTGCAGCGGCGGCGGGCATGGATCCCCACGATCAAGGCGAAGATGCGCGACGTCGTCACGGGATCGAGGCCTCCCGACGGGTCGTCGAACACCAGGAGGTCCGCGTCGGACACGGCCGCCCGGGCCACGGCGACCCGGCGTTGCATGCCCCCGGACAGCGACTGGATTTCCATGTCCGACACCCCGGGGAGCCGGACCGCCTCCAGGATGGCCTGGACGCGGCGCTCGACGTCGTCCTCTGCCACCCCGACCGCGTCGGCTTCCAGCGGGAACGCCACGTTGTCCCGGACCGACAGGAAATCGAACAACGCCAGGTTCTGGAACTGCACGCCGATGCGGGCCCGCACGCGCCGCAGGCCTTCGGGATCGTCGAAATCGACGGTCTCCCCGAACAGGGCGACCCGGCCGGAATCGGGAGGCAGAAGGGTGCACAACGTCTTGAGGATCAGGGTCTTGCCGGAACCGCCCGGGCCCACCAGCGCGTGGATCCGCCCGGCGGGAAGCGTCAGGTTGGCGTCATCGAGGACACGTGTGCCCGAAAGGTCCTTGCGGATGTCGCGAAGTTCGGCGGCGGCTTCCACGGCCCCTCCCGCCGGGTTCAGGCGTCGAATTCGTCCTCGAGGGAGGCGGGCGGCTGGCCCACGGACTCCGCCACCTCGGCGATTTCGGCCTCCTCGGGGTCGATGCGGGACTCGTCCCTCAGCAGGAGGAGGGCGAACAAGGCCAGGGCGCGATCGACGTATTCCTCGGAGGTGATCACGACCTCGATGCCGCGCCGCATCAGCGCCCGGCGCATCGTGTCGCCGATCGAGCCGGCGATGACGGTGCGGCAATCGCCCACCACCTCGGCGACCGCGCGGTAGCGGTCGCGCCACGGATCCGGTCGAAGGCGTGCGTATTTCGGCATGCGAGGTACGTTCTTGCGGCGCTCGACGGTCCCGATCTGGCCGGCCTCGATGTCCGCCACCACGAACGAGGAGACGCGCCAGAAGCGCGGCGCGACGTGCACTCCGTCGTCGGTGGGGATCGCAACCTTCAAGCGTCAGCCTCGCGGGGACCGGGCGCATTATCATCGTCGGCATGCCTGATTGCAAGCGAGGCCCCATCCGCTGAACGCAAGTGGTTGATGTGATACGATGTGGCTCTGCACCAGGGAGGGACCATGCGAGCGATCCAGATCGTGCGTATCGGCCTTCCGGCGACCGCATTGCGCATCCAGGAATGCCAGGAACCCGAGGCCGGGCCCGGCAGGGTGCGCATCCGCGTACGGGCCTTCGGGGTCACCTTCGCGGACCTCCTGGCCCGGACCGGCATGGATGCCGAAAGCCCCCGGCTGCCGTGGGTACCGGGCCAGGAGGTCGCGGGGATCGTCGAGGACGACGGCGAGCAGGGCGCCCTGTTCGCGCCGGGCACCCCGGTGGCGGCGCTGACGCTGCGGGGCGGCTATGCCGAGGTGGCCGCCGCGCGACCGGAATTCGTGGTGCCGATCCCGCCCGGGATGGACTTCGCCGAGGCGGCCTCGGTGCCGGCGGCGGGCGCGACCGCCTGGCTGGCGCTGTGCGGCCTGACCAGCCTCCGAGCCGGCGACCGCGTCCTGGTGCACGCCGCGGCCGGCGGGGTGGGCCTGATGGCCGTCCAGATGGCCCTGGCCGCGGGTTGCGAGGTGTTCGGCACGGTCGGCTCGGAACCCAAGGCGGCGTTCCTCCGGGACCTGGGGGTCCAGCACCCGATGTCCCACGCGTCGATCGACGTGGAGGCGGAAGTGGGGCGTGCGGCACGGGACTCGGGCATGGACCTCGTGCTGGACTCGCCGCGGCACGACACGCTGCTGGCAGACCTGAGGATGCTGGCGCCCTCGGGACGGCTGGTGGTGTTCGGCGCGACTGCCGCCGCCACGGCCGTGGCCCGAGGCTCGGGGCGGTCCGCATCGCTTGCCCGGGCCCGGGTCGATGCGCTGGACCCCTGGGCGCTCCCCGCGGAAGGGAAGGGCATCCTGGGGGTCCACCTGGCGCGGACCGCCGACGCCAGGCCCGCGCTGGTCCGGACGGCCCTCCGCGAGATCTTCTCGATGGTTCGCTCCGGCCGGCTCCGGCCGCACGTGGATTCGCGATTCGATTTCGCCGACTGCGCCGCGGCCCACGATCGTCTGCACGGGCGCGAGAGCATCGGGAAGGTCGTGGTGACCTTCGAGGGGGCCTCCGCCACCGTGTGACGCCCGTCGAGGCCCTCGCCTTGTACGCGAAGCGGCCGCTCTGGTAGTGTGTCCCCCGGACCTCACGCGGAGCCCTCATGCCTGCCTTGAACCCCGTGACCCGCAGCCGCCTGGCGCTCCTGGCGGCCTCGCTCGTGTCCGTGGCGGCCGGGCCCGGCTGCGCGTCGTCCATGTCCTCGGCGGGCCAACTGGACGAAAGCCTGCGGGCGTACCACCACCACCTGTTGGCCGGGGACCTGGACCGGGCGACGGCCTACGTGTCCTCGAAGGCCCTGGACGCCTTCTTCGCGGTCCACGGCGACGAGAAGCACCCCGTGATCATCGAGGACTTCCAGGTGCTTTCGGTTCGATTCCTGCCGCAGAAGCGGTCCAAGGATCCCGTGAAGGCGGTGGTGATGGTCGGGGCGGACATCCGGCAGCGCGACTCGATCACGATCCAGGCGATCCGCTACCGCCAGGTCTGGGAGCAGAACGGCGAACGCTGGATCCTCGCGGACGAGACGATCGCAAAGACCCGCAGCCCCGACCGGGGCGGGGCGAACGGCGAGCCCCCCAAGACCGCGCCCGGGGCCGAGGACGACCCGGGTTGATCGCGGCGTTCCCGTCCCGTAGACTGCCCCCCCGGAGAGGGTGAACCGCATGGCGCACACAGCGCGCACGGTCCTCAAATGGTTCGTATCGCTGGGTGTCGGCGGGCTGTTCATCTGGCTCGCGTTCGACGAATGGCCCATCGATCGCCTCCTGGAAGGCGGGCTGCGGATCGAGTCCGGTTTCCTCGCGACCGACGACTGGCGTGTGCCGCTGGCGACGCTGGGCCTGTATTTCCTGTCGCTGGTCTGCATGCACGTCTTCCGCGTATGGCGCTGGCAGCCGCTGATGAAGCCCCTCGCGAACGTGGGCTTCTGGACGCTGAACCGCGTCTGCTCGGTGGGGTTCATGGCGGTCTTCCTGCTCCCGATGCGCCTGGGCGAGCTGGTGAGGCCGGCGCTGATCAGCACCGAGGTGAAGGTGCGCCGCACCGCGGCGCTGGCCACCATCGTGGTCGAGCGCGTCGTGGACGGCGTGATGGTCGCGGGGTTCCTGGCGGTCGCCCTGGTGTTCATGCCCCGGGCGAACACCGGGTCCTTCATCGAGATCCGGCTGGCGACCTACCTGACCTTGCTGATCTTCGGCGTGGCGGTCGTGGTGCTGGTCGTGATGTTCGCCTTCCGTCAGCGGGTGTCCGACGCGGTGCGGGCCCTGACGGCGCGCCTGTCGGGCCGGAAGTGGGCGGTGCGGCTGGGCGGATTCGTGGACCGCTTCCTGCTGGGGCTGTCCATCTTCCCGGACGTCCCCAACATCCTCTGGTTCCTGTGCCTGTCGTTCTTCTATTGGTTTTCCAATGGGATCGGCCTGTACCTGCTGGCCAGCGGCTTCCAGATGATGACCCCGACCGGGTGGGGCTCGTTCGGCGTGCCGCTGCTGGGCGCCTTCGCGATGATGGCCGCGATCGTGGTCGGCATGATGATCCCCAACGCCCCGGCCAATGTCGGGTCGTTCTGGTACTTCCTGCTGAAGCCCCTGGAACTGTACGGCGTGCAACCGGGCAATCCCGCGGCCCTGGCCTATGCCTTGACCGTGTGGACGCTGCAGCTGCTGCAACTGCTCGTGTTCGGCGGTTGGTTCATCCTGCGCGGGCAGGTATCCTTCCGGAGGGCCTTCGCCATCGGCGGGGCCTTCCAGGGCGAGGAGGAACCGGCGACATGAGCCGTGTGACGCGAGGATCGGCCGGACTCGCGCTGGTGCTTGCCACCGCGGGCTTCGCCGCCGACGTTCGCGCCGACACCATCTACAACTGCGGGCTCAAGGACGGCGCGCCCTGGTACACCATCAACACGCGCCCTCGCGGCGCGAAGTGCCGGGCCATCAGCGGGCCGGCCTCCGAGCCCCAGGGCCGCGGCGCCCCGCCCGGGGCGAAGTGCCGGGCGCTGCGGTTCCGCGAAACCGTGTTCTACCGGTGCGAAAAGGACGGCGTCACGTGGGTCTACAACCGGCCGGTCAACGGGCCGTCGCGCTCCGCCAGTGGCGCGGGGGCCTCCGCGGGCACCGGCGTGGCCGTTTCCACGAAGGCGGCGACCGACCGGATGGGCGGCCGTGGCGGGCCCGACGACTCCCTGGCGTCCATCGTCCGGATCGCGTCCGGCGAGGCCGGGATCCCGGAAGCGCTGTTGAAGGCGGTCATCGAGGTGGAATCGGGCTTCCGGACCGACGTCGTTTCGCCGGCGGGCGCCCAGGGCCTCATGCAACTGATGCCGCTGACCGCCGACTCGCTGGACGTCGAGGACCCGTTCGACCCGGACCAGAACGTCCGGGCTGGCGCCAGGCTGCTGCGCCAGTTGTCGGACCGGTTTGCGGGCGACCTCGAACGCACCGTGGCCGCGTACTACGCGGGCGCCTCCGCGGTGAGGCGCGCCGGGGGCCCGCCGGACGAGGCCACGGCCGCCTACGTCCGCAAGGTCGTCGATCGCTACCGGAAGTACGCCGTGCTCCCTGCCCAGGGTGGGGGCGGCGCGCCGGTCCCCTGAACCCGCGGGACCAGCCCCGGAGCGAACCGGCGCACAGGCCTGCCGGTTGGTTCCAATGGGGCCGCGCTGGGTTCCGTTCCATGGCCTCATCGGTTGACAGACGCGTCCCTTATCCGATATCCTGCATCGGCCTTGGCTTTACCCGGGTGAGGATGCACCGGCTCTTCTCGATCGTTGGTTTCCTGGTGATCGCCGCCGTCGTGGCAGGATGCGCGTCCACGCAGACGACCGCCGGGACGGCCGGCCGTCCCGCGACCACGCTGACACAGAGTCGCGACGAATACCTCACCGGCCTGAAGGCGCTGGAAACCGCCGACTACACGGCCTCGATGGAAACGCTCCAGCGCGTTGCCCGCGGCCCGTCCTACATCGTTTACGCGCCGCTCGCCCGACTGCGCCTGGCGGACGCCCTGTTCTACCAGGAAAAGTACGACGAGGCGGTCGAAGGCTACCGGGGCTTCATTGAAACGTCGGCCGGGGACCCGAACCTGCACTACGCCTACTTCCGGTTGGCCGAATCGCGCGTGAAGGCCATCTCGGGCGACTTCTTCCTGGTCCCTCCCTCCGATCGCCGCGACCAGAAGCGGGTCCGTGCCGCGCTGGCGTCGCTGCGGGACTTCACGCTCCGCTTCCCGGACAGCCCGTACATCGTCGAGGCGCTCCAGATGCAGGATCGCATGACCGCCGTGGTCGCGTCCTTCGAAATGGAGGTCGCCCGGTTCTACATGAGCCGTGGCAAGCCGGTCGGTGCGGCGGCCCGGTTGCAGCGCCTGATTGCCGACGTCCCCACCGCCCAGCGGCTGGAAGACGCGCGGATCGCCCTCATGGAGGCCCTCGCCGAAACGAAGGACGCCTCCCTGGTTACCGTCTGTGCCGCGTACATCGAAGACTTCCCCTCCGGGAAGCACCGCTCCCGCGCGACGCGCCTGTGCTCGTGGACGACCCCGCCGAAGGGTGGGTGATCAAATACCGCGGCTCGAACATGGGAGGTTCGGGATGCTGAAGCACTTCCGGGTTGGCGACAAGGCGGTCTATCCCGCCCAGGGGGTCGCGGAGGTCATGGGCATCGAGAGCCGGGAGGTTTCCGGGAACCAGGAAACCTTCTACATGCTCAGGCTGCTGGATTCCGACCGACGCATCATGATCCCGCTCAACAAGGCGCCCAGCGTCGGGCTGCGCCAGGTCATCGGCTGCGACCAGGTTCCCGAGGTGTTCGGGCTGCTCCGGACCAAGCCGGCGCGCCTGGCCCGCCAGAACTGGAACCGCCGCTATCGCGGCTACATCGAAAAGTTGAAGACCGGGTCGGTGTTCGACGTGGCCGAAGTGTTGCGCGACCTGTACCTGCTGCGCTACCAGAAGCCCCTTTCGTTCGGGGAGCGCCGCTTGCTGGACACCGCCCGCGAACTGCTCGTGAAGGAATTGTCCGTCGCCACCAAGGGCCCGATGGACGGCGTCCAGAGGGAACTGGAAGCGATCTTCCCGGCGCCCGTCGAGGAGACCCTCGGCCAGCCCGGCGATGAAATCGAAGTCCAAGTATAGGAAGGGCGCGCGCGTGATGAAATCGTGAAGGACATCCATGACGAGTGCGGTGTCTTCGGGATCCACGGGCACCCGGACGCCGCGACCATCGGCTACCTGGGCCTTCATGCCCTCCAGCACCGCGGCCAGGAAAGCGCCGGCATCGCCACGTCCGACGGCCAGGACGTCCGCCTTTACAAGCAGATGGGCCTGGTGGCCGACGTCTTCAACGCGGACGTCCTGAAGACCCTGACCGGGACGTCCGCCATCGGGCACGTCCGGTACTCGACGGCCGGCTCATCGACGCTGCTGAACGCCCAGCCGATGAAATGCATGTACGCCGGCGGCTCCATCGCGCTGGCGCACAACGGCAACCTGACCAATTTCGCGACCTTGCGGCACCAGTTGCTGGCCCGCGGCCACCTGTTCCAGTCGTCGTCCGACAGCGAAATCCTGCTGCAACTGGTCGCGGCCCACTACGCCCCGACGCTGTCCGATCGCGTCGCCGCGATGATGACCCAGGCCCGGGGGGCATACTCGCTGGTGATCCTGACCGCGGACCAGATGCTGGCCGTCCGCGACCCGCACGGGTTCCGCCCGCTGGTGCTGGGACGGCTGGACGGGGCGCCGGTCGTTGCGTCGGAATCGACCAGCCTGAACCTCATCGGCGCGACCTACGAGCGCGAAATCGAGCCCGGCGAGATCTTCATCGCCGGCCCGGGCGGGGAAACGTCCTCCCGGCCGATCACGTCTCCCCGGCTGGCCCGCTGCGTCTTCGAGCAGATCTATTTTTCGCGCCCCGACAGCATCGTCTTCGGAAAGCAGGTCAACACGCTCCGCACCGAGTTCGGCCGGCAACTGGCCCGCGAGCAGCCCGTCCCGAACGCCGACGTCATCATCCCGGTGCCCGACTCGGGAACGCCCGCGGCCATCGGGTATGCCGAGCAACTGAACAAGCCGTTCGCGATGGGGCTGATCCGCAGCCATTACGTGGGGCGGACGTTCATCGAACCAGAGCAGCGGATCCGGCATTTCGGGGTCAAGCTGAAGCTGGCCCCGGTGCCCGAAGTGCTGAAGGATCGCGTGGTCGTGGTGGTGGACGACAGCATCGTCCGCGGGACCACCTCCCAGAAGATCGTGGACATGGTCCGCTCCCGGGGCGCCCGGGAGGTGCACATGCGCATTTCCTCACCACCCACTCGCTGGCCGTGCTTCTACGGCATCGACACGCCGTCCCGGAAGGAGCTGATCGCGGCCCGATTGGGATCGCTGGACGAGATCGCCGGGGAATTGACGGCGGACTCGGTCGGTTACCTGTCGGTCGAGGGCATGCACCGGGTGGTTTCGGGTGGGGGCGGGGATGGCTATTGCGACGCTTGTTTCACGGGGAGCTACCCCGTGCCGGTCGAAGACCAGTATTCCCCCCACAGCGGGCCGGACGACAATCGCTGACGGCCTTTCGAATCCCTTTCCAGGCACGCTCCTCTTCCTGCTGTTGGCATGCACGCTGTCGATAGCCTGGGTCCCGTCTGCCCTCGGGGCCTCCGACGCCCCCTCCCCGGGCTGCGGCACGTGGGAACCCCCTTCCGACCAGGCGACCGACGCGGAACTTTCTGCCCGCATGACCCGCCTGGATGCGCTGCTGGCCGAGCGGCCCGACGCCGTGCAGGCCTGTCCCGAGGTGGCCGAGATCCTGGCGCGGGTCGCCGATCTGTCGGATGCCATGGGCGCTTTCGGACGCGCCCTTGCCGCCTGCCAGAAGCTGGCCGCGGCCGAGCGCGTCACGGGGGAGGTCCGGCTGATCTGCGCGCGCCCCCGGCTCGCCCGCGGCGACCTCGATGGCGCGCGCGACCTTCTGAAGGCCAGAATCGCCGAGGAAGAGACCGTCGCGGGCCGGGTGCGGTCGATCCGCGCCGCCGCATCGCTGCTGGAATCGCGGGCGCGCCCCGGCATGGCCGCGGACTTCCTGGCCGAGGCGGCGGCGCTGGCCCCGGGGGATACGGACATCGCCCTCCGCCAGTTGAAGGACCTCCTGGAAGCGGGGCGCGACGCCGACGCGACGAGGACGGCCGAATCCGCCGAACGTCGCCTCGCGGGAAACCGCGAAGCGCTGCGGACCGTCGTCCTCCTGCTGGCGCGCTATGGGCGGGCGGCGCCTGCCGTCCAGGCGGCGAGGGTCCTTCTTCGTCGCGAGGGCATCACGGTCGAGGACACCGACGCGGCCGTCGTGGCCGCCGCCGCAGCGAACGACCCGGATCTGGCCAGGACCGCCGCGCAGGCCCTTCGCGACGCGGCACGCCCCGACGATCGAGCCGGGGCGGTGATGGCGGCCGTGGACACCCTTCGCCGGCACGCGCTGTCCGGCGTGGCCGCAGGCTTCCTGGCCGCGGCCCTGGACCAGGGTGAGGTGACGGATCCCGAGGCCAGGCGCCTGCTGGGTGCCCTGCGGGGCGCCACCGGCGACCGGGAAGGCGCCGTCCTGGCGTTCAACGCCTACCTGGATGCACGCGGACGCGTCCCGGCCGCCGCGGTGGCCGTGGCCCGCGAGTGGGACACCCTGGGCGACCCTTCGCGGGCCGTTGCCGTGCTGCGAAGCGCGACCGTCGCCGCTGGAGGCTCGCTGCCGGTGGAGTTGTGGCTGGCCCTCGGGCGGGCCCTGCACGAGACGGGCGACGAGGCGGCGGAGCACCAGGCGTACCGCGACGCTGCGGCCCGCTCGTCCGACCCGTCCGGGACCTGGCTGGAGGTGGCCGAGCACCTGCTGGGACGCGGCGACGCCCGCGGCGCGACGGACGCGTTCCGGGAGGCCGCCGCCGTCGCGACCGATCCGGATCGGAAGGCCAGGGCACTGGCCGGCCTGGCAGAGGCGCAGATCGCCGGGACCGGGGACCGGGCGGCCGTCGAAAAGACGCTGCTGGCCGCCCTGGGGACGGGGACCCAGGACCCGGAGGTCGTGGCCCGTGTCGAGCGCGTGGCCGCGCGGGTCTCCGGGAACAGATCCCTCCGCATCGCGGTGCTCGAAAGCGCGGTCCGCCGGGAACCGGGGCGGTCCGATCTGTGGCAGCGCCTGGCCGTCGCCCGCCTGGAGGCCGGAAAACTGGACGATGCCGCGGCGGCCTGGGAGCGCACCATCGAAACCGCGACGGATCGGCCGGCCGCGTTGGCCGAGGCGGTCACGCGGCTGATCAAGTCCCACGGGCTGGGGATTGGCCTGGACCTGGCCGGCAGGCCGGGCAATCGCGGCGCCGTCAACCCGCCCCTGGCCCAGGCGGTCGGGGAGGCCTGCCTTTCCATCGGGGACGTGCCTTGCGCGTCGCGGTATCTCAAGATCTTCCTGTCCGGACCGATGGTGCTGGACTTCGACCACGAGGCCCTGGCCCGTTCGCTGGCCACGGAAGGGCTGACCGACCTCGCGCTGGTGGCGCTGGACAGGGCAAGCCGCGTTGCGGCGCCCGATCGGCGGTGGGAGGTGGAACTGCAGGCGGGTCGCGTCCTGCTGCAGGCGGGGCGGGCACCCGAGGCCGAGGCCCGATTCCAGAAGGCACTGGAGAATTCCGGCAAGAAGCGCGGCGTGGCCCTCAGAGTCGCTCGCGAAATGCAGGCGCTCGGGCATCTGTCCCGGGCGGTGCCCTGGTACGCACGGGCCGTCGCAGACCCGGACGAGGCGGTGCGATTGCAGGCCGTTCCCGCGTACGTGGACTGCCTGTGGCGGCTGGGCCGCGACGATGTCCTGCGGGGACTGCTGGTGACCCTTGCACGCGCCGACTGGCGGCGTGCCGGGCCTCTTCAGGCCGCCGCGCTGGCCATCGGCGCGACCGGAAGGTTCGCGGAAGCGGCGGCCCTGGTCGTCGAAGGGCGCGCCTCGGTTCGCGAGGACGAGCGTCCGCTCCTGTCCGATCTGGAGATCGCGCTCTGGCTGCGTGCGGGTCGGATCGAAAACGCATCGCGGAGGGCCCGGGAAGTCTGTCGTGTCGATGCTGGCGAGGAGGGTGACACCCGCTGCCTCGCCGCGGCCAACCGCCTGGAAGGTGCGGATCAGCCCCTCGTAGCGCGGGATATCGTCGCGGAACGGGTGGCGTCCGGGAGCGGCGCCAAGGCGCTGCGGGCGGACCTCGTGGTTCGAATGCTCCGGGCCGGGGATCGCGCCGGGGCCATCGAGCAGGCACGAACGATCACGATGGCGACGCCGCCCGACGGAATGCTGCTGTCCCGTCTGGGTGAGACGTTCCGGGAGCAGGGCCTGGGCGCGACATGGGCCGACCTGCTGCGTCACGCGCCCCGGGGCGACGGGGCCAGTCAGGACGCCATCGTCGCTGCGGAAACGGCGCGTGCGCTGCTGGCCGCGGGCGATATTGCGGGTGCGACCCAGGCCGTCGAAACGTACCTGGCTGCCCGACGGGGAGGGGAGGGCAGGGTCTACCTCGAGTGGGTGCGGGCCGGGTATCGCGACCGCGGCGAGGCCCTCCTGGCGCGAGCCCGCGAGGAATCGATCGCCGAGGTCGATGTCCGGGAACTGACCGAGGTGGCGGAGGACCTGGCCCGCGCCGGGCACGACGGCCTCCTGGATACGCTCCTCGACCGCTACCGGAAGGGCAACGAGGGCATCGCTTCGGCGGACGAGAACATCGGGCGGGTACTGGCGACCCTGGGACGGTTCGATCGCGCGGTGGAGGCCCTGTCGCGCGTCCCGACCCGGAGCATGACCGACGAGGGACGCGCCGCATTGATGGTCGCGTTGTGGCGGCTGGACCGCCGCACCGAGGCGTTGTCGGTGGCCCTGTCCGGCTTCGACGGCCCTGCGCGGAAGAGGTCCGCCGGCAGCGAGGACAAGCCCTGGTCACGCGCAGTGCTCGCGTTCTTCCTGGCCGAAGGGGCCCCCGCCGAGGCCGTGGCGGTCCTGGACCGGGCCCTGGACGGTCCGGAGGCATCCAGCGACCTCCGATTGATGCGGGCGCGGCTGCGCCTCCAGATCGGGGGCGAGGAGGCGCTCGGAAAGGCGCGCGGCGAGTTGCTGGATGTGCTTCCCGGCCTCGATGGCCCCTCGGACGAGGCCTTCCGGTTCGTCCGTGACGAGGTGCACGCGGGCCGTGGATCCGGCCTGGCGGACGATCTCGGGATCGTCCGCGGCGTCCGGGCGGCCGAGGCCCGGTACCTCGCAGCCTGCCTCGCAGGACGACGGGACCGCATGGATGACGCCCGGAAATCCCTCGCCGGCGAGGATCCCCAGGGCCCGAGGGCCCTGCTGGCAGTCTCCCGTGCCGCCTTCGAGTGCGGACGCTGGGAGGAGGCCGAACCCCTGGCGATGCGAGCGTTGAAGATGCTGGCCCGGGAGGCCGACGCGACCGATGCCGTCCGGATCGCGCTGGTTTCGGGCCGGATGCTGGCCCGGCACCCGGAAAAGGCGGTCGAGGAGGCGCTGGTCGCGCGCACCGAGGACCCGGCGGCGGTCCAGGCCGCCCTGGCCGCCTCCCGCTTCGAGGCCGGTGATGACGGCGGACGCGCCCGGGCGCTCTTCGAACGTTCCCGCTGGTTCCTGCTGGACCCTTCCGCAGCCATCGAGGCGGTCGAGGCGGCCCTCCACGCGGGAGACGGCGCCCTTCGAAAGGAGGCCGAGGCCCGCGCACTGGCCTCGACCGACGACCGTCCCCAGACGCGTCGGCGACTGGCGGACCTGTATTCCCAGGCGCTTAGGGACGACCTGGCGGCGGAAGTGCTCGAGCCGATGGTCCGGTCCCTTCCGGGGGATGACTCGATGGCAGGTCGGCGCGTCGTGTCGCTGCTGCGGGCCGGGGACGGCGCCGGCGCCGCGAAGGCGGCCGACGAGTACGTGGCGCGACACGGCGATCGCAGGGAGGCCGCGGCCGCCGTGGTGTCCACCGCAGCGACGGACCTGACCCCCGAACTGGTGGAGGCCTGGATCCCGACGGTCATCGCCGGAGCGGCGGACCCGGATGCCTCGGAGGCCCTCTGGCAGGCGGCCAGGATGGCAGCCCGCATGGGCCGGATGGACCACGCTGAATCCTGGGCCCGGGCCTCGGCGACCCTGGCCCCCGACGGCGTCGGCCTGCGGCTGCGCGCCGCCCAGTCGGTCCTCACCGACCCGGCGCTCCCCTTCGGGTTCCTGGACACGCTGGTGGCCGCCCTCGGCAAGCGGGCAGGCGCCGAGGCGCCCCAGGTCGAAAAGGCTGCCGCCTGCGGCGAGGCGTCGACTGCAGAGGCTGCGCGGGAGTGCGCCGGTGCGCTCGCCCCGGCCACGGCATCGACCGGCCTGCTGCCGGCGGGCGACCGCGCCCTGGCGGCCGGGCGCTACGATGCGGCCCGGGCATTGTACGAGGCCGCCGACAAGGCGCTTGGCGGGTCCGCCGTCCTCCGGCGCGCGATCGGGGCGCGGATCGTGTCGTACCTCGGCGAGTCGTCGGAGGCGCCGCTGGCGGCCCGCCGCCTGCTGGGTTCGATGGCCCTGGGATGGATCGAAGCCGATCGCGTCCCCCGGGATTCGGACGGGGGCGCCCTCCGGGGACACCTGTCCGAGATGGCGCATGGCCTGCCGACCGGGATCGAAACCTACGAACGCGAAATCGCCCTGGCGCCCTCGGACGGATCGCTGCGGAACAACCTGGCCTACCTCCTGTCGCTGGCCGGCGGCGACCTCGAACGGGCGCAGCGCGAGGCCCGATCCGCCGTGATCCTGGCGCCACGCGGCCTGCCATACTACGTGGAAACCGAGGCATGGGCGCGCTTCCTCCACGACGGCGCCGCGTCCTCCATCCCGATCCAGGAACGCGCCCGCCGGGCCTGGAGCCTCGACCAGGGTGGAGGGGTCGCGGAGGGGTTCTACCACCTCGGTCGCATGCTCGAGGCCGCCGGTCGCCCTGCGGCTGCGCGCGAGGCCTACCGGCATGCGGCGGTCCTGGAGCCGGGCGACTGGAGCGGGTTGCGCGCGCTTCGCCTGTGGCGCAAGCTGTGGCACCAGCCCCCGAGGTAGGGCTTTCCCGCGACAACCTCGCCGCCCTGGGCTTCGCCGTCATTGACCCGCCCCGCGTTTCCGTGTGACACTTCCACATCGCTGTGCGACTCGAGCCGAACTGGCTTGATACATCTGAATCATTACAGGATGCTGAATAGATGCTTGTGAAGATCGCGACGGGTCTGGTCCTTGCGGCGGTGGCCCTGGTCGGCATCCTCAAGGCGCCGTTCCTGTGGGTGGCCCCCGTGGCGGTGGCGGTCTTCCTGCTTGCCCTGGACGAGTTCGTCCGTCTGCCGGGGAGGCAGGTGAAGGCCGTCGATCGGGTCGTCGCGGCCCTCGCGGGCGCCTCGGTGCTGGCGGCAGCGAGCCTCCTCCCCATGGACCGGGCCTTCCAGGGCATCGCCACGGCGCTGGCGCTGGGAGTCATCGCGATCCTGGTGGCGGTGCTCTTCACGCCACACCCGATCGAGCAGGCGGGCGCCCGCGCCAGCCACGGGGTGGGCGGCCTGGCCTACGTCGGGCTTCTGGGCGCCATCTCGCTGCTCATCCTGCGGGACGAACACGGGGACACCGGCCGCTACGTGCTGCTGCTGGCCGGCGTCGTGACCTGGGGCAACGACACGATGGCCTATTTCGGCGGAAAGACGTTCGGCCGGCACAAGATGTACCCCGCCGTCAGTCCCAACAAGACCTGGGAAGGCTCGGTGTCCGGCATGATCGGCAGCGTGGCGGGGGCCCTCCTGATCCGCGCGCTGCTGCTGCCCGACATCACGCTGCCGTCCCTGGTGGGATTCGCGCTCGTCGGCGGCGCCCTCGGGCAGGTCGGCGACCTCGTCGAGTCGCTGTTCAAGCGCACCTGGGGCGTCAAGGATTCGGGCGACCTGCTGCCCGGGCACGGGGGATTCCTGGATCGGATCGACGCCTTCCTGTTCGTCGCGCCGATGGCCTGGTTCTGGTTCTTCTGGTGGTTCCCGATCCCGGCCTGAAGGCCGGCCCGACCGTCGGGCCCGGCGTCAATCGCCCAGTTCCCACGCGAAGGAATCCCCCGCCGCCAGCGCCACCTTCAGGTGCCAGGACAGCGGCCGATCCAGCGAACGCGCTTCCAGCAGGTGGTCGCCGGGAAGGATGTCCCGGAGCGTCACGCGATCGCCCGGGAGGATCACCCCCAACTGGCGGTCGCCGTCGGCCAGCGCCAGCGGTTCGTTGCGACGATTGGTGGCGATCAGGGTCGAGAAGGGCGACGGCAGCGACAGGCGGGTCGTCGATGAGGCCGGAAGGACCAGGCCGTGGAGCGTGGAACGCAGCGACGTGACCCCGATGGCCTCGATCCGGTGGGGCCCGGCGGGCAGGGACACTTCGAAGGACTCAGCCGGCGCCAGGCGGGCGACGGTGTCCCCCTCCACCTTCACGCGAACCTCTTCGGTCCTGTCATTGCGCAGGAGCAGCACCGCCGTCAGGGAGTGGGCGACCCAGGTGGCCTGGCCGCCGCCCGGCACCTCCACGTCGGCCCGCAGCACCTCGCGCGAACGCAATCCCACGACCGCGATCGCATGGGGGCCCGGCACCAGGCCCGGCACGATGCGGCGCAACGTCGGCTGGACGTCCCCGCGGTCCCAGCCGTCCACCTGGATGCGCAGGGGCTCGACGGTCGCGTTTTCGATCGCCACGCTGCCGTCGTCGGCCCGGCGCGCGGAGGTGTCGCCCAGGCGGATCATCCACAGGATGGGGTTGCCCTTCGCCAGCACGAGGGTGGACTTCGCCACCACGCGCCCTTCGGGATCGACGGCCTCGACATGCACCCGCCCGACCGCCAACCCCTTGAACTCGGCGGCGCCGGAGGCCGCGCACAGCCCGAGGTTGACGCCATCGACCCATACGGCGACCGTGAACGGAACGTCGGAAAGCACCGAGACCACGCCTTCGGGCTGCGGGATGATGGCATCCGCGACCTCGCCGGCGACCAGCGGCACCGCGCCCGACCACAGGAAGCGCCCCTGCTGGTCCCGGGCCCACACATCGGCAGACCCCGGCGGAAGGTCATCGAAGGTCGCGGTCGATCCCGCGCGCACCAGGCGATCGGCTTCGTCCCGGACCGACACACGCGCCGACTGGCCGGAATGGTTGGCGATCCGAAGCGCCGCCCGGGGCGGGGCCACTTCGAAGCGCGACACGGCTTCCACCGACACGCCGACGTCGGCACCGGATCGGAAGGCTGAACGGGTGCCCTCGGCGCGAAGGCGATGCACGCCCGGGGGGAGCCCGGAATACTCGGCTTCGCCCGACGGCCAGACGAGGTCCTTTGCGACGTCGTCGATGAAGGCCCGGATCGGTTCCGCAGTCAGGTTCACGAAGCGGACGCGGCCGGTGGGCAGGTTCTGCAAGGTCTTGTCATGCTCTTCCGATCCGCGAACGGTCCACGACACCTCGCCGGATGGTTCCAGCCGAACGGTCTTCCCCATCCGCCAGCCGGTCCGATCGCCCCGCGCTTCCACGGGGCAATCCCCCAGGGGCAGGCGGTCCAGGCGCACGTCAGCCCCGTCGGCCAGCCGCGCCACCCGATCCCCGCGCGCGAAGACCTCGACGGGCTCGCCGGAGGCGTTTTCCACGCGCAGGCGTCCGCCCGGCGACACCAGCACGGGCCTTTCCGCCGCGCAGGCCGACACCAGCAGCACAGCGACGGGCAGCGCCGCCCGTACAGACGAGCCGCATCGCCAGGGGAAGGTTCCCGCTCGCACAAACGCCTCCCACGCGCCCGGACGTCGGAATCGTACACGATCGCCGCCCACGCGGGTACAATACCGAACCATGGCGGCCACCCACTACAGGACGCTGGTGATCGAAACCGGCATCCTGTGCAACAACCGATGCGTCTTCTGCTACCAGCGAGGCTACCGGGCCATCCCGGAATACCCGAAGCTGGTGCCCGGCGAAGAGGTTCGCGAACGCATGCGGTGGGGGCTGGCGAACGGCTTCGACGAGGTGTCCTTGACGGGCGGCGAACCGACGGTACGGCCCGACTTCCTGGAACTGGTCCGCTACGCCCGGGAGATCGGCTATCGCCGGATGGCCATCACCACCAACGGATGGCGCCTGGCGTCCCCGGACTTCTTCCAGGAGGCCTGCGCGGCGGGACTGACGTCCCTGGGCGTGTCCATCCACGGTCCGACGGCCGAGATCCATGACGCCGCGACCGGCCACCCCGGTTCGTTCCTGCGCGCGCAGCAGACCATCCGCAACGCCGTGGCCACCCACGGGTCATCGCGCCCGATCCGCCTGAACACGTTCACGGTCATCCATCGGGGAAACGTCGATCGGCTTTCCGAGATGGGCGAGATGCTGGCGGGACTCGGGGTGCGCCTCCTGGTCTTCCAGCCGGGCATCCTGGGCAAGTCGAATTTCCTGGAGGCGGCGCGGGTCCAGGTGGATCTGGTCGAGGTGGTGGACGGCCTTCGCCGGGTCATCCTCGAAGGACAGCGCCGGGGCTTCCGGGTCAAGTTGTTCAACCTGCCGCCCTGCCTGTTCCGGGACGTCCTCCAGGGGCTGGACCTGGACGCGTACGAGCGGGCGACCTTCCGCGAAAAGGACGACGCCAACAAGCCCGGTTCCACCAGCCGGGGGGACGAAGCGGGCTACATGCGCCTTCCGGCCTGCGCCTCCTGCGTGCTGCCTGGTTCCTGCCCGGGACTCCACGTCACCCTCGCTCCCCAGGAGGATCTGGCCGCCCACTTCGAGGAGGAGATCGGCGCCATCAGTTCCTGGCACCACCCGCAACTGTGGCTGGCCGGCACCGACCTCCTGCGGGCGTCGTCGCTGTACCGCGTGGTACGGAAGGCGCGCCTGGCCGGCTTCCCGGACGTCCGCGTGACCTTCGGCGGCTCCAGCGTGGCAGGACGGGCGGGATTCCAGGCGGTCCGACAGGCAGGCGCCTCCGAGATCATCCTGGTCCACCACGCGAAGAACCCGGGATCGGGCGACCGCATCCTGTGCCACGCGGGAAACGACCACCACCTGGGGCAGGCCCTGCAGGACCTTGCCTCCGTGCCCCTGGGCCCCGTGCGGCTCTCCCTGCTAGTCTTCCCGGACGACGATGCCCTGGCGTTCCTCGACTCGGCGGAAATGGAGCCGCTGAGGCGGATCCCCTTCGACCTCCACCTGCGCGCGCCTTGGCGCGAGCAGGACGTGCCCTCGATGTCGCCCGGGGTCGTGTGCCGCTTCCTGGACGGTCTCAAGCACGCGCTTGCGCAGCCCGGCAGGGTGATTCTTCAGACACCCTGGCCCCATCCCTGGGAGGTGATGTTCGCGCTGCCGTGGCTGGCGGTTCGCGCCGCAGGACGGCTGCGATTCGACCTGACGGCGACCGTCATGCCGACCGCGTTCGCGGACCGGCACTACTCGGTGCTGAACTGGTCGCTGCCCCACGTCGGCGGCCGGGTGCTGGGGGAGCAGGGGAAGCTGCTGCCGGTGCGGGACCTGCTGGCTCGGGCCGTCCGGGCCCAGCCGATCACGAAGGAATCGCTGATCCGGGCTCGCGAAGGCATGGCCGGCTCGCCGGATGCCCGTCCGGGCGGGGGCGGAATCAGCGGACGCATGCCAGGTGAAGGTCCTGGTACTGCAGGATCCCGGCCACCTCCGAATCCGTCCGCGCAGGGTCCCATCCCAGGTCCGCGGACATGATCGCGGCCGCCTTCCGGGCGGCGGGTCCCAGCCGGTTCCCCAGCAGGAAGAACGCCTGCGTTCTCCGGCACATCGCGTCGATCAGGGTCAGCGCCATCTCCTCGCGGACGGCCCAGGCGATCTCGACGCCCGTGAAGGGCCACTCCGGGTCCAGGCGCTCGGCCAGCGCCGGCGAGGCCGACGACAGGTCCAGCAGCGCGTCGGACTTCGCGCCGTACGTGCAGACGAGGTGCCGGGCGATGTCCTCGGGCAGCCCCCGCGCGGACCGCAGCCGGGTAATCGCGCCCTCGCGGGCCGCCTCGTCGAGCACGTCCCCGCGGTAGGGCAGGGGGGCCTTCCCGGTGATCGACTTCGGCAGATCGCGGCCCAGGAACGGCTCGACCGCTTCCAGGCACTCGACCGCCATCAGGCGGTAGGTCGTCAATTTGCCCCCGGCGATGGTCACGATGCCCCGCGGGTCCACGTGGATGTGGTGCTCGCGCGACACCTGGCTTTCGGCCACGCCTTCGTTGCGCAGCAGGGGCCTCAGCCCGGCCCAGGTCCCGATCACGTCCTTCGCGGACGCACCAACCTGCGGGAACTGGTGCCGGACGGCCGTCAGCAGGTACTCCACGTCCTCGCGGGACGCGTACACGTTCGCAGGGTCGCCGTCGTAATCCGTATCGGTGGTCCCGATCACGGTGGCCTGGTGCCAGGGGATGATGAACATCGCGCGACCGTCCTGGGGAGCCTTCATCACCACCGCGGTGGAAAACGGGGCGACGCTGCGCGGAACCACGATGTGGGAGCCCTTGGTGGGACGAAGCCTCGGGCCGTCCTGGATGCCCAGCACGACCTGGGCGGCCTCGGTCCACGGGCCGGCCGCCCCGATCACGGCGTGCGTCTTCACCACCAGCGTCCGGTCGTTCAGCAGGTCATTCACCGTGACCGAAACGACCCGCCCGCCCTGGAACTCCGCCCCCGCGGCCTTCGCCCGGCTCAGCGCCACGCCGCCCGCCTGCACGCCGCCCAGCACGTTTTCGAGCGTCAGCCGCGTGTCATCGGTCACCGCATCGTAGTACAGCAGGCCGCCCGTCAACCCCTCCTTGCGAACCATCGGGGCTGTTTCCACGACCTTCTTGGGCCCGAAATGGGAGTGGATCCGGTAGACGCCGAACATGCTGAGCGCGTCGTAGAGCCAAAGCACCACATTCATCAACCGGACGCCGTGCCTGCTGTCCTTCCAGACAGGCATCAGGAAGGGAAGGGGCAGGACCAGATGGGCGGCCAGGTGCTCCAGCCTCACCCGCTCGGTGGTGCTTTCGTGCACCAGCCCGAATTCCCCGTTCTGCAGGTAGCGCAGGCCGCCATGGACCAGTTTCGAGGAACGCGACGACGTCCCGAAGGCGAAGTCGTCCATTTCCACCAGGCCGACCTTCAGTCCCCGCAGGGCCGCGTCCCGGAAGATCCCCGCGCCCGTGATCCCGCCACCGACCACGATCAGGTCGAAGGTCTCGGCTTCCAGGCGGGAGGCCATCGACTCCCGTTCCCGCAGTCCCAGCGCCATGGAAAACCCCCCATCCATTTCGGCGGCATTGTAGTACGATGACGCGGTGCGCAACATGGAATCCGGCCTCGAATGCCGGCATCCTGGAGGATCTTCACGATGATCATCCGTTTCGCGAAGGGCAGGGCGTCAGGGGGCGTGCTGCTGGCGCTGGCCCTCGTGGCCGTTGCAGGGTGCGGCGCGAAGGGCAAGATCGACGCCATGCGCGCCGCGGCGCCCCGGATCGAGCCGGACGTCCCCGTCGCGGCCCCGACCAACCCCGATGCGCCTGCGCAGGCCGCCAAGGCCGCCGCGGACGCCGCGAACGCCGAGGAGATGCGCCCGAAGACCCATCCGGCGGCACGCGGGCGCGACTACAAACTGCTGTCCGCGGCCGAGGTCGCCCTCAACGACGTCGAAAAGTCCTGCATGACCGGCATGGCGGACGTCAAGAGCGGTGCGGAAAAGGTGTTCAACCAGGTCGTCAAGAAGGACCCGAAGGCCTACCTGCCGTTCCTGCGCAGGGCGCTCCGCTGCACCAACCGCGAGGTCCGCATCCAGTCGGCAGTGATGCTGGGGCTGCTGAAGGACAAGTCCGCCGAGACCATCGATGCCATCGCGGATGCGCTGATCCTGGACCGGGATCCGGACGTCCGCGCGATGGCGGCCCGTTCCTTCCTGGGGATCCCGTCCCGTAAGGCCGTGGAAAACCTGATCCTTTCGCTGGACCAGGACCCCTACGAGGCGGCCCGGGCCAACGCGGCCTGGGCGCTGGGCGAAATCGGCGACAAGACGGCCGTCCCGGTGCTGCGCAAGGCGCTTTCGGACCCCGACACCAACGTCCGCCTGAAGGCGGCCAGCGCCGTGCTGAAGATCAAGCCCAAGGAAGCCGTCCCGGAACTCATCACGCTGCTGGGCGACAAGAGCCCGATGGTTCACGATCGGGCGCGGGACGCCCTGAAGGCCATCACGGGCAAGGACCGCGGGCCGAAGCCGGAAAACTGGAAGTAGAAGGGTCGGGCAGCGTCGGTCAGTGCCGCATCCCGAAGTGGACGATCACCCACAATGTGCTGAGCGAGATGCTGAGGCCCAGGCCGGTCGACAGCACCACGGTACCGAATGCCAGCAGGTTTTCCATCGTCGTCCCTCCAGGATTTCCGTCAGTCTGCGCGGACACCGCCACCGCGCATGCACAGAATCGCCGGAACCCGCCCGCGACCCAAGGCGAGGAAAATGCCGTTCGCAAGAACAATCGCTCGCCGACGACGACGAATTGCCCGGACGCGGATCCCGCTGTTCAGCAACACCGCATCCAGGGCCGAGGTGCGTCGCTTCGTCCAGGCCCGGTTCGTGCCGTCGGGCAGTTCCTGGAGGCTCGGCTGCAGGCCCGGGGAGGGGCCGTGGCATGGGCCGAACCCGCCCAAGCGACCCGACCGCACATGAGTTAACATAATATCTCTTATCGGACGTTCAGGGTTTGGGCGGGGAGGGTGCCCCGGGGCGGGAAACGCCCGGTATGGGAAGCCTCCGGCCTTGTCGGGTCGCGGCTCTGCACGTCTGGACCGACCGTCGCATCACGCCTATAATCCCCGCCATGAGAATCGGCGTCGCTCAGATCGATACCACCGTCGGCGATTTCGAAGGGAACGTGCAGCGGATCCAGGCGGCCTATCGTCGAGCCGCCGACCTGGGCGCCGACGTGGTCCTGTTCCCCGAGCTGGCGATCCCCGGGTACCCGCCGATGGATCTTCTGGAGCGACCGGCGTTCGTCGAGGCGAACCTGCGGTCGCTGGAGGCCGTTGCCGCCTTCGTGGACGGCCCCGATGCCGTGGTCGGGTTCGCCCAGCCCAATCCCGCGCCCCTCGGGAAACGCCTGTTCAACGCCGCGGCGTTCCTGTCCGCCGGCAAGGTGCTGGCGGCGCACCGGAAGGCCCTGCTGCCGACGTACGACGTCTTCGACGAGGACCGGTACTTCGAGGCATCCCTGGAACCGACTGTTGTTTCGCGGCCTTATGGCCGGATTGGCCTGACAATCTGCGAGGATATCTGGAACGACCCGGCCGTTTCCTGCGGCACGGCCTACCGGGAGGACCCGATCGCCCGCCTGGCCGCGCTTTCGCCCGACGTGCTGGTGAACATCTCGGCGTCGCCCTTCCATGTGCACAAGGTGCGGACGCGGCTGGAACTGGGTCAGCGGATCGCGCGTCGCCTGCGGGTCCCGGTCGTGTACGCGAACCAGGTCGGGGGCAACGACGGCCTGGTGTTCGACGGCGAATCCTTCGCGATCGGCGCTGACGGCGCCCTTCTACGGCTGGCAAAGGCGTTCACGGAAGACCTCTTCGTGGTGGACACGGCGGCCCCGGGGCCGCGGGTGGATGCCCAGGCGGTCCTGCATCGTTCCGCCGCCAGCGAGGTGGTCGAGGCGCTGTGCCTGGGTATCCGGGACTTCTGCGGCAAGCTGGGATTCGGCAAGGTGGTGATCGGGGTGTCCGGCGGCATCGATTCGGCGGTGGTCGCGACCCTCGCGGCCAGGGCGCTGGGTCCCGACGCGGTCACGGGGATCTCGATGCCCTCCCGATACTCGTCGGCCGGCACCCGGACGGACGCCGAGGCCCTGTGTCGCAACCTCGGGATCGCATTCCACGAAATCCCGGTGGAACCCGTCTTCGAGGCCTTCCTTTCCGTTCTTTCGGACGCGATGGGCGGCGCGCCCGGCGGCCTGACCGAAGAAAACCTCCAGGCCCGGATCCGCGGCACGCTGCTGATGGCCTGGTCGAACCGCAACGGCGCGCTGGTCCTCAACACGGGCAACAAGTCCGAACTGGCCGTGGGCTATTCCACGCTGTATGGGGACATGGTCGGGGGCCTCGCCGTGATCGGGGACCTGAACAAGGCGCTGGTCTACGACGTGGCGCGCGACCTGAACGGCGCAACCCCGGTCATCCCCGTGGACACCATCGAGCGTCCTCCCTCGGCGGAGCTGCGAGCCGACCAGAAGGACGAGGACAGCCTGCCGCCCTACCCCGTCCTGGACCCGCTGCTGGACGCCATGATCGTGGAAAACCTCGATGGTCGCGGGCTGCTGGCCCGCGGCTTCCCTCGCGACACGGTCGCCTGGGTCACGCGCACGGTCCCCGCCGCCGAATACAAGCGACGGCAGGCCCCCGTCAGCCTGAAGGTCACACAGAAGGCCTTCGGCGTCGGTCGACGGTATCCCATCGTCCAGCGATTCCGGGAGGACCTGGGATGAGGGCCCGCAAGCTGGGGTTCGAGGCCTGCGACCTCGTCACGATCGGCTTCGGCCTGATCGTCGCCATGATCGCGCTCGCGTTCCGGAACCGCCTCGAGGACCCGCAGGTCGTCGGCCGATACCTGGCCGTGGCGATTGGATACGCCGGGGCGATCCGGCTGCTGAGCCGGGCCGGGGCGAAGCCGATGGCGATGAGCCTGTTTCGCGCCGTCGCGATGTCATGGGCAATCCCCTACATGTTCCTGCAACTGAGCCAGGTGCTGCCGTTCGTCGTCGGCAGGACCTACGAGCGGGACCTGGTGGCCATCGACACGGCGATCTTCGGTACCGAGCCCCTGGCGGCGCTGGAACCTCTGCTGCAGCCCCTGGTCGTGGACGCCCTGCAAGTGGCGCACGTAATGTTCTACCCGATGTTCCTGTGGGGCCTGCTGCTGCTGTTCAAGCGGGAGTACCGGGACTTCAACTCGTACCTCGCGGCCGTTGCGCTGGTCCAATGCGCGACCTGCCTGGGGTACTTCCTGGTGCCGGCGATGTCGCCGTACCGCGTCGCCACGCTGCCCGAGTACGCGGGCCTGTTCCACTTCACGCAGCCGATCCAGGGGTGGCTCATCCAGCCGTGGCTGGGCCCGGCGATCCACCACGCAGAATCGGTCACCTTCGACTGCTTCCCCAGCGGCCATGCCGCCGGCGCCGTGACGGTGCTGCTGGCGATGTGGCGATGGCGTCGCAAGGTGTTCTGGGCGATCCTGCCGATCCAGGCGATGCTGATCCTGGCGACGGTGGTCCTTCGTTACCACTATGTGACGGACGTGCTGGCCGGGCTGGTGATGGGTGTCGCATGCTGGTATGGCGGGATCGCACTGAACGAATGGTTGCTGAAGGAGCCGGACGAGGTCGAACTGGCGAAGGAAGTCCCTTCGTGAGAGGTGAAGCGTGAAGGTACGGATGGTGCGGGGATCCACGCTGCTGATCGTTGTCGCATCCGTCGTCGCGGCAGGGTGCGCGGGCCGCGGATGCGGCTGCAGGAACCCGGCTCCCGCCCCCGCGGCGGACCTGCCCGCGGTGCCTGCGGCGTCCAGTCCGGACGTGCCCCCGCCCTCCCCTCCTCCGCCGCCATCGGGTCGCGTGGACGTCCTTTCGGACGTGGCGACGCTGATCCCGGACTCGGCTCGCCTGGTCGTGACGTTTCCATCCGTCACGGCCCGCGAGCTTGTGGAGTCCCTGCCCACCCTGTGGCCGCGAGGCGTGATGGCGCTGGATTGGGCCGCTTTATCCAAGCGTATCAGCCTGTTGTGGGGCATTGAGGCGACGTCCGTGTCCGGACAGTGCATCCTCGTCGTGCTGACCCAGGGCGGAACCTATGGAATGTGCGAGGGGGGGAAGGCCGGCCCGATCGAGGGCAGCCACCTCTGGCAGTTCGGGGACGCCCAGGGATGGATCATCAAGCGGGGCGGGCACGAGACGTGGGTCGGAAGGCTGGGCGAGCGGTTGCTGATCGGCGATCCGGATGCAATCCGCCAGGTGCTGGAGGTTTCCCGCAGGACACGGCCGTCCCTGGCCGCGACTCTTCCGCACAGGCTGGAAGCGCTGTCGGAACTGGCGGCCTCCGATGGCCATCGACACGCCAGCGCCTGGTTCCTGGACAAGACGGCGGCACCGTGGTGCGAATCGGCCTGCCGCGCCTCGGCCGTGTTCTGGGATCCCCAGGGATACACGGCCATGGTGCTGGCGGAACCGGGTCGGGCCGAGGCGGCGGAAGCGGCTGTGCAGGCCTGGTGGGCCGCGGTCGGGCGACAGGTCCAGCCTCTTCCCGGCGCTGCCGAGGATCCGAAGGCCGCGACCCCGGCCCAGGCCCGCGCCATGATCCCGATGGACACGGCGACCGAGGCCGACCAGACGTTCCGCAGCGGGCGGATCGAGGGGCGCGGCGATCGGATCAGCCTTTCCGGCTCCGGCGACATTGCGCTGCTGGCCCTCGTGCTGAATCCCGACGTCCTGAAAACCCTGTTCCTGGTCGAACAACCCCAGTAGCACGAAGATCCGTTGGCGGTGTCGCAGACCGGAGGGTCTGTACCCTTGGCAAGTCCTGACTGGAGGTGCGGCTGATGAAGATCCATGAGTACCAGGCGAAGGCGGTCCTCGCGTCGTTCGGCGTGGCCGTTCCGCGCGGCACGCTGGCGACGACGCCCGAGGAGGCGCGCGTCGCGGCCCAGGGGCTGGGCGGCAGCGTATGGGTCGTCAAGGCCCAGGTCCATGCCGGCGGGCGCGGCAAGGGCGGCGGCATCAAGGTGGCGAAGTCGCTGGACGAGGTCCGGGACAAGGCGGCCGCCGTGATCGGCATGACCCTCGTGACGCCCCAGACCGGCCCCGAGGGGCGCCTGGTGCGCAAGGTCTACATCGAGGAAGGCCTGGCCATCGCCCGGGAACTGTACATCGCGATGGTGATGGACCGCGAGACCCGCACGATCGTCCTGATGGCGTCCACCGAGGGCGGCATGGAAATCGAGGAGGTCGCGGCCCACACCCCCGAAAGGATCCACAAGGAATTCATCGATTTCCAGGTGGGCATCCAGCCGTTCCACGTCCGCAACACCTGCACCGCGCTGGGCCTGACGGGCGTGGCGGCGAAGCGGGCGGCGACGTTCCTGCCCGCGCTGTACAAGGCCTTCGTGGACAAGGACGCGTCGCTGGCCGAAATCAACCCGATGGTCGTCACGGCCGACGGGGACCTGCTGGCGCTGGACGCCAAGGTCAACTTCGACGACAACGCGCTGTTCAGGCACCCGGACATCGCCGCGCTGCGGGACACCGACGAGGAGGACCCCCTGGAGGTCCGCGCGACGGCCCACGATCTGAACTACATCAAGTTGTCGGGCGACATCGGGAACCTGGTCAACGGCGCGGGCCTGGCGATGGCCACGATGGACACGATCCAGCACTTCGGCGGCTCGCCGGCCAACTTCCTGGACGTGGGCGGCTCGGCCGACCGGGCGCGCGTCAAGGCGGCGTTCGAAATCATCCTCAGCGACAACCCGAAGGCGATCCTCGTGAACATCTTCGGCGGCATCATGAAGTGCGACGTGATCGCGGAGGGCGTCGTGGCCGCTGCGCGGGACGTCGGGCTGACGGTGCCGCTGGTGGTGCGCCTGCAGGGAACCAATCGGGACGCCGGGCGCGAGATCCTGGCGAAGTCGGGCCTGCGGATCACGCCGGTCGAATCCATGCGCGAGGCCGCCGAGGCCGTCGTCCGCGCCAGCCGGGGGGAGTGAAACGATGTCGATCTACGTCAATGAGCACACGCGGGTCGTCGTCCAGGGCATCACCGGTGGCGCGGGTTCCTACCACGCGCGCCAGATGGTCGCCTACGGCACGAAGGTCGTGGCAGGCGTGACGCCCGGCAAGGGCGGCACGAAGGTGGACGAAATCCCGGTCTTCGATTCCGTGCGGCAGGCCGTGAAGGAAACGGGCGCGGACGCGTCCTGCATCTTCGTGCCGGCCCCGTATTGCAAGGACGCCATCCTCGAGGCGGTCGATGCGGGCGTGAAGCTGGTCGTCTGCATCACCGAAGGCGTCCCGGTGCTGGACATGCTGGCGGTCAAGCCGCTGGTGGACCGTGCGGGCGTGCGGCTGATCGGGCCGAACTGCCCGGGCTTGATCAGTCCCGCCGGCCGCTGCAAGATCGGCATTCTGCCGGCGTCGATCCACCAACCCGGCCACATTGGCGTGGTGTCCCGTTCGGGCACGCTGACGTACGAGGCGGTGGCACAGTTGACGGAACTGGGCCTGGGCCAGAGCACCGCGGTGGGCATCGGCGGCGACCCGATCGCCGGAACCGGCTTCATCGAGGTGCTGCAGGCGTTCCAGGACGACCCGGACACCGAGGCTGTGGTGCTGATCGGCGAGATCGGCGGGTCGGCCGAGGAGAAGGCCGCGGCCTTCGTGAAGTCGCACATGACCAAGCCGGTCATCGCGTTCATCGCGGGCCGGACCGCGCCGCCCGGGCGCCGGATGGGCCATGCCGGCGCCATCATCAGCGGTGGCGAGGGCACGGCGGAATCGAAGATCCGCGTCCTGAAGGACTGCGGGATCGAGGTGGCCGACACGCCCGCGGACATCGGGGCGACGTTGGCGGGTCGGATCGGATGGAAGCGTTGATTTGGCGGAGGCGACGATGGCGGTTCTGAGGACCCTGGGAATGATCAAGCCCGACGCGGTGGCGGCGGGCAGCACCGGTGCGATCCTGGCGATGATCGAGGCCGCGGGGCTGAGGGTCGTGGCCCTGCGGATGACCCGGCTGGCGAGGGCCGAGGCCGAGGCGTTCTACGCGGTGCACAGCCAGCGAGGCTTCTACGGCGAACTGTGCGAGTTCATGTCGTCGGGGCCGATCGTGGCGATGGTGCTGGAGGGCCCGGACGCGATCGTCGCGTGGCGGACGCTGATGGGTCCCACGGACTCGACGAAGGCCGGGCCCGACACCGTGCGCGGGCGGTACGGGACCAGCGTGTCGCTGAACGCGGTACACGGATCCGACGCGCCGGAGACGGCCGCGATCGAAATCCCGTTCTTCTTCCCGGTTCGCGAGTTGTCCTGACGTCCTGCAGCGGGGCCGAGGCGCCCCCGACCCCCTACCCTTCCTTCTTCTTCGGCTCGGGCAGGGCCTTGAGGGCCTCGGCAGCGGCGCGCAGGCGCTGGCTGCTGACGGCGCGCCCCAGGATGACCATCGACTCGATGAGGGGCGGAGCGGCCTTGCGGCCGGTGATCGCGACGCGGAACAGGCCGAACAGGTCGCCCGTGGTGATCTGCAGTTCCTCGCAGTAGGCCCGCAGCGTCGTTTCGACCAGTTCCTTGTCGAAGGCGCGCAGGGCATCCAACTTCTCGATGGCGCCCGCCAGCAGCGTCGCGGCCTCCTTGGTCGTGCGCGTCTTGCAGGCCTCCCGCAGGTCATCGGCGGCCAGCTTCGGCGTCATCACCAGGTAGAACGACGTCACCTCGGCGAAGTCGCCCAGCGTGCGCATGCGCTCCTGGGCCATCGGGACCATCGCGGTCAGCCGATCGAGGGCGTACAGGTGGTCGCGGATGCGGCCGGCCAGTACTTCCGGAGCCATCGCGCGGATGCGCATGCCGTTCAGCCACAGCAGCTTTTCGATGTCGAACACCGGGCCGCCCAGGCTGACGCGGTCGAAGCTGAATTCCTTCACGAACTCGTCCAGTTCGAACAGTTCGCGTTCGTCTGGCATCGAGTGGCCTAACAGCGCCAGGAAGTTCCGCATCGTTTCAGGCAGCACGCCGATCTGCTGGTAGTACAGCAGCGACACGGGGTTCTTGCGCTTGCTGATCTTGGACTTGTCCTTGTTCCGCAACAGCGGCAGGTGCGCGAACCGCGGCGGTTGCCACCCGAAGGCGGTGTACAGCATCAGGTGCTTGGGCGTGGACGAAATCCATTCCTCGGCCCGGATCACGTCGGTGATGCCCATCAGGTGGTCGTCCACCACGTTGGCCAGGTGGTACGTGGGGAAGCCGTCCGTCTTCAGCAGCACCTGGTCGTCGATCTGCTCGTTTTCGATTTCGACGTTGCCGCGTAGACGGTCGATGACGGTGGTCCGCCCTTCGGGCACGCGCAGCCGGATGACGTGGGGCTCGCCGGCCGCCATGCGGGCCAGGGCCTGTTCCTTCGGGATCCCCCGGCAGGTGCCGTCGTAGCCCGTCTGGCGCTTCAGTTCGCGCTGGCGCAGCCGGATCTTTTCCAGTTCCTCGGTCGCGCAGAAGCACGGGTAGGCAGCGCCCGATCGCACCAGCAGCATCGCGTGCTCGCGGTAGATGTCGCCGCGTTCCGACTGGCGATACGGGCCGAACGGGCCGCCGACGTCGGGCCCCTCGTCCCACTCCAGCCCGACCCAGCGCAGGGAATCGTAGATCGCCTGCTCGCTTTCGCGGGTCGAACGCTCGCGGTCGGTGTCCTCGATGCGCAGCAGGAACTGGCCCTTGTTCTGGCGCGCGTAGGCATAGTTGATCAGGCCCACGTAGGCGGTCCCGACGTGGGGATCGCCGGTCGGGCTGGGGGCGATGCGGACACGGACGGTGTCGGACATGGGGATCAAACCTCCTCGGCGACCAGTTGGCGGATCCGGGCGGCGTGCAGGCTGGAACGCAGGCGCTCGGCCCGCAGGATGGCCCGGACGTCTTCCACGGCGCGATCCAGTTCTTCGTTGGTCACGGTGAAGCGGTATTCGCCCGCCGTCGCGATTTCGATACGGGCGTTGTGCAGGCGCAGCCGGATCGTGGCCTCGTCGTCCAGCGCACGCCCCTGCAGGCGACGACGGATTTCCGCCATGGACGGCGGCAGCACGAAGATCGTCACGGCGTCCGGGTACCGGCGCATCAGCGCGCGGCCCCCCTGGTAGTCCACGTCGAACAGCACGTCCCGTCCCGCAGCCAACTGCCGGTCCACCTCCGCCACCGACGTGCCGTACCGGTGCGCGTGCACGTGGGCCCACTCCACGAAGCCGCCGGAACGCTCGATGTCCGAGAAGCCGTCCTCGGTCACGAAGTGGTAGTCGATGCCCTCGACCTCGCCGGCGCGCGGCGCGCGGGTGGTGTGGGAAACGGAAAAGGCGCAGTTCGGCTCGACCGCCCTCACCCGCGAGATGATCGTGGTCTTGCCGGCCCCGGAGGGTGCGCTGAAGACGACCAGGAGCCCCTTCATGAGCCTTCTCCGTTGGTAGCGCCCGAGGCGACTGCGGCTGCGCCTGCGTGCCCGGGTGAAGCACCCGCGTCCCAGGCAGTGCAAGGCCGCGACGCGACGGCGGATGCTAGCGCGGGGCTCATCCGAATTCAAGGTCGGTGCCGGGATGCTCGCGGATGCTGGCGAAGCCTCCGGGCGACACGATGACGTGGTCCAGTACGCGGATGTCCAGGCAGCGTGACGCTTCCAGCAGGCGCCCGGTAAAGCGTATGTCCTCGGGGCTGGGCGCCGGGTCGCCCGACGGGTGGTTGTGGACGAACACCGCGCGATGGGCGGATTCCTTCACCAGCAGCGTGAACACCTGCCGGGGCGTCAGGTTGACGCCGCTTTCCCATCCCCGGGCCACCACCCACTCGCCCGTGACGCGATTGCGCGAGTTCACCCCGATCGCGACGAACGATTCGACGGGGTCGTGGGCCAGGCGCGCGCACCGGTCCGCCACGTCCGACGCCCGCAGCAACGGGGGACCGTCGGCGGCGGGCACCAGTGTGCGTCGCCCCAGTTCCAGCGCGGCCAGCAGGCGACAGGCCTTGGCCAACCCCACCCCGGGCACGTCCGCCAGTTCGCGCGGCCGACGTTCCTGCAGCCGCCGGATCGAGCCGCAATCGGCCAGCAGCCCCTGGGCCACCCGGTCCCCGGGCATCGTGCGCGTCCCCGGCGACACCAGCAGCGTCAGCAGATCCTGGTCGGACAGCGCCGCCACTCCCACGTCCACCAGCCGCTCCCGCGGCCCCTCCCCGGTCGGTCCCATCGATTCCCCTCCCTTCGGCCCAGTTGCGGGCGCACCGGCGGATCCCGCCGCGCAAGGGACAAGGCAGCAAGGGACATGCCGCGTCGCCACTGCGACAACCGCCCGGATCCACGCCGGTTCATGGCGGACGGATCGAGGCAGGTGTTGGACGGGCTGGACTGCGTACAACATGGATCGGACGCGAAGCCGCGAGCGCGCGCGGTCCCGTCTCCACGAAGGGCCCACCGAGCGTTTCCGCTTGCCTTCCCCGGGAGCGCGTGGTATTGATTCGCCGCTTTTTGGCCCGGGGCGTAGCGCAGCCTGGTTAGCGCACTTGACTGGGGGTCAAGGGGTCGTCAGTTCGAATCTGACCGCCCCGACCGGGCAAGCCCGCGGCATCGAGGGAGAAATCCCAAAGATGCCGCGGGCTTTCGTACTTCTTGGCCCTGCGTTTTCCGCTCGCTTTTCAACCGCAGATCCCCGCCTGCTCAGCCGCACGAGACGAAATGCGAGACGAAATCCGTCCCGCCTCAGCTTCGTCCGCGCCTCCCACGATCACCCTCAACGCCTGCCGCCGCTCCGGGGCACCCACGTAGTGGCGCGTCGCCGTACGGCCCTCGTCCCCATGCCGCAATGCCTCCGCGATGTCCCCGATCTGCCGGCCCATGAGCACCCGCAACAGCGTCGCGTGCGTCCCGCGCAGCCCGTGCGGGCAGACCTTCCGCACCGGCTGGCCGTCCACCTTGGACTTCCCGCAGACCTCGACGACCAGATCCCGGAGCCAGCCGCGCGTGTGCGGCCGGTTGCTGTCGTCGTGCAGCAGGAAGGCGTCGGGCGACCGATCCGCCGTCAGCCAGGTCAGGTCGGCACGCAGAACCTCCGGGACCTCCCACTCGCCGTTGCGCGCCGCCGTCTTCACGTGCCAGCCGTCCGCCTCGCCGGCCCCCTCGTCCCGGACGTACCCGATCCCACCCTCCAGGTCGACGTCCCCGACCCGCAGGTGCAGAACCTCGCCCGACGCGAGTCCGCACAGGAGCGGCAGGCTCGCCGCGACCCGGCGTTCCACCGCCAGGCGTTCCCGGTCGGTCCTTGGTGCGTTCTTCGCGTACGTCAGCGCCAGCGCGGTCGCGAGGTACGCCTGGACCTCGCTCTGATTTCGGAGCTGCGCTTTCCCCCGCCCGAGTTCCCTTGCTCCGTTCCGCGTGCGCCAGGGCAGCGGCTCGTCCAGACGATCCCGCTGGCGCAGGTACTCCGCGACGATGTCCTTGTTGATCATCCCCCGGCGGCGAAGCCAGGTCGCGAAACGCGCCAGGCACTTCCAGTACGACCTCCGCGTCGCCATCGCACGCCCGGCCGTGTCCTTCAGGAACGCGTCGAGGGCGTTGGAGGAAAGGTTCGCGGCCAGGTTGTCGCCCCGGACCTTGACCAGCGACTTCAGCGCGCACCGGGCGAAGGCGACCGTCTCCGGGTTCCCGCTCTGCCGGTCCACGTGCTCGACGAATGCGTCCACGGCGTCCCTCACGGACATTGGCGGCGGGGCGTAGAACCGGTCCCGCACGCCGTTGACGAACTCGTTCGCTTCGTCCGCATCCTGGCATCCTGGAATGCGAATCCAGCTTCTTTTGTCATCGACGATCTCGCCGTAGAACCAGTGTCCATGCTTCCGATCGAGGTAGGGTCCGAGGATCCTGTTTCCGGCGTGATTACGGCCCATTGTACGTTCTCCGCAAGCCCGACTTCGACCCTACCTCTGAACCAGACGGAAAGGAGGCTCTCGCCCCCGCCGGGCGCGGGAATGCGCACCGTTCCGAGCAGGATCCGGGTGGTCTCGGTGTCCGGTGCCATGTCCCCCTCCCGCCCCCCTACCCCGCCCGGGCGCCCGACCCGTCCGGGAAGGTCCCGCCGAGCAGCCGCTTCACGCCGGCCACGACCGCCGCCAGAGCGTGGTAGTCCTCGTACTTGCGGGTCCATGTCTCCAGCTCGCGCCGCGCCGCCTCGAGGATCTGGTCCCGGTACTCGGGCACGCGCAGGGCATCGAGCGTCGGGACGTACACGTGCTCGTGACGCTGGTTCGTGACCTGCTGGAACCCCCGGACCTCGATGACGGTGTCGCGCTTGGTCTCGTAAACGATCGTGTAGGACCGCAGCAGCAGCCGGGCCTGGTCCAGGCGGAACCGCCGCGAGGCCTCCGTGTCGTCCCACTCGAAAATCGGGTGCAGCACGCTGTGCTTGGCGCGGGCGCTGTCCACGACCGACTCGGGCGTCAGTTCGCAGCCGTCGCGTTCGCGGATCGTCTCCAGCGCCGCGAGGGCGTCCTCGACCTTCACGCCCCGGTTCGGGAACCCCGGGGCCCAGAGGCACCCCGTGACCTTGCCGTGCCGCATCACGCCACCCCCTCGGCCCCGACCACCTCGAACTGGCCGAACGTGTTTCCCGACTTGTCCGAGCGCCACTCCCCGATCCCCACTTCGCCCGCCCGGGCCAGCAGGTTCAGGACGCTCTCGGCCGTCAGGAGGTCCGCGTTGAACCGGATCACGATGTCCGCGTGCCACTCCGGCCACTCGGGCCGGAAGCGGATGTCGATCTTGCCGTTCTCGTTCCGCACCGCGTCGCCGTGCCCGTCGTTCCGCATCCGGGGCTCGCCGTGGAGGCGAATCATCATGGGGTGCTCGGTCCCGTACACGTGGAAGAACTGCCGCGCCTCGGTCATGCTGATCCCCTCGACCTCGCGGCACGCGGCGACCATGGCCTTCTTGAGCGCGAGCGCCAGGATCGCGTGGCCGGGCTTGCAGGGCGCCGGCATCTCGTAGAAGCACTTGTTGTAGCAGGCCACCGGGTCCTTCGGCGGGCGTTTCGTCTTGCCCCGGATCTCGGGGTCCTTCTGCATGTTCTTCAGGATCTCGATCAACACGGCGATCGACAGCGCCGACAGAATGAGCGGCGTGATCCCCCGAATGCGGACCAGGATCCGCGCGCGGTTCGGCTTCTGGATGACGATCGTCTTCTGAACCACGGTCTCGGTCGCTGCCTGCTTGTTCGGGGCCTTCCTCGGCGTTGCCATCGTGAACCTCCTTGTTGATCGACCCGCCCCGGGATCCCGGACACCCGTTCACCCGGGGCGGGTCTCCAAGCCAGACCCGACGCTGCCATGCCTAACGCAGCCTGGCCGCGCCAAACCCCTCGATGCCGCGACGGCCGCCTTCGCGACCGCACCACTTCGAACACTTGCACCGCCTTGACCCGCGTTGCCGGTCCACGCGAGGCGTTGCCGTGCCCTTCCGCGACTCCCTTTCGGGAGCATCACGCGATCCGCTCTCGCGGCCTCGCAAGTCGCATCTTCCCTTGGGCCTCCCTGAACCTTCGTGGGCGGGTTTCGGGCTCATCTCAACACGCCTGCAAGTCCGCTCAGGAAGCCGCGGAGGCGCGCTTCGAGGTCAACGGGCGCCCGCGGGACCGAGAGGTCGCCGCGAGCGATTGCGGCACGAAGGGCCGAACGCGCGAAGTCCTCCTGGAGGTAGGAACCCCAACCCTCTTCGCCGGACTCATCGGCTTCGACCGCGAGGCCGCAGACCCGGCCCCACGGCCATGGGGGATCGAGCGTGGGCAGGTCCGTTGCGGAGAAGACGCCGCGGAGGTAGCCAACGATGATCGTGGCACGCCGCCTTGCAGGGTCGGCGGCCGGGCCGCGACCGAGGCCGTGGAACGGCTTCGACGGTCTGTGCTCGATCCGCGACTGCACGATCCGCAGTTGATCGCCCATGTCCGTGGTGCCCAGGAAGGCGTTCCACAACGGCGCCTCGTCCACGTCTCGCTCGTGGGCGTCCAGCCAGGCCAGCACGGCGCGCACTTCCGGCGTGCGCTCCGAGGGGACCTGTTCTGGCCGGCTGCTGGACATTGGGTTCCGCGCCCTCCAGTTGCGATTCTGGAAGGCTGGATCCAGCGAAACCAGCGAATTGCCGTAGGGTTAGCGTCGTGTCGACGTGGCGGCGACGTCGTGGCTACGTCGCGCCTACGCGGGATCGACGCGGAACGTGGGATGGGAGGCGAGTGCGCGGAGAAGGGCCGCGACCTCGAGGTCCCCGGCGACGTCCGGGTCTGCCAGGTGGAGTTCCACGTCGATCTCGATCCCGTCCGAGGAGCAGTTGATCCGCCGCAGCTTCGTGCCCCTCCCGTCTTCGTCCAGGATCTGGCGGCTGCACCGCTCGTGGAAGCGCGCTTCGATGTCGTTCGCGTGATCGCGCCGGCTGCCGATCCGGAAGTATGACCCCGGGTCATTGCCGCGCGGCTGGGCGTTCCCGAACAGCGTCCTCCGGATCGCCATGGCCAGCAGCAGCCTGTACTGCGTCATCGTGAGATCCACGTCGATACCGTCGGCGCGGACCACGAAGCGTTTCGGCTCCACTTGGCCCAGGAAGACCAGGCAGCCCGGCGCCGGATGCTCGCGCCCATCGGCGGGGTCACGCACCACCGGGACCTGGCTCAAGAGGTTGAGCACCTCCGCACGCAGAATCCGTTGCCGTTGCGTCGCGTGGACCGCATGGAACTCGGGCGGGGACAGCACGCAGATCGGATCGCGGCCCTTCCTCCCGGCAGTTGACGCGCCCGGCGAAAACGTCTCCGTGAAGATCGCCTCCTGGACCGCCGACATCAGCGCCTGGAAGTGTCGCGAGTTCTCTTCGGACTTCCGGGCGACCTGGAAGAAAACCCCGGCCGGCGTCATCAGCACGGGCAGATCAATGCCGCCGAACAGCCAGCCGCCGATCAGACTGCGGGCCGCCAGCCCTACGACAACGCCCAGGCCACACGAGGCGGCCGCGGCAGCCGCGTTCCACACCGCCTTCGCCTCGGCCTGCGCTACGAACTCCAGGAGTATCCCGTGCAACTCCTGGAGGCGCTCGACGCTTACGGCGGGCGGTCCTGCCGCCGGTCGCCTTTCGGTTCGGACACCAGAACGATCTTCGGGAACAGGAACAACGTCTCCGATTGA